>JBJLEJ010000010.1:0-89142 GCA_045565965.1 Pontiellaceae bacterium | reverse complement strand
GTGGATATGAGTCAGGCGAACATTCCGATGGATGCGGTGATGATCGGTCAATGGCTCAAAGAGCACGATGCCTTGGATAAGGTGGGTGGCTATGATTATTTGGTTGAGCTGCAAGATAGCACTCTGGTCCCGGCGCATGTAGAATACTATTGTGATATTGTTCAGGAAAAATATCTACGTCGTCGGTTGATTGAAAAGTCGGTGGAGACAATTGAGTCGGCCTATCAGGATGACCAGGAAGCGTCTTTGCTGATTGGTGAGGCTGAGGGGGCGCTGTTTGATTTGAGCGGTAGCAGTGAGCAAGAGGCTCCGCCATGGAAAGATTCGATTCGTTCAGCTTTTACGGAAATTGAGAATCGAGATCCGAATCAGTTAATGTCGGGGGTGACAACGGGTTACATAGGATTAAATGAGCGACTGGGCGGATTGAACAATACGGATATGGTTGTTTTGGCGGCGCGGCCCGCGATGGGGAAAACCTCGTTGGCCTTAAATATTGCAGAAAATGCGGCGCTCGGTCTGCATGGCGATCCGGTTCCTGTGGCGGTTTTTAGTTTAGAAATGTCTCGTGAGCAGTTGGTGAAGCGGATGCTCTTTTCGCATGCGAAGCTCTCTTCGGAGCGGATGCGAGGTCGGCGGATGACTACAGATGAGCATGCTCGCTTGACGCGAGCGGTTGATACGTTAGAGAAGGCGGAGATTTATATCGATGATACACCGGGCTTGGAGGCGGTTGAGTTGCGATCGCGAGCGCGGCGATTGAAGAATCGATTTGGGGTTGGTTTGATCGTGATCGACTATTTGCAGTTAATGAACTATTCGAAGTTTGCTCGGGATGGGCGTCAGCGTGAGACTATGGCTATTTCGGGGGCGATGAAGGCGATGGCAAAAGAACTCGAAGTGCCAGTCATGGTGCTTTCGCAGTTGAGTCGAGCTACGGAGGGGCGTGGAGATAATCTGCCTAAACTATCTGATTTGCGTGATTCAGGAGCAATCGAGCAGGATGCAGATGTGGTGATGTTGTTATATCGTCCTAGTTATTATCAGCAAGGGGATGATCGAAATGCAGATAATTTGGCAATCGTGGATGTGGCGAAGTATCGGCATGGTTCAACAGGGCGCGTGCGGATGTCGTTTCAGCGCGAATTTACGCGGTTTGAGGACCGGCATGAGGATGAGGATGAATTTAATGATGAAGTATAAAGCTCAAATTACTGGGATTGTTTGGATATTGATGCTGTGCAGCATTAGTATGGCACAAAATCAAGTGATTCAGGAAATTCGGATTATGGATACGGATGGGCGTGCCTATGATGTTTCTTCGGTGGAGGCTTATACAACATTCTCGGTAGGAGATCAGGCTCCTGAGCAGGGAGTATTGATCGATATTATTCGTCAAGATGTAGATCGGATGCGAGATTCGGGTCGTTTTAGTTATGTGGATGCACAACTTCTGCTAGAAGAGCGCGGTTTGGTGGTTCTTTATGAGGTAGAGCAGAAACATCGCTTGAGGCAGATTGAAATTCGTGGCTCAGATAAATTAGGCAACAAGAGGGTGCGGGAAAAATCAGAACTTGTAATTGGAGGTCTGGTTGATGATGTGGATTTTGAGTTGGCAACTGCTAAGATTCGGGCTGCATATCGTGACTTCTGGTATCCGCATGTAGGGATCAGTTGGATGGCGAATGTGAATCGCGAGTTGGGCGCGGTCGATCTGCTTATTGAGGTGGACGAAGGGATTAAAATCGGGATTAAAGAGATTCAATTTGTGGGCAATCACACGATTGACGACAAGAAGCTCCGCGGCATTCTATCTCAGAAACAGAAAAATTGGTTGAGTGTTTTTACGGATGCCGGTCGCTATTATCCTAAATTTGAAGAGGTAGATTTATATGCCTTAAAAAATCTATATATGAATAATGGATTTTTGGATGTGAAAATTAAAAAAGCACATTTGGATTCATCGAAGCCGCAGCGTTCGGTGATGACGTATCAAATTGATGAGGGTCGACGGTATCAAATTAGCTCTTTTTTGGTGAGCGGAATTAATAGTTTTGAGACGTCAGAGTTGGAGAAGCGGATTCCCTTGTTATCAGGTCAGGTTGCTTCATTTGAGGGAATTGAGGCAGGAAGTGAGGTAATTCGTTCTTATTACGGAAATCGTGGCTATGTGAATACTCGGGTTGAGACGATTCATGAGACGGATGCATTAGCTGGTTTGGTGAAAATTAAATATGTCGTGCAAGAGGGAAATAAGGGAACGGTGGCTCGGGTTGAAATTACAGGGAATGAGCGTACCCTAGATGAGGTGATTCGACGTGAATTAGTGGTGGCACCAGGCGAAGAGTATAATCGTAGTCGGCTTCGTGCATCAGAGAGTCGGCTTCGGAATCTAAACTATTTTGAAACGGTTACGGTTACGCCAGATGCGAGCGATAAACCGAATGAATATAATGTGCTGGTGAAGGTGAAGGAGAAGCCAACGGGGCAGTTTAATGCAGGCTTAGGTATTTCAAGTGTGGATTCATTGGTGGGTTTTGTACAACTTTCCCAAGGAAACTTTAATGCAAAAACGTGGCCGCCAGTTGGGGGAGGTCAAAAATTTCAGGTTCGCGCGCAGTTGGGAACGCGCCGAAATGATTTAGAGCTTTCGTTTACAGAGCCATGGTTTTTGGATCAAAAGTTATCATTTGGTGTGAACGCATATCATCGAGAGTCACGTTATTTTTCTGATGTGTATGATCAAAAAACAGATGGAATCCGTTTTTCATTGGGACAACCATTAACGAAAAATATGCGGCATTCATTAGGCTATAGCTTTGAACAGTTTGAGGTCTTGAACGTCGCTTCAGAGGCTTCAGAGGCGATTAAGTTAGAAGCAGGTAAGCGCTTGGCGAGCAACCTTGATTATACGATCTCGTATGATTCACGAAATCGATTTTTTGGTGCCTCGCGCGGAAATCGAACAATCTTGAAGCCGTATGTAAGTGGAGGCTTTTTGGGTGCAGAGACGGATATTTATGGAGTGCAGATCAAGACGACGCATTATACACCGTTAATTTGGGATATGATTTTTGTAGCGCGGGCTCAATTTGAGGCGGTTGATACGTTTGGAAATTCGGATTTTGTGCCGATTTTTGATCGTCAATTTTTGGGAGGATCATACACATTACGGGGCTATGAATATCGCGAGGTGGGTCCGCGAGAATCTGAAGGAAGAGATTCGATCGGTGGAAACTCCTATGCGTTTACATCCATCGAACTCACGGCGCCATTATGGGATAATGTACGAGGTGCAATATTCTATGATTGGGGATTTGTGAATGCGGAATCTTGGGATTTTGATCCTGCGAAATACAACGATAACTATGGATTTGGGCTTCGCCTTCAACTCCCAGGCTTCCCATTACAGTTGGATTATGCATGGCCGGTTTCGTATCATGAAGATCGCGGTGAAACAGGCAAGCCTCGCTTCAACTTCCTGATGGGTCATACTTATTAGCAATTATTTGAGTGTGGATGAGGATTTTGGGAATGCATATAGGATATGATTCTTCATCAAACTAGAGCTTGTTTAGCGGGATGTTGTGCAATTGTTCTGCAATTGGTATGGCCAGTTTGTGGTGAGATCGAAGAGGTTTTTTAAGATGAGTTTAGTATGAGGTCGCTTGAGCTTCGTTTGCTGCAGTGACTTTCACGGAAGTTTGTTAGGCTTTGATTTCGACTTTCAATATCAATTTATAAAAGGCCGAGCTGTTTATTATCGGTGGTCGGAGATGGGGTGTCGGGAATTTCAATGAGTTTAAGTAGTTCGGTCTCGGTTAAAACCGGAACGCCGAGTTTCTTCGCTTTGGTAAGTTTTGATCCTGCCGCCGCACCCGCTACAAGATAAGATGTTTTTTTGGAGATGCTACTGCTAACCTTACCTCCGAGTGCTTTAATGCGGTCACCGGCGGCGTCACGAGTCATCGTTTTTAGCGTTCCAGTTAGAACGAAGATCATTTCGCTCAGAGCGGTTTCCGTCGTATTGGCTTCATCGCGGTACAGGGTGACACCAGCTGTTCGCAACGCTTCAATGACCTCTCTTGCTTCTGAGTTTTCAAAATAAGTGATCAGTGAGCTCGCTACGATAGGGCCGATATCGTGTAGACCTTCCAGTTCGTCTGAGGAGGCTCGCATAAGTGCATCGATATCGGGGAAGGCTTTTGCCAAAGTTTCGGCGGCAGTTTTTCCAACATGGCGGATTCCGAGTCCAAATAATACTTTGGCGAACGGGCGTGATTTACTTTTTTCGATGCTCTCTAATAGATTGGAGATCGAGCGTTCTCCCGTACGCTCAAGGTTTACCAGGTTGGTTGCATTGAGTTGATAGAGGTCGGCAGGGGTGTTAACGAGGTTATGGGCGACCAGCTGTTCGACCATTGATTCTCCCAATCCGGTGATATCCATCGCACCTCGAGCGGCATAGTGTTCGAGCCAACTTTTCACTTGAGCTGGGCATTGTAGATTTATGCAACGTAACGCCACCTCGCCTTCTATTCGTTTCACCTGGCTATCACACTCTGGGCAGGTCTGGGGTAATTCATAGGCATGACTATCTGCCGCCCTTTTAGCACTAACGACGGAGATGACAACCGGTATGATTTCACCCGCTTTTTCGATGATCACGCGGTCGCCAATTCGAATATCTTTACGGCGAATTTCATCTTCGTTGTGAAGGGTCGCGCGTTTCACTGTTGTACCAGCTAGTTGAACCGGTTCGAGTTCCGCAACAGGTGTGAGTACCCCGGTTCGACCTACTTGAACGGTGATATCAAGCAGGGTGGTCTCGGCTTGTTCTGGCTCATATTTGAATGCCACTGCCCATCGCGGGCTTTTAGTCGTGGTACCTAAGATTTCGTAGAGAGAGCGATCGTTGACTTTGATCACCGCACCATCGATTTCGAACGGAAAATCATGCTGCATCGATTCAAGGCTATCAAGCGCAGCGAGTAGATCAGCCGAATCGGTCTGTTTCCAGCGTTTAGGAGTGGTTTTTAATCCCCATTGTTTAAGGATATCGAGAAGGTCTTCATGTGTTTTGAATTCAATACCGATGCATTCACCAGTTCCATAGAAGAGTGCATCAAGTGGGCGTTGAGCCACCTCTTTGGTATCGAGCAGTTTAAGGGATCCGGCACACGCATTACGGGGGTTTGCGAAGAGTTCGATTCCTGCTTCTTGGCGTTGGAGATTAAGTTTCTCAAAGCCGGTCTTGTCAAAATAGATTTCTCCCCGTACTTCGAGGACTTCAGGGGGATGCTCGGTTTGGAGGCGAAGTGGAATCGAGCGAATGGTACGAACATTTGCTGTGACATCATCACCCGCCGTTCCGTCACCGCGGGTTAAAGCATGAACCAAGATGCCGTTTTCGTAGCGCAGAGAGATCGCAACGCCATCGATTTTTGGTTCAAGCATATAGGCAAGCGGTTCGTCAGAGAGGAGCTTGCGGGTGCGTTGATCGAATTCGAGCAGCTCTTTCTTGGAGTAGGTATTAGAGAGGCTCAACATAGGGTGGGCATGCGGAAGGGTTTCAAAATGACTGAGTGGGGTTCCGCCCACGCGTTGGGTGGGCGAGGCGGGGTCTGCCCATTCTGGATGGGCTTTTTCAAGTATTTCAAGCTCCTCGAGTAGAGTATCATATTCGCGGTCAGAAATCTCCGGCTTCGCTTCGATATAATAAAGATGGTTGTGACGTTCCAAGATTCGACATAGGAACTCAATTCGCTCTTTTTTATTCATAAATAAATCATATCTAACTCGTTGGAGAGGGTCAAACATGCCTTTTATGGTTCTCGTTCGATTGAATTTCGATTTTAAAAAAAGAGTTGGAATGGGTGTGTTTGTTAAATTTATGGGTTATTTTAGATGGTGTGATAGGGTGGGTGTTAGCATGATCTTAGAGTATCTTATTTTGGGAGTGTTTAGGTATGAATTTTGATTTTTTGGAGCGGCTTGAGTTGGCGGGGTTGAAGAGCCATTGGATGGATTGGTCGGAGGAGCGTCGGGCGTTGGTGGGTCGGTTGATACTGGCGGATCAGGGTCATTTGTTTTCGGATTGGGAGCTGAGGGGCGTTTCGGATGAGTTGAAGGAGACGTTGCTTTTGAAGTTGGAGGGAGTGGAACGCAATTATCCCGGGGGTGTGTGTGGATATGTAGAGAATAGTCGGCGGTTGCTGGAGGAGGCACGGTCGGGCGAGAATCCGTTTGAGGGGTGTACTCCTCAGCAGCCAAATCGGGTGGATATGACGGCGTTGGATGGGTTTTATGATCGAATGGAGGCGTTAGGAGCAATGCAGTTTGCGAAGATGGGTGTGGTGATGGTGGCGGGAGGACTAGGTGAGCGACTGGGCTTTAATGGCATTAAGGTGGATATTCCGGTGGAGTCGATTGGTGGAACGTTGTATTTGAAGCAGTATGCGGAGTCTATTTTGGCGATGGAGGCGCGGATGGAGGTGCATCGGCCGATGCCGTTTATAATTATGGTTTCGGCGGATACGGATGAACCTACGCGGGCGTCGTTGGAGGGGAATAGATATTTTGGGTTGAGGGCTTCTCAGGTGCATGTGTTACGGCAGGAGCTGGTGCCAGCGGTGGCAGATAATGCGGGTCGATTGGCATTGGGTGCTCGATATGAGCTGTTGATGAAGCCGCATGGGCATGGGGATATTCATATGTTGTTGCATACGTCGGGGCTGGCGCGAAGATTGGCGGATGAGGGGATTGAGCACTTGGTGTTTATTCAGGATACGAATGGACAGGTGTTTAATGCGGTGCCGGCGGCGTTGGGTGTGGCGGTAGACGAGGGGTTTGATTTTATGTCGTTGGCGGTGAACCGCATTCCGGGTGAAGCAGTGGGAGGCTTGGCTACGTTGGTGCGGGGTGAGTCGGCGTTGACCTTGAATGTGGAGTACAATCAGTTAGAACCGTTGTTGCGGGCGACGGTGAGCCCGGAGGGGGATGTGCCGAATGAGGAGGGATTTTCGATTTTCCCGGGTAATATTAATGTGTTGGTGATTGGCATGGGTGCATATGTGCAGATTCTAGAGGAGACGCGAGGAATTATTGCGGAGTTTGTGAATCCGAAGTATGCGGATGCGGAGCGGAGGGTATTTAAAAAGCCGACGCGGTTGGAGACGATGATGCAGGATTTACCGAGGTTGTTTACGGCAGAGCAGCGAGTGGGGGTGGCAGTATTTAACCGCATATGGAGTTTTTCGGCGAATAAGAATAAGGTGGTAGATGCGGCGGCGAAGCAGCTGGCGGGGGGGCCGGCGGAGTCGGCGGCAACGGCGGAGGCTGATTTTTATGAGGCGGGTCGTATGCGGTTGAGGGCGGCGGGGATGGAGGTGCAGGATGCAGCTGCAGTGAAGGTGCAGGGGATTGAATTTGTGCCGGGTCCGCGGGTGCTCTTACGTCCGTCTTTTGCGATGCGGTTGTCGGAGGTGAAGGAGCGAGTGCAGGGGGGCGCTCTGGCGGATGAGGCGACGTTAATCTTGGATGGTCCGGATATTCGATTGGAGGCGGTAGAGTTGCGGGGCTGTTCTGGTTTGATGGTCTCAGCGGTGCCAGGGGCGGCAGTGACGGTACAGGGTCGGTTTGAGAATGCGGGCTTTGAGCGGGTGTTGTTAAGCGAGACAGAGATGGTAGACACATCAATTCCAGAGACGGTGCGGATGCGGGGCTATCGGATGATAGATCGAGGGGCGGCGATCTTTCGGTTTGATGAACCGGGCTCGTATGTGGTGACGCCGAAGTGCGGTTAGGGTTTGTCTCAAGCGCTTAAAGAGAGTAGATTCAAGCCTACTAGTTTGATGAATGGAGTTTGGTATGCGTGTGCTTTCAGGTGTGCAGCCTTCGGGTAAATTACACATTGGAAATTATTTTGGGATGATGAAGCCTGCGATTGAGTTGCAGGAACAGGGAGAAGCGTTTCTTTTTATTGCGAATTATCATGCGTTGACGTCGGTGCATGAAGGGGCGGCGTTGCGCGAGATGACGCGGGATGTGGCGTTGGATTTTTTGGCGTGTGGGATTGATCCGGAGCGGACGGCTTTTTATCGACAGAGTGATGTACCGGAGGTGCATGAGTTGGCGTGGTTGCTTTCGGTATTGACGCCGATGGGGTTATTGGAGCGGTGCCACTCGTTTAAGGATAAAACGGCGAAGGGGCTTGCGGCGTCGCATGGCTTGTTTGCGTATCCCGTGTTGATGGCGGCGGATATTTTGGCGGTGAATGCGACGGTGGTGCCGGTGGGACGCGACCAGAAGCAGCATGTGGAGGTGACGCGAGATGTGGCAACACGATTTAATAATGCCTTTGGTGAGGTGTTTGTGATGCCGGAGCCATCGATCCGGGAGACGGTGGCGGTGGTGCCGGGGATTGATGGGCAGAAGATGTCGAAGTCGTATCATAATACGATTGAAATTTTTGGTTCAGGAAAGCCGTTGAAGAAGCGGATTATGAAGATTTTGACGGATAGTAAAGAGCTTGAGGATGTGAAGGATCCAGATACGTGTAACGTATTTGCATTGTATAAGTTGTTTGCCGATGAGGCGGCGCAGGCGGAGTTGGCGGAGCGGTATCGGGCGGGTGGCATGGGTTATGGGCATGCGAAGACGGAGTTATACGAGACGATGGAGCGATATTTTGAACCAATGCGTGAGCGCCGGATTAGCTTGGAGAAGGATCCTGATTTTGTGGAAGATGTGTTACTTATGGGAGCTAAGCGGGCTTCGGAAGTAGCGCAGGATGTGCTGGGTCGGGCGCGGGAAGCGGTAGGGCTTGCATGAGTGGACTAAGTAGTGATCAGTTACAGTTGGTGCAGGAGGCGTATCCGGTTTCGTTAGATGTGTTTGAGGGACCGCTGGATTTGTTGTTGTATTTGATTAAGAAGGAAGAGGTGGATATCCACGATATTCCTATTGGTAGGATTACGGATCAGTATTTGGAGTACCTGAAGTTGATGAAGGTGCTCGATCTAAATATTGCGGGTGACTTTATTGTGATGTCGGCGACGCTGATGTTAATTAAGAGTCGGATGTTGCTACCGGTGGATGAGCGTTCGGATGGAGAAGAGGAAGAAGAGGATCCGCGTTGGGATTTGGTTCGGCAGTTAGTGGAATATAAGAAGTTTAAGGATGCGGCAGATCATTTGGAGCATCTGGAAGAACATATGGAAAATGTGTTCTCGCGAGAAAGTGGTTTTGTGGAGTTGGGTGCGGCGCCGGATGTGGATTTGAAGGATGCGAGTATCTTTGATTTAATTACGGCGTTAAATGATGCGTTGGGGCGAGTGGAAGAGGAGAGTTTGCAGGAGATCTTCGCGGAGCAGTTTACGGTGAATGAGAAGGTCAAGTATATCACGGAGACGTTGAAGGTGGCGAAGCGGTTGAGTGTAACGGATTTATTTGGGGAAATGGTTTCGCGGCAAGAGATTGTGTGTATGTTTTTGGCGGTGCTAGAGTTGATGAAATCTAATCAGATTGTGGCGGTGCAGGAGGGGGTCTTTGGGCAGATCGTGGTGGAGCCCCGTCAGCCGCCGAAGGTGAATAGAGTAGAGGATGAGCAGGGAGAGTCGGATGAGCCATGATATAGATGTGTTGCCGGAGTTAAAAGAGATTGTGGGTTCCTTGCTTTTTGCGGCGAAGGAGCCGTTGAATTTAAAACAGCTGCGGAAGGCAATGATTGATACGGGGACGGTTCTTAAAGGGCCGTTCGAGCAGTATGCTAAAGTGGATGAGGAGCAGATTGAGTCGGCGATTGAAGAGTTACACCAGGATTTAGAGCGGCAGAAGTTAGGGCTGGAAGTAGCGCAGGTGGCAGGAGGCTGGCGGTTGCAGAATAATGTGATGTGTGGACCGTTTGTGCGGTCGTTGTTGGAGAAGAACCAGACGGTAAGGCTTTCAAAGCCGGCGTTAGAGACGTTGGCGATTGTGGCGTATCGGCAGCCGTGTTTGCGTTCTGAGATCGAAGAAGTGCGTGGAGTTTCAGTGGATGCGGTGTTACGAAAGCTGATTGAGATGCAGTTGATTCGGGTAGTTCGTCGGAGTGAGCTTCCAGGGCGTCCATGGTTATTCGGAACGACCCAGAAGTTTTTGGAGCATTTTGGTATTAATACGATTGATGAGTTGCCGGGGTCGCAGGAATTAAAGCGGGCCATGCCGAAACCCGAGAAGAAAATAACTTCACCCATCCCGGAGATGGAGACTCAATTAGATAAAGATCCTGTAGAGGAGGAAGCGTTATGAATTTAGATCATTTACGAGACCAGATTGATTCGTTGGATGGGGAAATTGTACGGTTACTTAATGAGCGCATTCGGGTGGTGCAGGCGATTGGCGAGGCGAAAAAAGAGAGTGGGGCGGAAATCTATGTGCCGTCGCGGGAGCGAGCAGTTTTTGAGAAGATTAAGCGGTTGAATGAGGGGCCTTTGCCGGAAGAGTCGGCGCATGCGATCTATCGGGAGATTATGTCGGCGGCGTTGGCTTTGGAGACGGAGATGAAGATTGCTTATTTGGGGCCGGAGGCGACGTTTACGCATCAGGCTGCGCGGAGTAAATTTGGCGCGAGCGTGGAATATATTTCAACGGCTACGATTAGTGAGGTGTTTGATCGGGTTCAG
This sequence comes from Pontiellaceae bacterium, assembly GCA_045565965.1. Classification (GTDB taxonomy): domain Bacteria; phylum Verrucomicrobiota; class Kiritimatiellia; order Kiritimatiellales; family Pontiellaceae; genus Pontiella. Next base: position 78,478 of record JBJLEJ010000010.1, on the reverse strand, counting down.
AATCGAACGGCTGATTATGGCGTGGTACCGATTGAGAATTCAACTGAGGGAGCGGTAACGCATACCTTTGATCAGTTTGCGACGACTTCGTTGAAAATTTGTGCGGAGATCTATTTGCCCATTTCGTTGACGTTGTTATCGAAGGTGGAGCGGGAGCAGGTGCGGGTGATTTACAGTAAGCAAGAGGTGTTTGGGCAGTGTAGGACTTGGTTGCAGACGCATCTTCCGGAGGTGGAGCTTTCGCCGGTGGAGAGCACGACGAAGGCGGTTCAGTTGGCGATGGAAACCGAGGGTTCGGCGGCGATTGCGAGTGCGATGGCGTCGGATATGTATGGAATTGAAGTACTGGCAAATGGGATTCAGGATATGCAGGGGAATACGACGCGTTTCTTAGTCATTGGGCAGAATTTTAGTGCGTCGACGGGAGATGATAAAACGTCGGTGGTTTTTGGCGTGAAGCATGCTGTGGGTGCCTTGCATGAGGCGCTATCTGTGTTTAAGGCGGATGAGATTAATCTAAGTAAGATTGAGTCGCGGCCGAGCCGGAATAAGGCATGGGAATATTACTTTTTTGTTGATGTGGATGGTCACGCAGAAGAACATCCGGTGGCGAAGGCGTTGGAAGAGCTGCAGAGGCATTGTACGCTGATGACGGTCTTAGGATCGTATCCGAAGGCGCAGGCGTAAAGCGATCTGATCTGGCAACCCCCTTTTTATTAGTTGAGAATAGATGGGTTGGAATTTAGAGGTGTGCTTAAAAATGAAGTTGGAACCGTTTAACGCATGGTTTATGTTGATTAATATATGTTGAACAAGAATCCAAAATATAGTCTTCCGAAGGGAGTTGAACTTCCGAATCGAACGTGGCCGGAGTGCGTATTGAATCGGGCTCCGATTTGGTGCTCGGTGGATCTTCGGGATGGTAATCAAGCGTTGCCGGATCCGTTGACGCCGGATCAAAAGTTGGAATATTTCGAGATGCTTTGCGCAATGGGTTTTAAGCATATCGAGATAGGGTTCCCATCGGCTTCGCAGGATGAGTTTGATTTTTTTCGTCGGTTGATTGAGGAAGATCGTATTCCAGAAGATGTTTTTGTGATGGGGTTAACGCAAATGCGTCCGCATCTGATTGAGCGTACATTGGAGGCATTCAAAGGCTGCAAGCAGGGAATTGTTCATGCATATATTGCGCCTTCGGATTTGCATATGAAGCAGGTATTTGGAATGGAACCGGATCAGTTGATCGAAACGGCCGTTGCATCAACAAAGCAAATCCGTGCGTTAGCAGATACGATGCCGGAGTCGGATATTCGATATGAATTTTCGCCGGAGGAGTTTACCGATACGGCTGTCTCTTTTTCGGTGGAGTTGTGTGATGCGGTTTATGAGGCGTGGGGGAAAGCGACTCTGGATAAACCAATTACATTTAATTTGCCGGCAACGGTAGAGCGTCGACCTCCAAATCAGTATGCGGATATGATTGAGCTGTTTGGTCGGCAGGTTCAGCACCGCGATTCGATTTCGATTTCATTGCATGTGCATAATGATCAGGGTATGGCGGTGGCAGCGACGGAGTTGGCATTGATGGCGGGAGCGGATCGGGTTGAGGGGACGTTGTTTGGGCATGGTGAGCGGACCGGGAATGTGGATCTTTCAACCTGCATTAATAATTTACATTCACGCGGTGTGGAAACAGGGATTGATTTTTCTCGCTTACCGGAGGTGGCTGAGACGGTGGAGCGGTTGACGGGGATGCCGATTTATTATCGTCAGCCGTACGCGGGAAGCTATGCGTTTACGGCTTTTTCGGGTTCTCATCAGGATGCGATCAATAAAGGTATGAACCGGTTGGATGAAGCGCCTGAGATGTTTGGAATGGGCTGGAAGGTGCCTTATCTTCATATCGATCCGGCTGATTTGGGTCGGAAGTTTGAGCGGTTGATTCGTATTAATTCTCAATCGGGCAAAGGGGGCGTTGCGTGGGTGCTTCAACAGGATTATGGAATTGAGGTACCGAAGGCGATGCAGCCGGAGTTGGGTTCGGCTGTTCAACAGTTTAGTGAATCGGTGGGGCGCGAGATTAGCAGTGAAGAGGTGCATGCAGTTTTTAAAGAACAGTTTTTAGAGCCGAAGGGTCCATATGAATTGTTAGCGTATTGGCCGCGACCGGATGATGCGGATCCGACGTTTATTCATGGAGAAGTGTATTTAAAGGTGAAGAATGAAGAGCGGACGCTGATGGCGGATGGAAATGGACCGATCTCGGCTTTCGTTGCGGCTATTCGTCAGACATTGGATGTGGAGTTTTCGGTGGAAAATTATCATGAGCAGGCGGTGGGTAAAGGGGCGGATGCGCAGGCGTTGGCTTTTGTTCCTCTGAAATTAAATGCCGATCGAGTGGTGTATGGGGTAGGGATTGATTCAAATATCGATCAGGCCGCGGTGCACGCTATTATTGCCGGGTTGAATCGAGTTGAAGCGGGGGCGGTTTAATGGGCTTGAGTGGGCATACAAAACCATTCGCGGTCTTGGGGCATCCGATTGGTCATTCGCTTTCACCGGTTATGCATAATGCTTCGATGGCATCGATTGGATTTGATGGGATTTATCTTGCATTGGATGTGCATCCAGATCGATTGATGGAGGTTTTGCCGGCGATGGCAGATATGGGTTTTGCGGGTGTTAACCTGACGGTCCCGCATAAGGAAGTGGCATTTCATGGATTGCAGAAGTTGGATGCGAGTGCGGAGTTATTTGGAGCTGCGAATACGGTGGCGTTTACGGATGATGGGTTGATGGGATACAACACGGATGGATATGGGTTCATGACCGCGCTGCAAGAGTCGTTTGGCACGCAGGTGAAGGGAGATCGAATTTTTGTTTTAGGGTGCGGTGGTGCAGGGCGAGCAACGGCTTTGTTGGCGGCACAAGAAGGGGCATCATCGATTGTTTTGGCTGATTTGGATGGAGATCGAATGGAGCGATTGGCGGGTGAAATTTATGCGCAAGCCCCCTCGGTTGGAATTGAGCAGGTACGGGGGCTTGAGGCTCAAGTGGAGGCGTGCTGTGGATGTGATTTAGTGGTTCAGGCGTCGCCGGTGGGGATGAAGCGGGAGGATGAGTCCCTATTGCCTTCGGCGGCTTTTCATGCGAATCAGCGAGTTTTTGACTTAATTTATATGTATCCAGAGACGGCTATTATGTCGGCTGCTCGTGAGGCGGGTGCTGCGGTGGCGAATGGTTTGGGTATGTTGCTTCATCAGGGGGCGCAGGCTTTCACGATATGGACGGAAGAGGCACCGGATGTGGATGCGATGCGTCGTTCGTTGGAAGAGGCGGTTTACGGTAGCGGGGAATGACCGCTTCGATGCTCTATCTGCCTTGGGTTTTTTTATTAGGTATTTGCTGGGGTAGCTTTCTTCATTTGTGCGCGTTGCGCATTCCAAAAGGAGTTTCGATTGGGTTGCCTCCGTCGCACTGTCCGCACTGTGAGGTGCGGTTGCGAGTAAGGGATATGATTCCTCTTTTGAGTTGGTTGCTGATTCGAGGTCGGTGTCGATCTTGTGCTATTTCTATTCCGATTCGCTATCCGCTTTCTGAGCTTATTTGCGGTGGAATCTTTGTTTTGATCTGGAGTGTATGCGGGTTGGATTGGATCCTACTTCCGTATGGGGTGCTTCTATCTCTTTTGTTTGTGGGAAGCATCGTTGATTTGGATGAACAATGGATTCCGGATCGGTGTTCATATGGTGCGATCGGATGGGGGCTTCTTTTCAGCGTGGGTTATCCGGAGTTGCATGGAGAGTTGGATTGGACGGCAGCGTTGGCAGAGAGTGTAATCGGTTTGGTTGCGGGCGGTGGGGTGTTGTTCTTTATAGGATTGATCGGTTCATGGATCATGAAGCGAGAGGCAATGGGTCTTGGGGATGTGAAGCTATTAGCAGGTATAGGGGCTTTTTTGGGTTGGGAGGCAGTTCTCTTTTCGGTTTTTGGGGGTGCGGTTCTTGGGCTTTTGGGAACTCTTTTGTGGATGATCATGGGAAACCGTGAGCGAGCGGAGGCCATTCCATTTGGACCTTATTTGAGTTTGGGGGCATTGATATGGATCGTGATTGGACGGGATCTATGGTCGATTTATTTAAGCATTGCATTTCCGGTTGCGGCTCTATAAACATCATTCGTTGGTGTGAGTGGAAAGGAATGGAGCATTATGAAAACAGATCGTAGGCATTTTATAGGTCCCATTGCGGGAATGGCAGCGGTGGCATCCACCTCTTTCGGTGCTTCAGAGTCTGCGATACCGCAGGTAGAACTTCCTGGCTGCGGAATAAAGATGTCACGACTAGGATTGGGCACGGGCACGGTTGGGGGTTTAACGAAGCAATCACTTTGGGCCAAACGAAACGCGAAAAAAAAAGCGACCATGAGTACGGCGGAAGCGGAGCAGCTTTTTTTGAAATCCTATGAACGAGGTATTACCTTTTTTGATCTAGCGGAGGCGTATGGAACACATGGATTTTGTCGAGAAGCTTTAAAAAAGGTTCCTCGAGAAAAGGTGGCGCTGATGACGAAGTTTTGGTGGCGAACGCAAAGCCAAACCCCAATAAACCTATCGGTGCGTGAGCGAGAGCAATTTGCACGAGATGCGTTTGAACGCTATTTGCGCGAGCTTGATACAGAGTATATCGATATGTTGTTACTACACCTATTAGAGGAGCCCTCATGGACGGAAGAGATGAAACCGTATATGGAGGTGTTCTCGACATATAAGGAGCGAGGGCTTATCAAAACATTGGGTTGCTCTTGCCATAGTTATGGTGCGATGGAGACGGCGGCAAACTCTGCGTGGGTAGATGTATTATTGGCACGGATTAATCCAGCAGGCATTCGATGTGATGGGGATGCCGACAAGGTTTTAGAGGTACTGCGTCGGGCGAAAGAGCGGGGAACCTTTGTGATTGGTATGAAGATCTACGGGGCAGGTAAGTTGGTGCCGGATCGAGATGCGTGTATGAAATTTGCTCAGGAATGTGGCGTCTTGGATGCGCTTACCTTGGGAATGAGTTCCGTGGAGCAACTCAACGAGAATCTGTCGTTGTTCTCAAAATATCCGGCGGTATAAAAAAAGCTCCCACTTAGGGAGCTTATCTAAATTCGAACCCAATAGATTTATCGACGGGTACGGCGTGAGTTTGCAATGCGTTTGCGCTTTTCACTTGGTTTTTCGTAGAATCGCTTCGAACGCATACCTTTAATGATGCCCTCTTTATCGAGTGCTTTCTTTAGACGACGTAAAGCCCGGTCGACGTTCTCACCGCGGCGTACTTTCACTTCACATGTTTCTTGTGGCATAAACTATTCACCCCCTTTGATGAGCTGTTTATTATCTGCAAAGGGGTGGAATGTAGGTGGAGGCGCTTTTTAAGTCAACCGCTAAATCGATTTGGCTTAGAGTTGCGAAAGAATCAACGCAGGCATGGATTCAAGTTGTCCAAGATGTGGTAGGCTCTTGAACGTGATATGGGGATATTTTTCTGCTGCAGCTGCAATCGCTTCAGGTATATCTTCCGCTACATGCGCTCCGACCGCTAAGAAGTAAGGGAAGACTGTAATCTGAGTGACACCCTCTTGCACGAGTTGATCAATAGCATCGGGAATCAGCGGTTCGGCGAGCTCTAAGAAGCAACAAGCTAGTTGATCAAATTCTCCTTTAGCCTGTGCGCTAATGCGATCAGCCAGCGCGCGCACCTCGTCATTAGAGGCGGTACGTCGGCTTCCATGTGCAATCATTAGTAATGCATTCATAAGACGAGATCGTATCAATTCATTCGGCCTTACGCAAAACTGGACCAAAAAAAAGACCGCCGATTAAATAAGCGGTCTTTCATGAGTAGTCTTCTACTCGCTCTACCTGACTTTTCCTTCTTCACGTCGTTTGGTAACGACTTCGGTTGCAATGTTAGAAGGTACTGCTTCGTAGTGTTCAAACTCCATAGAGAAGCTAGCGCGTCCTTGAGTTAGTGAACGTAGAGTGTTGGAGTATCCAAACATTTCGCTGAGGGGAACAAATCCGCGCACGATTTTGTTTCCACCGCGTTCGTCCATGGAATCGACACGACCTCGACGCTGAGCAATAGTACCATTTACGGCGCCCATGTATTCATCAGGAGTAGTGACTTCTAGTTTCATGATCGGCTCAAGCAATTGTGGCTTGCCTTTCAAAAAGAGCTCTTTGAAACCTTGGCGAGCGGCAATTTGGAAGGCGAAGTCTGATGAGTCGACGTCATGGTAGGAGCCGTCGGTTAGGCGAACGCGCATATCCACAACAGGATAGCCGGCATAGGGGCCTGATTCGAGGGCTTGTTTAACGCCTTTTTCACAGGAAGGAATATATTCTTGAGGAATACGACCTCCGGTTATTTCATTAATGAATTCAAAGCCTTCTCCTGGTTGCTGAGGTTCAACAGACATGACCACATGTCCATATTGACCCCGGCCACCGGACTGCTTGGCGTGCTTGTAGGAGCCATCTGAGGGCATCGTTGCTGTTTCACGGTAAGCCACTTCGGGACGACCGACTTCAGCAACAACGCCAAATTCACGCCGCAGGCGATCCACGATAATTTCAAGGTGAAGCTCGCCCATTCCTGAAATAATGGTTTCGTTGGTTTCTTGATCAAAGGCAACGGTGAATGTTGGGTCTTCATCTGCCAATCGGTGCAAAGCCTCACCGAGTTTCTCGTTATCGGCATTTGATTCGGGTTTGATCGAGATGCTGATAACGGGATCTGGAAAGTCCATGCTTTCAAGAGCAATGGGGTTGTCTTGGGTGCAGAGCGTATCGCCGGTTTTGGTTTCCCCAAGCCCGACAACGGCTACGATATCGCCAGCATAGGCTTTATCGATAGCTTCTTGGCGATTGGAGTGCATCCGCAGGAGACGTCCTACACGTTGTTTACGTCCTTGCGTCGCATTCCAGATCGTTGAGCCTGATTCGAGGCTACCGGAGTAGATTCGAATATAAGTTAGTTTGCCCATGTGCTTATCAGACATGATTTTAAAGGCGAGCGCAGATAAATCTTCGTCGTCTTTTACTGCACGCATATTAGTTTCATCTTCGCTGCAGGTGATCGGGGGGATTTCGTTCGGGGCAGGCAAGAGGCGGTTGACGCCATCGAGCAATTGTTGAACCCCTTTATTTTTGTAAGCCGAACCACAATAGACGGGCACAAATTCACGCGTACATGTGGCTTGGCGTAGAGAGCTCCAAAGTTCGTCTTCGGTGAGATCACCCTCTTCGAAATATTTTTCCATGAGGGCTTCATCTTGCTCAGCGCATTTTTCAACAAGATTATTGCGCCATGTTGCTGCCGTGTCAGCGAGTTCAGCTGGGATTTCGGTTTCGTCCCATTCGGCACCCATCACTTCATCTTTAAAGATGAGGGCTTTCATACTGATCAAATCAATGATGCCAATGAAATCTTCTGAAGCACCGATAGGAATGGTAACAGGAACCGGATTAGCTCCTAACATCTCTTGGATGTTTCCGATGACAGCATAGAAGTCGGCCCCGATCCGGTCCATTTTGTTTATGAAGGCAATTTTAGGCACTTCGTAGCGTTCGGATTGGCGCCATACGGTTTCAGACTGAGGTTGAACACCACCTACCGCACAGTAGAGTGCGATGGCACCGTCGAGTACGCGGAGGGCGCGCTCAACTTCCATCGTGAAATCAACGTGGCCAGGGGTGTCGATCAGGGAGAGCATGTGGTCTTTCCAGACGCAGGTGGTGGCCGCGGAGGTGATAGTGATACCGCGTTCTTGTTCTTGTTCCATCCAGTCCATTGTAGCGGCACCATCGTGCACTTCGCCGATTTTGTGTGAGCGTCCTGTATAGTACAAGATCCGTTCTGAAACGGTGGTTTTGCCGGTATCAATGTGTGCCATGATACCAAAGTTACGTACTTTATTGAGTTTATATTCTCTAGCCATTTTTTTACCTCGTTGAAAAAGCGCAATGTGCGTTTATAAGGCGCGAAATATGCCGAGGTTGAGGCGGTGCTTCAAGGGTTTATTCGTTAAAAGTGTTTGTCGAAATTATGAGTTCTTGGGCTTTAAATCTCGCACAGGTGGGCTAGGTTTCGTTTTATTGGTGTTATGTGGTTCGATAGTCATGTTCATTTTGATCGATTTGTAGCCCAGGAGCGATTGGAACCGTTGCTGAAAAAAGCGGCCGTGGCAAAGGTGACTCGAATGCTTTCGGTGGGAGGATCTCCGGAGGCGAATGCGTTATCGCAGAAGCTGGCTTCAGCCTATGAGGGACTAATTTTTGCGAGTGCGGGATATGATCGCGAATTAGCGGATGAGCCGTATGATGGAGCGGTGTTGGAGATGCAAGTGGCAGATCCGTTGGTGCGGGCAGTGGGTGAGACTGGGCTCGACTATTTTCATCAACAGGATAATAAAAAATCACAACAGGCGTTATTTAGGCTAAACTTGGATTTAGCGGTTCGTTATGAGAAGCCGGTGATTGTGCATTCACGAGCGGCGGATGAAGATACGCTTGCGATATTGGCGGACTATGCGGATCAGCGGTGTGAATATCCGGGGGTGTTGCATTGCTTTACATTGGATCAAGCGTGTGCGCGTCGATTATTGGATTTGGGATTTATGATCAGCTTTAGTGGAATTATAACGTTTGCGAACGCGGATACGTTACGTGAAGTGGCAACCTATATTCCAGATGATCGATTGTTGGTTGAAACAGATGCACCGTATTTAGCACCCATTCCGGAGCGGGGTAAAGAGAATGAGCCAGCATTTGTAAGCCATACGGGTGCAAAGCTAGCAGCGTTGCGAGATAGTTCAGTAGAGGCGTTGGCGAAGATGAGTATGCAGAATGCATGGGATCTATTTGGATGTGGTAAGAAGGAGTCAGTAAAATGAGAAGATGGTTGTGTGTTGTGTGTTTTTGGATGATTGCGATTTCGGAAGTTTTGGCGGATGTACGGGTAACGGGAGATCGGGTGAGCTTGCGTACGGCACCTTCACTGGAAGCGGGAGTGTTGGATCGGGCTATGCGGGGTGATGTTTTTAAGGAGCTGGGGCGTTCGAATGAGTGGGTGGCGATTGAGGCGCCGGAGTATGTGGATGCATGGGTTTCTGAATCGTATTTAACGAATGGAGTGGTGATTCCCAATAGATTGAATGTGCGATCAGGTCCAAATCGAAACTATGCAGTACTGACGGTGGTTGAAGAGGGAACAAAGCTGGAAGAGTTAGATCGTTTTCATGCGTGGGTGAAGGTGGCTCCTCCAAAGGGAAGTCGAGTTTGGATTCACGTTGATTACACGGAATCTGTGCCTTCAGAGGTGGGAGAATTGGTGGAAGAACCGGGAATGATTGCTTCGGAGTATGTGGCTTTTGATGAGGTGGAACTGGTTTTACCAGTGTTGCCCTTGGAGTTGGATACGCAACAGGATCAGGGGTTGGAGCAGATTTTTGTGGGTCGTTTAGATCGAGCGAATCCAGGCTTATATCGACTACTCTCAGCAGAGGATCAGGTGTTGTGTCTGGTCCGGGGTCGGATGGAACAACTTGAAACATTGGTTGATCGGTGGGTGGGCATCGAGGGGCTAGTGTATTTTATAAAGGCGTCGGCATTACCGGTTTTGCAGCCTAATCGAATTGTAATCGATCCGTTGGTGGTGGATTAACGATCTTGCTACCGCTTTATGAGTGGTTCTACCCACGAAGTTATATGGGTTGTGGAGTGGAGCGCCTTCGGGCTTTTTAATTTTTATATTGGGAATAATGGAGTTTAGTGAAACGGGTCAAGGCGACCATTACTCAAACACATTTGACAGCTGCGGGACGGATGAGTAACGTTTCATCTGCATTTGAATTTATAAAATAAAATTCGGTAAAAGGAATATCGGTATTGTTGTTGGATGATGTTAATACCACAGGAGCGCGTGTGTGTGCGTGCGCGAAGGTATCGCGCACAGCAGGAGCGAAAGTGATTTATTTCGTGAGTGTAGATCGTGGTTGAGGAAGGATGAGAAAATGGCTCTATTTGGAAAAAAACAGAACTACACAACGATTCAGGTAAAGAAGCGTGATGTGCCAGATGGGCTTTGGGTGAAATGTCCTTCGTGCGGAGAGATTATTTACAAAGAAGAGATCAGTGCCAATTTAGAGGTCTGCCCTAAGTGTGGCCATCATTTTAATCTACCGCGGGAGAAACGGATTCAGTTGCTTTCTGATGAGGGGTCTTTTGAAGAGTGGGCGGGGTCAATTACATCGGTTGATACACTTGGCTTTACAGGACGTCAATCGTATGTGGACAAACTAGAAGCGAATCAAAAGAAGTCGGGTTACAGTGATGCGGTTACGGTGGGTGGATGTACGTTGGCAGGTCGCGATATCGGTTTAGGAGTAATGGATTTTTCATTTTTGGGCGCGAGTATGGGCAGTGTGGTTGGAGAGCGGATTACCTATTTGATTGAGCGTTGTACGGCGGAGCAACGGCCGGTCTTATTGGTGTGTGCGTCTGGTGGGGCGCGAATGTATGAGGGGCTTTTGAGTCTGATGCAGATGGCGAAGACCAGTGCAGCGTTGGCACGCCATGCAGAAGCGGGTTTGGCTTACATTCCGATTCTTACGCATCCAACGATGGCGGGTGTGATGGCGAGTTTTGCTACGTTGGGTGATTTGATTGTGGCAGAGCCGGAAGCGTTGATAGGTTTTGCAGGTCCGCGGGTGATCAAAGAGACAACGCAGCAGGATCTACCGGAGGGGTTTCAGCGTGCGGAGTTCCTACAAGATCACGGTTTGATTGATATAGTAATACCTCGTAATGAAATGCGAGAACGGATGGTTTCCCTATTAGACTATCTTTGTGATGCACGCTCATGAACGCTGTGGAACGTCTCTTTCGGCGAACCGCTGATGGGATACAGCCGAGTTTAGAAGTGATGGAGGCGTTGGTTCAAACGCTGGATCATCCGGAGCGCTCTTTTGCTCTTGTGCATGTGGCGGGGACTAATGGAAAGGGTTCGGTCTGTGCGATGATCGAATCGGTTTTACGTGCTTCGGGATTAAAAACAGGGCTCTACACATCGCCTCACTTAATTTCATTTCAAGAGCGTTTCAGGATCAATGGGGTATCGATTTCGGATAAAAAATTGAATCGGTATATTTTGGCGCTTGAGGCGCATTCGGATGCGGCTTGTGAAGAGCTGAGTCTAAGGCGAGCCACGTTTTTTGAACTTTCGACACTGATTGCATTTCAGTTTTTTGCCGATGAGCAAGTAGATGTGGCAATTATTGAAACAGGCATGGGAGGGCGTTGGGATGCTACCAATGTGGTATACCCTCTCTGTTCGGTGATTACGAAGATTGGAATCGATCATACTGATTTTTTGGGCGATACACTGGAGGCGATTGCTGGAGAGAAGGCAGGCATTATTAAATCGGGTCGGCCGGTGATAAGTGCGCCACAGGAGAGCGATGTACGTACGGTATTAGATGCAGTAGGTGAACCAATTAGGTATAGCGATGAATCGGTAGGTGTTCGCTTTATGGCGGCACCACAGCGCCTGAAGGTGGAAAGTCAGGAGCGTAGTTTGCCGGCGTTTGAATTACCTTTATTGGGTGCGGCTCAACGCGAAAATGTAGCAGTGGCAGTGACGGCACTCGAAGTACTTTCTGAAATACTTTCGATCGAGCTGGCGTTTGTGGAGGGCTTAGAGCAGGTTCGCTGGCCGGGTCGGTTGATGGAGGTTTCATCGCATCCGTCAATTTGGTTGGATGGTTCGCATAATCCGCAAGGCGGAGCGGTTTTAGCGGAGAATTTAAAAGCATGTTTTCCGGATCGAAATATCAGTTTTATTGTGGGTTTTCTCGAAGATAAGGATGTGGTGGGCTACGTGCGAACATGGCACAAGATGGCGCATCGGGTCTGGGCAGTTCCGTTGCCTTGTTTGCGCGGGTTATCAGCCGAAGAGACTGCGCAGCGGGTTTATATGGGAGGAGTCCATGCGGAGGCGTGTTCGTTACAAGGTGCTTGGCAGGCGGCGGCGGTATGGGCGAAGGCGGAGGCAGATCGTATGGTGGTCGTGTGTGGTTCCCTCTATCTAATGGAGGCTTGCGTGGAGGAGGGACTTCTGCACGCGGATCTATTTAAGTTTACTTAGACTTTGAGGTAAAATATGATGCACTGTTGTTCACGATATTGAAGTAGTGCCGCCCGGCAACGACGCTTCTTATTACATATGTAAAGTTGCCGAATACTTTTTTGATTGACGAGTGGGGTTAGGAGGCGATACACACTCGAGCCATGTTATACGACGTTCATGTAGATCTTAAAGCGCGGTCTTATCCGATACATATCGGTTCGGATATGCGGTCTAAATTGGGCTCATTTATCACGGAGATGGGCTTATCTGGTGAATGCTTGGTGATTGCGGATGAGAATACGGGCGGGTTGTATGGAGATCAGCTGGTTGCCTCTTTGCAAGCGGCTGATTTTTCGGCGACCTTGGTACTGGTTCCTGCAGGTGAGCTTTCAAAATCAAGCGAGCAGCTAGTTGCTTTATATAGCGCGGCGTTGGCGGCGGGATTAGACCGGCATGGATTTATAGTGGCATTGGGTGGCGGTGTGGTGGGCGATTTGGCTGGTTATGCGGCAGCCTCATTTCTACGAGGTATACCTTTTATTCAAGTTCCAACTTCGCTGCTGGCGATGGTTGATAGTTCGGTGGGTGGGAAAACGGGCATCAATCTGGTTGAGGGCAAAAATTTGGTGGGGGCTTTTCATCAGCCGTCACTAGTATGGGTTGATCTTAAGACGTTGCATACATTACCAGAGCGGGAGTTTCGAGCGGGAATGGCCGAAGTGGTAAAGTATGGTGTAATTCGGGATCGAGCATTCTTTGATCATATTGAGGCGCAGGTAGAGGCATTGAACCCGACGGGTGATAGTGCGTTGTTGGCTGATTTAGTGGGGCGTTGTTGTGAGATTAAGGCGGAGGTGGTTGCAACAGATGAGTTTGAAGGTGGCCTCCGCGCGATTTTGAATTTTGGACATACGATGGGTCATGCGATTGAGAATCGATCTGGGTATGGGGGAACTTATATTCACGGTGAGGCGATTTCAGTGGGCATGGTGTATGCGGCGCGTTTGTCGGTGGCGGTTTGTGGCATGGCATTGGAAGAGGCGGAGCGAATTGAGAAGTTATTGGTGAAGTTGGGATTACCGGTGCGTGCATCGGAGTTGAAGTGGGCTTCTTTACGAGAAGCGATGGGTGTCGATAAGAAAACAGTGGGAGGAGTTCCTCAATTTGTTCTAGCCTCCTCGATTGGTACGGCTTCGATTGGGCATGCCTTATCCGAGGAGCTGCTTGAAGCGACGTGGGATTCGATGGTTTGATGGCTCTCAGCACTGGAAGCATAAAGAATTGTTCGGCTGGAGGTGAGATTCGATTCGGATGAGCGTCGGATTATTGAATGGGTTTTTGCCGGTGGATGATTTGGGTCGACCATTTGCGATTATGAGTCCAATTTTGAGTTGTATTTTATGAGGTTTAGAGATGAAGCGTATTGTGCGATCGTTGCCAGATGGGAAAATCGAGCTGGCGACGAATGTTCGACGTATCAACAAAGTGGAGAGCATGAATGACTAAAAGTTTAGTGATTGTCGAGTCACCGGCAAAGGCAAAGAAGATTAATTCATTTCTAGGTTCTTCTTATGTGGTAAAAGCTTCGGTGGGTCACGTTCGGGATCTGCCGCCAAAAAAGTTGGGGGTAGATCCTGAAAAAGGATTTGAGCCGGAATATACCGAGACGACTCGAGGTAAGAAGATTTTGAAGGAGCTTAAGGAGGAGGCGAAGACGTGTGATAACGTCTATTTAGCACCCGACCCTGACCGAGAAGGTGAGGCAATTGCATGGCACCTGTTTGAAGCATTGAAGAAGACGGTTCCGGAAGATCATTTTTATCGGGTGACCTATAATGAGATCACAAAATCAGCAATTTTGGCGGCGTTTGATACACCGCAAAAAATTGATATGGATCGGGTGAATGCACAGCAGGCCCGGCGTGTATTAGATCGGTTGGTGGGGTTTCAGGGCTCGCCGGTGGTGCGACGGCAGATTCGAGGTGCGAATAGCGTGGGGCGTGTTCAGACGGTTGCGTTGCGATTGGTTGTGGAGCGGGAGTTGGAAATTGAAGATTTCACTCCGGAAGCCTATTTTACCGTGGGGGCTGAGGTGCGAAAGCAACAGGCTCCATTGGATCCATTTTTATTGAAGCTAGCGCGTATTAATGATGAACCGGTTGGAACAAAGGATCGTAAATTATTGCCGGGGGCGGTGAAGAGTGCGGAGCAGTTGGAGATGATTCAGGCGGAGCTGGAAAATGATGCGTTGCGAGTTTCGGATATTGCGACGAAAGAGGTGACGCGAAAGGCGCGACCTCCATTCATTACGAGTACGTTGCAGCAATCGGCTTCAGGGGCGTTGAGTTTTGCGCCAGCTCGGACGATGGGGCTGGCTCAAAAGTTGTATGAGAGTGGGCTGATCACCTATATGCGTACGGATTCATTTAATATTGCTCAAAGTGCGCAGGACGAATGCAGGACGTTTATTGAATCGACCTATGGAAAAGAGTACATCCCAGAAAAACCAAATCTTTATAGCCGAAAAGGAGCGGCGACACAGGAGGCACATGAAGCTATTCGCCCGACCGATGTGGCGATACGTCCGGGCGCTGAAGGCGTGCAGTTAGAGCCTGCTGAACAAAAATTATATGCGTTGATTTGGAACAGGTTTGTTTCTAGCCAGATGGTCCCGGCACGGATTGCGCGTCGAACGGTTGAGGCGACGGCAGGGCAAGAAAATGTGTATCTCTTTCGGGCGACTTCTTCGGATATTCTTTTCCCAGGCTATATGAAGGTGAGTGGTATGGAAGCAGCGGCAGATCGTCCTAAGCAGGGGGATGTGGCGGAGGAAGAGGGACAAATTCCACCGTTAGAGAAAGAGGAATTATTGGATGTACTGGATTGGTTAACGGAACAAAAAGAGACCAAACCCGTTGCGCGGTATTCAGAGGCGGCGTTGATTAAAGCGTTGGAGGAGAATGGCGTGGGTCGTCCCAGTACATATGCGGCAATTATGTCGAAGTTGGATGAGCGTGAGTATGTTGAAAAGGTAAAGCGTTCCTTGGTACCAACGGCACTGGGTCGCGAGTTGGTTGGCTTGGTTCAAAGAACCGAGCAGAAGTTGAAGAGCGGAAATAAAACGGATCTGTTTGAGGTGAATTTTACGGCAGATATGGAAGCACGGTTGGATGAAGTTGAAGCAGGCCGAGTCGAGTGGACGCGGATGATGGAGGCGTTCTACCCTTCATTGTTAGAGTGGATCGATCATGCGCGAGAGACAGCGGATGTGGCATGGGTTGCACGTTGTTTGGAGGCGCTTTCGCATGTTCAGTCATGGGCTGATCCAGTGAAAACAGCGCAGCGTACCTATGATGATTATAAGACATTTACAGATGTGAAAGCGACCACGGAAGCGGGAGAGCTACTTTCAAAGCGACAGGGAGAGATGCTTTTTAAAATGTGTTGTCGCTACTATCATCAAATCCCGAGATCGTTTGTTTCCGAGTTGGAATTAACGGAGCCAGAAGCGGTACGTGAAGATACGCCGCGTAAGTTAGCTTTGTTGCAGGGGATCACGTTTGAAGAGCCGACGCAGGCAGGCAAGCGGGTGTATGATGATAGCAAGTTTGTGCAGTCATTGAGTGAGCAGGTGACGATGGGCAAACGGTTGAGTGATCGGCAGGTAGCATTTCTGGATTCTTTGATAGGAAAATATGGAGACCAGATTGAGAATTTTGAAGCGATCAAAGCGGAATTAAAGTTAGGGGAGCAAGCGGCGGCTAATGCAGATCCAACGACTGCTCCGGTATTGGAGATGATGGGGCAGATTGTGGAGTGGGCAGAGCCTACTAAGCGAGGTAAGCGAGAGTATAATGATCGCTCGTTCTATGATTCGTTGGCAAGCCAGTTTAAGAGCAAGGGAGCATTGAGTGAGCGGCAGTTGGTGGCATTGAAAAAGATGGCCGCACGCTATGCAGCACAACTTCCTAGCTATGCAGCTCGGCAGGAGGAATTAGGCCTCCCTGCTCCCCGAAAACCAAAAGCGAAAAAAACGGAGAGCGATGTCTAGATGGATGATCCGGATGTGGCTGAATTTATTCGCTACCTTGAAGGCGAAAAAGATGCGTCTACGCACACGATTCAGAATTATCTAATCGATATTCGTCAATTTTGTGAAAAGAAGTGGGGGACTGATGTTCTAGCGCCTTATGCATGGGCGGAGGTGGATCGGTATGATGCTCGTGCTTATTTGATTCATTTTCAGAAAATGGATATGGCGCCGACGACTACCGCTCGAAAACTATCTGCAATGCGATCATTTTATCATTTTCTGGTTCGCTCCAATCGGCTTAATAAAAATCCGTTCAAAGGATTGAGTTCGCCTCGTAAAGGAAGAGCCTTGCCGAAGGTATTAAGTACGGATGAAGCTATTCGTTTATTGGAAGCCCCGGTTCAAATGAACATGTCAGGGGAGCAAGATACACCGATCCGGAAGGCATGGAAGAGCTATGCCGGCGTTAGAGATCGGGCGATACTGGAATTATTGTATAGCACGGGCATGCGGGTGAATGAGTTGGTGGAGCTAACGGAGTCGCAGTTGGATGTAATCGGTGGCTCAGCGCGAGTGCGGGGCAAAGGCAAGAAAGAGCGGTTGTGTCCGCTGGGAAGTTTTGCGATTAAAGCGGTGCGAGAGGCAATGAAAAGGCGTGATGAAGTTCAACTCTTGCATGCGTGGGATCATGTAGAGCCTCGCCCGCTTTTTTTGAACCGCAAAGGGGGGGCGCTTTCGGTGCGTTCAGTGGAACGGATGATGAAAAAATATGTTGTGGCGTGTGGGTTGAACCCAGAGCTGACGCCCCATAGTTTACGGCATAGCTTTGCAACGCATATGCTCAATGAGGGGGCGGAACTGCGGGTCGTGCAGGAGCTTTTAGGTCATGCTTCGTTATCGACGACTCAAATTTATACACATGTTTCTATTGAGCGATTGAAAGAGGTGTATGATCGAGCGCATCCCTTGGGGCAGCATTCCTAAAGATTGTCCCTTGCCAAGTGAAGATGAATCTTTCATTTTTTCTACCATATAAAAGTCGGGGTGTGGCTCAGCCTGGTAGAGCGCTTCGTTCGGGACGAAGAAGTCGCTGGTTCGAATCCAGTCACCCCGACCATTTCTTTCTTGAGGAGATTGATAATGAGATACTTATTTTTGTGCACGTTTTTGTTGATGGGCGGTATGGTACACGCGGAGAGATTGCCGAATATTATCTACATTTTAGCGGATGATCTGGGCTATGGAGATCTGAGCTGTTTGGGGCAGACGCATTTTGAGACCCCTCATATTGATCGGTTGGCGCGGGAAGGGATGTTGTTTACGCAACATTATGCGGGTGCACCGGTATGTGCGCCTTCGCGCTGTGCGTTGATGACGGGAAAGCATACGGGGCATTCGGTAATTCGGGGTAATTCGGAGGTGATTCCAGAGGGGCAGAAGGCGATGCCGGCGGATACATTTACGGTGGCGAAGATGCTCAAGGATGTAGGCTATACGACGGGTTTATTTGGTAAGTGGGGGTTGGGGGCTCCGGGTTCGGTGAGCGAGCCTTTACAGATGGGATTTGATCGGTTTTATGGGTATAATTGCCAGCGACATGCACACCATTATTATCCCTATTATTTGTGGGATGATGATCGTCGCGAATTGTTGTGGGGTAATTTTGGCATGGAGACGGAAACGTATGGACCGACGTTAATTCATGATGAGGTGATGTCATTTATTGAGATACATAAAGATAGGCCGTTCTACTGTTTTTATGCGTTGATTCAGCCGCATGCGGAGATGTTTGCTCCGGAGGAGTATATGGAGAAATATCGAGGGAAATTTCTTCCGGAGAGCTCGTATGTGGGTACGGATAAGGGGCCTGATTTTCGGAAGTTTGCGTATGGATCGCAGCCGGAGGGTCATGCGGCGTTTGCAGCGATGGTGAATAATTTGGATGATTATGTGGGCGATATTGTTGCGAAGCTGGAGGCGTTGGGTCTTGCGGATAATACGTTGATTATGTGGGCGATATTGTTGCGAAGCTGGAGGCGTTGGGTCTTGCGGAGAATACGTTGATTATTTTTACATCAGATAATGGACCACATCAGGAGGCGGGGCATGATCCGGTTTATTTTGATTCGAATGGTCCGTTGCGTGGATTTAAGCGGGATTTATATGAGGGCGGTATTCGGGTTCCAATGATTGCTTGGTGGCCAGGGCAGGTGGCTGCGGGGAGTCGGACGGATCATATTTCGGCTTTTTGGGATGTGATGCCTACGGTGGCGGAGATAGCGCGGGTGAATCTGCCGGATGGGCTTGATGGAATCTCTTTTCTGCCGACGTTATTAGGTGAGCCGGGGCAGGAGGCACATGCCTATCTCTACTGGGAGTTTCATGAGAAGCGAGGTCGGATTGCGATTCGGAAAGGTTCTTGGAAGGGGCTACGTTATGATGTTTCGGTGGATCCGCATTCGCCGTTGGAACTTTATGATCTGTCTAGAGATATGGGTGAAGAGCATAATTTGGCTGCGGAGTATCCGCAGGTGGTTGCGGAATTAGATCAGTTGTTGGTGCAGGCGCGTACAGTTTCCCCGATTCAGCGATTTAATTTTCCGGAGCGGGTTAAGAGTCTGATTCGTTGGGAAAAAGCGCCCGAAAAAAAGTAGAGGGGAAGTGAGATGAGGCATTTTTTAGCGGGGGTGGTTTTTGGGTTGAGTGTATGGATCAACGCAGGGGCGATGGAGGATCCGGTTGATCGTTTGTTGGCTTCTTCACCGCCGTTGGGTTGGAATAGTTTTGATAGTTATGGGGTGTATCTGCATGAGCAGGCGGCGTTTGATAATTTGGAGGCGATGGCAGAAAAGTTAAAGCCGCATGGGTATGAATATTTTGTGATCGATAATGGCTGGTTTGGTGAATATGCCTTGCAGGAGGGGACGATTTTTCCGGCGGAAAAGCATGCGCATGATGTTCGGATTGATGGCTTTGGTTATTTTTTACCGTCGAAGGTTTATTTTCCGAACGGACTGAAGCCTATTGCGGAGCGTTGCCATGCGTTGGGGTTGAAGTTTGGATTGCATTTGATGCGGGGGATTCCTCGAAAGGCGTATGAATTGGATCTACCGATTGAGGGAACGTCATACACGGCGCGAGATATTGCGGTGACGGATCCGAAAGAGAATTGTGTGTGGTGTGAGTATTGTTATGCGGTGGATATGAGTCACCCGGGTGGGCAGGCTTGGTATGATGGATTGATTCGGCATGTGGCTGAGATGGGTGTGGATATGATTAAGTATGATGACATTGTTCCGCATCCGGATGAGGTGGAGGCAGTAGCGAAAGCGATTGCAAAGTTAGAGAAACCGATGTTGTTGAGTTTGTCTCCGGGTGGGCAGGTGGATCCGGAGGCTCTTGATTTTTTTCGAATGGCGAATATGTTGCGGGTAACCAAGGATGTATGGGATGAGCAGGCATATATCGATACGTGCTTTCTGGCGTGGCGAAAGTGGCAGGGTAAGGAGCAGCCGGGATTCTGGATTGATATGGATATGATTCCTTTTGGGGAGTTGCAGTTGATGTCGCCGCCGGGTACGGATGTAAGTAAGTCGGTATTTGATAAGGGAGATATCGCTTTAGCGGGCAAGGGGGTACATCGGGTGTGCCAGTTAACGAAGGCGCAAATGGAGACGTTTATTACGATTCGGGCGTTGGCAGCATCGCCTTTAATGATGGGAGGTGATTTACCTTCGTTGGATGATTTTGCATTAAAATTGATTACCGATGGGGAGATGTTGGCTTGCAATCAAAATGGGGTGATGGGTTCGCTTGTGGTTGATGAGGGGGAACTGGAAACTTGGCGCGTCTTAGAAAAGGGAGCTATGGATCGGGGTTGGATAGGTGTTTTTAATCGTCTTGACGAGCCAATTTCGTTTAAGTTGGATATGGCTCGATTGGATTTGATGAGTGAGTCGTATCATCTGGTGGATGTGTGGGGTGGCACGGAGATGTCTTTTGAGTCGATGGTGACATTGCAGCCCAATGGTGTTTTATTTATCCGATTTCAAAGGAGATTATAATGAAGCTGATTTGGATTAGTTTTATGGTTGGTATGACAGTCTGCGTGTGTGACGGCGCGGTTGATTATACGAAGCCCTATCCATTCGGTGAAGCGACATCATGGGCGAAGGGGTCGGATAACAGTGCGGTTGGCAAGTGGTGGAGCAAAAGTTTTACAAATTCATGGCAGCGGTATGAAAAGCTGGCGGTGAAGTGGTTTACTTCGATCGACCGCAGAGATGCAGTGGCATTTGCGCTCTATACGCACGATCATGGGGTGTTGAAAATTACGGGGCAGTGCTTTCCTTTATTGCCAGATGAACCGAAGATGGTGACGCTTGAATTTATGGAGGCGGGTGCGTGGAAGGTGGTGGAAACGTTGCCGGTGGCGTATCCGGGTTGGTCGGTACATTTTCGTGTGGAAGGGTGGGATAACACAACGGATGTTCCGTATCGATTGCGGTTGGGCGAACTTTCCTCGTTTGAGGGGCTGATTCGCAAAGATCCGATTGGTCAGGATGAAATTGTGGTGGGGGTATTGTCGTGTAATTCACCGAAAGATGATGAGTTTGATACTCGGCTGGCATCGGTGGCAGCGTTGAAACATCACGATCCGGATTTACTGTTCTTTGCAGGGGATCAGAATTATACGCACGATGAGGCAACGTATGGCTGGTTGCAATTTGGGGTGCAGTTTGCAGAGGTAATGAAGGATCGTCCGACGATTTGTATCACGGATGACCATGATATTGGGCATGGTAATTTGTGGGGTGAGAGTGGTGCGGTTTCGGCTGGTCTTTCGGGTGCGGCGGATGGGGGCTATATGTTTCCGGCTTCATTTGTGAATATGGTGGAGCGGCAGCAGTGTTGGAATTTACCAGATCCATTTGATGCAACGCCTGTGAAGCAGGATATTCGGGTGTACTACACGGACTTGAATGTGGGGGGCATTAGTTTTGCTATTCTGGAGGATCGGAAATTTAAGTCGGCACCGATGAATACGATTCCTCAGATGGGACCGCGACCCGATCATATCAATAATCCGGTCTATGATCGGCGGGCGGTGAATCTGCCCGGACTCTCGCTGTTAGGGGCGCGTCAGTTAGCGTTTCTGGATGCGTGGGCGCGTGATTGGCGGGGTGCAGAGATGAAAGTGGCGTTATCGCAGACTGCTTTTTGTGGAGCAGTGCATATTCATGGTAATAAGAATCCGGAGCGGTTATTGGCTGATTTGGATTGTAATGGATGGCCGCAGACGGGGCGTAATGAAGCGATTCGTGCGTTACGTCGGGCTCGGGCCACACATTTGTGTGGAGATCAACATTTAGCGGTTTCGTTGAAGCATGGCGTGGATGCTTTTCGGGATGGCCCGTATGCGTTTACGTCGCCTGCAATTGTGAATACGGTGTATGGGCGCTGGTGGCATCCGGAGTCTGAGCAACCGGGTGGAGGGGAGCCGGTAGAGAGCCCGTTACCTTGGGTGGGTGATTATGAAGATGGACTGGGCAATAAAATTACGATGCTTGCATATGCCAATCCGCGAGATCGAAGTGTGCGAGCTGAGCGGGGAGATGGATATGGAATTGTTCGTTTTCGCAAGGCGAGTGGAGAGATAGTATTTGAGTGTTGGCCGCGATTTGTGGATATAGAAAAAGGGGATGCCGAGCAATATGCGGGTTGGCCGATTACGTTTAATGTGGCTGAGAATGAGGGGCGTACACCGATCGCTCATCTTAAGGAAGTGAAGTTGCCGATGGAGAATGCGGTCGTTGAGTTAACGAACGATACGACCGATGAGTTGGTTTATTGTTATCGGGTCAAGGGTCGCCGATTTCGTGCACCCGTCTACGAAAAAGGAACGTATACATTGCGAGTCGGTTTAGATCGAGGTGAGAAGGTGGTGATTAGCGATGAAATTAAGTAAACGAGTAAGCCTGTTTCTATTGATAGGGATGCCTATATTCGCTTTTTCCGAAGCAGGCGAAGGGGTGCATGTCTATCCACCGGTTCCAGGTTTGGAACCATCTGAGCATTATAGCTTTAAAGTGCGAACACAAGGATCGAATAAATGGATAGATGCGTTTGCATTTGTAACTACGTGTAAGTCTGGGGGCGTTACAAATGGAGTCACAGCGAATGCCTATTATTGGCGTCTCGATAAATGGAGTAATACCTATATAAATTTTGAAATGGCTAGTCATCATCAGGTTGAGATTGAGATTTCAAAAGTCAATGGAGAGCCGATTACCCATGCGGTGGCTCGACCCAATCACTCGGTGAATCAATGCAAAGTGATTGATGGAAAAGCGTATGTCTCTCTCGATCATCCAGCCCTTTTTACAGTGGATATTGATGGTCAGATGGATC
Source organism: Pontiellaceae bacterium (assembly GCA_045565965.1). Taxonomy (GTDB): domain Bacteria; phylum Verrucomicrobiota; class Kiritimatiellia; order Kiritimatiellales; family Pontiellaceae; genus Pontiella. The sequence goes on along the minus strand of JBJLEJ010000010.1, from coordinate 55,855 downwards.
AGCAGGATACCGGTCGTATTGATATGAAGGGATGGGGTGACAGATCATTTTATCAGGGCCCCCCGATACATACCCTAACTATTTTTGCTAATCCGTTTATCGAGGATAAACCGTCTATAGATGACCCGCGCGTATTTTGCGTTGAGCCGGGCCAGGTTCCGCCGACCGAGGGGGATTGGGAGATCCTCTATTTTTTGCCGGGGGTGCATGAGATTGGGCGTTGTTTTAGTGTTCATGCGGAGAAAAGTTATTATATTCCGGGTGATGCGATTGTGCATGGCACGATGCACAATGATGAAAATTGGAATGATGGGCATCATATTCGAATTTTTGGGCATGGAACCCTCTCTGGTGAACGATACCCTCATCCAGACTGCGATACGCCCCCATCGCTAGATTATGGGAAGTATAAACCGATCGATATTCATGGGGCGCGTAATACCACGGTTGAAGGGATTACATTGACGGATTCGGCGATGCACTCATTGATGTTAATTAATACGTATCTACCTGAACAGCCTAACGAAATTTCTTGGGTTAAGATTTTTACATGGCGTCGCAATGGTGATGGGATTAATCCCTTTGGAAATACGCTCATTGAAGATTGTTTTATTCGAACGCAGGATGATTGTGTTTATGTGAATGGGTTGGGCATTCGCCGAGTGGTTTTCTGGACCGATGCAAATGGTTCTGCCTTTGTGCTAAGTCCTATTGGTAATATGCATAAATCATTAAAAGGGCACAAAGTGATCGTTGAAGATTGTGATGTAATTTATAATCGCTCTATTTTTAATACTCATAAAGGGGGTCGTGTCTTCAATTTACGGGGGGCTGGTAAAAACGCAGGGGGTGAAAATATCATTTTTAGGAATATTCGTGTTACAGATCCACGCCCTACACGTTCATCTTTTGGTATTTTGAGTGCAGCGCCTTGGCAGAAGCATCCAGATTATGAGCAAACGCGGGGTGCAGGTGAGATTCGAAATATTTTATTTCAGAATATCGATATTACGGCGCAGTCTACTATAGGTGATCCCGAAACATTATGGGGCACCGAGTCAGCTCCTCTGAGGAGTTTCATTTTCGATAACGTTAAGATAGCAGGTGAACTCGTTGAAGATATTAGTATTTTCAATCAAAATGAATATGTCACAGATATGAGATTTACGGATTCTTCTCCGGAAGATTAAAGGATTCCTATATTATAATAAATTGCACCACTCTTTTTATTCGGATGGAGGTGAATTAAGGAGTAATTCTCTATAAGTTAAGTAGGAGTCAATGGGATGATGAAGTGGAAATGTATTTTTTTGGGAGGCGCTTGTTTAGGTCTATGTTTATCGGCGATGGCAAAGCCAGCAGCAGAGCGATCGAACGTGCTTTTTATTGCAATTGATGATTTGAATGATTGGATTGGTTGCTTTGGTGGAAATCCGCAGGTGCAGACTCCTCACTTGGATCGGTTTAATGCATCAGGTGGAATGGTGATGTTCGATGCGCACGGTTCTTCGACTGTTTGTGGCCCTTCACGTTCTTCTCTACTGACGGGAAAATATCCGCATACGACGGGGGTCTATGGAAACAAAAATAATATGCGGAAGGCTGAAAAAACAAAAGATCTCTTAACGTTACCTCAATATTTTAGTGCACATGGGTATCATACACTTTCACGTGGGAAAATTTTTCATAAACACTCTACTTCGGGTAATAAAAATAATCGTGATTCGCTTGATCACGGGCAGTGGGCGTTTGATGAGTGGGTGCATGAGCGGGGTGGGGTAGGCCCGGCGGGCAAGCAATTTCCACTCAACGGGCTGCCTCCATCAAAGGGTGATCGATCGTATCATTCGATTGGATTTGATTGGGCACCCACGGTTGGAAACGATGAAACGTTGATGAAAGATTATATTACGGCCACATGGGCGGTTGAGCATTTTCAAACTCGATTGTTTGAAAAGCCGTTCTTCATGGCGGTGGGATTCTCGAAGCCTCACTTGCCTTGGTATGTGCCGCAAAAATATTTCGATATGTATCCTTTGGATGAGATTGTTTTGCCGAAGACCATTCCAGATGATCTGGACGACATATTAAATAAATATGGAAAGCCCGTGAAGTCGCATGGCACCTGGAGACGGGTTGAACGAGCGGGACAACACAAGCAGGCCGTGCAGGCGTATTTGGCAACTATCACGTTTGTTGATGAATGTATAGGTGTTCTGTTGGATGGCTTAGCTTCGAGCCCATATGCGGAGAATACGATTGTTATGCTCTGGGGCGACCATGGGTGGCATTTGGGTGAGAAGCAAAAATATGGGAAAACCCAATTATGGCAGGAGTCGTGTCGGGTACCGTTGATGGTGAAGGTGCCAGGGGTAACACCAAAACGTAAACGGTGTGATGGCATTGTGAATTTGATCGATATGTATCCGACCTTACTTGAGTTATGTGGTCTCCCGAAAAATTCAGAAAACGAGGGGCGGAGTTTTGCTGAGCTGATTCATAATCCGGATATGGAGTGGAAGACTCCAACGTTGACGGATTATAATTATGGGGGCCATCGGGTCTATGATGGAAGGTATAGCTATATCGTCTTTACCGAGCAGGGAACGGAAGAGCTTTATGATCATCAGACCGATCCAATGGAGTGGAATAATTTAGCGCAAGAAGATGAATATGCAGCGGTAAAGGCGCGTTTAAAGGCATTGATTCCCACACAGCGAGAGCCTGTTGCCCCGCAAGGGTAATGAAAATGTATTGCAATGTGTGTTCATGAAAATCGATGGAAAAAGAGAGTTATGAATCTTAAAATAATGGGGTTATTGGGATGTCTATGTATCTGCTGGGTGGAAGCCCAGGTGGAACGTCCAAACATTTTATTCTGTATTATGGATGATGCGTCATGGGCTCACATGAGTGCGTATGGATGTGAGTGGGTGGAGACCCCGGCGTTTGATCGCTTGGCGGCTGATGGAATCTTATTTATGAATGCATACACGCCCAATGCGAAGTGTGCACCTTCTCGTTCGAGTATTTTAACAGGGCGTAATTCATGGCAATTGGAGGAAGCAGCCAATCACGTAGTTCACTTCCCGGCTGCATTTAAGACATTTCCAGAAGTGTTACGAGAAGCGGGTTATGCAACGGGTAAAACAGGAAAAGGGTGGGGACCGGGCAATCCAGGAATGAAGAATGGAAAGCCACGAGAATTAATTGGGACATCATGGGCAGCTCACAAAGAAGTGCCAATTGCGAAGGGGATTTCGAGTGAGGATTATACGGCTAACTTTATCGACTTTTTAGATGAGAATGAGGAGCGTGAGTGGCTATTTTGGTTTGGTGCACGTGAGCCTCATCGCCGTTATGAATATGGCAGTGGTGTGAAAAATGGGAAGCGACAATCTGACATTCAGCAGGTGCCAGCCTTTTGGCCAGATACGGAAACAGTTCGTAATGACATGCTTGATTATGGGTTGGAGATTGAGCATGCAGATCGGCATTTGGGGTGCATGATAAAAACTTTAGAGGAGCGCGGTTTATTAGAAAATACGGTGATCGTGATGACATCTGATAATGGCATGCCATTTCCACGGTGTAAGGCGCAGGCATATGAATATGCTAGCCATATGCCTCTGGCTATTATGTGGCCAGCAGGGATTCAGCATTCGGGGCGTTCGGTGGATGATATGGTCAGTTTTATTGATTTTGCACCCACGTTTCTCGAGCTAGCTGGAATTCCTTTTGAGACATCGGGAATGCAAGCCTCTCCGGGTCGAAGTTTAACGGATATTTTCTATTCGGATCGCTCGGGACAGGTTAATCCGGAGCGAGATTTTGTGGTGCTTGGGAAAGAACGGCATGATTATAGCCGTCCCAATAATGCGGGTTATCCGATTCGAGGGATTGTAGGTAAGGGCTATCTTTATCTATATAATTATGAACTCGATCGTTGGCCGGCAGGTAACCCGGAATTAGGCTATCTTGATTGTGATGGGGGAGCGACTAAAACAGAGATTCTGAATCTTAGGCGCCATGGGGTGGATGATTTGTATTGGAATCTTTCTTTTGGCAAACGTCTTGTTTGCGAAGAGTTTTTTTATATTTTAGGGGATCGGGCATGCCTTGAAAATGTAGCCGCTGATGAATCGCACAGAGAGTTGAAGAACGAGATGCGAAATTGGATGTTAAAAATTTTGCGGGAGCAGGACGACCCGCGAGTGCTCGGAGAGGGTTCGATTTTTGAGACATATGGCTATTCAGTTGAACATGGATGGAATTTTTATGAACGATTTATGCAAGGAGAATTTACGACCGAGCAGACGGGTTGGGTAAATCCTTCAGATTACGAAAAAGAAGTATTTGATTAGAGAGGAAAGAAGAATGAAAAAGTTTTTTTCTATGTATTTGTTAGGGTTGATCATAGGGACATTTTCTGTATGTGCAGATACGCTTGAGTTGAAGATATTGGATGGCGAATATTGGTGGGCAGGGCTTAGTTCAAGAGGCTACGAAATGCCATACGATGCTTCTACTCAGGTGTCGTATGATCTTTGGGGCGATAATAAGGGTAATCAGGCACAACCTCTGTTGCTATCGAGTAAAGGAAGGTATGTTTGGAGTGAACAGCCAATTCGGTATGAGTTTGATAAAGGGTTGATTGCGATATCTACCCGAGAAGGACTCATTGATTCGGGTACGGTAGGTTCAAATTTGGCCGATGTCTTTGCCTATGTTTCGAAAACTTATTTTCCCTCCGATGAACGTATTCCAGATGAGTTGCTTTTCACGCATCCGCAGTACAATACATGGATTGAGCTGATGTATGATCAGAACGAGGCGGATATTCTTGCATACGCAGAGGCAATTATTGCGAATGGCTATCCACCAGGCGTTCTGATGATTGACGATAATTGGCAAGAGGATTATGGAACCTGGGAGTTTTCACCTCGCCGCTTTACAGATCCGAAGGGGATGATTGATCAACTGCATGCGATGGGCTTTAAGGTGATGATGTGGATGTGCCCGTTTGTATCGGCCGATTCAGCCGATTTTAGACAGCTGGCGGAAGATGGACTTTTAATTTTGGACCCGCAGAAAACACAGAATATCTTATGGGCAAATACAAAAAATAAGGCGGCGATTATTCGGTGGTGGAATGGAGCAAGCGCGTGTCTTGATCTGAGCAATCCAAAGGCTCAGGCTTGGTTTAAGAAAGAATTGGATTATTTAGTTAATGAGTATGGGGTTGATGGCTTCAAGTTTGATGCTGGTGATGCACGGTTCTATACAGGGGGTGTGGCTTCATGGCAGCAGGATATAACCCCAAATGAGCACACCCAGTTTTTTGCTGAGTTTGGCCTAAACTACCCACTGAATGAATATCGGGCTTCTTGGAAAATGGCAGGATTACCGCTGGCTCAGCGGTTGCGTGATAAAGGGCATGAGTGGGAGGATCTGATTAAACTGATTCCAGATCAAATGTCGCAGAGTTTGATGGGGTATGCCTACACCTGTCCTGATATGATTGGAGGAGGTGAATACCGGAGCTTCTTGAGTACATCCAGCTTGGACGAAGAGTTGGTGGTACGTTCAGCACAAGTGCATGCGTTAATGCCCATGATGCAGTTTTCGGTTGCTCCTTGGCGAATTTTATCTGAGTCGAATCAAAAAATTTGTGAAGAGATGGCTCACTTACATGTGAAGATGGGCCAGGAAATTCTTGGTTGGGCGAAGGAGGCATCGAAGTCGGGCGTGCCGATTGTAAAACCAATGGCGATGGCTTTTCCTGATGGAGGTTATGAGCTCATTAAAGATCAATTTGTTTTGGGAGATGAAATTATTGTAGCACCGGTGGTCGAAAAAGGGGCGCGTGCGCGTTCGGTTGTTTTGCCAGCAGGGCGTTGGAAAGCAGAAGATGGTACACTCTATAGAGGTGGAAAAACCATTCATATGGATGTGCCATTGGAGCGGTTGCCCTATTTTAGACGTGTAAAATAAGGCATCTTTCTATACGTGGACTTAGGGCGACTGCAATTGGAAATAGACGGCGGGTTCATGCATGGGCAGGGTGACTTGCCAGCGATCACCTTGTGAAGTTGGTGTATTAGTTACGGGGTGCCATATCGCGACGGGTGTGAGACTGGTAGTGCTGAAGAGGTTGTAGTTTGTGAGTTCAGTTGACCAACTTAATGCCAGATTCGGCAAAATGGTTTGGAGACTGAGTCGTGCGGGGGTGCGTATGGCGGGGAAAATATAATCTGCCATCATCTCATTGGCTTGGTTGACGTAAAGAGGCCATTGTAAATAGTTCCCTTGCGTCATCACGATCACCATGTTCTCCTCGGGGAAAATATTGATGTATTGCCCACCATCTCCATCAGCTGAGAGATAGTCCACGCCGTTTAAGGTGCGGTGCCAAAAGAAATAGCTGTAATCACCTGCAAATCCTTCAACCTGCACTTGTAAGACTTCATCTACCCAGTTGGTTGGAATCACTTGTTCCCCGTTCCATACGCCTTCCTGCAGATACGTGATACCGACTTTGAGCATGTCGCGCGGGCGCATGTACATGCGTGCGCCCCCTTCAGGATAGCCATCAGGCTGTGATTGCCAGTCATAGTCGGTGATGCCTAGTTTACTGTAAAAATGGGTATCGGCATAATCGCGTATGGAACCGCTAACCAGATAATCAAGTCCGCGTAAAAGCATATTAGGGCTGGCGCTGTTATAAACCCATGCAGATTGCGGACCGTTATTATTTCGCTCGAGTAGAAACTCGGTAAAATCATCAGACTGCCAGAGTAGGGCAAGATCGTTGCTGCCCCATTCATCCCAGACAAAGCCGAGTTGCATGGTCATCAGATCATGAAGGGTGAGTGCGGCTTTGTTAGCATTGGAAAAATAGCTAGAATAAGTCGGAAGCAATGAGGCAATCGTCGTCTGGGGTGTTTTGTTGTAGTTCTCCAGGGCGATGCCCGCTACTGTGGCGGTGAGCGCTTTGCTTACCGAGGCGACATAGTGCCGGTCGGTACGTCCCCATTGCACTTGGCTGGGAGAGCCGGTTCTGCGAACAATGCCACCTTCAAAGTCGATGTAGTCGTTATTACCTGTGTAGTATTCTTCAACAACCAGTTTGCCCTCTTTATAAATCAAAAGACTGTGGAGTTCTTGGTAGCCATTGGCGGTATGAACTGTCTTAAGCATAAGCTGCTCGATAATTTCTGGATCTAAATACGCATCCTCTATCGCGCCTGTGGAGAGCCCATCATTGAGTTGAACCGGTTGAAAATAGGTAAATCTATTTACGGGTGAGAGTAAAATCGTATTGGTTGCTACAAGGGTTACGTTGGCTTCTCTTGGGCGAAATAAGGGAGCTTCAATAGCAACGGCAAGATTGGGGTTTGTTGTTGCCGTTTGCGTATCAAGTTGAAGGGTGAAGTTGCCTTGTGCATCGGTAGTCGCTTCGATGTTAGATAAAGAGCCGTCTGGTAAGAGGAGAGACAAGGTTGCGTCTGAGATAGGTTGCGTTGGATGTATAGCGTTATGAATGGTCCCGGTTAGGATGTAATTGGCCGAAGAGAGATTAGCCCAGCCAAGCATGAGGAGTCCTAAGCAGGTGAGCCATTGGTTTTTTCTAGGGTCTATTGGGGTCATCTATTTTTCCTTTTTTGAGAATAGATTTGGATAAACAGGGACATTCGGTCTCTTATATCCATTTGACAATTATCTCAAATAATTTAATATACCAGTCTCAAACTAGTATATTATTATATTTGTTGTCAGCTTTATTAAATAGCGTGTATATGAACTTATTGAATTCAGTTAAAAACATTGTCAGAACTACTCTTTTTGGGCTAGGAGTAATGTTTATGCAACCCATTTATGGGGAGCTAGTTGCGTATGAAAAATTTGATTATAATTCAGGGTTAGCTAATGGAATCGCCACAACGGGAGAGGGATTTTCAGGAAATTGGAGCGTGAGCGGGTCTCCTTCGATTTCGAGTGGCTTGAGTTACAGTGGGCTTTCCACCAGTTACGATTCCTTAAGTTCCACCTGGGGTCGGCAGTCGGTTGGATTTGCAGAACCACTCTCCTCCGGTACAAAGTGGATCAGCTTTCTCTTTAATATGACCGGCAATAATGGTGGTAATAACTGCGGGGTGTATCTACCCAATGGAGGAACTGGTTTGTTTGTGGGGTATGGTCTCCAGCCCTGGTCGCCAACGGAAGGTAAATTAGGCTTAGGTTCGGTTAGCACACAGGGTACGAGCCCGCAAGGCGCATCTGCATTGGACACTTCTTATTTAGGCACCTATGGTGAAACGCCTTATTTGGTCGTTCTAAAAATTGATTTTGATATTTCTGGTTCAAATGATCGTGTGACGATGTACATCAACCCAATGGCCGGAGCAAGCAGTCCAGGCGTTTCTGCGGAGGCGACGGTGACTTCGTTTGATGTTGGCACTATTACGGGTATAGGATTTCAGAATAGCGGGGGTGGCTTTGCCATTATCGCCGATGAAATTCGTGTAGGCGACAGCTACGAAGAGGTAGTAAGTGAGGGTGGGGTCGTTGTAATTCCTCCTCCAGTGATTACTGATCTTTCTCCAACATCAGGGTTAACCGATGGGAGTACGGTAGTGAGTATTACTGGTTCTAATTTCTTGGATGGGGCAACGGTGCATTTTGGTGAAAATAAGGGTGTGAACGTTTCAGTAAATAGTTCGAACAGCATCAGTGCGACAACACCGCCTAGCTTACCAGGACTGGTGAGTGTAATTGTGGCAAATACCAACGGGCTATCGGCAACTAATCTATATGGATTTACGTTTGAAGAGCCCCCCCCGCCACCTTTGCCAGCGCCTGAATTGGTACCAGGGAGTATGGTGTTAACGGATTCGAATATGAACTTTATATGGTCTGGTTCTGCACATTCGAAAAGCGTGTTTATGACATCTACAAATTTAGGAAGTGAGGCGGATTGGGAGCCTGTGACAACCAATATGTTTGGAGCCGATGCACTCACTACAAACAGCTACGTGATTGATGCCGAAGATGTACAACGCTTTTTTGGACTTTCTCAGCCTACGGCTATTGTATTGGTTAATCCTCCCTCAGCATTAAGCATCACTCCATCGGGATCAACTTCGGCAATCGGGCTCTCTTGGGCAGCCAGTAGTTCAGATGGGGTCACAGGATATCGCATTCTCTATGGAATCGATATTGAAAATCTAGATAGCTCTGTGGATGTAGGTAATGTGAATAGCACTTATCTCTTTGGGCTGACCCCAAATGAGACCTATACAATTGCGGTGGTCGCATTGACTGAGGATGGACAAAGTCAGCAGCAAGCGGTGATTACGGCGCAAACGGATACCGAGGTGACGATTGTGAATCTTTATGACACCTCGACCGCTTTAGAAGCTGCTACACAGATTGATGCTGAAGATGCGCTATATACCTATTTTTCGGATCGTGTGCGTGATCGGCATGCGCGTGAATCACAATTTCAGGCGTACGAGCATTACTTAATCTTCTATTGGGAACAACGCACGCTGAGATCTGAAATCGTCGATACGATTCCGAAGGGTGGTAATACGATTACGTTGAACTACACAACATTAGCACCACTGACTCCTCCGTATGAGTGCCGTCAATTTTACCTTGGTCAAACTACACTCGCTCAATATTATGATAATGCTCCCGCGGAGTATGTTTCTTCGGCATATAATGCTGAACTGGGTGAGACGGAGTATACGTATAGAAAAGTGATTTCGTATAATCCGCAGGAGGGTCGTCCTCTGCAGGTAGGGGATCGTATGGAAATGGAGATTAGTTTCTTCATGCAACCCCGCAACGGACGTAATAACTATTATGGAACAACTTTTCTCTACATTGTAGGGGAAGGGTTGGTGCCTTGGGAAGAGGGGCCAAATCGTGACTCTTATCCACTACCGGAGCATACGTGGATGGGAGGTAAAACCACGATTCATCACAATGGATCAGATGAGCCTAAGCATGCTTTTAAACAAATGGCCACGAATACCTCACCAACAAACGGACAACCCTTCATGCTCGGTCGCCGTTTACACCACACGGACTTTGGCGATGGAACGCACTCCGAGGCGGGTAATCCAATCTTCCATGCGCACATGAATAAGATCGGTTCGAAGTTTATCAATCGCAGTTGCGTCGATTGCCACGTGAATAATGGACGTGCGCTCCCACCAGAAGTGGGAGCGAATATGTTCCAGACCGTGATGAAAGTGGGTAGCGATGCAGCTGGCTCTCCTCACGCCACGCTCGGGTCTGTCTTACAACCTCAGAGTACTGGTGGAAGCCCAGAGGGCAGTGCCACCATTGCTAGCTATACATATACCAATGGACAGTATGGAGATGGAACACCTTATCAGTTGCGTAAACCAAACTATAGTTTTAGCGGCACAACGCCCGCCTTCTATTCAGCCCGTGTAGCACCGCCACTCGTTGGCTTAGGATTGCTAGAAGCGATCAGCGAGGATGATGTATTGGCGTTGGAAGACCCAAATGATGCTGATAGCGATGGAATTTCTGGACGCGCTCAGATGGTGACGGATCCTGTGACCGGTCAGGCACGTTTGGGTCGATTTGGAAATAAAGCATCTAATTCCATGTTAGCGCATCATATTGCTAGTGCGCTCAATACCGATATGGGTGTGACCACATCATTGTTCCCGAATCCGGATGGACAGAGTTCAGGCGGCACGCCAGAGCTCTCGGATGATGACTTGGATCTAATGATGCGTTATGTCGCGCTATTGGGAGTTCATGCACGGTATAATTATGATGATCCGCAGGTGTTGCAAGGAGAGACGCTTTTTCATGCAGCCGGCTGTGCAGATTGTCACATCTCCGAGTTTACTACTAGTGACTACCATCCTCTAACCGAACTACGTGGGCAGGCAATCCGACCCTATACCGATTTGCTATTACATGATATGGGACCCGGGCTCGCCGATAACATGGGCAGTGATGGAGCGGCTGCATCGGAATGGCGTACTGCTCATCTCTGGAGTATTGGTCATACAGCTGGAGTAAATGAAGAAGGCGAGGCATATTTGCATGATGGACGAGCTCGTACTTTAGAGGAAGCAATTCTTTGGCATGGTGGTGAAGCGGAGACTTCTAAGGAGCTATTTAGAAATATGTCAGCTAGTGATAGAGATGCGCTTATTTCTTTTCTTGAGTCGCTATAGATTTTTTTCTATGTAAATCAATAAGTGTATTGATTGATTAGATTATATATCTTGATGAGTTTATTTAGATTAGCAAAATTAACATACATCCTTTGGCTTAGTTTCTGTAATTTAGGTCATCTTTATGCTGATTATGTCGACGCTACAACTCCCATCGACATATTGCCTCCTGGATTTAAACTTGTTTTTAGTGATGAATTTAATGGGAAAACCATTGATCATTCAAAATGGAACCTGGGTATAAATGAGAGAAATATTCAAAATATTGGGGTGGATTGTGTTTATTGTTGGAAGAATGTTTCACTTCGAAATGGATGGTTAGTTCTTCAGCAAATTTATGAGTCAAAACCAATAAATGGAGCTGTATGGGGAGACAAAGAAGGCATTGATTTTAATTACAGTTCAGGAGGCTTAAATACTGAAGGTATCTTTTATTTAGAAAACAATATGTATGTTGAAATTTGTCTTAGACTTCCTAGTAATTCAGGTGGTTACGTGGCTTTTTGGGGAATGTCTAACAAAAAGGATTTAATCATCGAAAATAAAGTTGAATTAGATTTTTTTGAATTTATTGCATCTAAAAAAAGAAGGAGATTGTGGAGCGGACTATGGTGGCATGATTTCTTATCAACAGAAGTTGCAGATTATGTTCCTACTACAGATAGGCTGATTGTAAGTCCAAATCATATTTTCGTTAAAAACCAGAAGCATAAAGCGAATATAAAGAAAGACATCAACGATATTGAGCATGAAAAATTGATAAAATTTGGCTTTCTTGTCACGGAAAATAAAATGAACTGGTTTATTTGTAACGATGGATCGCCCCTCGAGAATAAGCCTTACTTAATGTTTAATGGCGGTCTAGTTGAGAGCCCATCTTTTTCAAGATGGAAATCGAAGCATGACGAATGGGTACGCGATGTTCCCAATCCTCTTAAATCAACTTTAATTATTAATTATGCAATGCGTGGAGCAACATGGGCTGGCGGTCCAATTGATCATGATCAATTACCTGCTGAAATGCTAGTAGATTATATAAGAGTTTATCAATTTAACAATTTATTTGGAGTAGGAGTAGAGTAGTTGAGATTAATTTCTGTAAAGATATTTTTGATCATCCTGATAAATTGTTCAGTTAGGGGGCTATATGGCTAAAAAGAAATTGCGAAATGGATTTGTCTTAATATGGTTAACTTTATTTAGCTTACAAACTCAGATATCTTCTCAGGCTCAGCTATCCGATCAACAAGAAGTTGATGGTGGTGCTAATGCATATTTCAATTCTGATACAGGCGAGCAAGTTGTACCTGAAATCGAGATTCGTGACGGAAAAAAGTATTATACTTGGCCGATGTGGAATCGCTCTAAAAACCGTAAATTACAGGTGCTTCGAGAGCGCACTACTCATCCTGATGCGCAATGGTGGCCAGAGGCGGGACTCGGGCTTTTCATGCATTGGGGGATTGTGAGTGAGTTTAAATCTTCAGGGGAAGCTTGGTCAGGTCGATGGACGCAGACGCGGGAGGATAAAGGCGTTTATCATCCACAAGAGAAAATTTGGGAGGCCGCCGATACCTTTAATCCAACCGAATACGATCCTGAGCGTTGGATGGAGGGTGCGAGCCGGGCAGGGTTTAGGTATGCGGTACTCACCACAAAGCACCACGATGGCTATGCATTGTGGGATTCAGATTGGGCACTGATGGGTGTTCGCCAATCGTTGAATGGAAGAGATTTAGTTGAGCTTTATGTGGAGGCATGCCGCAAGCATGGGCTAAAAGTGGGATTCTACTATTCGGGTATGGATTGGTATTTTGACCGCGACTATATGAATTTTTCTCTCCAGAACAATGTGCTGATTAATTACAAAGGTGAGCGAGTGGAGAGTTTCCCGAAGCGACCCTCCACCCGTTGGGCTGCCTATCAGGAGTTCAACGAAAAACAGGTCGAAGAATTGATCACGAAATATCAGCCTGACATCTGGTGGGGAGACGGAGGCCATGGAACAACGGTTGAAAAAATTCAGGCATGGAAGCCGGGTATTATTTGTAGCAATCGAGGTCAAGGTAGTGGAGATCATGCAACCCCAGAAGGGTATCAGATGGCGCAGCCTCAGTTTATCGATCCTATTGTTGAAAATGGCTGGTGGTGGGAACTTTGTACCATAATTCAAGGAGGTTCGTGGCATTATGATCATGAGCGAGGTGAAAAAATTATTCCCACGGATGCATTTTTGATGGAATTGGCAAAAGTCCGTTGTATGGGCGGAAACATGTTGGCCAACATTGGACCACGCCCAGATGGAACCTTGCAGGATGAAGTATGGCGCTTATTTGGAGAGATGGAAACTTGGATGGAGAGCAATCAAGAATCGATCTTTGGCATCAATGGCGGCGGTCCATGGCCAGAGCTGTGCAATGTGCCCATAACAATTAAAGATCGAGTTTGGTATTTCCATGCCCGCGCAAAGCATGCTACGGAAGCCAGTCCTATGGTTTTAAGAGAGTGCCCTGGAAATCCGCTAAGCGTCACTTTATTGCGAACCGGAGAACCGATTCCTTATAACCTTGACCAGCAAACCTTTTCGTTGTCCATCCCCGAATCAATGAAAGCAAGTAATGTAACAGAAGTAGTCAAGGTGGAGTTTGGAGAGGATGTTAATATAGAACCATATCTTTTCAGGCATTGGTGATAAATAGTTGGAAAAAATTGGTGGAGGATATCGGGATCGAACCGACGACCTTTTGACTGCCAGTCAAACGCTCTCCCAGCTGAGCTAATCCCCCAAGTGAGTTGGGTTTTATAATGAGATGGGGGAGAGGTGTCAATGCGGGGTCTTTGTTTTTAAGGATGAGGCTTTTATTATGAAGCTTTGGGGTTGACGCTTTGGGGTGTTTTCCCTAGATTCCTCTCTCTTTTGACATGAAGATACATGGTCTACAATATTTTTGGTTGAGGTTTAAAAATGGAAGTATACGCAGTTATTGAAACAGGTGGAAAGCAGTATCGGGTTCAGCAGGGAGATCAGCTGGATGTGGAGTTGCTAGAGGGTGATACCGGTGCATCATTAGAGTTTGAGGCATTGGCGGTGTCTGATGGGACTGCTTTGACGGTGGGAACTCCGGTTGTGGAGGGTGCTAAGGTGACGGCGTCTGTGGTGGAGCATTTTCGTGGAAAGAAACTTTATTCATTTAAAAAGAAACGTCGTAAAGGGTACCGTCGGAAAATTGGCCATCGTCAGGAATTGACGAAGATTCAAGTAGACGCGATTACCGCATAGCGATTGGGAGGTTTGTCATGGCACATAAAAAGGGACAGGGTTCATCAAGCAACGGTCGCGATAGTAATGCACAGCGTCGGGGCGTGAAACGTTTTGGTGGTGAGAAGGTAACGGCTGGGAGCATTTTGGTGCGCCAGTTGGGAACGCGGTTTCATCCGGGTGTGAATGTGGGCTGTGGTAAGGATTATACGTTGTTTGCATTGAAAGATGGCGTGGTGGAGTTTGATAAGCGTCAGCGTAAGATTCACATTCGTGAGGAAGTGACTGCGTAATTGAGCATTGGATTTCTGTTGAGGCGTCTGTGAAAGCAGGCGCCTTTTCTTTTGCTTCAATTGTCTGGTGAAGGGTAGTGTTGCTTTTATGAAACCCACGTTGTTTAGAGATCGAGTGAAATTATATGCACGGGCAGGTAATGGTGGAAATGGCTGTGTATCGTTTCGGCGGGAGAAATTTATTCCGAAGGGCGGGCCAGATGGGGGCGATGGGGGCCATGGCGGATCGGTCATATTGCGCTGTGATGCCAATGAGGATTCGCTTTTACCCATCTATTATGAGCCTCATCGGAAAGCGAAGCATGCGCAGCATGGCATGGGTTCAAATTGTCATGGTCGCAACAGCGATGATTGTATCGTGAAGGTCGCACCGGGTACTGTGGTGAGTGATGTAGAGACGGGGGAGTTGGTTGGAGAGCTTATTCAAGAAGGTGATGAGCTTGTCATTGCAAAAGGCGGTAAAGGCGGCATTGGGAATGCGCGTTTTAAAAGCTCAACCAACCGCGCTCCTCGGCAGTTCACTGAAGGGACCTCGGGCGATGAAGTGGTTTTATGGTTGGAGCTGAAGTTGATTTCGGATGTGGGCTTGGTGGGCTATCCCAATGCGGGTAAGTCGACATTATTATCCAAATTAACACAAGCGCACCCAAAGGTAGATTCATATCCGTTCACCACGCTCAATCCGATTGTCGGAACGCTTGAGTATGAAGACTTTGGTCGTTTGAAGATCGCGGACATCCCGGGGTTGATCGATGGCGCCCATGAAGGGGTTGGATTAGGTCACCATTTTTTACGTCATATTGAACGAGCGCGTTTCTTGCTGTTTGTACTCGATATGGCAGGAAGTGATGGACGGGAACCAGTCGAGGATTATTTACATTTGAAAGAGGAGTTAACATTACATCGTGAGGCTTTGTCTACTACGCCGTATGCTATTGTGGCAAATAAGATGGATTCGCCTGAGGCAGATGAAAAATATGCGGTATTTGAGCAAGTGATTGGAGAGCCGGTTTATGCGATCTCGGCGGAGTTGGAAGAGGGTTTAGAGCCGATTAAGAAGCATCTCTATAATCACTTCTTTCGTCGCCGATCTAATCCGATCGATTCCTGATCATTTATTAGCCTTGAGATAAGGCGGCTAGCTGATTCAGTTTTTGTGTAGCTTGGCCGGAGTCGATGGATGCAATTGCTCGCTCGAATCCTTCTTTTGGCGTTTCAGCTACTCCGGCGGTATAGAGTGTGAAGGCGGCGTTCACCAACACAATATCTCTTTTAGCCCCCTGAAGTTCACCGGAAAGTATGGCGCGGGAAATAGCAGCATTCTCTTCGGGCTCTCCTCCAGTGAGTTCGCTCGGATCGGCGAGTGGCAGATTCCATTCGTCTGGATGAAAATCGAATGACCGGAGGGCATCCCCTTTCACTTCAATCATTTTTGTGGATGCGGTTGTGGTGATTTCATCTAAGCCATCACCTCCATGAACAATGAGTTGGTGAACGGCGTTAAGGCATTTAGAGGCTTCGGCAACGATCGGAAGCAGGTCTGGTTTGAATACACCCGTGAGCCCACGTCGCACCGAGGCAGGATTGCAGAGAGGTCCTAAAATGTTAAATAAACTCCAGATGCCGAGCTCGCGCCGGGGGCCTACGACGTGTTTCATGGCGGGGTGGAGTGCAGGAGCGAACAGAAAAGCGATGCCGATTTCTTCTAGACAGCACGCCATTTGGTCGGGGGAATAGTTGAGGTTGATGCCTAATTGATCGAGAACGTTGGCACTGCCGCAACGGCTCGAGACCCCATAGGAGCCATGTTTGGCAACAGTGACGCCTGCTCCGGCGATAACGAAGGCAGCGGTTGTTGAGATGTTAAAGGTTTGCGCGCCATCTCCACCGGTTCCGACAATATCAATCGCGTGGGGATCGGAGCATAGAATGGGAGTGGCATGTGCGCGCATAACTTCGGCACAGGCTGCAATGATTTCGGGCGTTTCGCCGGTGAGACGCAACCCCATGATAAAGGCCCCAATCTGAGCTTCGGTGGCTTCACCACTCATGATGAGCTTCATGCTTTCTGTAGATTCTTCGGCGGTGATCGGTTGTCGATCGACCAATTTCTTAATAACTGATTTCATAGGGATACTTTAATCCATCGATAGCAGAATAGAAAGTCGTTTTGGGCAATTCCCTTGTGTGAGTAGAGTTTTTTCTTTGGGTAAAAAAAAGGCGTCCGGTCAGACGCTTCTATTCAAACAAAGATAGAGGGTTATGCGATCTTCGTTTTTGCGGTCTCTACCACTTTTGTAAATCCTTCTGGATCGTGAATGGCAATCTCGGAGAGGACTTTGCGGTTGAGCGTGATGCCGGCTTTGTTGCAGCCATCAATAAAGCGGCTATATGAAATACCGTTCAAGCGACAGGCAGCATTCATCCGCACAATCCATAATTGGCGAAAGCTGCGTTTCTTGACTTTACGGTGAACATACGCCATCGCTTGCGCGCGATCGACGGATTCCGTTGCTTGACGGAAAAGCTTGCTACGAGAGCCTTTAAACCCTTTAGCGAGTTTTAGGCGGTTATTGCGTCTACGGCGTGAAGCCGGTCCATTCGTTGCTCTTGGCATGGTATTTGTCTCCGAAACTTAGATGAAGGGTGTGATGCGCTTCATATCTGCATGATCGACAATATCGCTACTACGCAGTTTCCGCTTCCGCTTCCTGTTTTTGTTTGAAAGTATATGGCTTCCGCCCATGTGGTTCCGTTTCAGTTTACCGGTTCCGGTTTTGCTGAACCGTTTGGCGGCACATTTTTTGGTTTTCATTTTTGGCATGGTTAACTGTCTTTCTACCCGTCTAATCATCTCGATATGCAGGTTTTCTTGCAAAAGAGGGGTGAATGTAGGGAATTGAACGCAGGGAGTCTAGCCCTTTTTTGAGCAAATTGGTTAGATTTCATCCTGATTTTTTGTGTGTGAACGTGTTCGGATTTGCACACCACTTTCTGCGCGGGTCACAAAGCTATCGGGTGGAGTGCTTTCCATGAGAAAGACGTTACCCGCTACGACGGTTCGTTCGCCGAGGATGGTGTCGCCTCCAAGAATGGTACTGTTGGCATAAATAATCACGTGATCTTCTACGGTGGGGTGACGCTGAATGTGTTTAATAGGGCGTCCGTGTTCGTCGAGAGGAAAGCTTTTAGCACCTAATGTGACCCCTTGGTAGAGCTTGACATGGTTGCCGATATGCGATGTTTCGCCAATCACTACGCCGGTTCCATGATCGATAAAAAAGCCATTGCCAATGGTGGCGCCGGGATGGATATCGATACCCGTTAACGAATGAATGCGCTCGCTCATAATGCGTGGAATTAAAGGTAGATCGAGTCGATAAAGTTCGTGGGCGAGGCGATGAGCAGCAATTGCGAGCAGGCCGGGATACGCGAGTTTTACTTCTGCATAACTGAGCGCGGCAGGATCTCCGTTGTAAGCGGCCTGAATGTCGTCGATGAGTTTTTCTCTTACAGGCGGTAGCGTTTGGATGAATTGGTGGAGGAGGTGATCGCTTGCGGTGGCAAGGTCGGTTATGGGTAGGCGGTTTTCATGCAAATCTGCGGCCGCTTTCCAGCGAAAGGGCAATGCTTTTTCTATTTCGATTTTTAGCAGAGGCATGAGTTGAGTGAGTTGCGCTTTAAAAAAAGCTTCGAGGGGTTGCGTTTTGCCGATGCTCCGTCCGGGAAACAACAAGTCAATAAGTTGACTTTGGATGGTGTGGATTTTTTCGATATCTGGATGATGCCAGAGAGCCTGATTGGGTAAATCGTCTTCGCCTTGAGCGTAGAGTGGAATTAAGGTATCGATGATGGTTTGAATGTCATTTTTCACACGGTCCTCCCTGAGAATGGACCATCGTATATATAGCATAGGTTCGAAGCAATTTTATTCTTTATGCGGTCGAATGCTTCGCTCACACTTAGGGAAGTTTTTTGAAGGTAATAATATGAAATACATCAGCACAAGAGGACAGATGGATTCAGTCGCATTTCAAGATGCGGTTATGATGGGTTTGGCGACCGATGGCGGACTGCTATTGCCGGAGTGCTTACCGGATGTGCGCGATCATTTATCGGCGTGGCGTGAGTTGAGTTATAGTGAGTTGGCATTTGAGGTGATTCGACTTTTCGCGACGGATATACCTTCTGCGGATCTCCGTACATTGGTGGATAAAAGCTATGCATCTTTTCGCCATCCTGAGGTGGCACCGAGCGTAGCGGTCGGGGATCTCTATGTGTTGGAGTTGTTTCATGGGCCGACCTTGGCGTTTAAGGATGTGGCCCTACAGCTATTAGGAAATTTGTTTGCCTATATTTTAGAGCAGCGGGGCGGCCGTTTGAATATTCTGGCTGCCACCAGTGGCGATACGGGTAGTGCCGCGATTCATGGAGTTCGTGGAAAAAACAATATTAATATTTTTGTGATGCATCCGACGGGGCGAACGAGTCCGATTCAGGAACGACAAATGACCAGCGTTTTGGATAAGAATGTCTTTAATTTGGCAGTCGAGGGGACTTTTGATGATTGCCAATCGATCATGAAAACAACCTTTGCCGATGTGCCGTTTAAACAGGCGCATTCATTGGGTGCGGTGAATTCGGTGAATTGGGCGCGGGTACTAGCGCAGATGGTTTATTATTTCTATGCCACGTTCGATGTGCAGAAGCGTACCGGGGAATCGGCGGTTCGTTTCTCGGTACCGACGGGAAATTTTGGAGATATTTTAGCAGGGTATTTAGCGCGACAGATGGGGTTGCCGATTGAACAGTTGATTCTTGCGACCAATGAGAATGATATCCTCGCTCGGTTCTTCAGCACGGGGGTGTATGGAAAAGCGACGGTGGTCTCAACTATCAGTCCGTCGATGGATATTCAAGTGGCGAGTAATTTTGAGCGATATCTGTTTTATAAGATGGATCAAGATGCAGATCGGGTACGGGAGGCGATGGAGCAGTTTTCGCAGAATGGCCGATTGGAAGTTTCGGTGGATGATACTGGGCTAGTGGATCCTCTTTTTATTGCTGGACGGGGTTTAACTGCGGAGACGTTGCGTGTGATTCAACGGTATGAGGAGCAATATGATTATCTGCTCGATCCGCATACCGCTGTAGGGGTAGGGGTGGCGGAACAGCATCCTGCTTCGGTGCCTACCATTTGTCTGGCTACGGCGCATCCGGCCAAATTTACACAAACCATGGAGCAGGCGATCGGTCGTTCGGTGCATCACACGATTTTGGACGCTCTGGAGGGGGCGCCCACTCGGTGTGCATCGATTGCCAATGATCGCGAAGCGGTTCAGCGGTATGTGGTTGAACATATTTAATGGCTCTAGCGAGCTTAGGAGGTGGGCATGAAGGTGCCATTTTCATTCAGTATGGCGATGAAATATCTAAAACCAAAGCGATCGTTGGTTTCGGTGGTCACGGTTATTTCGATGGTGGGTGTTGCTCTGGGTGTGGCGGTTTTGATTATTGTTCTTTCGGTTATGACCGGATTTGATGAGGTGTGGCGAGAGCGTATTCTAGGGTTTAATGCGCATATCAATCTCTTACCAGCTAGCGGTCGAGTGGAGACGTGGGAGCCTCTATGTGCGGAGGCGGAAGCGGTGGAAGGCGTCGAAGGAGCCGCGCCTCTGATTGATGGCTTGGTATTGATGCAACGGGACGATCGGGTGCATACACCGATTTTACGCGGGGTGGATGAAACGCGCGAGCGTGACGTGAGTTTGGTGCCCGAGCGGATGATCGAAGGGCAGTTTTCATTGGAGTATGATGAAATTGTGATTGGGAGTGGTGTGGCCCGTAGAATGGGGTTGCAGGCCGGAGATTGGCTGAGTGTGGTGGCACCGCAGGGATTGGTGGCAAGCGATCAAATCCAATTACCAGAGGAGTTGCGAGTGGCGGGGATTTTCCATGTGGGCATGTTTGAATTTGATGAAGGCTATGTCTACACCTCGCTTTCAACGGCCCGTTCTTTGTTTGATATAGATCAAGGTGTTGGGTCGGTTCAGCTGATGTTAAATGATCCCCTGGATGCGCCTCTTGTGGCAGAAACGTTGCGGGGTTCATTAGGAAATACGATCTATCCACAGACGTGGATGGAGGCGCATCAACAAATTTTCACCGCCTTACAGGTAGAAAAAAATATGATGTTTTTTCTATTGGCTTTTGTCGCTCTCGTTGCGGCCTTTAGCATCACCAACACCTTAATTACGTTGACGGTTCAAAAGACGCATGAGATCGGTTTGATGAAGGCGTTAGGCATTGGCAGCGGTGGTATCATGGGGATTTTTCTCTGGATGGGATTGGTACAAGGATTGATGGGTACTGGATGCGGTATTGGGTTGGCATACTGGGTTCTACATTATCGAAATGAAGTATTGCAGTTTTTTTCTCGAGAATGGCAGTTGGACTTATTGCCTCCAGAACTCTATCAGCTTAGCCAATTGCCGGCTCGTACCACGCTGGAAGATGTGAGTCTAGTGGCGATTTTGGTACTTTTATTTTGTGCGCTTGCGGGCGTTGTGCCTGCTTGGCGGGCGGCGCGAATGGAACCAGTCAAAGCGTTGAGGTTTGAATGAGGTTACTTCCCATTATAGGGGTTTTGCTGGGGTTGGGTTGGTTCTTTTCTAGCTCGGCGGAAGAAGTGAGTGGGGGAATCCCACCGTTTTATACAACGGTTCAAGGGGGAGAAGTTGATCGGCTGGATGTATGCTGGCCGCTCTATTCGCGCACTCAGTCTGAGCAAGAGCAGACGCAACGGCTGCTCTGGTTTGGTTTTGAACGCTCGCTTCTTAAGCAGGAGCGAACCTGGACGATGCTTCTTCCTTTTTGGTTTTCCGGTGTCACGGAAAAAGGAGTCTCTTATCGAGCTTTCTTTCCCCTAGGCGGAACCTTGTATGATTTTTTGATGTTTGATCGAGTTCAGTTTTATCTTTGGCCGCTTTATGCGAGTACCTCTGTGAAAGATCAAAAAAGTCAAATGATTTTATGGCCGCTCTATACGAGAACGCAAGCGCCAGATAAAGAGCGGTTTCATATCTTCCCCTTTTATGGTAGTTTGGAAACGGTGGGAATTGAACAGAACCAGTTTATTATGTGGCCCTTTTATACATCGGTTAAGGCATTGAGTGAGCTAGGAGGAGAAGGGTTTGTTTTGTTCCCTTTCTATGGCCAGATAGATACGCCTCATCTGAAAACTCGTTGGTTTTTTCCTCCGTTTTTCCGATTTTCTCATGCGGGGGATCAGCTTACGTGCTATATGCCATGGCCATTTGTTCAATGGGCGGAGGGTACGGTTGATAAACACTATCTTTGGCCGATAGTGGGGCGAAAAAAAATGGGGGATCATCGTAGTGGATTTCTCGTCTGGCCCATCATTAAGTGGGATGCGTCGGGGAATGAGATCGAGGGTAGTCGGCGGCTACGCGTGGCACCTGTGTATCAGTTCAAGAAAATATGGAATGCATCGGAGTCGATAGATAAAAGTGAGTGGAAGGTCTGGCCGTTGGCCCGAGGGATGCAGAAAGAGGATTGTTCTTTGATCGAGGTTTTGGCATTATGGCCCTTTGAGCGAGCGGCGGTTATTGAGCGAAACTGGGCTCCCTTTTGGCGGCTCTTTCGGATCGAACAGTCGGAAAATGAAGTCGAATGGAGCTTGCTTCATGGCGTGCTCGGTTATAAACGGTCAGGGGAGAAGCGCATGTGGCAGTTCTGTTTTTTACGTTTTGGAGAGGTAGGTGAATGATCAACCGCTTTAAAATAACCTATATTAATTTTCCTTTGATAGCCGTAAGTCGCTTGGGAACGAGAACGATTCAAAAGTTATATCGAATCGGACACTCTATCTTTATGATGCTGGAGGGGCTCTGGTATTTTCGCTGTGCGTTTAGCCGCCGGAATCGGTCGGATACCTTTAACCAACTTTATTTAGTAGGGGTAAAAAGTATTGGTGTGATTACCGTGGTAGCGCTCTTCACAGGCATGATTTTGGCAATCCAAACGGGATTGGAATTGATGCGGTATGGTCAACAGGTTTTTATTGGTTCGGCGGTGGCGGTTTCAGTGATTCGGGAGATGGGACCGTTTATGACGGGCTTGATTATAGCGGCCAGTGTGGGCTCCTCGATGGCGGCACAGGTGGGCACGATGACTATTTCTGAAGAGGTGAGTGCGTTGGAGGTGATGGGTATCAATACCAATCGATTTTTGGTGATGCCACGATTAGTTGCGTTGGTCATCATGATGCCTTTGTTGACAGTCTATACCGATATTTTAGCGATCTTGGGGGGTGCCTTGGTAGGATATACGCAATTGAATGTCGAAGTATTGGCCTATTATCATAATGCGATATCGTTTGCAGAAGTTAAGGATTTGTTTGTCGGGCTCTTTAAGGCAAGTCTTTTCGGGTTGGTCATCGGAACGGTGGCATGTCATCAGGGCTTTGCTGCTCGAGGTGGTGCTGTAGGGGTTGGACGAGCAACCCGCCGAACGGTCGTTGTTTCGTTCCTGTTGATTCTTGTTTTAGGCTACATGTTAACGAGGTTATTTTATTTATGATCGAGTTTTCTAATGTGCAAAAAAAATACGGTAAAAATATCGTCTTGGATAAAGTTAATTTTACAATTGAACGGGGTGAAACGGTTGCAATTGTCGGGTTCTCCGGTGCGGGAAAAAGTGTTTGTTTGCGGCATATGATTCGTTTAACGGGGCCGGATCATGGATCAATTCTGATTGATGAGACGCCTTTGGAGAGACTCAATCGGATGGAGATGCGTCAGATGCGTTCACGATTTGGCGTACTCTTTCAAGGGGCAGCATTGCTTCAATGGATGAATCTATATGATAATGTGGCATTGGCGCTACGGGAGCGAACCGAATTCTCTGAAACAGAGATAAAAAAGCGGGTTGAGCAATGTTTGGATTGGGTTGGTTTATTAGAGGCAGCGGATCGAATTCCTTCTGAGGTGTCAGGCGGCATGCAAAAGCGAGCTGGTTTAGCGCGAGCTATTGTCATGAATCCGGAAATACTTTTATATGATGAGCCAACCTCAGGATTGGATCCGGTTACCTCTCGTAAGATCGATCGATTGATTGCAAAAACAAATCGAGAACAAGGTGCAACGAGCGTAGTGGTGACACACGATTTAATTAGCGCCATGGATATTGCAACACGAATTATGATGTTGCATGAAGGTCGGGTGGTTGAATATACCACCCCAGAAAATTTTGTTTATTCGAAGGTGGCGGTGGTACAACAATTCTTGGAGGCTCAGCATATTCCAGCGAGTTTCGGAAGTGGAGATGATCAAGATGAAAAGAAATAAGCGTGAAGTGAATATTGAAGTATTAGTGGGGCTTTTTGTTTCGGGCGCACTTGTAGCACTGGGTATCTTTACGATCGTACTAGGCGGAACGACTTTATTGAAACCTAATTATCAAGTCGATGTGCTCTTCGATGAGATCGGAGGATTGCAAGAAGGCGAAGGCGTTTACATGCGCGGAAAGCAGATTGGTTATGTTAAGAAAACGGTGCTTGAATCGAAAAGTGTCCGGGTGGTTTTAACATTGGATGAACCCGTTATCTTTCGGAGTGATTATCAAATTGATGTGATGAGCTCCTCGATGCTTGGGGGGAAATATTTGCGCTTAGATTTGGGACATCCAGCGTCGGATCCATTGCCTGAGAATTCGCTACTGTTTGGGAAGTCACCCGTAGATGTAATGGCCAATTTTAACACGGCCGTTGATAGTATGCAGCAGATGCTCGCAGCGGTGGGGACAGGGCAAGGCACCTTGGGTCTTCTTCTTTCTGATGAATCGCTCTATAATCAATTGCTCGAATTAAATGAGAGGTTGCTTGGATTTATGAGGAAAATGGAATCAGGAGATGGAACTTTTAATCGGTTGATTAGTGATCCTTCGATCTATGTTCAAACCGAGCAGTTATTAGGCAGGTTGAATTCGGTTGTCGGGAAACTAGAAGAGGGCGAAGGTTTATTGGGGCAGTTGTTGAATGAGAAAACTACAACTATTGATGATCTTGAAGGAGCGGTGGCTGAATTAGGAATCGTGATTCAGCAATTCAACAGCACCAATGGAACCATCGGAAAACTAATTAATGATCCTGCCCTTTATGATGAAAGTACCGAGTTAATTGAAGAGGCACGAGCCACAATGGATGATTTGCGTGAAACATCTCCACTGCGCTCATTTGGAAGTATTATTTTTGGTGCGTTTTAATCCAATGCAGTAAGGCTTCTCGATTGGGCTCTTTTTCTTCCAACTGACGATCGTAGGCGCGAGCAAGTAGTTGGCCAAGAGCAGGGCCATCCTGCATGCCTTCCGCCATTAAATCGCGACCACTAATCCATGGCTTGGGCAAAATCGGTTCATCTTTGAAGGCATGATAGGCGTTGTTAAGAAACGAATAACTCGGAAGGCACCCTCGACTACCCAGACCATCTAAGCGATGAAGTTCGAGCAAGAGCGGAAAGGTGGGCGCACCCATCATGCGGCGTAAGGTTGAGCGGCGCATCTGAGTGGCTTGGAAGGGGTGCATGTGATTCGCAATCACATCGACGATTCGTTTCCGCTGGCGATTGGGTATTTTGAGCCGCTTAAGAATCGCATCCGCTTGAATTGCTCCTTTGGCTTCATGTTCCAAAAAGCGAATCCGTTTGCCTCCCGTTTTTGGGTCAGGATGTAGTGCATAGGTATCAGGCTTTGCAATATCATGCAGGAGCGAGGCATAGGCGATTTCTTGTTGGGTGAACCCGCAATCATCGCTCACCTGCTCCATCTGATTTAGCATCATTCGGATATGGGTGTAGACGTCACCTTCGGGATGATAATCCGGCGGTTGTTCAACGCCGATCAAGCGCGATACTTCGGGCAAAATTTTTGGTAATAAACCAACGGTCTGTAGCGTATGTAAGGCATCCCCTGAGTTATGGCTTTCTGTAAGAATAAGGGTTAGTTCACTTTCAATCCGCTCGATACTGACCGCATCGATCATGGAGGCTTCTTGTTCAAGCGCGTGGTGGGTATTGGGTTCAATATGAAAACCCAGAACGTGACTAAACCGAACGGCACGCAACAGACGCAACCGATCTTCTTGAAAGCGTTCCAGAGGAGTTCCAATTGCCCGAATAAGGCCTGCTTCTAAATCAGCCACTCCATCTACATAATCAATGAGCTTTTTTGAGATAGGATCGTAGAAAAGAGCATTGATTGTAAAATCACGCCGTTTGGCATCTTCTGCTGCCGCACAGAAGATAATGGCATCTGGATGGCGCCCATCGCTAGAGGGGGCGTCTGCTCGAAAGGTAGCAACATCGGTTTGGGTCTCATTTTCAATCACAGCAATAACACCAAAGCTTTTGCCGATGGCGAGTGTTTTAGAAAAAAGTGTTTCCACCTGATCGGGACGTGCAGAGGTGGCAATGTCGTAATCCTTGGGAGGCAAGCCTAGATATTGGTCACGAACGCACCCACCCGCCCAATATGCTTCATAGCCTGCGTTTTGCAGTGTAAGGCAGATATCGTATGCAACGGCTTCTGATGGGGATTGGTTTGTCATTCTACTTTAAAAATAAGTCCAGTTTGTTAGATTTTATAAAGATGCATTAAACGGAGACATTATGAAATCTCGTATTCTCTTTTTACTCCTTCTCATCGCCGGTTTCAATGGTGAGGCTCAATTTAGCGACCCTTTTGAAATCAAGATAGATCGAAATGGAACAGAGGTACATCTTCATATAGAGATACCTGCCGATCATTATCTTTATGTGGATGCCTTTTCTCTGGTCAATGAAAAGGGGCATTCACTCATCCCCGTTGAGTGGCCCGCCCCTCATGAAATTAACGATCCAAATAGCGGGAAGCCCAAAGCGGTCTATGCTCAATCCTTTTCGATCCAATTCGTAGAGGTGCCTTCAGAAAGTGAACTCACATTGTCGTATTGGGGATGTGATGATTCCGTCTGTTTTATTCCACAAACGCGCCTGTTGCAAGTAGCAGAGCCGATCTCGGATAGCGTGCCATCTTCTGCGGTGATCGTTGAAACATTTGCCCCAGCATGGACGGTAGAAGGCCGTGCCGTCGGATTTATGAATAGCGCCTCATTTATCCGTTTTCTGGATGAAGTGGAGCTAGGAGAAAATCAAGAGTCGCATGCGTTTACTCAATTTGTTGAAAATCCAATTCAGTTTGTGCGCGAGTCTAGTTTTTTTCTAGCAGTTATTTTTATCTTAGTCGGTGGATTAGCGTTAAATCTGACACCCTGTATATTACCGATGATTCCAATTAATCTTGCGATCATTGGAGCAGGAGCGCAAGCGGGCTCTAGAGGCCTTGGGTTTGCGCTTGGAACCACCTATGGATTGGGTATTACATTGGTCTATGGTCTGTTAGGAGTAGCCGTAGTACTCACGGGATCTCAATTTGGAACACTGCAATCGAACCCATGGTTTAACGCAGTCATTGCCGTTATTTTCATTCTACTTGGGTTAGCCATGTTTGGCGTTTTCAACATCGATCTTTCTTCGTTGCAACGCGGTGGGAAGAAGGCTAGACGGGGAAATTTTGGCGTTGCGTTGAGCATGGGTGCGGTGGCAGCACTACTGGCAGGTGCCTGTGTGGCTCCGGTAGTTATTGCGGTGCTGCTTTTAGCGGCGAACGTCTATAACACGCATCCCGCCGCTGGATTGGCATTGCCTTTCTTGCTGGGATTGGGCATGGCTTTGCCGTGGCCGTTTGCTGGTGCAGGGCTGTCTTTTCTGCCTAAACCCGGTCGATGGATGGAAATCGTTAAAATCGCTTTTGGGATCCTTATTCTTGGATTTGCCTTTTATTATAGCTCGCTGAGTTATAAAGGCTTCAAGCCTTCTCTGATGGAAGAAAAATCCAAACTTGTCAATCAAACGCTCCTCAACGGAGCCACTCTAGAAGGACTCGATGAACTTTTCGCCGAGGTTGCAAAAAACGATAAACCGATCTTGTTAGATTTCTGGGCAAGTTGGTGCAAGAATTGTAAAGCAATGGACACGCGCACATTTTCGGATCCAGCCGTACAAGAGCGGTTGGAGCGGTATCGGTTTGTGAAGGTGATTGCAGAAGATCCCACGCATCCGAATACCCAGCGAATCATGGAGCAATATGAGGTGCAGGGTCTGCCTACGTTTGTCATCTTGACATATCCGTAGCACTGTCGTTGAAAAACCGTCTTTACGCAGAGCGTTTTTGCGACGTTACTTTCAGTTCGCTGGCGGGTGAGATTTCCGGCAAATCCACCTGACCTGTTTCAACCATTTCACAGGTAATCCGACAGGTTTTTATTTCCGGTTTTTGAGGCACTTCATACATGATGTCGAGCATGAGCTGTTCAAGAATTGCCCGTAACCCACGTGCTCCCGTATTTCGTTTGATCGCTTGTTGAGCAAGCATTTGCAACGCCTCTTTTTCAAATGATAATTCAACTCCATCAATCGAGAGTAATTTTTCATACTGCTTGATAATCGCATTTTTTGGTTCGGTTAAAATATGCATTAATTCATGCTCATCTAATTCAGTCAGCATGGTGAGAACGGGTAGGCGGCCGATAAATTCAGGGATCAGCCCAAATCGAAGAAGATCTTCCGGCTCTACATGACCCATCTTTTTTGCACCCGTTTCTGTATGCTTAAAACCAATCGCTTTTTGATCAATCCGTTTGCTGATAATATCTTCGATACCCACAAAAGCACCGCCACAAATAAACAGAATGTTGGAGGTATCAATTTCAAGATACTCTTGTTGAGGGTGTTTGCGTCCCCCTTTAGGCGGAACGCGGGCAATGGTGCCTTCAATCATTTTTAAAAGGGCTTGTTGAACGCCCTCGCCTGAAACATCTCGCGTAAGAGAAGCGTTTTCGGTACGGCGACCGATTTTATCAATTTCATCAATGTAAATAATACCGCGCTGCGCCCAGTCTATATCAAAGTCAGCAGCTTGTAAGAGTTGAAGCAGAATATTCTCTACATCTTCGCCAACATAGCCCGCTTCAGTTACTGTAGTGGCATCTGTAATGGCATACGGGACACACAAAATACGTGCTAAGGTTTTAGCTAAAAGAGTTTTTCCACTGCCCGTCGGGCCAATCAGCAGTACGTTGCTTTTATCAATTTCCACTTCATCTTGCTCAGTCTGTGTAAAAAGCCGTTTGTAGTGGTTATACACCGCGACCGCGAGAACCCGTTTGGCTTGCTCTTGTCCGATAACATGATCATCTAGTAACGCTTTAATCTCATGAGGCGCCAACAGGCTGACTTCCTCCACGGGCTCTGCTTCGAGCACCATCTCCTCTTGCTTCTTTGGCGTGGTCATCGGAACCCCTTAGCTTACTTTAGTGACCACCTCATCAATGAGACCATAGGATGCTGCCTGTTCAGCTGACATAAAGTTATCGCGATCAGTATCTCGTTCGAGATCTTCGATTTTTTGATTTGAATGCAAAGCAAGGATACCGTTTAAGATCTGTTTGATACGCATAATTTCCTGCGCTTGAATATTAATATCAGTAGCTTGACCCTGAGCCCCACCCAAAGGCTGGTGAATCATAATACGCGCATTGGGAAGAGCGTACCGTTTACCCGGTGCACCAGCTGCAAGCAATACTGCACCCATACTTGCGGCTTGTCCCACACAATAGGTCGTGATGTCACAACTCAAGAATTGCATTGTGTCATAGATCGCTAATCCTGAAGTGACAACCCCACCCGGTGAATTAATGTAGAGGCTGATATCTTTTTCAGGATCCTCACTTTGTAGGAAAAGAAGCTGCGCAATGATTAAGTTCGCTACCGTATCATCAATCCCTGTTCCGAGAAAAATAATCCGTTCTTTCAATAGTCGTGAGTAGATATCATACGAGCGTTCCCCTCGTCCCGTCTGCTCTATTACCATCGGAACCAACATATTTGCTGTCTCTTGCGTCATAATCTATCTCCTAACCCTGTTCTTAATCGTCTTAAGCATCTCGATGTGCGGAAGCAAGCTCTTTCAAGATATTAATCTATTGGTAACTATTTCAACTTTGCGTTTTCCACCATAAAATTGAGTGCCTTATTGAAGCGTAATTGATCGATAACAGCACCGTAAGTCTGATTCTCAATCATTTCCTTTCGTAGTGCCGCCGCATCTTTCTGCTGTTGAATTGCGATACGAGCGATTTCTTCTTCCACTTCATTATCAGACGCCTCAAACGACTGCTGATCGGCAATCGCCAATCCAATGTAGCGCAACTTCACATTTTCAACAGAGCGTTCTTGTGCCTCTTTAAAAAGCTCTTCTTGCTGTTCGCCAATCTGTTCTTGGCTGGCGCCTTGCATCATGCGTTGCCGTGCAAGATCATACATCACGTCGCGGGTCTGCTGTTGAACCGCGCTTTCCGGAACATCCAATTTGGTCTTCTTTATTAAAAACGCAATAATCTGTTCATGTGTTTTCTGAAGCGATTCGTTTTCTGCTTGCATTTCCAATTGGTCCCGCATGAGTTTGCGGAGTTTTTCTTCCGACTCCACCTGAAGTCGTTCAAGCATCGCATCATCGAGCACGGCGGGTTTTTTCACTCGTACTCCCGTAACTTCAATCTGATAGCGTGCTTTCACATCTACTAGCTCTTTCACCATAAACTCCGCCGGGAAGTGGATTTCTACTTCCTTTGTATCTCCCGAATTCAATCCGATCAGGGCTTCGCCCATACCGGGAATAAATGCATGTTCATCCGCAGAGACCCAATACCCTTCGCCAGAACCAATACCTTTGGCTTCTGGAATCGCTTCTTTCAACGGTTGATCATCGATGAAGGCCTCATAGGAGAGTTGTCCCATATCTCCTTTTTCGATGGTCTTATCTTCCATATCGTCATAGGTCGCCTGTTGATTGAGCAATTGATCAATCTGTTCTTGCACCTTTGCATCAGAGACTTCGTTTTTTTCAACCTTCACGGGAATTTGCTCATATTTAGGCAATTTAAACTCAGGAACCACGTCAATCGTCACCGTAAAGGTCGCAGGAGATCCCTCAGAGAGTTCCACTTCCGTGGCATCAATCACGTTCACCACCTTCAAGTCTTCCGCCTGAACGGCCTCTTGATAGAATTTGGGTAGCACCCGCTCTTTTAAATCTTGATCGATCTCTTTCACATATTTACTAGCGACTACATGCGCTGGAGCTTTTCCTTTTCGGAATCCGGGAATCCGCGCATGTTGGGCATATACTTTAAGCGTTTCCGCCCGTTCCTTAGCTATCACCTCGGCGGGGACTTCAATCGCGACCTTTTTCCGACATGCGCCTGCTTTCTTCACACTTACTTTCATTACAATCTCCTGTCGAAGCCCTATTCGGGCGAAAAGCGTGAAAACCTACGCCCATCCGAAGAGAAGGTCAAGCTTAGCGACGGGCTTCGAGTATCTCAAAGCCCCGATCGAGTAGCCCTCTGGAAACCACATTTCTCGTCTCTTTGTCGGGACTCCCTAGAACCACCGAAACGATTCGCCGCCCGTTTCGTTCTGCCGTAGCTGCCAATGAAAAACCTCCACGCTTATGATACCCCGTTTTGAGCCCATCGCATCCCGCATAGCCATCGACTCTTTTTGCAAGTGCATTTCGTGTGGCAAGCATGGTATTACCTTCTCGCAAATAAATCAGTTCCGTACCCGTATAAGTCAGTGTTTCGGGATGGCGTAAACACGCCAGCGCCAAAAGTGCAATATCATACGGCGTGCTTATATCGGGCTGGGTTTGATCTTCAGGTGGCAGCCCATGATCCGAAACATATCGTGTTGCCGCCATCCCGATCTTCTGCGCTCTTAGATTCATGCGTTCAATGAAGGAAGCCTTGCTTCCCGCCACATGCAAGCTCAACGCCCGTGCCGCATCGTTTGCTGAATGGACCATAATACCATAGAGCATGTCTTCTACCGTTAAATCTATTTCACGCGGATCCAGATAGAGCTGAGAACCCCCCACATGCCAAACTTCATCCGTAATTTTCACTCGATCACTAAGGGTAATCTCCCCGCAATCAATCGCCTCCAAACAAACCAACAACGTCATTAACTTGGTGATACTAGCCGGATATCCAAAAGCATGGGCTCGTTCCTCTACAAGAATTTCCCCCGTTTGAACATCGACAACGATGGCACATTGAAAAGGGTCGCCCACCAATTCCGCATAGTTTTGCTCGCTGTAACGAGCAGAACGATCGCTTCGCAACCGACCCGGCTCCGAAGAGGGAGTATAAATCCCATTGGAATCCGGTTCTCGGATCTCTTGGTTCATCTCCGCAACTAGCGGATCAACCCGGTTAGAAGAAGTAGAATGATCTTCCGAAAAGATCGGGCGTGGGGTCTCCTTCGGTTGTTTATCCATCGCGGATTCTCCTGATTGACCCATCAGCACAAAAAAGAGAATCGCGTGAACCGCGATTAAGAGAAGAGCGATGAGTGTTACGTTGCTTTTTTTCATTCTTAAGAGTAGTTATTTTAATTATCATTTTGAGGAGAACTATGTCAGAGATACAACATCAATTTGTGAAAAAGATCCTCACCGCTGCCTCGCACGGGGCATATGAAAAAGGGCACGGCGTAGCTCCGAGCAACATTGCGCTCTGTAAATACTGGGGCAAACGTGATACGCTCCTCAATCTACCGTTCAATAGCAGTTTATCGATTTCATTGGGCAACAAGGGCACTCGCACACAGGTAAGACGCGTCTCCACCGATCGATTTCTACTCAATGGAGAAGAGGTTGATTCTTCGAGCGCCTTTGCCCAGCGCTTGAGCCGTTTCTTAGATCTCTTCAGAGACGCCTGTCGTGCGCCGGGGTTTGAGGTGATCACCGAAAACACAATTCCGACGGCGGCGGGGTTGGCCTCAAGTGCCTCTGGCTATGCCGCTTTGGTGCTGGCGTTGAATGACTTGGCCGGATGGGATCTCCCTCGCCAACTGCTCTCCATGCTGGCCCGCCTCGGTAGCGGCAGTGCCTCGCGCTCTCTTTTCACTGGATTTGTATGCTGGCATCGCGGAGAGCGCAACGACGGCAGCGATTCGTTTGCCGATGGGATCGATACGAAATGGTCTGATTTTCGCATAGGTATTCTCACGCTCACCGAGGCCGAAAAGAGCGTCGGATCTCGTGCAGGGATGCAACGCACCGTTGAAACCTCGCCTCGCTATGCCGGCTGGCCCGACCGTGCCGGCAGCGATTTTGAACGTCTACAATATGCCATTCAGCAACACGATTTCGAGACCCTCGGTGCCACTGCCGAAGCCAACGCCCTCGAAATGCATGCCACTATGCGCGAAGCCACTCCCCCCTTGGATTATTTTTTACCGGAAACCCGAACGCAAATCGACCGCGTCCAGCAGCTACGCGCAGAAGGACTCCCCGTCTATCTTACGATCGACGCCGGCCCCAACGTAAAGCTTCTTTTCCAGGCCGCTCATACCCCCGAAGTCGAAACCGCTTTTCCCGCCCTTGAAATTATCGACCCCTTTGGAACCTCACATGCCTGAACTCCCCGAAGTCGAAACCATAGCCCGCCAGTTGCGTGAGCGCGGAGTGGAAGGGCGCGAAATTTTAGCCGTTCGAATCGACTGGCCTCGCATGGTCGAGCCCCTCACTCCTTCTGCCTTTACCCAAGCGATTTGTGGAACCAAAATTAAAACAGTTGCCCGCACCGGTAAATGGATTCATATCGAACTCAGTTCTGGACAACACTGGATGGTGCATCTCCGTATGGCAGGCAGTTTTTCCAAACACAGGAGTAAATTTGATCGAGGAGAAATTTTGTTAAGCGGCGGCATGAAGCTCTATTTTCGAGACACCCGCAAATTTGGTCGCTGGAAATTGGTCGATGATCCGAAGGAGATTCTAGATAAACTAGGTCCAGATGCGCTCTCTACCTCTTTTACCGGATCCTATTTCGAATCCCTCCTTACCACCCGTAAACGTGCCATTAAACCGCTATTACTCGATCAAGCCCTCATCGCAGGCATCGGGAACATCTATGCCGACGAAGCTCTCTGGAAAACCGCTATCCATCCCCAACGCAGTTCCAGTTCCTTGAAGCCCCAAGAGCGCAAAGTCCTCTACAGGGCCATCCGCCATGTTCTCCGAATCGGCGTTCAAAACCGCGGGACATCGCTAGGGAAGGGGCAGACCAACTACCGCGATATGAACGGCGAATCCGGGCAGCACCGTCAACGGGTCAAAGCTTATGGGCGACGGGGGCTTCCATGCGAACGATGTAATACCCCCCTGATTAAAATCGTCGTCGCCCAACGCGGAACCACCTTGTGTCCTACTTGCCAGCGGCTTGACTCATTTTAGAACCATTTCTGCAAGCATTCCGATTTACATGCGACTATTTTCAAGTACATTTATTTTTTTATAAATACATTAGGAGACAATAGATGGTTAAAATTGGACGCGCAGTACCGGAATTTACAATGGCGGCATATCACAACGATGAAATCGTTGATATCAAGTTATCAGACTACAAAGGAAAATGGGTAGTTCTGCTTTTCTATCCTGCTGATTTCACGTTCGTCTGCCCCACGGAACTCGAAGATGCCGCGAAGATATATGACAAGTTTCAAGCCCTTGGTGCTGAAATCATCAGCGTCAGCACCGACACACCTTTTGTGCATAAAGCGTGGCACGATCATTCCGATGCCATTGGGAATGTAGCCTACCCCATGGGCGCCGATCCGACAGGGGAGGTCAGCAAACTCTTCAACGTCTACATCGAAGACGAAGGTTTAGCGTTACGCGGGACCTTCATCATCGACCCTGACGGGGTATTGAAAACGGCTGAAATTCACGACCTCGGTATTGGTCGTTCCGCGGCAGAGGCTCTACGCAAGCTCGAAGCAGCTTGCTTTGTGCGTGAGCATGGGGATCAGGTATGTCCGGCGAACTGGACTCCCGGTGGTGACACGCTCACACCTGGTCTCGACCTCGTAGGAAAGATCTAACGCTCCTATGATACCCAGGTAGCTCGATAGAAGAGGTTCTATCTCCAACAAACTAAAGGCGTGCTCTGTGAGCTCGAGCCCCGCATGGTGCGGGGCTTTTTTGTTGGTGGTGCTTTACCCGACCCGCGCGAGTGAGGTAAGTATCAGAGATGCAGCAGAGTAGCAGAGAGAGCCATACGCTAATTGCGCAGGCGTTGGAAGAGGATCTTGGACCGGAGCGGCTCGATGCCACAACGATGGCACTCGCCTCGGAAGCCGAGGGTTGCGCACACCTGCGCACGCGTGAGCCGTGCCGAGTGGCGGGGATTGAGCTAGCCAGCGAGGTCTTTCATCACGTCGATGAACAGATAGAAGTGGAGATAGAATTACCGGATGGAAGCGATGCGCTACCGGGAGATACGCTCTTAACCGTTAATGGCAGAGTAACCTCTATTCTAACCGCCGAGCGTACCGCACTAAATTTTTTACAACGGCTCTGTGGGGTGGCTTCGCTCACGCACCAGTTTGTGGAGGCGGCTAATCGACCTGAGATGGCGCTGCTCGATACGCGCAAAACCATGCCTGGGTGGCGTGCTTTAGAGAAGGCCGCTGTGCGCAGTGGCGGTGGCACCAACCATCGAATGGGGCTCTACGATGCGATTATGATTAAGGATAATCATGTCGCCCTTTGGGGTGGGGGCACCATCGCGGATGCCGTGATTACCGCACGAGAGAAGTTTCCCACATTAAAGATAGAAGTAGAGGTTGATACGCTTGAACAGTTAGAGGCGGTATTGCCCGCTGAGCCCGACTGGGTACTCTTGGACAACATGACGCTTAAAGCCCTAAAAAAAGCGGTCAAGATTTGTGATGGGCGTTGCCAAACGGAAGCTTCGGGGGGTATTACCTTAAAGACAATTGGGGCCATAGCTGCTACAGGGGTAGATGCCGTTTCGGTAGGGGCATTAACTCACGCGGCGGCAGCCATCGATTTGGGATTGGATGTGGTGAAGGCTATTCCTTCGAGGAGGGGATAGCGCACGTGTGAAAATGGCTTTCCACCGCAACGATGCTTGGCGGGTGGGAGTTGGGAGTATAAAGGCAATGGTTGGGGTAATTGATATCGGCAATACGAGTGCGGCGATGGGGTTTTATGTTCGGGAGCGTGTGAGCCGAGTGGTGCATACGCTTTCGGATGGTTCCGATTCGGAGGTGGTGTTGGCGTGGTTGGAGGATGTTAAGCCGGTGCGGGTGGTCGTGGCTTCTGTGGTGCCGAGGGTGCAGGTGCGCTGGAAGCAGTTGCTTAAGCAGGCGGGCGTATGTGAGGTGCTATGGGTCGATCATCACTTTGATTTGGGAGTGGGGATTGATTATCCAAAACCGGAACAGATTGGAGCTGATCGCTTGGCTAATGCGGCGGCAGCGGCGCATTGGATTGGGCTGCCTGCGGTGGTGTGTGATTTTGGAACGGCATTGACCTTTGATGTGGTGGCACAGAAGCGAGGCTATGTGGGGGGGGTAATTTGTCCGGGATTGCCACTGATGTTTGATTATTTGGCAGAAAAAACGGCGTTGTTGCCGGCGCTGAAGCCAATTCGCTCGAAAGCGGCGATTGGACGGAGTACGGAACAGGCTATGCGCATTGGGGCAGAGCGGGGCTATCGTGGAATGGTGCGTGAGGTGTTGGCTGAGATCAAAGTGGAGTTGGGGGTGCAGCATCTGTCGGTTTGCGCGACGGGCGGGCATGCGGCTTGGGTGCTGAAAGAGGCGGGTATGGAGATGCGCTTGGAGAAGCATTTGACGTTGTTAGGTTTGGGGCGTATTGCCGAATTGAATGCGATTAGATAATAGAATTTAGTTAATCCGCTTTCTATTTTGAATGTGGGTGTTAGGTTATTTTTAAACAAGGATACATAATGAATAATGCGCACAGTATAATTAATCAATTAATCCAGTTGCAGGAGTTGGTATCGGCAAAAATGCAGAAAAAAGTATCGATGCCGAATGCGCGGTTGGAGGAGTTGGAAAAGTCGATTCAGGCGTTGAGTGCGGATTTAACCCCGGCGGTAAAGACTCATATTAATCGGTTGCTTCAGAAGAATCCGGAGGCGGTGGTTCCAGTGGTGAATGGTAATTGTGCGGGTTGTGGAATGGGGTTAACGAAGAGTTTGATTCAATCGGTGGTGAAGGCAGAACAGTTGATGCGGTGTAATAACTGTACCCGCTTTTTATATGATCCAACGGAAGTGGTGGTACGGGATCGCGTGACGCGTCAGATGAATGAGGTGCGTAAGACGGGTATCGATCGGTATAGCTCACCGGAGTTAATGATGGTTCCTTTGAATGGGAGTACACCAGAAGAGGTACTGGAAGAGTTGTGCAATCGGATGGCGGAAAATGCCTTTGTGAAGGATTCGAAGCAGTTGTTGGATTTGGCTCTACAGCGCGAGGCGATTGTGAGTACGGCGGTGGATAATGGATTGGCTTTTCCGCATGTGCGCGGTGTTGAGGGCGGCGGTTTGGCAATGGCGGTGGGAATAAGTAAAAAGGGGATTAAGTTTGGTGGGCCGGGTCGGTCTCTTACGCGAATTTTCTTTTTTGTGGTTATCCCGACGGCGACGAGTGCATTCTATCTGAAGTTGATTTCGGGAATTTCCCGCACGTTTCGGGATAAGGAGGCAAGACAGGCGTTGCTGGATGTGAAAGATGAGGATCAATTGTGGAAGGTATTGATGAAGTTGACGCAGAAAACCTTTCAGGGATAGTTCAACCTATGGCAACGATCTATGACGCAGAGGCGGTCGAGGTGTTGCGCAAGCAGGCGGCGGTTCAGCCGCAGACTTTAAAGCAGTTTCGGAATAGGTTGTTTAAGCAGGCGGCGGGTTTGGAGGAGGCGCTGGCGGTTTTTCCGGAGGAGCAACAAGCGGGGTTTCGGAGGCAGCTGCAGGCGGAGGTGCTGACGTTGCATGAGGCGCGGGTGTCGGAGATCGATGGGGCTGAGAAGCTCATTTTTCGGACGAAGGATGATCATTTGATTGAGACGGTGATTCTTAAGCCGGAGAGTGGTCGAACAGCGGTCTGTATTTCTTCGCAGGTGGGGTGCGCGTGTTATTGCAGTTTTTGTGCAACGGGTTTGATGGGATTTTCGCGGAATCTATCGGTTGCAGAAATTTTGGATCAGGTGCGCTGGGTGAATCGGCGGATCAAGCCGGAGGGTCGTTCGGTTCGCAATGTGGTTTTTATGGGCATGGGGGAGCCGCTATTAAATCAGGCGGCGGTGTTCGAGGCGGTGGAGCGGTTGATTGATCCGGCTTGGTTTAATCTTTCGGGGGCGCACGTGACGGTGTCTACGGTTGGAATTGCGCCGGGAATACGGGAATTTACGGAGCGGTTACCGACTTGCCGGCTGGCATTGAGTTTGCATTCGGCTCGGCAGTCTGTGCGGGAACGGATCATACCTCAGGCGAGAACGTATCCATTATCTGTCTTAAAAAAGGCATTAGAACAGGCGGTAACGCGGGGTACTGTGATGATTGAGTATCTTTTATTAAAAAATTTGACCGATCGGCCGGAAGATTTGGCTTCTTTAGTTGATTTTATTGGAAATTTATCGGTTCATGTTAATCTTATACCATTTAATTCCTTTATAGGAAGTAATTTAGAAGGTACTTCATATAATAATTGTAAGATTTTTTCTGATAAACTTAAAAATAAGGGTCTTTCAGTGACACTAAGACGCTCTCTTGGGGGTGATATTATGGCTGCTTGCGGTCAATTGGTGCAACATAAGTTAAAAATAGATAAAAATATTGTATAAAAATTCAACTATAAATATAAAAAATACTAATATAAGAAAAATTTTCGTAAAAAATAAATAATCATTTATATTTTTTTACGAATAAAATGGATATTTTTTGATTTAAAAAAATATTAATCAATTATTTGACATATATTATAACTTATATAGGGTGTGTTAGGTTTCTGGGAGGAAAAAGTATGCCAAATAAGATTGAAGAAGGTGGACAAGCACTAATTAAATGCCTCGAGAGAGAGGGAGTTGAATACATTTTTGGTTATTCAGGAGGAGCTGCCATTCCTATTTTTGATGCGTTGGTTACGACGGAGAACAGCATTGAGTTTGTCTTGGTTCGTCATGAGCAGGGTGCAGTGCATATGGCGGATGGGTATGCTCGTGCGACGGGTAAACCGGCGGTTGTTTTGGTTACGAGTGGTCCGGGCGCAACAAATACGTTGACGGGGATTATGACGGCTCATATGGATTCAGTTCCGATGATCGTGGTCTCAGGTCAGGCGGTTTCATGGATGCTTGGAAAGGATGCGTTTCAGGAAGCAGATATATTCGGCATTACCATGCCGGTAGTTAAACATTCATATTTGGTTAAAGAAACGAATGATATTCCGCGCATAACGCGCGAAGCGTTTCATATTGCCACCACGGGTCGACCAGGTCCGGTTTTAATTGATATTCCTAAAGATATAAGTGCAGGGCCGTTTACTGGAGATCTACGGGCGGAGATGGATTTACCGGGTTATACGCTTAATATGGATGTGGATAATAACACGATTCTGCAAATTTCGGAGGCGGTTGCAAAGGCAAAGCGTCCGTTGATTTTGGCTGGTCATGGGGCGATGATTGCTCAGGCGGATGATGTATTGATGGCTTTCGCGGAGAAAACCAATATTCCCGTGACTTCTACGTTGTTGGGCAAGGGAATTTTTCCTGAGTCGCATCGGCTTTCGCTGGGCATGCTTGGAATGCATGGAACGGCATATGCTAACAAGGCGGTATGTGAGTGTGATCTGATATTGAATGTTGGTTCACGATTTGATGATCGTATTTTGGGCCAGCCAGATAAATTTTGCAAAGATGCTACGATTGTGCATATCGATATTGATGCGGCGGAGGTGGGCAAGATGATTAAGCCTCAGATTACATGCGTTGCGGATGCCAAGGTAGCGTTGAATGAGTTAATTAAACATGTGCCTGTGATGGAACATACGGCGTGGAACAAACATTTAGATGGCTATAAAAAGGCCTATCCGTTGAAATTTAAGCGTCAAGGTGGCTTGAAAATGCAGCATGTGATTGATGAGTTTTATAAGCAGACAAACGGGCGTGCTTGCGTTTCAACGGATGTTGGCCAGCATCAGATGTGGGCGGCCCAGTTTTATAAGAACGAGAGTCGGTATGATTGGTTGAGTTCGGGTGGTGCGGGTACGATGGGGTTTGGGTTTCCAGCTTCGATTGGGGCGGCGTTTGGGCGGCGTGATGATATCCATATTTGTTTTGTGGGTGATGGGGGTTTCCAAATGACTTTTTTTGAGTTGGCGACGGCGGCGATTCATAAGTTGCCGGTGAAGATTGTGGTTTTGAATAATCATTATCTAGGAATGGTTCGGCAGTGGCAGGAGCTGTTCTATGATGATCGCATGAGTGGAGTAGATTTGGAGGGGAATCCAGATTTTGTGAAGCTGGCGGAGTCGTTTGGCGTGAAGGGTTTCAACTTGCGCCGTCCGGGTGATGTAAAGCGTTTAGTGGAAACGGCGTTGGCTTACAATGAGGGGCCGTGTTTGATCAATTGCGAAGTGGAGAAGACGGATAACGTGTATCCAATGGTTCCGGCGGGTGCAGCATTGGAGTCGATGCTGGTGGAAGCACCAACGCAGAGAATGGCTAAACCGTCGGGGTCGACCTAGGGAGAGTGGAAATATGAGCAAAGATAAAGAGATCCACACAGTGAGTGTGTATGTTTCGAATAAGCCGGGTGCATTGGCGCGTATTGCGCAGGTGTTTTCACGGCGAGGATATAATATTGAGTCATTGGTAGTTTCTCCTGCGTTCGATGGGCATTTTTCGCGTATGACAATTGGCTGCAGCGGAAGTGCTGATGGGTTGGATCAGATCATCAAGCAGGTGGATAAGCTGGTGGATGTGATTCGATGTATTGACCATACGAATGATGGCTCGGTGGTGAAGGAAATGGGTTTGATTAAGCTCGAGGTGAGTAGTGATGCGCGTTCGGAGGCATTGCAGATTGCGGAACATTATGGTTGCAAGACGATCGATTTGACGGATCAGTCGATGATTATTCAGGTGGTGGGTAATCCGGATAAGATTGATGCGTTGGAGAAGATGATTGGTAAATTCCGGATTGTGGAACTGGTAAGAACGGGCAAGGTGGTCATGAGCCGGGGGAATGAGCGGACTTAGCGTGTCGTTGATTTAGCTGTTAACACAAAGGGATGCTGGTGAGGCATCCCTTTTTTTGTTTTTTCAAAATCTGTCAATTTTTCCTAATATCTTTATGCAGGCAAACAATACTTCATGTTTTATGGTACTTAATTTTTTAAAATATATACTCTTAAAAAAGAGTAATAGGTGCAGGAATCAGATGTATGATTAAGAGATCCGCTTAAGAACCAGTCCGGTACGGGCAGGGATATATATGGTTAGAGTTTCTTGATGGGTTTTAAAGGGTTTGGTTTTTTTGAGAATGTCGTGTCCTCCATAGTTGGGGTCGTCGGTGTTTAAAACGATTTTATAGGTTCCGGGAGTGACGTTTATGGGGTATTCGGGTTGGGATTGGTTGGGATGGAAATTGAAGCAGAAGAGTAGCTTGCCGCGTTGAAGGGCAATGATTTTGTTGTCTTCGTGTATGTGAAGGAGCTGTGGTTCATATTTGAAGAGGTGGGCTTTTTGGATGGTGAGGAGCATGGTTTGGTCGAAGTTGCCGAGTTGATGAAATTTAAGATCGATGTTGTCGCGTAGAGACCATTGGCGGCGGGCATAGTGATGGGTCCAGTCGTTACCTTCGCGAGGAAAGTCGATCCATTCGGGGTGTCCGAATTCGTTGCCCATAAAGTTGAGGTAACCGTGGTCGGCGGTGGCGAGGGTGATGAGGCGCGCCATTTTATGCAGGGCGATGCCGCGGTCGACGATGATATTACTTGCACTAGTATGCATGTTGAAATACATCTCTTTGTCGATGAGTTCAAAAATGAAGGTTTTTCCTCCGACGAGGGCCTGGTCATGAGATTCTAGATAGGAGATGACATGCTCATCGGTTCGGTGGCTGGTGAGTTCGTGATAGAGCCAACCAAGGTTCCATGCTTCATCGGGGATGTTGTTGGCGAGTTTGAACCAGCAGTCAGGAATGCCCATTGCTAGGCGGAAATCGAAGGCGCATCCACCTTCTTTCTCGGAGGCACCGATGCCGGGGAGACCAGAGACATCTTCTGCAATGGTGAGGGCTTGGGGACGGATGGTGTGGATGAGTTTGTTAGCGAGGGCGAGATAGGCGAGGGCATCTAAATCGAGGTTGCCATCGAAATAGGCGTGATAGTCGGAAAAGGCGGCACCGAGTCCGCGGTGATGGTAGAGCATGCTTGTGACGCCGTCGAAGCGAAAGCCGTCTAGGTTGAATTCGTCGATCCAGTAGCGGGCGTTGGAAAGAAGAAAGTGGAGGACTTCGGGTTTGCCATAGTCGAAGCAGCGGGAGTCCCAGGTGGGGTGATTACCGCGATCACCGGCGTGAAAATATTGATAGGGGGTCCCGTCGAAGCGTGAGAGTCCTTCGATTTCGTTTTTGACGGCGTGGGCATGAACGAGGTCTATGATGACGGCGATACCAGCTTTATGAGAGGCATCAATAAGTTGTTTGAGCTCTTCAGGGGTGCCGAATCGGGAGGAGGCAGCGAAGAAGTTGGAGACGTGATAGCCGAAGGAGCCGTAGTAGGGGTGTTCCATAATGCCCATAAGTTGGATGGTGTTGTATCCGGCTTGAATGATGCGGGGAAGAGTATGTTTACGGAATTCGGTGTAGGTACTAATTTTGGCATCTTCTTGCGCCATACCAATGTGCGTTTCATATATAAGAGGGTCGCGAATGCGTTTTTTTGGGTGGGGATAACTCCAAGTGTAGGGAGTGGGAGGATCCCAGACTTGAGCAGAAAAGATGTGGGTTTGTGGATCTTGAACAGCACGTCGTGCGTAAGCGGGAATTCGTTCGCCGCTGCCACCAGGCCAAAATACTTGTAATTTGTATAGGTCTTCGTGTCGGATAGTTTCAAGAGGAAGTTCGATTTCCCAGACGCCGGGTTGATCTCCGTAGTTGAGGGCGAAGCTTTCTTGAATTGCCCAGTTGGTGAAGTCGCCAATGAGATAGAGGGCGGTGGCGTTGGGAGCCCATTCACGAAAGATCCATTTATCCTTGCGTTTGTGGAGTCCAAAATATTCATGAGCATTGGCAAATTCGTCGAGACTCATGCGATCTTGGGTGAGGCGTTTTTCAAGATCTTGAATATGTTCGGATCGGCGTTTGAGATCGGCTGAATAGGGCTTCAGAAGGGGGTCTTGTTTTAATCTGGTGCGTTTATTCCGGCTCATGGAGTGTCTGCTCCGTGGTTGTTGAAGTTTTCTTGAACTAGAGGGCGTTGGAGCATTTTTTGATAAATATCAATATACCCTTGAGCGGTGACGGTATGATTGAAGCGTTGTTGGCTTTCGGTCATTACACGTTTGAGGGTGCGTGTTTTGGTGGCGGGTTTGAGTCGATGAAATTGCATGGCTTGATCGATGGCCCAGCCAAGGCCAGCGGTATCGTAGTTATCGAAGAGAAAGCCGTTACCAGTTTGGGCGTTGAGGTCGAGTTGGCTAATGGAGTCATGAAGGCCTCCGGTGTTACGGACGATGGGGAGTGAGCCATAGATGGCGGCGGTCATTTGAGGGAGTCCGCAGGGTTCAAAGAGGGAGGGCATGAGCATGAAGTCGGAAGCGGCAAAAGCTTGATGAGAGAGGGTTTCATCAAAATTACAGACGGCTATACGTTGGTGGAGCTGATGGTTATTGGCGATGTCGTGAAAGACGTTTTGGTAGGCGCCGTTGGCGACGAAGCAGACTTGTATGCCGTCTTCCCAGTAGCGGTCGATGATATGAAAAAGTTGATCGGCA
This sequence comes from Pontiellaceae bacterium, assembly GCA_045565965.1. Classification (GTDB taxonomy): domain Bacteria; phylum Verrucomicrobiota; class Kiritimatiellia; order Kiritimatiellales; family Pontiellaceae; genus Pontiella. The sequence goes on along the minus strand of JBJLEJ010000010.1, from coordinate 12,059 downwards.
AGGAGTTGGCATCCTTTTTGAATGGGATCAAGCCGTGAAGGCCAAAAGAATAGGGGCGCCCGGGGTTTTTGCTCGAGACCAAGGCGTTGTTGAATATGATGTTTATGGGCCTTTTTTGCGGAGGTATGGGTGGCAGGAGTATAGGTTTCTATAAGGTGGGGGTCGGTGGCAGGGTTGAGGGAGGGGTCGGGTGAGTTGAGGATTCCGGTGGCGCAGCCTGCATGAAATTTTTCGGCTACTTCGGCTTGAATATGGGAAGGGACAAAGTCGTGTTGCCCGTTGACGATTTCTCGCAAAAAGGTGGGACTAACGGTGTTAATGAAGTGGGAGGCAAAGAGTCCACTACAGAGGTAGTCTGCGGGATTTTGATTACGGCTCTCTTCATAGTTGAACGGCGGTTTTTCAAAAAAGAGGTTATTCCAAAATTCGGCCGCATCGATGCCGCTTTCTTCGATAACTTCGAGGGTAGATTTAACGGTGTGCACATTGTGGAAGGTGAAGAGGCTGGGAATACCAAGGGCACGTGCGTCGGCGGGAATGAGTCCGGTCATCCAGTCGTTGCAGTGGATGAGATCGGGTTTTACGGTGGGGATGATGTTGTTAATGATTTCGCGTTGAAAGGCGAGGGCGATTTTGAGGTCAATTGCATCGGTATTGGTGTAAACACGGTCTTGGTAGTAAAAGATGCGGTCTTCGGCGAGGTGAATGCGGTCTTCAGGAAGTTTTCTTTTATAGATGAGGAGTTCGTCATTGATGAACCCACCAATATCGACGTGGAACATTTTACGATAGTGGGGAAGTGCGACGTGCACATCAGCACCGAGTTCATGCAGGGCGGATACGAGTGATGCGGAGACATCGGCGAGTCCTCCGGCTTTGGCGGAGAGTTGGTTGGACATGTTTCCCATGCCTTCCGGAAGGTAGGTTATTTCCGGAGTGACAATGAGAATTCGTGGATTCGATTTTTTTGGATCGCTCAGCACTTGTTTTACCATTTAGCTATTTAAATTGAAACAGTATGAGGAGATGAGTGCAAGGGAAATAGGGGCTTTTGCGGTTGTCGAATTGGTTTTAGCTGATGTGTTGTGGTTTATGGCGAAATTCAAATTAGGGTTTGAAGAATGGATAAAACAGATGGCTTTGTGTCGCGAGTATATAGAGCGTGCCACCGTCTGATATGGTTCGTGGTGGAGAACGAGAAGAGTTACGGTGATAATTTTTTCCAAACACGGTAGAGTTCAGTGACGCCCCAGGCTTGTGCAGCACAACCGCGTTGGGTGTGTGGCGTATTGCCGTCGAGAATTTCGGGGAGCTGGCCGATGCAACCGTTTTCGAGTAGGAGAGTTGCGCTACTGAGAAGGGCGCGGGCGTGTGGAATAACGTCTGAGCCGTAGGTTTGAAGTAGGGCTTCGGCATAGGAGGGGAAGGGCCAACTCCAGGCGGTTCCGTTGTGGTAGGCGGGTTTACGTTGGGTGTCTTCTTCGCCGATATAGATGCCTTGGTAGGGATGGTGGGGATCGTTTACGAGTTGATGATTGTGGTAGATGGGGGAGGGTTGTTCTACGGGTTGATCGGCAAGGCTGCGGATGGCACCAGGAATGAGTAGTTTTTCGGTCGCTTGGAGGAGGTCGCGCTGGAGAAGTGGGTCGGAGAGGGCACCAAGAGTGATGGCAAAAAGTTGATTGGGGCGTAGCGCATCATCGGGAGTGGCTTCGTGGGCGGGGGTGCCTGCAGAGGCGATAAGGAGGTCGGCAAGGTAGCGGTCGTTGCCCCGTTGGATGGGATAGAGGGTTTGGATGGATTGGGAGACGGTTTGGGCAAGGGTATTCCATTTGGGGTTGGAGGTGTGTTGGGCGAGAAAGTGGAGGGCGGCGTGCCAGAGAGATTGAATTTCGATGGGATAGCCTTCTCGGGGGGTGCCGGCGGGATAGTTCGTATCCATCCAGGTAAAGTGGGAGGGGCTGAAGATGAGAGCGGAAGTGGCATCCATGTGAATACCATTTTCAGTTCCGTTGATGTAGCCTTGGGCGATGGAGATGAGGACATCGAGTAATGTCCGGTTGCCGCAGTCGGTTTCGAGTAGGGCGCTGGTGGGATGTGCTTGTAGCAGGCTGTTGCAGGCAGCGAAGAGCCAGAGGGGGGCATCCGAAGTTTCGCGGTTGGCATGGTCTTCGCCGGAGATCATGTTGGGGAGGGTGCCGTTGCGCTCAAGCTTGGCGAAAGCAATGAGAATGGCTTTGGCTTGGGTGTGGCGTCCGGTGGCAATGATGCCGCGGAGACAGATGAGGGTGTCGCGACCCCAGTCGAGAAACCAGGGATAGCCGGCGATGACGGTTTGTAGTTGTTCACGTTGAACGATGAAGGCTTCAATGGCGTTTTGAAGCACGTCTTCAAGAGGTTGGGGTTGGGGTTCGTTGAGGGTGAGGGGGCTGAAGGCGGGGGTGGCATTGACACTGGCAAGTAGGGTTGCGGGGGTGGTATCGATCATGGGTATATTGAAGTAGCCGGGACTATATAGATCGGAGCTGCCGTCGGTTCCACGGGCTTGGTCGATGGGGTGCTTGATTTGGTAGTACCATTCGGGTTCGATTGTAAAAGTGCTTTGGGGGCATTGGATTAGGAGTTGTCGTTCGGGGGCGGGTGTGAAGGTGAAGCCCTCTTTATGAGATTGAATGGCGTTAGGAAAATGAGTTTCGGGGCCGGTGAAGGCTTGGGTGACGGCATGATTGGGACGATCTTCGATGTCGGGGCGTAGGATGAGGGTAATGGGTTGATCGGAGGGGAGCTCCTCGGGGTGTTGGGTGGGGGGTGCGGCGTTGAAAGCTTAGTTCGATGGCATTCATCTGTTCATGCATGCGTAGGGTGATGGTTAGGGGGAGTGTGTAGCCTTGTCCGACGGGGGGAGCGTTGAAGTGCCAATAGATTGTATGGGGGTCGGGGGAGGTTCCAAAGTGGGTTTGGCAGGCTAGGGTGAGTTCGGTGGAGAAGCCTTCGCGTTGAATCCAGACTCGGCAGCGGGTGAAGAGGGTTTGGCGGTCGATGGGGAGCTGGGGGTGAAGGTTGGCTTGTAGGAGGGCGTCATATTTACTTTGAAGGGAGGCCCAGGCGCTGCGTACTTGTGCGAGTGCACCGTGTGCGTTGGTGCAGATGGCTAGGCGTTGGTCGGGCTGTTGTGGAATTGTTCGGAAGAGGGTATGGATGCGGGGAGTTTGGCTGTAGCTGAGTTGGATGAGTGGGGTGCGGGTGCGGTGGATATGATCGGGTTCAAAGTGAGTTAGGTGAAGGGCGAGTATTCGGTGGGTGGAATAGGCTTGAAGGGGGGTGAGAATGAGTGCGTGTGTGCCTGAGTTGAGTTCAAATGATTTTTCGTGAGCATGGGTGGTTTGGTCTTGATGAATCTCGCAGATGAAGCGATAGGGTGCTTGAACGAGTAGAGCGTGTCCGGGGGGAATCATGACGGTTCGGTTTTGGTCGTGTGGGATATTCCATTGGATAAATCGGGCAGGTTTGGTGAAGTTTTCGCAGTAGATACGGGGGTTGGATGTGAAGGTGTTTAGATCGAGGTTAACGGGAAGCTTGAGAGCTTCGGCGGTTTTTGTGAGGTGGGCTTTGAGGCGTTGGTTTTGAGCATGAGTGGAGCCGGTATAGGGGTATTGTAGGTGGTGGTCTAGTTGTGTTTTCCATTGGGATGCATCAGTCTGACAGCGGATTTCACCGGGTTGAAGGGGGGTGTTTGGATCAGTTTCAGCAAGAAGGTTGATGTTGAGTTTTTTGTAGCGATGGGAGAGATGGGCGGGGTGTTCAAGGTCGAGGTTGGCGAGGATGAGTAGTCGGTTTTTTTGTTGGGCGTCTTGGCGTAGAATAGCGATGACGTTGCCGGTTCCGGTGGTGATGATACTTAGTTGAGCGTGGGGGTGAAAGGCGGGATGGATTTCGAGTAGGGCGTGGATGCGGCGAATCCAGTCGACTTGGTTTTGGGGGTTGCCCCAGTTAAGACTGTGGGCGTTGTGGACATTAATTTGTTTGGTGGCGAGCCATTCGAGGCCATTTGAGAAACCAAAGGCACCATTGAGGGAGGTGAGGGCGCAGAGGGCGGTTCGAAGTCGGGCGAAGGTAGGAGAGTTTGCGGCGAGACGGGCGTTGTCATGGGTTTCGGCGAAGTGGATGAGGTTGCCTTTGGTGCGGGCAATTTCTAAACTGGCGGGGAGGTAGTTTTCGAGGGCGTTGCGGTCGTAGTTTTGGAAGATTTCGGAGTAGGCCCAGTTCATGCCTGCTTCGTCTAGCAATTGTTCGGTAATAACGGGGTCGCCTCCGAGTCCTTCGAGCATAAAGATGGTTTCGGGATATTCGAGGCGGACTTTAGCGATGATGTAGCGCCAGGTAGGGATGGGGACTTTGTAGCCAGCATCGCAGCGGAAGCCGTCGACCCCGCGACGGCACCAGAAGAGGAATACATCAGCCATGTAGCGCCATAGTTCGCGGTTTGTGTAGTCGAGTTTGGAGAGATCTTCCCAGAGAATACCCCAAGCTCCGGGTGATTTAAAGGTGTCATCGGCTGGGTTTCGGGCAAACCATTCGGGGTGGTGGTTTTGGAGGTGGGAGGCCCATCCAGTGTGATTGATGGGCATGTCTAAGTAGATACGAGCGTTGCGCTGGTGTATAGCGTCGACGAGTTCTTGGAATTGATCAAGGGGCGTGGTAGCGCGGTCGAATTCGGCAAGGGCAGGATCGATATCCATGAGATCAAGGGCAGCGAAGGGGCTACCATATTGACCCATACGGGCGAAGGTGGTGGGTGTGGGATGAATGGGAAGAAGTTGGATGATGTGGCAGCGGAGGTGGCCGATGATGAAGTCGAGTTGTTCAAGGAGGTCGCGAAAGGTGCCGGAGGGAGGGAGTACGGAATAATTTGCTTGGGCGAGTTGATCCACGGCGTCTTGGTGTTGGGGTTGTACGGCATCTTGATTGCGGGCGGAACCAAAGAGACGAACAAAGGCGGTATAAACCGTGTTATTTGAAATGGTTTCAGCGGGTTCAATTTTGATGATGGTGTTGCGTCCTTGAGGCCAGTGGAACTTTTGATCAGGGGTGCGGAAATAGGTTTTGGCTTCATATCGTCCGACGTGGGTGAGTGGGAGGGTGAGTTCCCAGGTGCCGTCTGGATTTTTTTGCATGGGAATATCGTGCCAGTCGCGGTCGAGCGGCGGGAGGTTTTCTTCGGCATGGCGGACGATTTCTTCAAGACGAATTTTTCCTCGGTCCAGGTTGGTGCGTAAATAGGCATGACCTTCTTGGGGGGTAGCAAGGGTAAGGGTGAAGGTGATTTCATCTCCGCTATAGTGGATGAGATGGAGATCGAGTTGAGGTTGTTGCTTTAAGATCATGACGCCGGTTGAAACTTTCTTTGTAGGTGTAATGTTTTCGATGGTGAAGGTCAAATGTGGATGTGGCAAGATTGATTGTTTTGAAAGATGGAAAAAGGGGCTTTTTTTGAATTTTTTTAGGTTTTTAGAGGTGAAGAATGGTAAGGGTTGGGCATTGCACCTTCCTTATCGGGTATGCTTCACTTCGGGTTTATCGCCTTTCTGAAAAAAATAGATTCGGTTGGCGGGGGAGAACAAAATGCGAATTGTGATTATTGGAGCAGGGAATGCGGGTCGACAGCTTGCGATGCGGCTTTGTGAAGAGAAGCATAGTGTAGTGATGGTTGATGCGGATGCGAATCGATTAGCAGAGGCGGAGGCGGGCTTGGATATTCTTTCTGTCTGTGGTGAGGGAACGCATCCGACGGTTTTACAAGAGGCTCAGGTGGAGCGGGCTGATTTGCTAATTGCGGTGACGGATAGCGATGAAGTGAATATTTTAAGTTGTTTGATGGCACATGCGGCTGGAGCGAAAGGGAAAATTGCTCGGGTGGTAGATCCGGCATTTTTGGCGGAGACAGAGACTTATGACTTGCAGCGGATGGGTATTGATCTGGTGATTAACCAGAAACAGGAGTGTGCGCGCGAGGTTTTTAATATGTTGCTGATGCCAGGGGCGCATGAAGTGTTTGATCTGTTTGATGGACAGGTGATTGTGGCTGGGTGTCGAGTGACGGCGGTAAGCCCGTTGATGGATCGGACCCCGGCAGAGTGTAACCGGTTGGATTTGATGCAGGAGGTGCGGGCGATTGCAATTCGGCGGGGGGATGAACTGGTGGTGCCTCGGGGAAATACAACGTTCGAGCAGAATGATTTGGTTTATATTGTAGGAACACGTGAACAAGTAACTAGTTTCTTCACGTGGGTGAGTCCAGATGTAAAGCCGTTTGAACGTGTGGTAATTGGTGGAGGTGGCGATCTGGGGCTGATGTTGGCACAGGAGGTAGAAAAAGATTTTGATTGTGTGTTGCTCGAGTTGGATGAAGCAAGGGCGGTGGCTTGTTCGGCGGAATTGGATTCAACGTTGGTATTGAGAGCGGATGCGTTGACGGAGAGCGCGATGGAAGAGGCGGGTATTCATGATCAAACGGCGTTCATTGCGCTTACGGGCGATGATGAGAATAATATTATGAATTGTTTGTTGGCGCAGAAGATGGGGGCGGCATTTACGGCAACGCAGATTGCGCGGACTGATTTTGTACCCGTGGTGGAGCAGTTGTATTTGGTGAATCGGGTCGTGAGCCCGTATATTTCGACGACGCATACGATTTTGCATTGGTTGCGTTCGAAGCGAGTTCGGGCGGCGGCGTTATTACATAATTTACCGGGTGAACTGTTGGATATGGTGGTGGCGCCGGGACATGAGATTGATGGGATTTGTATTAAGGATATTTCGTTGCCGGAGCGGTCGGTGATCGCAACGGTGTTGCGTGAGCAGGCGGTACATACAGCCAAAGGAGATCTGCAGCTTTTAGCGGGGGATCGGGTGTTGGTGTTTACCCATGCGGATGAAGTAGGACATATTCGAACGATATTTCAATAGACAATGAATCGTAGAGCCGTATTTCAGTTGGTTTCATATCTGACGCTAGTCATTGGATTGGCGATGATAGGTTGTGCCGGTATTTCCTCTTATTATGCCGAGTCGGTAGCGGTGCGCTATAGTTTTTTATTCGCGGGGGGATTGGCGGTTGTTTTTGCCTTGTTGTTACGCTGGTTAACGCGTGGACCGGTGAATCTATCGCGGCGGGATGGCTTTGGGGTTGTGACGTTCGGATGGTTAACGGTTACGATTTTTGGTTCGCTTCCATATCTGTTTTCAGGGGTCATTGAGCATCCGATTTCGGCGTTGTTTGAAACGATGTCGGGATTCACGACTACGGGGGCTTCGGTTTTAACTGATTTGGAGTCGTTGCCGCGTTCGATTCATTTTTGGCGGGCGTTGACCAATTGGTTTGGCGGTATGGGTGTACTGGTCTTATGTGTGGCGATCTTGCCATTCTTGGGTGTGGGCGGAATGCAGATTTTCCGAGCTGAAATGCCGGGCCCGTCGAAGGATCGGTTGACGCCACGGATTACAACAACAGCGAAGTTGTTATGGGGGGTCTATCTTTTGTTATCAGTTTCGGAGGCATTGTTGCTGCGATTTGTTGGTAATATGAATTGGTTTGATGCGATTTGTCATACATTCACGACGATGGCCACGGGAGGCTTCTCGACTCGGAGTGCGAGTATTGGTGCGTTTAACAGTGCGGCTGTTGATTGGATTATCACTTTTTTTATGTTTCTTGCTGGGATCAATTTCTCGTTGCATTATCGCGCGTTGACAGGAAAACCGGGTGCCTATTGGCGAGATGCAGAATTTCGTTTTTATGCGATTCTTTTGCTTATTGTGATTTCGGTCATTACGTTGAATGTGTATCTGGCGGATTTGGCTTCGTTTGGGGTGTCTTTGCGGCAGGCAGCATTTACAACAGTTTCTATTGTTACGACGACGGGGTTTGCAACGGCTGATTTTGATCAGTGGCCGGAGGCGGTTCGTATTCTGTTGGTTGGGATGATGTTTTTTGGGGGCTGTGCGGGGTCGACGGGCGGCAGTATGAAAATTGTGCGCGTCTATATCATTGTGAAGATGATGATACGGGAGATAAAGGTATTTATGCGTCCTTCAGCGGTGATTCAGCCGAAGTTGGGGGGTAAGCCGATTGAACCTGTGATTATTGCGCATATCTGCGCGTTCTTTGCCATCTTTGTGTTGGTGTTTGCGTTGGGCTCTTTCATTATGACTTTTTTCACTCCGAATTTGGAGACGGCTGCTACCTCGGTGATTGCTACACTGGGAAATATTGGTCCGGGTTTGAATGCGGTAGGGGCGACTCAAAACTATGCAGCGATTCCCGTGGCAGGGCAGGCATTTCTGACCTTTCTGATGTTGCTAGGGCGGTTAGAACTCTACACCGTATTGATTCTTTTCCTGCCCAGTTTTTGGAAACGGTAAAGGTGGAGCAGGAGCGACTATCCAAAATTATGGCTGCACGCGGGCTCTGCTCTCGGCGGGAAGCGGATCGATATATTGAACGCGGATGGGTGAGCGTCGATGGTGAGGTCGTGGATCGTTTGGGCAGTAAAGTCCGCCCCGATGCGCACATCGTATTGAACGAGAGCGGTACAGAGGAGCAAGCACAGCTAGCTACTTTTCTATTAAATAAACCCATTGGCTATGTTTCTGGGCAACCGGAGGAGGGATACAAAGCTGCTGTTTCGCTTGTTGAGGAGAAAAACCAATGGAAGGGGGATCGTACGGCACGAGTATTTTCGTATGATCAACTTAATGGCGTGGCACCAGCCGGTCGATTGGATATCGACTCAAATGGACTCTTGGTGTTAACGCAGGATGGGCGTGTAGCTCGTAAATTAATTGGAGAAAACTCTTCTATAGACAAAGAATATTTGGTGCGTGTTCGGGGTGAGTTGGATGCAAGGGGTTTGAAGCAGCTGAATCATGGCTTGCAGTTAGATGGAAAAATACTTAAACCGGCAAAAGTGCATTGGCAGAATCAAGATCAATTACGATTTATACTTCGTGAGGGAAGAAAGCGCCAAATTCGAAGAATGTGTGAGTTAGTTGGACTTAAAGTGGTCGGGTTAAAACGCATTCGTATTGGCAAGGTTGTGTTGGGAAATTTACCCGAAGGAGCTTGGCGCTATTTACAACCACATGAACATTTTTAAGATAAAATTATTTGTCGCCACACAAAGAACATGAAACGCTTCGAATATGAAAATTTTTCTTTTTGATATTGGAAATGTGCTCTGTGATTTCACATATGAAAATTTTTTAAATAAATACGAAGAAATATCAGGTAAACGTGTGGGTATGGATGGGGATGTCGAAGAAGAGCTATACCATGCCGTTGAGAGAGGAGATATTTCAGACCAAACTTATGTTGATCGTATGAATCAACATTACAATACCACTTGGTCAGTCGAGGATTTAAAGCAAGCTTGGCAGCAAATATTTACAGCTAATGAGTCTGGAAGAGCACTCTATTTCCAAGCAATTGATAAAAAAATTCCGGTCTACACACTAAGTAATATAGCTCAATATCATATTAGTGCGATTGAGCAGAATTGGGATAACTTACTTTCATCGGCAACTGGATTATTTCTTTCATATGAGATGGGGTTTCGTAAACCCGATCCAAGGATCTATAATATGGTCATAAATCAGTTGCAGGTTCCGGCAGAAGATTGTTTTTTTATTGATGATTTGGCTGAGAATATTGAAGCTGCTCGTAAATTAGGAATGCAGGCACATCAATTTATTCCAGAAAATTATAATGTCGTAAAAGAGCAAGCAGCAGCATTCTTTAATTGGGTCTAATTCTTGATTATTTATTTAGGAATTATAGATCATTATATTCTAAATATTAGTAGGAATAGTTAAATTCTCACCTGAATCTGCGTCAAAGATGTGTGCTTTAGTAATATTAATCGAAAATCGTAACAAATTATTCTTCAGGTTGTTTACTTTCTGCGGATCCACTTTACAACTAAATGAGCCATCCTCTGATTTTGCATGTATTAATACTTCATCGCCTAGCATCTCTGATACCTCTAAAGAGCCTTCAATAATATTTGTCTCATGGTCTTCAGCTATTGATAAGTGACTGGGTCTGATGCCTAGGTAAACTTCTTTATTAATATGGTTTCTTAGCATATCAGTTTTTTCTTCATTGAGAGGGCATTTAATTGAATTGCTAGAAAATAGAACCTGATTATTCTCCAAGAGAAGCTTCCCCTTGAATGTATTCATTGGAGGAGTGCCAATAAATTGTGCTACAAAAAGTGTTTTTGGATAATCAAAAATTTGGTGCGGAGGGTCAATTTGCTCAATCACTCCCTCATTCATAACACAGATACGATCGCCTAATGTCATTGCTTCAATCTGATCATGAGTCACATAAACCATGGTAGCATCAAAATCATTATGAATTTGTAATATCTCTTTACGTAATTCGGTTCTCATTTTGGCATCTAGATTTGATAAGGGTTCGTCAAAAAGATAAATTGCTGGTTCGCGAACAATAGCACGACCCATTGCAATTCGTTGTCGTTGACCGCCGGATAGAGTTTTTGGCTTACGGCCTAATAGATGTTTTAAGCCAAGAGTCTCAGCAGTTCTTTCAACTCGATTTTTAATCTCATCTTTGGAAACTTTTCTTAATTTTAGACTAAATGCAATATTATCAAAGACTGTCATATGCGGATAGATCGCGTAGTTTTGGAATACCATTGCAATATCACGATCTTTTGGGGCTACTTGATTTATAACCACATCATCTACACTAATTTCACCTGAGCTTATATCTTCCAAACCAGCAAGCATTCTAAGAACGGTTGATTTTCCACAACCAGAGGGACCACACAGAATTAGGAGTTCTCCGGCTTTTACTTCAAAAGAAATATCATTAACAGCAGTAATATTGTTAACGTATTTTTTACTCACCGAGTTAAATAATATATTTGCCATAGGTGATAAATAAATGTCCTTATAATAGGTGAATTTCAAGGTTCAATATCAATATTCTTTTATGTCGTATTTAGCTAAAAATTTGGCGGGTACTATTATAGCAATTTATCACTTAAATGTTAACTTAGTCAGTTGTTTCAAAAAAATAAAAGAGTGGGCAATGTATTATTCAGGAGAGAAAATATGATGAAGAAAATGTTTACATTATTAAGCGTGATTGCAATTAGCATAACAACAAATGCTGCACTCACTGGGTTTTCGGATGATTTCAGTGCTTCCGATTTGGATAGCTCTACCTTTAATTTAAATACTGCTCAAAATGCTGAAGGTCATATAGGGCAAGCAAATGGTGTGTATCAAATGACAGATTCACAAGGAGGCTCTGCTGCTGAAATTTATAAAAGCTATTGGAGTGAATCGGATACTTCAGGATCTTTTGAGGCATCTTTGAAATTACAAATTGATTTACCAGGTGACGAGCAAAGCGATGTCAAATGGACATTCAAAGGAAAAGATGCGGATGAAGGTGACCAGATTGAAATTAAGATGTTCACACCTACCAAGAAAATTAAAATTCAGCAAAGAACAGGCGGAAGTTGGTATACATTAGTTAATGACACTGATGTTGGCTACACATCTGGAGATGATCTAATTATTGGCTTAACTTATGATGGAGCTAATTCAAATGTAACTATAACTGTTCAGGTAGATATTGGAACAGAACAGGAATTGTATAATGGAACAGGAAATGGCAGTGGTGTAGCTAATATTATAGCGGATAGAAATTCTGTTTCAGTTAGCAAATGGGGGGATGCTGATTTAGACAGTAAGGCTACTGTATCTATTGATGAGTGGTCGCTTTCCCCAACAACATCTGATTCTGGTGGAGATAATTCTGGTGATAACGATGTTACACCAACATTTAATCTAGCTTTTTCGGATGATTTCAGTGCTTCCAATTTGGATGGCTCTATTTTCACCGTAAATACTGCTCAAAATGCTGAAGGTCATATAGGGCAAGCAAATGGTGTGTATCAAATGACAGATTCACAAGGAGGCTCTGCTGCTGAAATTTATAAAAGCTATTGGAGTGAATCGGATAC
>JBJLEJ010000009.1:0-36392 GCA_045565965.1 Pontiellaceae bacterium | reverse complement strand
CGGTACTGTTCGGCTCTCAATGGGGTGATGAAGGGAAAGGAAAGATCATCGATGTTCTAACGCACGATGCCGATTGGGTTGTCCGCTACCAGGGCGGAAACAACGCAGGCCATACCGTTGAAATTGGCGATCAAAAATTTGTTCTTCACCTCACCCCCTCCGGTATTCTTCGCGAAAGTTGTAAATGCGTGATCGGTAACGGCCTCGTCGTGGATCTAATCGGACTCTGTGAAGAACTACGCGAACTCCAAGAGCGAAACATTCGACTCGAAAATCGACTCTTCATTTCCGACCGAGCCCATCTGGTTCTACCCTATCATCAAGCACTCGATGGTGCCAAAGAGAGCGCCCGCTCCAATGAGAGCAAAATAGGCACCACCAAACGCGGTATTGGCCCGGCATATAGTGATAAAGCCGAACGAACTGGACTCCGTATGTGTGATCTGCTTGAAGACGCCTTTCTGGAACGTGCCGAAACCATGGCTATCTCAAAAAACAATCAACTTATCGCATTAGGCCAAGATCCACTTGAGATCGATAAGTTACTTACCAACGTCAAAGAAGCTGCCGAACAACTCAAACCCTATATCACCGATACGATTCCTCTTTTGCATACAGCCATGCAAAACAAGGACAAGATCCTTTTCGAAGGCGCCCAAGGTATCATGCTCGACATCGACTTCGGAACCTACCCCTACGTCACCTCCTCTAATACCGGTGCGGGCGGCGTTGCCTCTGGAGCAGGTGTTCCACCTCAATCAATCGACCGGGTAATCGGTATTATTAAAGCCTACACAACTCGAGTTGGTGGTGGACCATTTCCAACCGAACTAACCGATCAAACTGGCGAACATATTGCTCGGGTAGGTGCAGAATTTGGAGCCACTACTGGACGACCACGGCGCTGTGGCTGGTTTGATGCAGTCGTGGCTCGCTATGCGTGCATGATTGGCGGTATCAGTGAATGGGCACTCATGAAACTCGATGTACTCGATAACCTTGAAACCATTCGCGTCTGCACCGCCTATTCAATAGACGGAAAACGGATTGAACAAATGCCAGCTTCCCTCCGCACCTTTGAGCGTTGCACACCAATCTTTGAAGACATTCCCGGCTGGCAAACACCCACCACCCACTGCACCACATGGGAAGAGCTTCCTGAAAAAGCCAAAGCGTATGTAAATTATCTTGAACGGATTACTGGCACACCGGTCTCAATACTCTCTGTAGGCCCCAAACGAGCGAGTACCATCTTGAGAAGCGAATGACCCTCCAACCTCCATCCCTCAAATCTATACCCCAGCATGTAGCTCTCATCATGGATGGCAACGGTCGCTGGGCGGAAGCGAATGGCAAGTCACGAATTGAAGGTCACCGAGAAGGAACTCAATCGGTTCGAGCTGTTCTTCGTGCCGCCGCCTCCTTGGGAATCAACGTGATTACAGTCTATGCTTTTAGCACCGAAAACTGGAAAAGACCTCCACAAGAAATAGAAGGATTGATGAAGCTATTCATTGAATCTCTGAACACCTATGAGGAAGAACTACATGCCAGCCAGATTCGCCTGCGCATCATGGGGCAAACCGAACGACTTCCAGCCCCCATTCGCAAACGCATCGAAAAGGCTATGCGTCAAACTGAACACTACAAAGCGCATACACTCGTCATTGCACTCAGCTACGGTGCCCGCGCAGAAATAACCCATGCTACCCAACAAATTGCACAAGCCGTCGCCAACGGATCTCTTCAGCCAATCGAAATCTCAGAAAAGCATATCAAAAACAACCTATATTTACCCGATATACCCGATCCCGAACTCATGATCCGTACAAGTGGCGAGCTCCGACTCTCTAATTTTATGCTCTGGCAACTCTCCTATGCCGAAATCGTTGTTACCGACACCCTTTGGCCTGACTTTCGAGAACCTCAATTCTACGAAGCCCTACAAGAATTCAACCAACGCAAAAGACGCTTCGGCGCGCTCGACTCAACCAAAGGATCATCCTAATGGATATCAAACGCATCATCACTGGCTTACTACTCGCTCTTCTCATCATTGTTCTCTTCCTGAATATACCTGCAGGGCATCCCATAGCGCTCCTGATTCTTCTAGCCATATGCGGGCTCTCACTTTGGGAATTTTACACCCTGCTTATCGCCGGAGGTCTCGCTTCCTCCCGTAAATGGGGTACGGCGATTGGTATCATATTTTGCATCGCTACCTGGTTCTACATGCTTAACCCCATGCCCTCTAATCAAAATATTCTTCCCTCTGACACCCTTCTCTGGTCGATCATGCTTCTCGTTGTCATCTCTACCTTCTACCGACTCCTTGGCTACACCGATATGCGCGATGGACTTAACCACGGTCTCGGCACCCTGCTCGGCTTCATCTATGTTCCCTTTCTCTTCAGTTTCTTTATTCGACTCTTTCTCATCGACAATATTTCCCAACCCGCTTGGATCGCCTTCTATACCGTCCTGATCACAAAAATTTCAGATACCGGAGGCTATTTTATCGGTAGCCGCTTTGGACGAAACAAACTCGCCACAATCATCTCCCCAAAAAAAAGCTGGGAAGGTCTCGTCGGAGGCATCCTCTTCTGTTTCTTCACAAACATACTTTGGCTATTCATTAGTAATGGATATATCGGAAGCCTGCGCTTTAGTTTCGTGCATGCTATTATTCTCGCCATCCTCTTTCCTCTCTTTGGTACCGCAGGTGATCTGGTTGAATCGCTCTTTAAACGCGCCGTCAAACAGAAAGATTCCAGTTCCGTGGCATACGGTATCGGCGGTCTGCTCGATATGATCGACAGCTTGCTTTTTACCGCGCCCATGTTTTACATCTATCTTCAATTTCTACTCGCCAGCGGCAAATAAAACCGAAAGACTTTAACCATGCTTGAAATCATTTATATCGTTTTTATGATGCTCTTTTTATTTGGCATCACCATCTTTGTTCACGAATGGGGGCATTTCTATGTGGCTCGTAAATGCGGTTTGCAAGTCGACGCTTTTGCCATTGGCATGGGCCCTGCGCTGTTTCAAAAAAAAATAGACGGTGTTATCTATAAAATTTGTCTATTCCCCATTGGTGGATATGTCTCCCTTCCTCAGCTCGACCCAGAAGGCATGCAAAGAGTGCAAGGCGACAACTCCAACGAACAACTCCAACCTCTTCCCGAAGTCTCCCCGTGGCATAAAATTGCCGTTGCCGTTGCTGGTCCGATCTGCAACATTTTCTTCGCTCTACTTCTTGGACTGCTTGTCACCCTCGGAAATCATCCCGAAGCGCCCGCCTTGGTTGGCACTGTAGCTCCTGAATCTGCCGCCTACGAAGCCGGCCTTCGCCCAGCCGATCGCATTATCGCAGTGAACGGAAATCCCGTTAAAACCTGGTACGATGTACAAGTAGAAGCCCTACTCGGTGGCAATCAATTCCAAAGTGAGCTCGCCATAGAACGCGGTGCATTTGTTCACACGATTGCACTGCAAACCAACAACCCCGAAGAGAGTGAAATCTTCATAACCGGCGTCACCGAAGCCATTCCCTGCGTACTCGGTCGAGTGACCCCTGGATCCCCAGCTGAAGCCGCTGGTATACAACCCGAAGATATCGTTATATCCTTTAACCGCATACTCGTCACCGATTGGAACCACTTCACCAAACTAGTCCAAGAAACCGCAAATCAAAAGGTTCCCCTGCAAGTCGAACGCAACGATGAAATCATTCAACTCAGTGTTATACCCGCCTTTGATGAAAGCAGCGACCGCGTGCTCATCGGCGTCAGCCTCGGCGGTTCCCTCGCGATGCCTTGGACGCTTTCAGGCAACCCCATCGAACAGATAAAAAGCGATGCCTCCTCTATTTTCCGGCTACTCAAAGCCCTCACCACTGCCGATGAAGCCAAACAAGCCGCCGGAGGTCTCGGTGGACCAGTAGCCATCTTCACCATGATCTGGTTCGCCCTTAAAATGGGAATCTTAAATGCACTCGGTTTAATCCGCTTTATCAATATTAACCTTGCCGTTCTTAACCTGCTCCCTCTTCCCGTCTTGGATGGTGGGCACATCGTCTTCTCTCTTTATGAAGCCATTTCACGACGAAAAGTTCCTGTAAAAGTGATTACATCTCTTGTTAATGCCTTTGCCATTTTGCTCATTAGCGCGATGCTCTTTCTCTCGGTACGAGATGTAGACCGAGCCTTTAACATAGGCCGCTTCTTCGATAAAGAGACCCCGGCTGCCACAGAATCAATTGAAACCAGTGACTAAACGAGGCATCAGTTCTACTCCACCGCTTATGAACCGTCAAACCGTTCAGAAAATCGGTATGGGACTCTTCATGTTCTTTATCGCTTACCGAATTCTAACGCCCCCTAGCAATAACAACGTCTACAATGCACCCAACGACACTCATCAAGCTCGCCTCAAAACCTTTTACTATACCGAAGGCATTCCCTCCTATAAGGTCTATACTCGGCCCAGTGGCACACTTCTCTGGAAAAACCAACTCTACTGGCCTGCCTTCACCAATACGCCAAATCCCGTTGCTCATCTTCAATGGAGCTCCGATAGCCAGAGACTTGACCTGCTGATTAACGGAACCTCAATTTGGCATCAAGTCGAATTAACCGCTCCATAAATCGATTAAACGAGCTCGAATAAAATGCTTTATTCCTAGCGAGCAACACCCTCATCGGTCGTATGCTCAAGAAAATAATTGTAGTCACGCACCTCTTCGCTCTCAATCACTTCCATGGCATCCTCTGGCGAAATGGCCGCCATCAAACGGGTTCGAATCTTTGGATTAGCCATCATCCGCGATAAACTCGCTAACACCTTTAAATGCACATCTCGTTTATCATTAGGTGTCACAATGAGTAATATCAATTTCACCGGCTCACCATCCGGCGCATCAAAATCAATCCCTTCCGGACAAATTCCCATTACTCCCTGAATCGCCGGTCCTTTGTCCACATGACCATGCGGAATGGCAATCCCTTCGCCAATGGCCGTACTCATCTCATTTTCACGAAAGCAGACCGACTCATATAACTCATCTTCACTCAAATGTTCGACCCGATGTGTACGCATTAAGAATCCGCTTAATTGCCGAATAGCATCCCACTTATCTTCTGCTTTTAAATCCACTTTCACAAACTCCTCTGAAAGGAACTCGACTAACCGCTCACGATCTTGATCATCTTCTTTGGCATTTTTTACCGCCGCTTTTGTACAGAGTGGTCCTATGATCTCTGCAAGCGTCACACCCGCGAGTACAATCGCACTCACCGTATGTTTGATCTCTTCCGGAATAGAGCCATCATTGCTCATGAGAATCACCAGACCAATCGCAATACCTGACTGCGGATAGAGGGCGTAGGTCATGTGCCGCCGAATACGCTGCACACTGCGCCCAACCCAGCCGCCGACCGCACTACCAATCGTTTTTCCAAGCATACGCGAGCCGGTATAGACTAGAGCCATGGCTCCCACCGCTACGACTGCATCAAGATGTAAAGAGACCCCAGCTAAGGTGAAGAAGCAGATGTATAAGATCGGTTCAAGCGGCACTAACGTCGTTAGCTGTCGCTCGGCCACTTCGGTGCTATTCCCCAAATAGACCCCAAAAAAGAGATTCACCAACAACGGTGAAAGTGTCAGCATTTCAGCCACGCCATTGAGCAAAAGAATCGCCAATAACAAGATCGAGAACTCATGATGATGAAACCGACTTACCAGCAAGCGAATGATATACCCCACCGATAAGCCCAATAAAAGCGCCCCAAAGAAATGATAGCCCGTTAATCCGAGCGCTTCACCCAATCGCGCTACGGGTGTACCACTTTCAAAATAGGCCGAGACAAACGTACGCATTAATACAAACAGCGTAATACAGAAAATATTATTCAAGGCAACGGCTGAGATCAGCGTTTTCACAAACGGCCCTTTTGCGCGCATCTCGCGAATGAGTGCAATCGAGGTAGCAGGCGCTGTTGATGCCGAGATCGCACCAAGCAAGAAAGTGGTTGGCCAATCCATACCAGCCAAACGCATACACAGTATCACACTGCTGACCGTGAACAACACTTCAAAAAAGGAGAGCGAGAGAATCCGCCGAATCGAATTATGAATGCGGCGATACGAAAGATGCCCCCCGATACTCACCGCTACCAAGCTCATCGCAAAGGTGGAGAGCGGCGCAAAGGTTTTCATCTGCTCATAGTCACCCAACCAACCCAAGCCAGCCGGTCCAATCAACACGCCACCAAGTATATTGCCGGTCACATGCGGTAATTTTACCCACTTGGCAACCCACCCCCCGAGATAGCCGGCCAAAATTAGAATAGCGAACGCTAAAAAAGGACTCATCGGGTCCACGACGATGGTGGAGCGAAAAAAAGAAATTATAGATTCCACGTAGCTACCCTTAAGGTTAAATTAGATCTATTGTGATATAACTGCTTTATGATTGCATACGATTTTAGCGTCTCTTTTTTTTAACCGCAAGAGAGGAACGCACTCAACTCAACTCCGGATCTACCGGCAGACTCATACCCAAAAAGACCCGCATACTCACGATCCAAAAAGAGCCTAACCCCCACCCTAAACCAAGCAAGACCCCCGCATCGATAATGCCCCGCCACGGTTGTGGCAGCTGCTCTACTAAGAAAATCAACGCGATCACCATTAATGTTAAGCCATACGCAATTCGCTTCCGTTTCGGTGTTGCATCAAAAAAGCCCATACAAAAAAGAGGTGCCAAGAACACCCGTGCCCATGTCGGATCACGCCTGATGACCACTAAGCGCGCAGCCGCCCTCGGTGAAAACTTTAACTGAAAGCCTTTGTAGCCTTCCGCGTAACCTAAGAAGAGCAATGATCCCGCTAACGCTATCCCATGCCACTGATCTAAAGCATAGCTTGAAAGCTCAAAGACATAAGGCAACAGACAATAGAGCCCACGCAATAGTAAAGCCGAAACGCCGACCACGCCCCACAGAACCCCAATATAAACAAAACCTCGCTGCATCGAATCAATCTATACGGCTCAGACCATCGTTTCACTTCTCTTTTTTACTTTACTTTCTTACTAAGAAATAAATATAAAATTTTACTTATGGTTTACCACGCCTTAAGTTGCTCCTGAATTAAAGGACTTTTACTTTTTGCAGCTACTTTGGTTAAGAGCGTTATGGCTTTTTTATCGTTGCGTAGTTTCAGTATCGCCACAGCATTACGCCTAAGCTGCGTAACCCCAGCATAGGCGGTTGCGTTGCCTTGAATCGTTCTTCGGATCTCACCAGCTGGTTGACTCAAGAGCCAGTCGAGAGCAACTGGAATGCGCGAGTCGATCTTCTCCTTTGGGGGGCAGACATTCGAGCAATCATCACAACCAAAAATCCAATCGCCGATCATCTCGGCTTCGCTGCGGCTCAGTACCGAGCGTTTTTCGATCGTCAAATAGGAGATACAGCGCGGCGCATCAATCGGCTGCCCCGGTGTTAGAGCATTCGTGGGGCAATTACTAATGCAGGCCATACAATCCTCGCATCCAAACGGCATCTTCGCCTCATGAATGACATTTGGCAGATCCGTATCGACAAATAAGGTGCCAATAAACACGCGCACATTCGTGCGATCAGGCACGCGCAATAGATTATTGGCCCCAATAATGCCTAAGCCCCCAAAGGTCGCAAACAGCCGTTCATAGACCGGCTTGGTATCGACCGCCGCTTCGGCTGTAACCTCTTTGCCGAGTAACTGATGGAGCTCCGCAAGAATCGCCTGCCCACGCGCATGATAATCGATCTCTCGCGCATAGGAGGAGATATAACCCACCGGTGCGCCCGGCTCCGGCGCCGGAAACGGGTGAGTAGCTGCTGGATCGCCCCACCCATTCGTAAATGTCAACACGATCACTGCTTTTGCATTTGGAAACGTCTGCCAAGGGTCCGATTTTTGCGGCAACATCCGCTCCAAATAATCCATCTCGCCTTGCTTTCCAGCTGCTAGCCAATCGGCAACTCGCTGATCATTGGCGGCAATCGCCGCCGGCAAGTCCGGATGGTCGAGACGAATACAACAAGCCGAATGCGCGCCAACCCGCTGAGCCGCTCCCGCTAACCAATTAGTAAACTTTTCGACCTTATTCATCTGTCCAATCTACGTGATTCCTCTTCCATCTCCAACGTCTTTGCAATGATTCTATCCCTTGCACCCTGTTCAGGCTTTCGTTACTTTAGTGGTATGAATATAGATCAACGACCAAATTGGGATGAATACTTCATGCGCATCGCTGAAGTTGTTGCATCGCGTTCAAATTGCTCTCGCCGGCAAGTGGCAGCCGTTATTGTGAAAGATCAACGTATTATATCTACCGGTTATAACGGTACACCCCGAGGCGTGAAAAACTGCTTTGAAGGCGGTTGTCCTCGAGCACATTCTAATTCAACCTCTGGGAGTGATCTAGGAAATGGCATTTGCAATCACGCAGAAGAAAATGCAATTGTACAGGCAGCTTATCATGGAATAAGTGTAAAAGATTCAACCTTGTATTGTACTCTTAGCCCCTGCCTGCTGTGCTCAAAAATGATAATAAATGCGGGAATTCGCGAAGTCGTTTATGAAACCGAATACAGCTTTACTCCTCAAACCGCTCAATTACTTAACAGCGTGAACATTATCTGCCGACAACGTATACAAGACAAAGGAAGCCAAACATGAAGATTATTGGCATTATACCCACTCGGTGGGGTTCCACCCGCTTTCCCGGAAAATGCATTGCACCGATTGCTGAAAAACCCATGATTCAACGTGTTATTGAACAAGCTCGACAAGCCAACCGTATTGATTCTTTAATTGTGGCAACCGATGACACACGAATTGCAGACGTGGTCGAAAAGCTTCAACTACCAGACGTACAAATCGAAATGACCCGCTCCGATCATCCCACCGGAACCGATCGCATTGCCGAAGCAGTGGCTTCTATTCACGCCGATGCTTATATAAATATTCAAGGGGATGAACCCTTCATAGCCCCTACTCTTATCGACCAAATAGCGCAGGCCCTCGAAGATCCTCAATGGCAGATGGCTACTGCAGTTACACCTATTACGAACGAGAGTGAAATAAACGATCCCTCCGTTGTAAAAGCACTCTTTAATGTTGACGGCGCAGCTCTTTATTTCTCCCGAGCTGCTATTCCATTCCTTCGTGAAGCTAAAACAACTATCCCAACAAATACCTATTGGAGACACATCGGTATCTATGGTTATCGCCGCGACTTCCTTCAACAGCTCGTTCAAACACCCCCTTGTCTACTCGAAGAAGCTGAAAAACTTGAACAACTCAGAGCCTTGCATATCGGCGGACGCATCCACATGATTCAAACCAATGATTTCGGAATTGGTGTTGATACCCCCGAAGATCTTATACAGGCAGAAAAAATAATTCAGGAACGGAATCTATCATGAGTAAAAACTTTACCGTTAACGGAGTTGGATTTGGCAACCGTCACCCACTCGCTTTAATCGCCGGACCCTGTGTCGTTGAAAGCCGAAAGAGTGCCATGGATATTGCAGCTCGGCTGGTTCGCATGGCCAAGCGCTTAGACGTTCCACTGGTATTCAAAGCCTCCTACGATAAAGCCAATCGTACATCTATCCATGCTTATCGTGGACCGGGCATTTCTAAAGGACTTGAAATATTGGCTGAAGTTCGAGAAAAATATAACGTCCCAATTCTGACCGATGTCCACACGTTAGAAGAGATTCATATAGCCTCCAACGTCGTTGATATTATTCAACTTCCGGCTTTTCTTGTTCGCCAAACCGATTTTGTGGTCGCGGCAGGCGAGAGTGGCTGTGCAGTGAACGTCAAAAAAGCACAGTTTGCTGCTCCCTGGGATATGGCTCAGGTCATCAAAAAAATTGAATCAACTGGCAACACAAAAATTTTACTCACCGAGCGTGGCGCCTCTTTTGGATATAACACGCTCGTGGCGGACATGCGTAGTTTAATTATTATGCGTGATTTGGGTTATCCGGTTATTTTTGATGCCACACATTCCGTTCAATCCCCAGGAGGCCAAGGCGATTCATCGGGTGGCGATGGCCGATTTGCCCCTTATCTTGCAAAAGCAGCGACCGCTGTTGGTGTCGACGGACTCTTCATTGAGACACACCCACGTCCCGACGAAGCACTTTCGGATGGACCTAACATGGTACCGCTTGCACAGATGCCCGCACTGTGGAAAAAAGTAGTGGCCATTGACGCGGTTAAATAGTCGTTAAAGCACCAAAAGCTGCTGGACATCTTCCCATGTTAACTTCTGCATAATCTGCTCATCCGACACCAATGTCGCATCCATAATAGTCCGCTTGCTCTCCTGTAACGCCAAGACTTTCTCTTCAATCGTCCCCTTGGTGATAAGTTTGACACTGTAGACAGTGCGCTTCTGACCAATCCGATGCGCACGATCCGTTGCCTGATTTTCCACCGCCGGATTCCACCATGGATCAAAATGAATTACCATATCAGCCCCAGTTAGGTTTAAACCTGTTCCGCCAGCTTTCAAACTCATCAAAAAGACCGGAATTGAATGATCTCGATTAAACAATCGAACCACATCTTGCCTATCTTTGGTTCCCCCATCGAGATAACAGTACTTTAGTTTCTTCTTCTCCATCTCCTTCTTTAAGATAGCTAACATTCCCGTAAACTGACTGAACACCAAAATTCGATGACGGCTATCAATCGCTTCCTGTAATAATGAAAAGAATAGATCCATCTTACCAGAAGGCTGTTTAGCTTTAACGTTCTCCATTTTAAGTAAATCAATGTGATTACACGTCTGGCGTAACCTCAATAAAGTTTTGAGAATCTCCATCCGACTCTGATTAAAGCCACGCTTCTCAACCATTTTCTCAATACGACCACGCGCATCGGCAAGAACTTGTTTATAAACGACCAACTGATCACCCGTTAATTTACACGGCGCAATCCGCTCAATTTTCGGGGGTAAATCTTTCGCCACATGTTTTTTTAAGCGTCGTAATAAGAAGGGATGTAATTTACGCCGTAATTTCGCTTGTGCATTTTCGCCTTCATCTCCCCCATGCAAAATCGGTAATTCATAATGCTCATGGAAACTCTTATGATCACCCAAATATCCTGGCATCAGAAAATCCATAATCGACCATAAATCCGTCACACTGTTTTCAATCGGTGTGCCACTTAAGACCAAACGGTGATGCGCTAACAAGCGTTTTGCCGCCAATGCATTTTGGGTAGAACGGTTCTTAATCTGCTGTGCTTCATCTAAAATAGCGACTGAATAAGTCCGCTTTAAATGCTTTTCAATATCACGTCGCATCAACGCATAAGATGTGATCACTATGTCGGCTGAATCTACTTTCTTCCACAATCGATGACGATCACCTCCATGCAAAACCAACACCTTTTTATCCGGCGTGAATCGGGCCGCTTCTTCATGCCAGTTTTCCACCAATGATGTCGGACAGATAATTAATGCAGACAAGCCTGAATGGACTTTATCACATCGTTTCAACTGCAACCATGCCAACGTTTGCAGAGTTTTACCTAAACCCATTTCGTCAGCTAAAATACCGCAAAATCCGCGCTGCTCCAAAAAACGTAGCCAATTCAAACCCTCTTGTTGATAACTGCGTAACTTACCATTCAATGCCGCACTCGGCAAAACCTCTACCACCGTCTCCTGAGTGTGCAGACGCTTGGCTCGATCTAGCCAAGACTGATTAGCTTCTAAATTAATTCCCTCGAGCGCATCGAGCGTAGCATAAACATAACTTCCATGTATCGCCTCAACCC
This sequence comes from Pontiellaceae bacterium, assembly GCA_045565965.1. Lineage (GTDB taxonomy): Bacteria > Verrucomicrobiota > Kiritimatiellia > Kiritimatiellales > Pontiellaceae > Pontiella. The sequence goes on along the minus strand of JBJLEJ010000009.1, from coordinate 24,533 downwards.
GATGCCCTTGGGAACGTTCCTTTGATGCACAATCTTCAAAAACCTCGAGCGCCTGCATAATCGCGTCGCCATCCAATAGCACTGTTTTGCCTGCTTTTTCAACAAACGAATTTCCCGCTTTCAATGCCGCTCGGATTTCATTCTCTGTAATAGAGGATACTTCCGTTTCGTACGAATAATTTAAATCGAAATAACTGCCATCCTTACTCTCTTGAATCTGAACTGTAGGCCGAACCGTCTCAGCTTTCTCCATAAAGGGTCGCACCCGTCCCTCCAACACCACCTGCCAACCCAATCGCTGGATCTGAGGAACACCAGATCCTAAAAAATTCAACACCTCTTCGACACCTTCTATATTGCGCAGCGTATCTCCTGCTCGACCCACAAAACCGACCTGAGCCAACAACTCCACCGCCTGCTTTTCAGCCGCCATATTTCGAATTCGATATTTTAATAAATCACGCTCATCCGGTATCGCAAAGTTACCCCGACGATCCGCTCGACCCGCTATTAGCTCATCCCCTACTTCATAAGTAGCAAGCAAGCGCGCAGCAAGCGACGCTGGACTGCCTTTCACATGCAGACGAAAACTCGGCTTTGCCGGCTTCATGTAAAATAAATCCGCCGTAATCCGCTTGCTCACCTGAATCTCTTTTTCTAGTTGCACCAGCTCACTCATCAAAAACGAAGGAACCTGCTCACGTGGAATCCGAAGCGGATTATTATAAATTGAGCGCAATGAATCTGGCATTCGATGCGAAAGCGGACGAAATTCACGTTCACTCACCACCCAAGCCTCTTTATCGCCCAACATAAATCGAGGCTCTATCAACGTCTCATCCAACCATGAAATCTCCAATAACAACTCACCCGTTTCACGATCTAAATCCATCGTCAACTCGGGTTTAATATCGCGTTTACTTACCGTCAGTTTTTCCGAGCCCACCTTAATCAGCAGACTTTCACTGGAACATTTATTTAATATTTCTACCCACTGCGCCATCGAAACACGCACATCGGTCTTGATTGCTCCCCCACTAAAACCTTCAATTACCTGAAGTAACAGATCATCAGAACGCTTCAGATAAACCGCCTGATCTGGTTGAATCGACGTGATCGGATGTAACGTGCCTTGTTCATCAAGCATCACCTCAAACTGCAGTGCGAATTTATCAAGCTCGGTTTTCCAATCTTTACCTAATACCAATCTCAACGATGCCGCCATTGCACCAGGGGTCGATTTCCGAGCACGTCTAATACGAACACCTTTTGCACTTCGCTCTATTTGCTCGAGACGAGATGAATCTCCTGAGGCCACCGCCGCTTCGACATTTTGATCTTCCAGAAATTTCAGCCCCATCGCAACCAAGTGCGAACAGATTAATCCGCGTTCTTGATTGTCTCGACAAGGACAATGGTTTTCAACCAATCCATTCGATAGAACCTCAAATCGACTTCGCATACCTCGCGGTCCGAGATTCAACTGACCTGTGATAAAAGGATCATCTACTTGGATCTTTTCAACAACGCCCCGCTCAAATAGAGCCTGACCATCGCGGAAGGCCTTCCAACCTGCCCAATCTTGCAGTTTTTTCTTACTTAATTTGTTTAACGCGCTCACACCAACCAATGACATCTTAAAATCAGTCCATTATATAGCTAGTCGCAAGATTGACGATCATTAAATAAAGATAACCTTTCATGTGTAAAACCCCCTGGAGATATCTGTATATGATTATATTTCGTGATTCGTTTAAAAAACCTTTCACCCAGGAAGAACATATTCAACAAGATATTGACGATTTAGACCAATCAACTCACTATCTCATCACTCTGAGGAGAAGACATGCAACGCATAATGAAAAAATCGAAAATACACACCGCTACTATTACGGGGCTAGAGCTCTACTATGAAGGTAGTGTAACAATCGACCAAGAACTCTTGGATCAAGCCAACATTCTCCCTGGCGAGCAAGTGCAAATCGTTAACCTAAACAACGGCGAACGATTTGTGAGTTACACCATCTCCGGAGAACGAAAAAGTGGGGCAATTGAACTCAACGGACCAGCAGCGCGACTTGCAGCCGTCGGCGATCGCATTATCATTATCTCCTATGCTATAATCGATGACCAAGAAGCAACCTCCTTTCAACCCCGTGTTCTTTTTCTCGACGATCAAAACCGTCCAGCCAAACAGGTATGAGCTCCTACCTCTATCAAGAACACCACCAATTTTTTGCACAACATGCCGGAGGTGCAGAAGAAGCTGCGGCCTCAGAACTTGAAGAACTGGGCGCTCACTCCCTTAAAAAAGGGCACCTTGGATACTACTTTAAAGCAGATTCAGAAATTCTCTACCGTCTTGTCTACATGACCCGAATCTCAACTCGAATTTTGGCACCACTGATTCATTTCAACTGTCATTCAACAAACTACCTTTATAAGACCGTACAGCAAATCGACTGGACCGATTTTCTAACGCTCACCAAAACCTTCGCCATCACAGCCAATACCGCCGACAGTCAATTACGGAACTCTAACTATGCCGCTCAAGTTCTCAAAGATGCAATCGTAGATCAATTTCGTGATGCTTATGGAGAACGACCGAATGTCAATACACGATTCCCCGATCTACAACTAAATCTCTACGTTCATAAAAATCGCGCCCGCATTAGCGTCGATCTTGGGGGAGGATCTCTTCACAAACGAGGGTATCGTACCGAACGTGTGGCCGCTCCCATGCAAGAAAACGTCGCTGCAACCATTCTTCGCCTCAGCGAGTGGGACGGCAGCCAACCCCTCTTCGATCCCTTCTGTGGCTCTGGCACACTCCTCATGGAAGCCGCCATGAAACAGACTCGCTTGCCTGCAGCTCGTTTCCGATCAAAATTTGGGTTTCTTCGCCTGCCGGATTTTGATGCCACGCTCTGGAACCAAATCAAAACCGAAGCAAATCGAGCAGTAACGCCTCTTTCCGAAAATCAAATAAGTGGAAGCGATATTGATGCGACTGCCATTCAAGCGGCCTCTACTCACATTGCAATGCTTCCCGACGGGAAAAATATCAAACTGCAAACCCAAGACTTCCGATCAATTGAATCACTCAATAATAACTGCATTATCACTAATCCTCCCTATGGAATCCGAATGGAATCACCCGAACAAACCAAGCTTTTACTCAAAGAATTTGGTGATTTTCTAAAACAAAAATGTACGGGATCAACTGCCTTTGTCTATTTTGGCGAACCCACCCTCAGTAAAAAACTTGGACTGAAACCCGACCAAAAATGGCCCCTTCGGACAGGGGGACTTGAAGGAATGCTCTGCCGATATCCACTCTACTAAGCCTTTATAACTACCCTGAACCTTCGTTACTATGCCATTGACGCACCCGCCCAAATCGCTTTTAGTGCACGAATTAACCCCAAATATAAACAAATAAGCAATCTACCACCCAACAAGCACCAGATAATATTTAATCATGAATAACGCTGTCATCCATTTTGAAGAAATCAACGAAGCCCGCGATATCGGAGAATTACTCGCACCGCTAATCCCACTCTTTGATGAAGAACTAGGGATAGAAATTATTCTGCGAAATTGCACCGCCCAGATAAACTCCGAAAAAGAGAACACGCAGAAGAGTATTCAGTTCATCGAAGATCTTCGCCAAGCACGACAACAGGCTCCCATCGATCCCCAAACCGTGTCCCACTGCTACCAAGCAATGCGCAACGGACAAGATAACCCATTCCAAAAACTTGCCGAAATTAGAATTTCTGTAGGCCCACGCAAACCCGATGTATTCCCCCGTACCTTAGGGCAACAGCGCTATGTAGATACTCTTCAACGCTCAAGTGTTACCTTTGGAATTGGACCAGCCGGAACCGGCAAAACCTATCTTGCCATGGCAAAAGCCGTTTCTGCCTTGCTCAACGAAGAAGTAAGTCGAATCATTCTCACACGCCCAGCCATTGAAGCAGGCGAACATCTCGGCTTTCTCCCGGGTGATTTTAAACAAAAAGTTGCCCCCTATCTCCGCCCTCTATATGATGCACTACACGACATGCTTCCCGCTGAGCTTATCGAAAAAAACATCGAACGCGGTATCATCGAAGTCGCCCCCCTTGCCTACATGCGCGGACGAACTCTTAATCATGCGTTTGTTATTCTCGATGAAGCACAGAATACTACCCGTCAACAAATGCTCATGTTTCTTACCCGCTTGGGATATGAATCTAAATGTGTTATTACCGGTGACCCTACGCAAGTAGACCTACCTGATAGTACCCATTCAGGCCTGCTCGAAGCGCAAAAGATTTTAAGAAATATTCCTGACTTAGGCATTTGTGAATTAACCCGTAGCGATATTGTTCGCCACCCATTAGTGCAACGTATTATTGAAGCCTACCAAGATCACCAGGAACCGAAAGCTTAAGGAGAGAACCATGGCCTTTACCTTGCGCAAAAAAAATAAACGAATGGCAGAACGTAAAACAGAAACTCCGCTACATCGAACCATCGATGCCAAGCCGATTGGAATTGCTGCTCTTCTTTGGATCATCACTCTCCTTCTATTCTTTGGTAGCGGGGTTATTCCAGAAATTGATTTAGTTGAAGGGCAAAAAGCCCCTGCGACTCTTATTGCTTCCATCCCCTTTACGTGTGAAAACCTAAGCGAAACATCCTTTGCAAAAAGTAAAGCGGCTGCTGAAATTGCACCTATTTTTCAATTGGATACTGATCCGACTCAACAAGCTCTCCAGCTCATCAACACTCTCACCTCCCGATTAAGCGAATACGATCAAGCCTCCACCAATCAACAGCCACAAATCCAGCAATCCATTCAAGACCTACTAATCGGAACCCAACTGGAAGCAAGACAACTTATTGAGCTCTGTTCGGCCGACAAACTCATCAATTTTCAACAGCAGATGAGCAATGCCGTAATGACCGTCATGGAGACGGGTATCATCTCGGATGAAGCACGCATGGCCCTCTTCCAAGGGGAATCCACTCGACGACTCACCACCATTGGTAATGGATCCGAACAAACGATCACACTTCAAAAAGTACATTCGATAGAAGGCGCACAGCGTACCTTTAAATCATTACTCTCAAATAGCACCTACCGCTCCTTCGTTCCTCAATTCGCAAACACCCTCATTCGGCCCAATTTGACGTATGATGATGTGCGAACCAACTCGCGCCGCGAAAAAGCCATAGATACAATTGACCCCGTTATCCAAGCCTACCCTGCCGGCACTCCGCTCGTACGCGCAGATGAGCCCGTTACACCGCAAACATTGCTCTTTCTTCAAGCCCATGCTGAACAACTACTCGAAGAAAAAGACCTGAACGAGCGCCGTCTAGAAGCCGTTGCTCAATCTATCATGTTACTAGCAGCCCTTATCGCTACCGCCATTTTACTTCGACTTATTCAGCCCAACTTGATTTGCCAATCCGATCGAATAGGTCTACTCGCACTTCTCTCCCTTTTCACTTTAGGATTCGCTCGTCTTCTCACCTATTTATCATTGCAAACCACTCTGGTGCCGACCTCCTCACTAATCTATCTTGTGCCGCACGCATTCGCCGTTCTAATGGCAGCCATATTAATTAACGGAGGAGCTGCGCTCGCTCTTGGCTTCTGGTGTAGCTTTGCAACTGCAGTCTACTTCGACCAATCATTCAGTGTCTTTGTTCTTGGGATCTTTACAACGGTCACAGCTACCACTGCGGCACGAAACGTTCACCGCCGCTCTAGTTTATATAAATCCGGTCTCTGGATTGCAGGCGTCAATATTCTCTTCGCCTGTATCATTGCTATTTTTAATCAGCCCAGCCTGATCATCTTGGCTGAACAGCTTCTCAGTGCACTCATCTCTGCCGCCCTTGCCACTATTCTTACACTGCTCTTTATTCCGATTTTTGAAAAATGTTTCCGTATTACCACCGATATCACTCTACTTGAACTTTCTGACATGGGACACCCCATTTTGCAGAAAATGGCCATTCAAGCTCCGGGTACCTATCATCACTCTCTCATGGTAGCCACGCTTGCACAGAATGCCGCAGAAACGATTGGTGCAAATTCACTTATGGTGCGTGTTTGTGCCTACTACCACGACATCGGTAAAATGGCGAAGCCCGAATTTTTTTCCGAAAATATTCAAAACAGTAATAATCCACACGACGACCTATCACCGCACATGAGTGCCATTGTGATTATATCCCACGTAAAAGAAGGCCTTGCATTAGCTAAACGTCATAAATTACCTACCCCCATCTTAGATGCCATAGAGCAACACCACGGCAACGGTCTGATTCACTACTTTTACAACAAAGCCCAGGAACAAATTGCCGAGCAAAACTCTAATGAAACTCTCAATGAAGCTGACTTTCGATACGGAGGTGCACCAGCTGAATCACCTGAAATGGCAATCCTTTCACTAACCGATGCTGTAGAAGCCGCCTCACGCTCGATTCAGAAACCAACCCCCCAAAAAATAACCAATCTCGTTAACGAAATCTTTGCCATGAAATTACGAGATGGACAACTCGACCAAGCCCAACTCACCATGGCAGAAATAAGCACCATCAAAGAGTCCCTCATCTTTTCGCTTTCCAATATGCTCCACGGACGCGTAGCCTATAAATCGAATGAAGATACATCTCCAGAATCAACAAACCCAACAATCTCTTAATCTGGCAACGATCAAAGATCTTTCTCTTTGGCTTGGATCACAGATTGAATCTCCACAATCTGTATGGGGTGATATCACTCTACTACTAACCGACGACATTGGAATCACCAAATTTAACCGTGAATATTTTGCCAAAAACTGTCCTACCGATGTGATTAGCTTTCGACACGAACCTATTCCCGGTGAATCCAATCACCTTACCGGCGATTTAATTATTAATGTGCAACGGGCCCACGAAGAAGGCCTTCAACGCGGTGACCGTAATTTTGAACTCGCCTTCTATATCGCCCATGGCTTCGATCATCTAAACGGCGCGACCGACGACACCCCTCAAAAACGTACCAGTATGCACCGCCGCGAAAAAAAATGGATCACCCGTGCCCGTGACCAAGGTCTCAACGATCAGCTCTTTAAGTGAACAAAACCTATTTCTTTAATTCATCAACGCACCAAGCTTCTGTAGAAAGCGCCAGTTACGCTGCGACTCTTTACGGGCCTTTCTCCAACAAGGCATCTGCTTCGTCCGGTGCACGCTCAAAAAGCGCGCTAAACCGTCGCTCATTCTGAACGAAATTGAGAAAGTCACCCCGAGGTTCGTGGGCATCCCAACTAAATCGTTCCCCTTTAGCTAAACTCGGATTAAATCGATATAAAGGCCAATAACCACATTCAACCGCATCTTTAGAAATCTTGGCACTCTCCATCATATTAATGCCATGCGCGATACAAGGTGAGTAGGCAATGATCAACGAAGGCCCATTATACGCCATTGCTTCCATAAAGGCCTGCTGAGTCTGCACCCGATTCGCTCCCATTGAAATTTGAGCCACATACACATTTCCATAATTCATACAGAGATAACCCAAATTTTTCTTACACGCCCGCATCCCCGACTGCGCAAACTTCGCCACCGCCCCCATCGGCGTGGCCTTTGAGGCCTGCCCACCTGTATTCGAATAAACTTCCGTATCCAGCACTAGCAAATTCACATTACATCCCGATGCCAATACATGATCCACACCACCATAACCGATGTCATATGCCCATCCATCACCGCCCACAATCCAAATCGCTTTATCCAAAAAATAGTCCTGAAGTTCGATAATTGAATCAATCAACGGATGAGTTCCCTGCTCTCTTCGTAATAAAATCTGTGCCGCCCGCTGAGCCGCCAATGCTTCCTCGGAAAAATGATTCACCTCACCAAGATCTACTGCCCGGCGTAGCGCTGCATCAAGGTCTGCATGTACTCCATCCGCACATAGCAAATCAACCCGATTACGCAATAGAGAACGATTGCTCTCTACGGCCAACCGAAATCCCATGCCATATTCTGCATTATCCTCGAACAAAGAATTAGCCCACGCAGGACCCCGACCCTCATCCGTCGTACAATACGGTACCGTCGGAAATGTACCGCCAAAAATCGACGAACAGCCTGTCGCATTTGCCATTAATAAATGTTCTCCACAGAGCAACGTCAATAACTTCAAATAAGGTGTTTCACCACAACCTGCGCATGCACCTGAAAAACTCAAATAAAGGGCGCTCCAATTGAATTCCCTTTACCGTCGATGTATCGACACCCATCATATACATCATCTGGAAGTGCATCAAAAAAAACTCGTGTTATCAACCTCGGCTGCAGTATCGCCTTTTTCAAGCGTCGTAAATTCTAATGCTTTTAACTTTGGCGGGCAGGTCTCAATACAGGACACCGCAGCCCGTACAATCTTCCAAATAGACCTGAATCCGATATTCTAATTTCCGCTCATTTAAACTCATCGAAGGTATGGTATCGAATGACTCCGGTGCTTGTTCCATCTGCTTCGGTTCCACTTGTTTTGCTCGAATCACGGCGTGTGGACATGCCATTACACATTGATTACATTGAATACAATTCTCTTTAATCCACTTCGGCACCTGAGGTGCGATCCGCCGTTTTTCTAATCGCGCCGTACCCAGCGGAAGCGTTCCATCAACCGGTATTTTTGAAACAGGAATCGTATCTCCCTCTAATTTCATCGTAGGCAAAATGACTTCACGAGCGAATGCATTAGCATCAGGCGGAAGTAACTCTGGAGGAGTCGCGCACTGAGCTGAATGAGTCGGCACATCTACTTCCTCTATGCCACTCCATGCCATCTCAACCGCTGCTACGTTCATCGCAATAATATCTTGGCCCTTTGCAGCAAATTGTTTCGCAACGGATTGTTTTATCAATTTCGTTGCTTCTTCTCGGCTCATCAAATCACTCAAGCCAAAAAAGAGCGTCTGCATCACGGTATTAATTCGACTTCCCAATCCTACGTTTTGTGCGATCTCTAATGCATTAATATTATAAAAGCGTATACGCCGCTCTATTAAAATACGCTGATCGCGCTCAGTTAAACGACGAAACAACTGATTCGTTGGAATGTCCGAATTCAAAACAAATACCCCGCCATGTTCAAGTGGCTCCAACATATTATACCTACCCAAGTAGACACTGATTTATGACAAGCTACATAGCCAGCTCGCTGAACAAGAAACGGATAATTTAACGCCCCAGATCCAATCCGTAAATAAGACGTAGTTACACCGCCTGCTTTCTTCGAGTCATAGACAAAATAACCCTGTGCATTCAACGCCGTCTTTTCCCCAATTAATTCTACACTGCTACGACACGCGCCAACTGTACCATCAGAACCGAAGCCCCAAAAAATAGCACCACGAACGTCTGCCGGCTCCACTTCCAACCGCTTCCCAATCGGAATCGAACGATGCGTGACATCATCTTCAATCCCAACTGTAAAATCATGATCGCCATCTGCTGCTCCATGAGCAAAAACCGCCACAATCGCCTCCGGAGATAATTCTTTAGATGCCAATCCAAATCGCCCTCCCTTAAACTCGATGTCACTCCTATTTCTTAAGGCAGCTACCACATCTAAAAAGAGCGGCTCACCAACTCCCCCCGGTTCCTTCGTTCGATCTAACACCAATACTTGCTGCACCGAATCAGGAAAAACTGAGACAAATGACTCTATATCAAACGGGCGAAAGAGCCGGACTTTCACTAAACCCACTTTTTCTCCATTTGCTTCTAAATACTCAACCGTATGTCGTACTGTCTCAGCGGCCGAACCCATCACCACGATCACCTGTGTTGCATCAGCTGCACCCACATACTCATACAATTGATACGACCGTCCCGTAAGATCCTTGAGTTGTTCCAACTTCTTTTTCACTAGATTCGGAATAGCATCATAGAAACGATTACTAGCTTCCCGCCCCTGAAAATAGACATCCGGGTTTTGCGCTGCCGCCCGTACTTTCGGTTGGTCCGGACGCAACGCCCGATCTCGAAAACGGCGTAACGACTCCTCATCGACAAACGTTTGAAGCTCATCGCTATCTAACACTTCGATCTGTTGCATTTCACTTGATGTTCTGAATCCGTCGAAAAAATGAACAAAAGGTAGATCGGCTTGTAACGTCACTGCATGGGCGATAAGCGCCATATCATGGGCCTCTTGTACACTGCTAGAGCAAATCATCGCGACCCCCGTCTGCCGCACTGCCATCACATCCGAATGATCTCCAAAAATAGAGAGTGCCTGAGTTGCTAAGGACCTTGCTGCTACATGAATTACACCTGGCAATAGCTCGCCCGCCAATTTGTAAAGAGTAGGAATCATTAATAATAACCCTTGCGAGGAAGTGAAAGTCGTCGCCAAAGATCCAGCGACTAATGCTCCATGCACCGCGCCCACTGCACCCGCCTCCGATTGCATTTGAACCACGCGCACCGATTGACCATATAAATTTGTGGCACCCGACTCAGCCAGCTGTTCTACCGCTTCCGCCATCGTCGATGAAGGCGTAATCGGATAGACCGCCGCAACTTCTGAAAACGCATACGCAACTCGCGATGCCGCTCCATTACCATCTACTGTCACTTCCTTCATATCCTGCCTCAATTCGCCTAATAGCTTTACAGAAACCCCTTTGAAAGCAATCCCAATCTCACAGAACGCAAAGACAAAAGCATGACTTGACTCCCACTTATAAAATACACAGAATACCTAGGCAAAAGGATATATAGAGCTATGAGCCAAAATGATCATCTTGATAACTTTATGCAGACCTTCCCCCACGAAGGACTCACTTTCGATGATGTTTCTCTTATAACTCAATATGCAGACTTTCTGCCTAGCGATACCGATATCTCCTCCCGTCTCACGAGGAACATCCAACAAAAAATTCCTTTTCTTAGTGCCGCAATGGATACAGTAACCGAATCACGCATGGCCATTGCCATGGCCATGATGGGTGGAATCGGTGTCATTCATAAAAACTTAGAACCCGAAGAACAAGCCTCACACGTAAGTCGTGTAAAACACCACTTAAATGGACTGATCAACGACCCCATTACATTCACGATTGATGACACCCTTGAAACGATTGCCGCATTCAAAGTAGAACACGGCCTCCCCTTCAACGGCTTTCCTATTCTGGATCACGAAGAAAATCTAGCCGGCATCCTCACCTCCAAAGATGTACGATTTGCCGCCTCCAAAACAGCCGCTGTCAGCGATATTATGACTACACATATTATCACTGCCCAACCCGGTACAGATCTCAGACAAGCCTATGATCTGATGATTAAGCACAAAATCGGGAAACTCCCCTTGGTTAAGGATGGAAAATTAGTCGGGCTCTACTCCTTTGCGGATGTACGGAGTCTCATCGAAAACGAAGAACCTCTGTTCAATCGTGATGCTAATTATCGCTTGCGAGTGGCCGCCGGAGTGGGACCGGGTGACTATGAACGTGCAGAAATTCTTGCCGATCAAGAAGTAGATGTACTTGTCGTCGATACCGCACATGGTCACAGCCAAGGCGTTATTGAAATGGTTCGCTGGGTGAAAAGTAAATTTTCAGAAATTGACGTTATTGCTGGCAATATTGCCACTGGTGAAGCTGCTCTTGCGCTTCGCGATGCAGGTGCTGATGCCGTAAAAATTGGTATTGGTCCAGGCTCTATCTGCACAACTCGTATCGTTGCCGGCGTAGGCATTCCTCAAATTTCAGCGATCTATACCGCTTCCCAAGCCCTACAAGGTGACATTCCAGTTATTGCCGATGGAGGCATTCGCCATTCTGGCGATGTTGCTAAAGCTATTGTCGCAGGTGCCGATAGCGTCATGATGGGCTCTGCTCTTGCAGGAACTGAAGAGAGCCCCGGTGAAAAAATTCTATCCGAAGGCAGACAATTTGTAATTTATCGCGGCATGGGCAGTCTCGATGCCATGAAATCACGGGCAGGTAGTCGCCAACGCTACGGCTTGAACGATGATGATGATTTAGTTCCACAAGGGATTGAAGGTATGGTGCCGTTCGCAGGTACCGTCAGCAAAGTAATGAAACAGTACTCTGGAGGCCTACAAGCGAGTCTCGGGTATTGCGGAAGTAAAGATATTAGCGAACTCAAACAGCATGGAAAATTTATTCGAGTCTCCGGTGCAGGTGCAATCGAAGCGCACGCTCACGACATCAAGATTACGAAAGAAGCACCGAACTACCGTCGTTAAGGAGAACCGTTCATGCATGTAGCGCTTCTTCAGATAAACCCCACCGTTGGTGCTTTACGCTCCAATGCCGACCTCATCATTAAAGAAGCTCATCGTGCTGCGAAAGCGGGCGCCGAACTTATAATCACTCCCGAATGTGCGCTCTCAGGCTATCCGCCAGAAGACCTTATTTTAAAAGATCACTTCTGTTCAGATTGCCAAAGTGAAATCAATCGACTTCTAACTGAACTGCCTGAGCACCCCCTTGTTTTAATCGGAGCCCCGGTTCTTCGAAACGGGAAAAAACATAACACTGCCGTCGCTATTCACAACGGAATTATCCAAGGTGAATATAATAAACAGCTCCTGCCAAACTATGGTGTCTTTGATGAAAAACGTCTCTTCACGCCTGGAACCGAGTCACTTATTTTAAACCATAGTGGAAAAAAAATCGCCGTTCATATCTGTGAAGACTCATGGGAACCCGAAGGAACTGCTGTAAGAAACATTGATCAACCGATTGATCTACTTGTTAATCTATCTGCTTCCCCTTACCATCGAGGCAAACAAGAAGATCGACTTCATATTCTTGAACAGACCGCTCAAAGACTCTCAACCACTCTACTTTATTGCAATCTAATCGGTGGACAAGATGAATTGGTTTTCGATGGAAGTAGCATGGTGATTTCTCCCGAGGGATCGCTTATTTCCCGAGCACCCGCCTTTGCGTCCCACACCTTGCATTGGAATGCTATATCAATGGAGATTGCTCCCCCCCTTAACGAATTATCCGAAATCTATGAAGCACTCAAACTTGGACTTCATGATTATGTTAAAAAAACCGGATTTAAAAAAGTAGTCATCGCTCTGAGTGGCGGCATCGATTCGGCTCTTGTGCTCGCAGTCGCCGTTGATGCACTAGGAGCCGATCGCGTTGTCAGTGTAACCATGCCTTCCCGCTACTCCTCAAACAGTACCCTGCATGATGCCATTGATATGGCCAATCGACTCCATATCCCGATTCATCAAATTCCTATCGAGCCTCTTCATCATCAGTTTCAAAATCAATTATCCGCCATTTGGGAAAACCAAATAGCTGCCGGATTAACTGATGAAAACCTACAAGCACGAATTAGAGGTAATCTGATAATGGCCATTTCAAATAAATTCAATTGGCTTGTTCTTACTACGGGAAATAAAAGTGAAATGGCAATGGGCTACTGTACTCTCTACGGTGATATGTGTGGAGGATTTGCTCTCATCAAAGATGTCCCAAAAACCACGGTATTCGATCTATGTCGCTGGCGAAATGAGCAATCCGAAGTCATCCCCCAAGAAATCATTAATCGCCCCCCCTCTGCCGAGCTACGACCGGATCAAAAAGATACCGACTCCCTCCCCCCCTATAATCAGCTCGACCCCATTCTTGAAGCCTATGTTGAGCAAGATCTAGGAATCGATGGACTCATAAACGCCGGATTCGAACCCGAACTCGTAAAACGCGTTATCCACGCCGTTGAGCTGAGTGAATATAAACGAAGGCAATCACCACCGGGAGTAAAAATAACGCCTCGCTCCTTCGATCGAGATCGGCGTATGCCTATTGTGAACCGATATCGAAATTAAAGATTCAAGAAATTCTGAAGAAGATGCTTCCCCTCACTCGTAAGAATCGATTCAGGATGAAATTGAACCCCATGAACAGGCAGTTCGGTATGCTCCATTCCCATTATCTCACCCTCTTCTGTCCATGCCGTAATACGCAGTTCTTTCGGAAGCGAAGAGCGCTCAACAAGTAGCGAATGATAACGAGTTGCATCAAATGGATCTGAAAGCCCTTTAAAAACACTTGTTCCATCATGATGAATTGGAGAGGTTTTCCCATGCATTAATCGCTCCGCTCGCACCACTTCGCCTCCAAACACAGCTCCAATTGATTGATGGCCAAGACAGACTCCAAAAACCGGCATCAGCAAAGCACACGCCCGAATCAAATCACAAGAAATACCTGCCTCCTTGGGTGAACACGGTCCCGGGCTCACTAGTACTTTTTCCGGTTTCAATGCCAACGCCTCTTCTACCGTAATTTTATCATTCCGAACCACCCGAAGATCAGCCCCTAATTCACCCAAATACTGAACTAGGTTAAACGTAAATGAATCATAATTATCAAGTACCAAAATCATAGCTAACCGCTCTTTCTAGCCAAATGAAACACCATTGCCAATGCCAACGCTTTCATCATGCCTCGCGCCTTATTATGCGTCTCTTCATATTCAAGTTGTGGAACCGAATCCGCGACAATCCCTGCCCCCGCCTGTACATAAGCTTTTTTCTTGTCTAAAATCACAGTTCGAATTGTTATCGCTGAATCGAAATTTCCATCAAATCCAAAGTATCCCACCGCACCTGCATACGGACCCCGTTTGGATTTCTCCAATTCCGCAATAATCTCCATCGCCCGTACTTTCGGCGCCCCGCTTACCGTACCCGCTGGAAAACTTGCTCTCATCACATCATAAATATCATGCTCATCACCCAATTTTCCGGCTACATTCGAAACAATATGCATCACATGACTGTACCGCTCGATCACCATCAAATCCTCTACATTTACCGAATGATAATCACATACACGGCCAATATCGTTTCGACCCAAATCCACCAGCATAATATGCTCAGCCCGCTCTTTCGGATCTGACAACAAGTCTACCTCAAGCGCCATATCCTCTTCTCTTGTTGCACCCCGAGGACGTGTACCGGCAATCGGTCGCACCTCAACGCGCCGATTCTGACATCGCACATGAATTTCCGGCGACGTTCCGACGATCGCACTCTCACCCATATCCAAGCAGAACATATACGGTGATGGATTCACCGCTCGAAGCGCACGATATACATCTAACGAATCCGCTTCATTATCCACTTCAAAACGCTGCGATAACACGGTCTGAATTACATCACCTGATCGAATGTACTCCTTCGCCCGATCTACCATTTCAAAAAATTCTTCCCGAGTTGTATTCGAATGCGGCTCCAAAGGTTCCACTTGATGAGGCACTGAAACAGAAACACTTTGAACCGGTGTTTGTAACGCCAACTGTAATGAATCCAGCTCCTCGATAGCGCGAAAGTAGGCTCTTTCTGGATCTTCTTCTACATGAGCATGCACCAACGTGATTAAACGATGTTTCACTCGATCAAAAATAATCAACCCATCCGTCACCATGAACACCATATCCGGAGCACCTAAGTCGTCCTGACCCAGGCGAGGCACACGCGGCTCGAATTCCGTAATCATGTCATACCCTAAAAATCCAACTGCCCCGCCAATAAACGGAGAGGTTAACTCTGCATCTTTCACCGGCGTATACTGTGCCATATGTGACTTCAAAATATCGAGTGGATCCACATCTTCGAATGTTTCGAATTCACCCGCACATTCCACTTCAACATGCCGTCCATAAGCGCGAAGAATCGCACGCGGTGTACCACCAATAAAAGAATAGCGGCCTATTTTCTCTCCACCCTCTACGCTCTCTAATAGATAGCTATGCGAAATCTGATCCCGGTTCCGTAAAAAAGTGCGGACTCGCTCATAGGCAGAAACCGCAGTCTCATGATCCGCGATAACTTCACGCCAAACCGGAACCAAATTACCCTGCGTTGCTTTCTTTAAAAATGTCTCTCTATTGGGATAAACCGTCATTTTTCAAATTCCCCTAACATGACGCCTAGGCTACGCCCGAACTCCCAAACGACGCAACCCCAAAGACTACTCTTTCAAGGCCAATAATCGCTCCATCGATTGTTGTTGCATCTCGATCACTCGCTCAATTGAATCCGCCTCATTATAACAACGAAATTCAGGTGCATTTCCGCTTGGACGTAAATGTAAAACCTCTCCCGAATCAAACGTGATACGTAGTCCATCCGTCCGATCTAAATGATCAACCGGACCAAATAACGAAGAATACAACTTCTCGACAGCTGCTTTGTCCTGTATTTGGTTTAAGATCTTCATGCTCTCAATACTCGGAAAATTTTCTATTCGATCGCTTGAGGTATATCGCCTAGGAAGTTGCTCTACACATGCTGAAATCGTTGTCTGATTTGCTTTCGCATACAACATCACCGCCAGTATGGGTAATACCGCATCTCGCGTGGGTAACGCGGCAAGCTCCCCTTCAAAAACCGTAAAAGAACTTTGGGTTAAAAATCCACCGTTCGCCTCATAACCTACCACGCCAAGCTCTCCGTTTGCTTGCGCCTCCTGCATTGATGCAACCACATAAGGCGATCCAATCTTCGTTCGTTTAATCTCCTTAAACCAACGGCATGCCTCCACAGCCGTATTGCAACTCACCGGCGTATGAATCGATTCTGCTCCCAAAAAACGCGCTACCAAGATCCCTGCCACATCCCCTCGCAACCACGTACCCTTTTCATCACTAATCAGTGGACGATCACTATCGCCATCAGTTGAAACAATACAATCCAGATCAAACTCCTTTGACCACCCCAATGCCAATGCCACATCTTCGGTTCGGATCGCCTCCGTATCCACCGGAACAAACGTCGCCGAAAAACCTAAGGGGATTACTTCGGCACCTAAACTACTCAACAGTTTAATTAATACTTCACGACCCACCGCCGAATGCTGGTATACACCAACTTTTAAATTCGCCAAACAATCCACAGGAAGTAACTGCGTATAGCGAGCTATGTAGAGAGTAATCGCCGTATCATCCTCGGGCGGCAAAGATTCCACCGCCACATTCGACCGATACAGAACTTCTTGCGCCATAATACGCGCTTCATCCCGCTTTAAAATTTCACCACTACATTTATTAAATTTAATTCCATTCCGATCCGCTGGAATATGACTACCCGTAACCATGATTGCAGGTATCCCCTGCTCTAACCCAAAAAGAGCCAACGCCGGCGAGGGAATACGTCCACAGTTGATCGGATTATATCCTTTATCCCGTATCGCTTGTGCAACCGCTTCCATTATTCGACCGGTACTCGGACGCAGATCACCCGCAATCGCTACCGACTCTTCTGCCTGATTTAATTCTTTTGACTCTTCCAAAAACGATAAAAACCCAGATGTATAGGCATGACATACGTCATCCGTCATCGCATCGGCTAACCCTCGAGCTCCACTCGTACCAAACTTCACACCGCTATGTTCCATCAAGTCGCGCAGTTGAATTTTTTTGTTCATTCAAATATCCAAATTTTTTAACGTCATTCCATCGGATATATCAATTTGCCGATAATAACAATTCCGCGGAGTCCCCTGACTATTATTTGTATGACAAATTCCACCTCGTTCTGGACGCACCACAAATAATAGTGAATTCTGTTCACAATTCACATATGCTTCCTCTAACGCGAAAGTTTCTCCCGATGTTGCGCCCTTCACCCACAACTCCTGCCGCGATGAACTCCAAAGCACAAGCATCTTCCGCTTCAGCGACTCTTCAAAGGCTTGCTGATTAATATACGCTACTAAAATAACTTCACGCGTATCGGCATGCTGCACCGCGACTGGAATAATGTCTTTCGTTCCAGCAACCGCTTTCTCCAGCTTCTGCCAGTCTAACGACAACTCTGATCCCTCTTCCAACTCACGACTCATTCAACGCTCTCCTTAAATTCTAACTTCAATGCCTTTTTCCTGCATAAATTGTTTTGTTTGCTCGACTGTAAATTCACCATAATGGAAGATAGAGGCAGCTAATACAGCATCTGCTTTCCCCACGGTAACCGCTTCAGCCATATGCTCCAATTTACCGGCTCCCCCCGATGCGATCACCGGCACCGGTACCACCTCCGATATAATACGTGTTAACTCCAAGTCAAAACCCTCTTTTGTGCCATCTGCATCCATACTCGTCAGTAAAATTTCACCCGCTCCACGACGCGTTCCCTCAACCGCCCACTGTACCGCATCTAGGTCAGTAGGGTTACGCCCACCATGCGTAAAGACTTGCCACTCTCCATCGACTCTTCGACGAGCATCAATCGCCAATACCGTGCACTGCGATCCAAAAAAACTCGAGCATTCATCCAGCAAGTCTGGGTTATGAATCGCAGCGGTATTAAACGATACCTTATCCGCTCCTGCATTAAGCATCCGTCGCACATCAGCTGACGTACGAATGCCTCCTCCCACAGTCAAAGGCATAAACACCTGCTCGGCACACCGCTCAACAATATGCAACATTGTACTCCGTCCATCACTTGAGGCTGTTATATCTAAAAACACTAGCTCATCCGCACCCTGTTGCTCATAGGCCTTGGCACACTCCACCGGATCGCCTGCATCACGCAAATCCACAAAATTAACCCCTTTAACTACACGCCCATCGGTTACATCTAAACACGGAATAATTCGTTTCGTTAACATATCAGCCTTTCCTCTACCAATTATCGGTTTTGAATGGAGAAGCAGGAAAACCCTCTTTATTGTAGAGATTACATCCTTCCGGATTATTTGCCCATGCATATCGTACTGCTTTTGGCTCCTTCACATCAACATGTCGAACCACTACAACATCATCGATTATCAACGCTTCAGCTCGCTTAAAAACCCGATCCTCTCCCGCTACCGCAAACCAATTTAACGGCTGACCCTCTTTCGAAACCAATCCGGAACCAATATCCGAAAAATGAATAATCGCTTGATCTTCTTGAATCTCCATCGACTGATAAATCGGCCCTCCGGGAACGCGTTTAAAACCATAATCATGTACTAATGCTTGCTGCGCCAAACGATATCCAATCGTCTGTTTATCTTTCGGATGAATATCCCATGCATCACCCACATCAATGCCAACCACGATTCCCGCTTTCTCTACTTCTTTATGATAATCGAGAAAACTCTGGCGAATTTGTGCCCAGGCAGAATTCTGAACGGGTGTTTTCACGGGAGCCATAAAATTAACTAACTGTACTGCATAGAAAGAAAAAGTATCATCCCAATTTTCTCTCCAGCTAAGAGTTAAATTTTCCAACATCTTTCGATATAGTTTAGCCTCTTTGAGAGATCCAGCATTAGCTTCACCTTGATACCAAATTGCACCCCTTAATGTATAAGGAACAAGAGGATGTATCATTCCATTATACAAATTCGCATGAAAATCCTGCGATTGCACAGGATGTCTCTTTAGCCTTGGCCACTGCCTAACTTCTTCACCTGTAATCTTAGAGCGTTCTTTTGTTGCCTTCCACTCATCGATGATTATCTTATTCTCATTCTCTACTTTTTCGACCGTAATTCTCTTAGCTTGCGTTAACTTTAAATCTCGATAAGCAATCACATCCGGAAATTTTTCTAATGTGCGCATAGGAGTCCAAGAGTGTATTGGAGTTCCTCCCCAAGATGAACTGATCAAACCTACTGGCACATCTAACTCTGTAAATAATTCTCTTCCAAAATAATAACCAACAGCAGAAAATGATCCCACAGATTGAGGGGTTGTTATTCTCCATTTACCTTTAAAGTTGGATTGTGGTTCTGTGCTAAACGTTTTGTTTACAGTAATCATGCGGATTTGCGGATAATTTGCACGCGCCTGTTCTTCTTCAAAATTAGCGGACTGTTGCACTGTCCAATCCATATTAGATTGTCCCGAACACAGCCAAACCTCTCCCACTAAAACATTCTTAATTTCGATACGTTCTGAACCAGCATGAATCAAAAGGGTGCGGGGAGCTAATGAAGCTGACATAGCTTTTAATTGAACTTCAAAATTCCCATTCTCATCACTATTTGTTCTACGCACGATACCACCAAAACGCACCATGATTTTTGCATTTGGATCCGTCTGTCCCCATATCGCAACAGGCTTATTCCGCTGAAGCACCATGCCATCAGAAAAAAGAGCCGATAATTTAATCTCTGCTCCTGCACTCATCACACATAAAATTGCTAGAATCCAACTCTGTACTACTTTCACTTACCACCTCCCCGGTCCCATACCGCTAACGCCGCACGATAAACTTTTTCAACACTCACATCGCTTTGATCGGCCAACGAAATACAATCATCGATCTCAGGACTCACACTCATGCATCTTTGATTACGATAACCCACTTTCATCTGAACTACGCCATATTTGGTATCAACCGAATCAAATGAACGCGATAAAACCGCCCTCTCAACTGGATAAAATCGAACTCCAAATGTGGAAGATTCACTAAAGATGAGATCGAGTAAAGATTCGCGATCGGATTTTTTGCATAACAACTGTAACAAAACACCGGGTCGTTGTTTTTTCATCATAATCGCCTGCGTTGTTACATCTAGAGCACCAGCATCAAACAAACGTTGAGTTAAAACACCTACCAACTCCGGCGTCATGTCGTCTAAATTACATTCTAAAACTTCACACGCAGTCGCCGGTTCATCCTCCGACATTTCAAATAATGTAGCGCGCAGTAAATTCGGTCGATTATTAAGAGTACGATGTCCAAAACTATACACCGATTTCATTGCACTTGCTCCCAAGGGTGGTATCTCACCCGATCGCCATTCGCGCACCAAAGCTGCTCCCGTTGGGGTTACTAATTCAAAGGGTTCATCCACCACTTCGACCGGAAATCCTTCCAAAATTCGTACCGTTGCCGGAGCTGGATTCGGATAAACCCCATGAGCACATTTAATAGTTCCATGGCCAGCAGGCAATGAACGAATCACCACTTTATCGAGATGTAATTCATGTTTAGCCAAACAGCATCCCACAATATCGATAATCGAATCCATTGCTCCTACTTCATGGAAATGAATCTGCTCAATATCAATTCCATGAATCGCCGCCTCCGCTTCACCAATCCGTTTAAAAACCGCTGACGCCTCTATCTTAACTGAATCTGGTAACTTGCTTTGCTCAATCAACTTCAAAATCGTGCTTAAATGGCGCCCATGCTCGTGATCATGAGAGTGATTATGACCGTGATGGTGATGATCGACACTTTTCTCTTCTAGCATCACACGGGTCTGTACTCCGCTCATTCCCTGAACAACAACATCTTTCACAACAATTTCAAATGGATCGAGCTGCAAACCCTTTATTGTCTCATTAAGCTTCACCACCGAAACACCTAAACCAACCAAGGCACCTAAGAGCATGTCCCCACTCGCACCACCTACACTCTCCAACTGTAATACTCGACTCATCTTAACTAATCTCCGCTAACCCCGCGTCACGCAATATACCTCACTTGCCAGTACTTCCAAATCCACCAATACCTCGTGTTGTCTCCGAAAGCTCATCCACTAACTCATAGGTAATGGGTGAACAATCACATGCTACAATCTGAAACAAACGCTGCCCCTTTTCTACTGTGTACGGCTCCGCTTTAACATTATCGCACATGGCCATAAGCTCGCCTCGATAACCCCCATCAATCAAACCAATCGAATTCGCTAAACGCAAAGGCGTCTTCGAAATGCTTGAACGGGGCATTAAAAAATAAGCCCGTCCATCCACTGGCTCACACGCTACACCCAATTTAATTGGCAATGTCTCTCCCGCTGCGATGTTCATTGTTTGTAATACATATAAATCCAACCCGGCATCACCCGCATGAAAGTGACCGTGCTCTTTATACATTGTGCTAGCCGTCTCATTCAGCGGTTTCATCTTCAAATGCATCTTATATTCTCCATTGTCTAAAGTTAATTCACATACTACATTAATAACGCCTCAATAACAAGGAGTTGAAATGCCATCGATTGCTATACTGGGATCAGGAAATGGATCGAATGCACAAGCACTGATCAATGCGGTTGAAGCGGGAACATTAGACACAACCATTGCCTGTATAATCTCAGATGTGCAAGATGCTCGTATTCTCGAACGGGCAAAACAGCACAATATTCCGGCTCATTATATCGACTGTGCTCCCTCTCCTTATGCTTTACGCGATCAAGCAGAAGCGACTGTTCTCCAGTTACTCAAAAACTATCAAGTCGACTATATTATTCTGGCGGGCTTCATGCGGATCGTAAAAAAAAGCTTACTTAATACTTTTCCAAGAAAAGTCATCAACATTCATCCCTCTCTCCTGCCCGCATTCCCAGGACTCGAGGCTGGACGGCAGGCTTTTGAAGCAGGTGTCCGCAAAACGGGCTGTACCGTTCATTACGTCGATGCGGGCATCGATACCGGTGAAATTATTCATCAAAAAAAAATTTCTATTGAGCCCACAGACACCCTTGAAAGCATGATGCAAAAAATGCATGCAGCTGAACACATCGCCTATCCAGAAGCACTTAACCATCTCTTTAAAACAGAGACCCAGTGATAAATTTTTTCTCTCATACCATCGAGGTGACTATCTTCTGCTTGGCAAAATCAATTCTTTGCCTACTATGTCAAACAGATAAACGAGGATCAAGACGATGGCAAATGAGAGGTGGGGCTCTAAACTAGGTGTGATTTTAGCGGTAACGGGCAGCGCCGTTGGTCTTGGAAACTTTCTTCGCTTTCCTGGTGTAGCCTGCGCCAATGGCGGCGGTGCGTTTATGATTCCCTATATCATTGCCTTCCTAATCGTCGGTCTACCGATTGCATGGGTTGAATGGGCCATGGGTCGATATGGCGGAAAAAAAGGGTTCTCATCAGCTCCAGGTATTTTTCGTGCCATCACTGGCAAGGATCGCTCTGCACAGATCGGTACACTCGCTCTGATCATTCCCGTTATCATCTATATGTGGTATGTCTCAATTGAAGCCTGGTGCCTCGGCTATGCTTTCAAATATTGGTCTGGCGGCATGCAAGCGATTGTGAGTGCTGCACAGCAAGCCGCACCCGCAGATGGAAAAATCGATGCAGGCATACAAGCGGTACAAAACTACCTACTTCATTTTGCAGGTGTCATTCCTGAGAACGATTATACTCAAAGCGGCAACTTTCGTATTCTGCGCCAATTCACACAAGGCTCGCTTCCATTTTTACTCTTCTGCTTCACCATTAACTTTATTCTGATCTATCGTGGAATTAATAGAGGTATCGAATGGTTCTGCCGATGGGCCATGCCAGCACTACTCTTTTGCGCAATTCTTATCCTTGTTCGTGTGCTCACTCTCGGCACCCCAAATCCTGCCGATCCCGATGCCTCAATTCTTAATGGACTTGGTTTTATGTGGAATCCCGTGGGTCACAACCTCCACGATGGTACCTTGGTCCAAGTAAGTTTTTGGGAGGCCCTCGCTCGACCCCAAACATGGCTCGCCGCTGCCGGACAAATTTTCTTTTCACTCTCTGTCGGCTTCGGAATAATTATGACCTATGCCTCATATACCAAGCCAACCGATGATATTGCACTCAGTTCCGTCTCGGCAGCATCAGGCAACGGTTTCTTCGAAGTCGCCTTAGGAGGTATGATTGTTATCCCAGCAGCCTTCATCTTCCTCGGACCCGAATCAATTATCTCAGCTGGGGAAAAAGCAAGCTCCCTCTCACTCGGATTTTTAGCTCTACCAGGGGTCTTTGAATACATGCCCGCTGGACATTTCTTTGGAGGTCTCTTCTTTTTTCTACTATTTATTGCAGCCATTACCTCTTCACTTTCCATGCTTCAACCCGCCATTGCTTTTCTCGAAGAAGGACTCGATTTAAACCGACAAGCGGCAGTAACCCTACTCGGATTTATTACCGCCATCGGAGCTCTTTTTGTCTCCTTGATAAGCCACGGACTCATCGTATTAGATCACATGGACTTTTGGACCGGTAACTTCTGTATTTATTTGCTCGCTACCATTGAAGTTATCTTTTTCGCCCATATCATGGGGCTCGACCGGGGACTCAAAGAGTTAGCTGCAGGTGCTGAAATGAAAATACCAAAAGCTCTACCCTTTGTACTTAAATACATTACTCCGCTATTCTTAATTATTATTTTTGGATGGTGGATGAAAGATCAGGTCTTTTCTAATGGGCCTTATATAAAAGCCTTACAAACAGATCCAACCGTTCAGTTAACCGTTGGATTTATTCTCATCACAACACTCTTCTTCTCACTGCTTGTTCACATTGCGGTTAAAAGATGGAGAAAAATAGAAGCTAACCTACAAAAGGAATTGCCATGAGCCCGATCGGATGGATTATTATGCTTACCAGCGTTATCGGGATGACCGTACTTTTTTCATGGTGTATCTTTAAGGTACTCACCCATAAAGATCCTTCAGAACAAATTCATTCGCCTGCAGACATCGATCCGCAGGATCAAAAATGAATAACTAGTTCCGGTGACGGAA
>JBJLEJ010000008.1:0-97278 GCA_045565965.1 Pontiellaceae bacterium | reverse complement strand
TAGGTCGGGAGTTCGAATCTCTCCGCCCCGACCATCTTTTCTTTTCCTTTTTAGTTGGTCATAAGACGGCCATGAATCGTGGGCATAGCTAGAAGAACGGTTCTATTCAATTGAATTACTCCACGGAGTTGAAGGATACGAATCCCTCCTACCCAGAGGAATAGAACGCCACGAAAAAGCTGCATGGTTCGGCCTTCGCAAATCTCGGTTGCACAGATAAGCGAAGACCATGACCGACACCCGACTCTCCCATATCATTCTGTGCTCCGCTAAAACGCGACGTCAGAGCCTGATTTCTCCCGAAACACTCCATTCTCCTCCGAGTTGCACCCCAGTTAATCTTGGCAGGATGCCTTTCAGGATGACACCGCGAACCACTGGGTTACTCTGACATATTCTGCTTCCTATTTTCGAACCGGCCAGATCTGAATCCGCTCAACCGATCGGTCGAGCTCAATCGGGCCGGGGAATGGATTGTCCGCACTGCGCGAAGCGTCGAAGAAATCGGTATCGATCGCTACTGCAGAACCGTCGGCGTTTTCAAACGCCTGTTTGGTCACCTTTGCCTTGCCCAACATTTTGGAGGTAATAAGGTCGCGCTCCTGTCCTTTCGACCATTCGGCGTTCAGGTCCAGCTCAAGAAAAACCTTTCCACCGTTATTTCGGAAGCGGGTGTCGGCGTCTTTATCGAATTGCGCATTTTTTTCCAGCTTGTCCGCCTTGTTCCCGTTCAAATTCTAGGCGGGTAATTGAATAGGGTGGAAAATTAACCGACTGAAGCGCGGCTCCGCTTAGCTTAATCTGATCCATCTTTTCGGAAGCTTCCATCGCTTCATTAATCGGAAGGTCGCCCGCAAGACTCAGCTGAAGCACGCCCGAAACCCGAAGCCCCTGCTTCCCGTTCAGCGACTCCAGTGAATGGGCTTCTCCACGTTTGTTTAGCACGATGATATATCCTTTGTCCTTCCCGAAAAATGCCCCGACCTCGACCTGAGCATCCTGGACCACTCTGACGGGGATATACTGGCTGCTGTTAAGCAGTGGCGCGGCAAACAGATTAAAGTGCGCATACTGGTTGGATCGTTGGTCCTTAATCCCCGGATTGGCCCCATGCTGGTATTCATAAAACTCGTTGAAGGAGTGCCAGTGGGCAATAGTTACGGAAGCGCGCGACAAATAGCGCATCAGCATAAAATCGCTGTGCAGGCAACCCAAATGCGAATCGCGCAGACCGAATTCGGCCAGCGTACCGTTAAACCCGTTCACTCCGTATTCCGTGACCCATATCTCCTTGCCTGGGAATTTTTTCTCCAGAATATCGAGTGCCGAATTGAGGTTCCGTTCCGCATAACCGATCACATTTTCATAGCCCTGGGCGACGGGAATAAAATCTTCCACTTTGGTTCCCGGCTTCATCCCGATATCTGAATAGAGGTGAATCACCACCGCATCGTAGAACTGTTCCTCAACCAGTTTGTCATACCACTGCTGCATGCGTTTGGGCAGTCGATCCTGCCGACCGCCGTAGGACTCAAACATGTAGATATGACTCGGGACGATGAGCCCCACCTTTGCATCGGGAAAGATGGAATGGATCATGGCCGAACTTTCCTTCGCCCGCTTAATATAAGATTTTGCCGACTTCGCCGCATCAGCCCATTCGAAAACTGTATAATAAAGCTCGTTCCCGATCTCAAAATGAGTCACTTCAATGCCCGACGCTTTCACATGCTCAAGCCATTGGCGATTTTGCTCCAACGTCCGGGTGCTGACATTTAATACCAGGCTGTAGCGTGAGCCGGTCTGCTGCACAAAATCAAAGAATCCCGCATCGGTATTTTCGCCCCGCTCTACCTTCTTTCGAAGATGATCATTCAGCTTTTTGAAGTCATGCTTTGTATAGGCCGTATCATCTGACATCAACCCGATCTCAGGATGATAAAAATTGGCCATTGTGCCGCCAGGGAACCGGATAAAGGGCTTCCCGGCCTCTTTATAAAAATTTACAAATTCAGGATGGTTGTACCAAAGCGGACCAAAATGCAACTGCAGGTTGGAGCCATAGCAATCCTTATTCAAAGAACGGGCCTGCTCCACCATCAATTCCAGCGACAGGGGCTGTGCGCCCCCGGCCGACACCCCTAAAACCAATACCCCCGCCAGCAATGCGGCAAGATTACGTTGTGTTTCTGTTTTTCCCATTCATTTTTCCTTTAAAGCATTCTTAAACCATAGATGCCGTTAAAGGGGGAATATAAACAACTTCCTTTTTTTCATTGCAACCTTCTTTGGATAGATTCCCGCCATGCCTGATGAAAATGACCAGAACCCCCGCCTAACACTGTCTACCCGCAAGACGCTCATCGCGCGAGCTCCCTCTTCTGACGAGCTTTTTTTCTACTCAAAAACCACAACGGAAAATCGAGAACTACGTCCATCTGAAATCAAAAATAACACCCGGCTTCGATCCGAAGCTTTCAACAATAATTCATAAAAATCAGCACAGTTCAATACGGCTTTACGATTCACACTGGTAATTATCTGCCCTGGCTGTAGCCGAGCCCGCCAAGCCGCACTTCCTTCACTTACCGATGTAATCAATACGCCGTTCTGAAGATCCACGTTCAATGCCGCAGCTTCCTCCCCATCCAGATCAGATACTTCCATTCCCATCGACTCAAGCATCTCTATCGCCGCAGCATCTTCGATAGCTATCGCAGGTTCATGCATCGGACGCGTAGTCACCTGCACTTCTATCAGATTACCCTCCCGGAAAATATTCAATAAGACATCTGTATATGGCACCGTAGCAGCCACTCGATTGCGAAAGCCACCCACTCGACGTACGGGCTTCCCATCAAATGCAATGATGATATCTCCCTCTAATAGCCCCGCCTCTTCAGCAGCTGAATCAGGTATGATTTCTGAAATCAAAACACCCTCTCTTTTTTCCAGACCAAAAGTAGTGGCTAAATCCTGATCCACATTTTGGATATACACCCCCAGTACACTACGAGCCACATGTCCATGCTCAATCAACTGATTTTTAATATCAATCGCCTGATTAATGGGTATGGCAAATCCAACACCCATATATCCTCCCGACCGCGTGACAATGGCGGTATTGATACCAATTACTTTCCCATTAATATCAAGCAAAGGTCCACCAGAATTCCCCGGATTGATCGCTGCATCGGTTTGAATAAAACTTCCATATTCCGCAATCCCCGTTTCATCTCGACCTAAAGCACTCACAATGCCAGCTGTAATTGTTTGTGAAAGCCCAAATGGACTCCCCGCCGCAATCACCCACTCACCGGCCGCTAATTGATCGGAGTCGCCCAACTCAACGAACGGAAGATCCTTGGCATCCTCAATCTGAATTAAAGCCACTTCACTTTTTGGATCTGAGCCCACCAGTGATGCATTAAATTTACGGCCATCCCCAAGCGTAACCGTAATCCGATCCGCCTCATTAACCACATGACTATTGGTCAGAATGAATCCCTCTTTGGAAATAATAAATCCTGAGCCCTGCCCCTGCTGACTGTATTTCCGTGGAGAAGATTCTCCCTGCCATCCACGCCCAAAAAATTGCTCAAAGAATGGATGTTCGTATGAACGCGTATTTACCTCGATCGTCGATTCAACATCAATAAAAACAACTGCGGGTAACGCCTCCTCAGCGATCTGTTTGAATGCTTCACCTGTTTCCACCAGCGAAAATTTTGAATCTGCACCCACGCCAAAGCAAAAAAGACTCAGTAAAATAATTACGCTCAACTTATTTATATTCTTCTGCATACCAACTTCCTGTTATTCGTTACTTTTAGTCGCTTTTGATATACAAACGTTCAATTGAGCCCAAAGGAAATTACACAAGCAGGTAACCCTGTTAGCGAACAATCCCCTTCTCCGCAGTACGGCAAAATGCAATCAATGCATTCAACTCATCCGTTGACTCCAACTCCTTTTCCATTCGGGCAAGAGCGTCTTGCAAGGGCTCTTCACTTCGATAAAGAATCCGATACGCCTCTTTAATTGACCGCCGAGCCGCATCCGAACAACCTCGTCGTTCCATGCCCACCCGATTGAAACCACGAACCTCAATTGGATCCCCATGCGCAATCATGAACGGCGGCACATCCTTCGATACTTTTGAAAGACCTCCGATAAAAGCCATTCGCCCCACACGCAAAAACTGAACAATTCCAACCATTCCTTCAATCGTTGCTTGATCCTCTATCGTCACATGTCCAGCAATCTGCACGCCATTGGCGATGATCACCTGATTGCCCACATGACAACAATGCGCAATATGACTATACGCCATTAACAAGCACTGATCTCCAACTACCGTATAGTCCCCATCATTTGTAGCTGCATTAACGGTTACATATTCACGAATCGTATTCTTATTTCCAATCTTCACTCCCGGCGAGCCGCCCTTGAATTTTAAATCCTGCGTCTGCCCACCTAGCACTGCAAATGGAGAAACCCGATTTTCCTCTCCCAAGGTAGTATTCCCTGCTATTACCACATGAGAAATTAATTCCGTACCTCGTCCGATCACGGCTTCTGCACTGACTGTACAGTACGGCCCAATGATCACATCATCAGCCAGCTGAGCCCCCGACTCTACAATCGCTGTTGGATGTATCTTTGCCATTTACTCCGCTCCATAGCCAAATGAAAGTTCCGCTTCACTCGCAAGCTCTTCACCCACATAAGCACACCCTTTCACAACAGCCATACGAGAACGAATACGAACCCCTTCGATCTCAATTCTCAACTGATCCCCTGGCTTGACCATCCGTCTAAACTTTGCGTTGTTGATCGACATAAAATAAGCAATCTTCCCTTCATTGCCCGCTCTCAGATTCAGCATGACGCCCGCCACCTGAGCCATCGCCTCCAACTGAAGCACTCCAGGCATCACGGGATTTCCTGGAAAATGCCCCTGAAAAAAGGTCTCATTGAACGTCAAATTTTTCAGCCCCACAATCCGGTTCTCCTCCGGATGATACTCAAGGATTCGATCCACAAGCATAAAGGGGTATCGGTGCGGTAATAATTCTAAGATATCTTCTACTTCCATTCGCGTATCCATAACATCTCCTATCTAAACGCATAAGCTATTCACCGATGCGGTTTCATTCAACCCTTTTCTGTTCATCGTGTAGACTATCCAATTCAGGACAACCCTGTCTCACCTGCCAAGCAGCCGGGAAAGATCGACACTGTAAAGGGCGCGCTTCATACACTCCACACATATCTCCATCCAATAAGATACAAATTCCATCCGCCTGATCTTTCAACGAAAGTTGCGCTCGATTCGATGCCAAACGAGTGTATTGCGCAATAAAATCGGCCTCATCCATCACCAGATGACCAGCCAATTCGCTGATATCAGCATCCGTTAAAAGAACATGCCCCGGCCATCGACAACAGACCCCGCATCCTGTGCAAACAAATCGCGCCAAAATATCTTCATCCACACTTGAACGTTTTTTACTCATTATCGTCTGAGCATTGACATATTCATCGTAATCAGCAAGTCTGCTTACTTAATTTATAGGTAAAAAAGAACAATCAGTTCATAAAGGAAAGAGAATCATGCGTCACACATACACACTTTTATTCGCCCTCACAGCGAGCCTCCTATTCACTGCAATGGCTCAAGATAATAGCAACGGCATTGATCTATCGAAAACCGAAGACCTTTTTTCGGCACCCATGCAGCCAAATCCCCTAACAAACGATCCTGAAGCCGTCGTCGTTCGGGTGAATGATATGGAGATCAAGCGCGGAGAAATTATTGAACTCGTTAATCTCACCATGCAACGCATTGGCGGTCAAGTGCCCCCTCAACAACTTCCTCAGCTACAACAACAAATGTATACACGCGTTAAAAACGACTTGATCAACGCAAAACTCATTGAAAACGCCGTTCAAACGTCTGATATCCAAGTCAGTGAAGTCGACATTGAGGCTGAAATAACAACCATCCGCGAAAGTCTTCCTGAAGGAAAAACACTCGAAGAGCTTCTCGCCGTGCAAGAAAACACACTCGCTGAATTAAAATCCGATATTCGAAATCAACTGGCTTCCCGTTCGCTATTCGAGCAACAAGTCGTCGGGGTACCCGATGCGAATGAAGTTGATGCCAAAACATTCTACGATGAAAATCCAACGAACTTCCAAACCCCAGAACAAGTGACCGCGAGTCATATTCTTATCGCTACATCCGATGACGCAAGCGAAGATCCCAAAACAGCATTAGAAGAAATCCGAGCAAACATCATTGCGGGAAAAACTAGCTTTGCAGAAGCCGCTGCTGCTCACTCTAGCTGTCCTAGCTCCGCCAATGGGGGTTCTTTAGGTACCTTTGGTAAAGGCCAAATGGTTCCTGAGTTCGAGATCGCCGCTTTCACACAAGAAGTTGGTGAAGTCGGTGACATCGTTGAAACCCAATTTGGATACCATATTATTCAGGTAGGCGAACGGACTGAAGAAGGCACCATTGCTTTCCAAACAGCAAAAGATCAGATCATCGAATTCTTAACCAACCAGAGTAAGCAACAGGTGATCAGCTCCTATATTGAAACCTTGCGTGATCAAGCCACTATCGAAGAGCTCTCGCTGTAATCCACTTTTTTTAAACCCCAAGCAAAGGGAGTGCTATATGATAGGCGAAATAATGTGTCAATTGACCGGTTTCTTAGCCCCCCTCCCTTATGATCTTATTTTTACTCTAATTGGTGTAATCTGGTTTACCTCAGGTTGGCTGATTAGCAGCCATCGCCAAAATCGACGATGGCTAAAAGCGTTGAACCAACTAAATGAATCCGACCAAAAAAAAGTAATTGAACATGCACACTCCACACGAAAAAGAGCAAGCGCTGATACGCCTGCTGAGAAATTACGAGACCTTAGCCGTCGCCTACTCCGGCGGGGTTGATTCCACCTATCTAGCGGATTGTGCCAACGAAGCACTAGGTAACCATGCTATCATTCTTATCGCCGACTCCCCTTCACTACCTCGATCCGAACTTAAAGAGGCTATTGAATTAGCTCAAAAACGGGAGTGGAATTTAGAAATTATTCACCCCAAAGAACACGAAAATCCTGCATATTTAGCCAACCAAGGAGATCGATGCTTTCATTGTAAAGATGCTCTCTTCAATCATATGAAACATTTTCTTGAAGCCCATCCTAGTACGCAACTCGCCTACGGTGCCATTGAAGACGACCGTGCCGATCATCGTCCAGGAAATCAAGCCGCTAGTAACCACAACGCGGTTGCGCCTCTTCAACAAGTCCTGCTGTATAAATCTGAAATTCGCCAACTCAGTTCAGCGCGCGGTTTACCCACCGCTGAAAAAGCCTCTTTTGCCTGCCTTGGATCACGGTTTCCCACTGGTACCCCCATCAATCTAAAGAAACTATCACAAGTCGAAGCAGCCGAAGAAATATTACGCCAACATGGCTATCGCCAATATCGGGTGAGACACCATGAAGAAATCTGTCGTATCGAAATCAATCCCTCTGATTTTGAAAAACTCTTGAACGAAAGGGAGAGCCTACTCCAAAAAATAAAAGCGACGGGCTATCGCTACATTACGTTAGATATTAACGGATATAACACCGGATCAACCGCCTGATACATTCGTCTCAGTGGCTAGTTTCGATCGAGGTTGCCCGCCCAACAAAATAGCCACTTCATCTTGAACCTGCTCAAGTTCATCTAATCGTAAGCCTGGATCTGTCACCGTAAAACTCTCTTTAGTTTTTCGATGCTCATATACTCGAATCTTGAATCCATTCGCAAGGGACTGAACCCCTCGCTCAACTAAGATACGTTTACGCTCCAGCATAACAGCTAAGATGAAGATAATATCACGATCTTCTGGCTGTTCGGCTCTCATCCGCTTACGCAATAAACTCTCCACATTCTCTTTAGGAATGACTTCTTCCTCAACCATTGGAGTATAAAAAGTAGTTTTCCAGATACTTACTGCATGAGGTGCATTGCTCTCCAAAATATTGTTAAGGTCTTTAGTGCAACTTCCGTAATCAGTACGTTCAAAAATACCATCAATAACCTTTAATATAGAAGTAACAATCTCCTGATCCTCAAAAGGCTTGTTGCATTGATGACATCTATCGGCACACTTTCTAACACTCCATTGTTCTCGCTGATCTTTCATAAATCCACATCCATTGATATATAATTACGATAGCGATAGAAATAGGTTATGCCACTCAACAACGTAAAGAAAACTGTAATATATCCCAATCCGCTAGCAAGCGGAGAATGCGGTGCTGGAAGCCCGATCTCAGGCCATACCAATCCACCCAATAAGAGTGTAATAACAATCATTTGCACCACCGTTTTCCATTTACCCCACTGATCGGCAGCTAATACAATATTAGCTTCAGAGAGAGCAAAGCGCAATCCTGTTATCATAAGCTCTCGCATCAAAATCAACGCCACCATCCACGCCGCCAAACTCCCCTTCTCAACCAGCGCTATAAAAGCGACGGCCGTTAAAACCTTATCGGCCAAAGGATCCATCAGCTTACCGAAGGTCGAACATCCATATACACGACGAGCCAGCCAGCCATCTAACGCATCCGTAAGCGATGCAATCGCGAATAGAACAAAAGCTCCCAAAGTTGCCCAACTCGTCTCCAGTGACAAACAAATCATCATAAAGCCCGCCATCCAGAAGCGCGCTATCGTTAATTGATTTGCCCAATTAATTCGCGTCGCCATTATCGCTCCCAATCTAATGAATTTTGTTCATTTAGATACAGATCAGGTAACGGCTTATCAATCATCGGCAACTCCACCGGATAAACCATCTCCGAAACCTCTAACGGTAACTCATCTGGTATACACTGACGCACCCCCACGACCAACAAAATCAAAGCCAACAACCCAACCAATCCGATTATTTTCTGTTTATCAGAAAACTGCACCTTCGATGTCAGAGTGGCTATTTCACGGACACTCCCCAACAACGCTTGCCCCGTTGCTTTCGATTCATTCACCGTCGGCTCACTTGCTGGGACATCTGCCTTTGCTAAACTCTTACGCACATCATCGGGCAATTGTGGAGCTAATGACACCTGATACTCACGCTGATAATCTTCCACCAACGGGGCCGGCTCTATTTCCAAATACTTCGCATATAACCTAATAAAACTTTTCACATATACCGGTGCTGATAACACCGAAAAATCATCTGCCTCCATCGCCAATATATATTTTGACAAAATTCGTGTGGCTCCCGCAACTTCAGAAACACTCACACCCTTCTCCTGCCTCCTCGCACTCAGACGTTGTCCTATGGTGCCAATATCAAGTTGCGTCTGTTCCATCTTCCACTCCTGGGTGTTGGGGGATTTCTCCATCTAGGTCCATTAAAATAGTGCGAGGTCCCGCTCCATCGGGTGGACCAATAATCCCCCGTTCTTCCAATAAATCCATAATACGAGCCGCCCGAGTATATCCAATTCGCAATCGCCGCTGAAGAGATGACGTCGAAGCTCGTTTGGTCTGACGGATCACCTCCAACGCTTGCTCAAGAATCTCATCATCCCCTCCATCATCCATTTCAGGCAATTCCGTAACAGGCTTCTCTATCTTCTTATGGATATCTGCAATAAATTCAGGCATACTCTGTTCTTTCCAGAAGTTAGCCACTCGTTCGATCTCACCATCACTAGTGAAAGCACCTTGGGATCGTATTAATTTATCGGAACCTGGAGGCAACACCAACATATCCCCTTTGCCCAGCAATGTATCAGCTCCCATTCGATCCAGAATGGTACGACTATCTACCTTCTGCGATACCTTGAAAGCGACTCGTGCCGGAAAGTTAGCCTTAATTGTTCCTGTAATAACTTTCACATCCGGACGCTGAGTTGCCAAAATCATGTGAATCCCTGCCGCCCGCGACTTCGCCGCTAAACGGGCAATTCCAGCTTCAATCTCGGCTTGAGCAACTGCCATCAAATCTGCTAACTCATCAATAACTATGATAATGTAAGGTAGACGATCTGGAATAATCTCTTCTCCTTTTGCCTCTGCTTCTGCAACCGCATCCCCGCCAAACAAATCCTCTTGTTTGGTAATCGGTCGCTGATTATACCCCGGTAAATCACGCACTCCCGCCTGACGAAAATACCGGAATCGACGCTCCATCTCGTCAATCGCCCAACGCAAGCCAAGCGCCACCTTCTTCGCATTCGTAATCACAGGTACAACCAAGTGCGGTAAATTATTATACGTATGGAATTCAACCGTCTTTGGATCCACCAAAATCATACGCAAATCATCCGGCGAATATTTCATAAGCAACCCCGTTAAAATCGTATTCATACAAACGGACTTCCCCGCACCCGTTGCTCCCGCAATTAACATATGCGGCATTTTCGCCAAATCAAAAATCATACTATCACCACTCACGTCTTTGCCCAGCACAAGCGGCAATGCATACTTGTCGGATTGAAACTCTGGACTC
Organism: Pontiellaceae bacterium; assembly: GCA_045565965.1. Taxonomy (GTDB): domain Bacteria; phylum Verrucomicrobiota; class Kiritimatiellia; order Kiritimatiellales; family Pontiellaceae; genus Pontiella. Next base: position 86,746 of record JBJLEJ010000008.1, on the reverse strand, counting down.
CCAACTAAGTCTCTGAAAAAGACACCCGCCCGAGACGAATTTGGTACTTCCACACCACAGACTCCCTTCCCGGGAATAGGAGCCTGTATACGGATACTCTCCGCATGCATTTTTAGTGCAATATTATCAGAAAGAGCTTTAATCCGCTCCACACGCACCCCCGCAGAAGGCAAAATTTCATAACAAGTAACTACTGGTCCCTGTTGCACACCCGTCACTTTGGCTTCAACACCAAACTCCTCCAAAGCTTCCTGCAAAATCCGAGCCGTATCAGCGACTTGATCTGCTGACATCCCTTTTCCCTGAATAACCGCTGCATCCAACAAATCCATAGAAGGCAGTTGATAGGTTCGCTCAGCCACCGGTTCGCCTTCGCTTGAAACAAAGGCATTCACCTCTTGCTCCGTTGGTTCCGCCTGTTTCACCGCTCGCTTACGACGAGTAGGTTTCTCATCTGCATCTGTCTTCGATTCCTCAATAAGCTCTGCCACCGTCTGCTGTTGCGCCTCTACCATCGCCCGAATATCCACCGAGGATTCATCAGGCACCACCGGATTCGTTACATCGATACGACCCCGCTTACGTTGCGGCAATGCTTCTATAACTACTGCTGCCCCAGCAGCAGCCTGTGACTTCGATTCTACTACTTGTTCAATGCGATCCAACACCCACTCCCTAATAGTTTTAAAGAGCTCAATTAGGTGCACATCTAACATGCGCGCAATCGAAATTAGCAATAGAACAAAAAAAAGCAAACTCGCGCCCGCATGACCAATCCAATACCCTATCGTCCGCTGCGCGAGAACCTCGCCCATCAAACCGCCCGGCGAACCAATATTCAAATGATTCACAACACCATGCCAAAGTTGTTCACTCATGTCGGCCAACCCCGCCAATGAAAATAATGACAGCAGGAACCACAGAACTCGCGGATAAATCTTTGAAGCAGACCAAAAAACCGAAGAGATCCCAATCCACATCACACACATCGGCAAAATATATCCCGCCACCCCAAAATAGAGAAAGATGACAAAGGCCATATAGGCTCCAAAAGGGCCAATCCAATTGTATGCTAACGTCTGATTTCTAAAAAATCTGATATCTGCTGGATCATAAGAAAGCGTGCCCAAAAGTAGTAGCAAACCAAACGTGGCAATTAGAATCCCAACCACTTCCCGCCAGGTCGATCGAGTACTGGAAATCTTATTCTTCGTTACCATTTACACAAGATAGGACATCTCATGGAATAAATCAAAACGTAATGCTCTATTAGACACCTCTTTTAGATCGAATCAAATCTGAGTTTTTCGCGATAATAAGCCATCTCCGCAATTGATGCCTGAATATCAAACAGCGCATCATGGGGAGCCAGAGCATCAATCTCTCCCGCTGGAAAATAGCGATTGAGTTTATCAAGCTGCTCTTTATCAAAAGAAGGGACTTCTCCCCACGCTTCCCAAACCGTTTTAAAAGATGAGACGTCCAATAAACGATAGTGCAACTCTCCATGAAATTTTGGCAGATGACGACGCACCATTAGCCAATCATTATGAACCGAGTTACCTGCTAACAATGGACGCTCATGAATCGGCTTTGAACACGAACCAAATTGCGTTTGTAACCACTCCGATAAACGAGCATCTGCCTCCTCCAGCGAAACCGCTGAAACGTCACCACACCGCGTAATCAACCCACCTAGATGTTCTTTCACCCAAGGACTCACCTCCACATCCGGATCCAGCTGAATCGCCATTTCCAGTGGGCCCAGATCATTCGTCAGCGGTTTCAAGTGCGCATCGGTTGCCATCGCAGCTACCTGCAATAACACCGCCTGCTCCAACTCCAGAGAACTGAATTCAGCATCGAACCAAACATATCCAGCAATCGCCATCGATCTCTTCCTTATAAAAAAGCTCTGCCTCCAAAACTAGGAAACAGAGCCATTAATCAACTACCTGCCACTTGTTATTCCGCAGCAGTCTCAACTTGTTCGGTATTATCGACTTTTTCACTGCCTTCAACCCACTCAAGCAAGGCCATTTCAGAGCTATCCGACATACGACGCCCTAGCTTGAGAGTCCGAGTATAACCACCCGAACGGCTTTTAAAGCTAGGCGCAATGTCATCAAACAGAACGCGAACCAGTTTCTCCTGCTTCAATGTAGCAATCGCTTGCCGTCGGGCTGCCAATGTTCCTTTTTTCCCTAAGGTAACCATCTTCTCAGCCAAACTTCGCGCTGCTTTCGCTTTAGCAATCGTTGTCTTAATTCGTCGGTGCTCAATTAATCCGCATACCAAATTCGCAAGCAATTCATTCCGATGCGCACTCGTGCGGCCTAATTTTACAGTTTTTTTACGGTGTCTCATGTTACTCGTCTCGTTAAACGTTAATCTTCAAATGAAGAACCCTTCAATAGGTCTAATTCAAACGTCATGCCTAAAGACAATCCCATCTCTTGGATCTTCGCTTTAATTTCATTAAGCGACTTCTTACCAAAGTTACGATACTTCAACATCTCTGCTTCCGTCTTCTGAGCCAACTCACCTACAGTAGTGATATTTGCATTATTCAAACAGTTAGCCGCGCGTACACTCAACTCAATTTCATTAACACTGATATTTAGCTTCTTACGCAACTCTTCCTTCTCTTGGTCGATCTGCTTTTCACTTGCTTCAAATTCAATCAGATCTTTGTCGTAAGAAACAAATACATCGAGATGATGACGTAAAATAGCTGCCGACATAGTTAAGGCATCTTCTGGGCTCACCCGTCCATCCGTCCAAATCTCAATGATCAACTTATCATAATCCGTTTGTCGACCAACCCGCGTGTTTTCTGTTTCATATTTAACACGACGCACCGGAGAAAAAAGACAATCCACTGGGATCACGCCAATTTCCTGATTCTCTTTTTTATTCAAATCTGCTGGACAATAACCACGACCAATTCGAACTTCCATCTCTGCCTCAAAGACCCCATCCTCAGCTAGATTACAAATCACAAAATCAGGATTCAGCACATCAATAGAGTCCGGTGTAATAATATCTCCTGCACGAACTTCTCCAGGGCCTTCCACCTTGATTTTCACAGTCTGGACTTCACGAGAATAACTCTTAAAGATCAACTTCTTGATATTCAGCACCACCTCGGTGACATCTTCTTTAACGCCGTCTAAGCTGCAATACTCATGGGGTGCCCCTTTAATTTTAACGGATGAAACCGCCGCCCCTTCTAACGACGAAAGCAGTACACGTCGTAGCGAGTTCCCCATTGTGCGGCCATAGCCACCCTCAAAAGGTTCTGCATAAAATTTACCGTATGTATCTGTCGAAACCTTATCATCACGGATGACCTGCTTCGGCATTTCGAATCTACCTAGTCTTGTTGCCATTTTATCTCCTCCCAGAACGGGGCATTAACCCATTCATATGGTGTTTAGTTTTATTAAAAATTAGACGCGCCGGCGCTTAGGTGGCCGACATCCATTATGTGGAATAGCAGTGGTATCCTTAATTACAGAAATCGAAAGACCCGAAGACTGAATGGCACGAACCGCAGATTCACGACCTGCCCCCGGACCCTGAACACGAACTTCCACTTCCGACATGCCATGACTAATTGCAGTACGAGCCGCATCCTGCGCAACCGTTGTTGCCGCAAACGCTGTGCTTTTCCGTGATCCTCTAAAATTGCATCGTCCTGCACTGCTCCAAGAAATCACATTGCCACGCATGTCAGTAATCGAAACAATCGTGTTATTAAATGTTGTCTTCACAAACGCAATACCCATTGGTACGTTTTTCGAACCCTTTTTCCGTTTAATGGGCTCAACTACATCATCTGCTAACAGATCCGCCGCCGTCGGCAAACGAGATGCTTTCGCTTCTTCTGCTGGTGCTGCCTCTTCCTTAATTACCTCTTTTTTTTCGGCGGCCGAAGCAGCTTCTAATTCAGGGGTTTTGACTTGTTGAGCTGCTCCTGGGCTTGCCGCCTCTGCTGCTGCATTCACTTCTTCATTATTCGCTTCTTCACTCATGATTAAATCCTGTCCCTAGCAACTGATTATTTTGCCGCTTTAGCAGCTGACCGTGCTTCCTTACCACGTACTACACCCACTGTTCGCTTAGACCCTTTTCGAGTACGCGCATTTGTTTTCGTACGCTGACCTCGAACGGGCAAGCCCGACCGGTGGCGTCTGCCGCGATAAGAGCCTATTGAAATCAACCGACGAATATTTGAAGAAATCTCCCGTCGCAAATCTCCTTCAATCCGATAATCGTTCTGCAAAACACCCACCAAACGCTGAATGTCTGCATCTTGCATATCATCCGCCTTCATTTCTGGATTCAAGTCTGCCTTTTCGCAGATCTCTAAAGCCAAAGTAGGACCAACGCCATAAATATAACGCAATGCATACGCCAATTTTTTACGTCCTGGAATATCAATACCTAATACACGCGGCATAACACAAATTCTCCTTATCCCTGACGCTGCTTATGGCGCGGGTTTATGCAAATAACCCGAACCACACCCTTGCGGCGAATCACTTTACACTGTTCACACATTTTCTTTACTGAAGCTCGAACCTTCATATCTTATCCCCTGTTGACACAATCCAACCCTTCGACATGTCGAAGGGCGACAACTCAACCTGTACTAACGAACCCGCCAAAGCCGAGTCTGCCTCACGCGATTTATCGCGAAAAAAAGCCACCACGCGATGGCCATTACATAGTTCTGCGTCAAAAGCGTGTTTGTCTATCACAGCGCTGAGTCGCGCGTCTAGTAAAATTGTCTCTTTTTTCTCCATTATACCGGCTTATCAACCACTGTTAAAATCTCTGCCTGCTCTTTTCCAACTGCAACTGTATGCTCAAAATGAGCCGACGGAAGTCGATCTTTTGTCACCACCGTCCAACCATCTTCTAAGATTTCAGTTTGATGGACTCCTAAATTCACCATTGGCTCGATCGCAAATGTCATACCCGCCTTCAACACCGGCCCCTGCCCTGCAGGTCCAAAATTAGGAATTTGGGGATCTTCATGCATTTCACGACCAATCCCATGCCCTACAAAATCTCGAACGATGGAAAAACCAGCCGCCTCTGCCGTCCGTTGAACCGCATTCGAAATGTCACTCAAACGATTTCCCTCAACCGCTTGCCCTATCGCAGCATCTAAACTCGCCTTAGTCACATCTAACAGCTGTTGCCAATCCTGCGGAATCGAACCCGCAGCCACCGTGATCGCCGTATCACCAACAAATCCATCGTAGACCAAACCGAAATCAATACTCACGATGTCGCCGTCCCGAATCATGCGTCCGCCCGGAACGCCATGAACAATTTCCTCATTCACCGAAGCGCATATATGCCCAGAAAACCCATGATATCCATAAAACGCACAACGACCTTCTGCCTCTTTTGCCAATTCAGCTGCATAAGCATCTAGCTCACCAGTTGTAACACCTGGCGCTACTTTTTCCGCAACCTTTTTTAAAACACTTGCCGTTTTAGTCCCAACTAACCGCATTGCAGTGAGTTCTTCTGTTTTCTTTATATTTATCATATTACTTTTTCAAAAAAATCAATCGCGTATTCATGTACCGAACGTGTTGGGCAATTCGAATCAATTTCTGTTAACAAATTTCTTTTTCTATAAAAATCAACTAAAGGTAATGTCATCTCATCATATACTTCTAATCTTCGCTTAATTTTTTCAGGCTCGTCATCTAATCGCTTAGCAAGTGACCCACCACAAACATCACATCTGCCTCTTATCTCGGGAGGGCAAAATAAATCGTGATAAACTGCTCCGCAAGCAACACATGTTCTTCTACCACTTAATCTTTCAATTAAAACATCTGCTGGACAAATAAGACTTAAAACTCGAGAAATGTTTATATCAGTTTCTGTACATAACTCTTCAAATTTATTCGCTTGGACAAGAGTACGGGGAAATCCATCAAATATAAAAAACTCATCATCTCTACTATTCATTAAAAATTCTTTTACCATTAAAATCACATCATCATCATTTGCAAATAACCCATTATTAATTGCTTCTTTTGAGCGGATCCCGAGTTTTGTTCCCTTACGGATTTCTCTACGTAACATTTTTCCGGTAGAAATATGCGTAATGTCATACTCATCTAATGCCTCCGAAATTGTTCCCTTGCCTGATCCTGGAGGGCCTAAAAGAATAATAACATTCATAGATTAACGACCGCTGCGCATCTTGCCCTTCTTTAAGAAGCCATCATAGTGCCGCATCAAAAGATGCGATTCAATCTGACGCATCAGATCCAGCATCACACCCACGATGATCAAAAGACTCGTGCCCCCAAAGAACGATGCCACAATCCATGGCACGCTAAACTGTGCAGTCATAATATTCGGCATCACGGCAATTACTGTCAGGAAAATCGCACCCGCTAAAGTTAAACGCGTCATAGTTCGATCTAAAAACTCCGCCGTGGGTCGACCCGGCCTAATGCCCGGAATATATCCACCCCGCTTCTTCAAATCATCCGCAATCTGAATCGGGTTAAATTGAGTCGCCACCCAAAAATACGAGAAAAATAGAATCATCAGACCAAACCAAAACATAAACCAGCCCGAAGTAGGGAAGCCCATCGCCCACTCCTTCGCACCCTCAAAAGGTAGATATGCGCCAATCTTTGGAAAGATCGCTAAAATCGCTGAAGCAAAGATGATCGGCATCACACCCGAATAATTGACCCGCAACGGCAAATGCGACGTTCCACCCTGCATCATCTTCCGACCCACCATCCGTTTCGCAAATTGAACCGGTATCTTTTGTTGCGCCTGCGTCACGGCCACCACGCCTAGAATCACAAAAAAGATCAACGCAATTAAGAGCGCCAAATGGAAAACACCAATCTCAGCAACTCCATCTACTGGCGTTAACTTGTCACCCAATGTTTTAAGCGCCATAGGCAAACTAGCCATGATGTTCACCGTGATAATCAACGAGATCCCATTACCAATACCTCGATCGGTCATCTGTTCACCAATCCACATCAACAGTAAAGCACCCGTCACTAAACTCAACGTCGTCAGCACGACAAAACCTAAGCCCGGTATACGCACCACAGAAGCAGGTAATCCAAAATAGCCCCCACTCTGCAAAGCCAATGCCATAGCTACTCCTTGAACAGTACAAATAATTACCGTCAAATAGCGCGTATACTGGGTAATCTTCTGGCGACCCACATCTCCCTCGCGCGCCAGCTTCTCCAACTGTGGTACAACCGCCGTCATTAATTGAAGAATAATTGACGCACTTATATAGGGCATTATCCCCAACGTGCCAACCGAACATTGTAACAGCGCACCACCACTGAATAAATTCAGGATCCCAGATAAGCCGCCTTGAGCGCCGCCTTGAGCCTCAATAAAAGTTCGAATTGCAACCGCATCCACACCCGGTAAAGGGATGGCCGCAATTACACGACACACAAAAATTAACCCAAACGTGAACAGAATACGCTGACGTAACTCCGTTATCTTAAAGGTATTGACGAATGCAGAAAGCATGACGACTCCTATCGATTTCGATTAAACCGCTTCGCAGCTACCACCAGCTGCTTCAATCTTCTCTTTAGCTGAAACGGAAAACGCGCTCACTTTAACCGTCAGCTTTTTCGTGATCTCACCATCACCCAAAATTTTAACACCATCAAATCGCCCCTTTGCCAATCCAGACTCCATCAGCGTTGCAATAGTCACTTCCGCGCCATCATCAAACCGATTCAATGAATCCAAATTAACCGGAACAATTATCTTCCGCGTATAGTTATTAAACCCCCGAATGGGTAATTTCCGAACCAATGGCATCTGCCCACCTTCAAACAAAGGCTTATGGCGAGAACCAGCACGCGAGAACTGACCCTTATGTCCGCGACCCGCCGTTTTTCCTTTACCAGATGCACGACCCCGACCCACACGGATACGCCGATGTTTCGACCCATCTACTGTCTGTAATGAATGTAAATCCATAATTAAATCCTCTCTCGCTTACCCTTTACGTAATGCTAAAGCCGCTTCTTTTGTACGCAATTGACTCAACGCCTTCAGCGTTGCCTTCGTCACGTTCAAATGATTATTACTACCTAATGATTTAGCCAATACATCGCGAACCCCAGCCAGCTCAAGTACCGCTCGACAAGCACCGCCCGCAATCACACCCGTACCCTCAGAGGCCGGACGAATCAACACCTGAGCGCCACTATGTTTACCCGTTGTATCATGCGGAAGCGTTGTACCCCGCATCGTTACCATGACCAAATTTCTCTTCGCGTTATCACCCGCTTTACGAATCGCATCTGCCACCTCAGCAGCTTTACCCAATCCATATCCCACGCGCCCCTTGTGATCACCCACAACAACCAACGCACCAAAACTAAAGCGACGACCACCCTTTACCACCTTCGAGTTACGGCTAATATGAACTACCCGCTCTTCAAACTCTGGCTTTTCACGAGGCCCGGTCTTATCATCACGACGACCTCGACCACCGTCTTTACGACCCTTGCGCTCTCTTCTATCTGTCTTTTGCTCTACCATCATCGCTCCTAAAATTTAAGTCCTGCTTCACGGGCACTATCGGCCAACGCTTTCAAGTTCTGACCGAAAGCAAATCCACCCCGATCAAAAACTACTTGCTCGATTCCTTTTGCCTTTGCCGCTTCTGCCGCTTTTGCGCCCAAGGCTCTTGCCGCTGCTTGGTTTTTCTCTGAACTCGAGACCCCAGCTATCGTAATACGAGCATCATCATCAATGAATTGAACCTCAAACCGCTTATTGGAACGGTAGACCGCCATACGCGGACGGGCTGCTGTTCCCGCCAATTTGTTCCGCACCCGATAATGGCGCCGAATCCGCATCTGTTTTTTCGTTAACATACTCATTATGCGACTGCCTTACCTTCCTTACGACGGATCTGCTCATTACGATAGCGAACCCCTTTTCCTTTATATGGCTCCGCTGGTGAATAATCACGAATACGTGCTGCCACCTGTCCGACTAATTGCTTATCAATTCCTTCAATTGATACCGCCGTACCTCCCTGAACATCGACTTTAATGCCATCTGGAATCGGATAAACGATATCGTGTGAGAAGCCTAATGAAAGCACAATTTCCTGCCCCTTCATCTGCGCCTTGTAGCCCACCCCTTCAATGATTAAATCTTTCTTATACCCTTCGCTAACGCCCACGACCATATTGTTGATCAGACTCCGAACTGTACCGAACATCGCTTTACCAAACTTGCTCTGATCCGCACGAGAGACCTGAATTCGTCCCTCATTCTGCTTAAAGGCTATGCACGCAGGAGCTGTATAAGAACATTCCCCTTTCGCTCCGTGCACCGTCACCGTCTGACCACTCACTTCCACCGTAACGCCGGTTGGGATACTGACTGGTTGATTTCCTACTCTTGACATATTATTTCCCCCGGTTTCTCTACCAAATGTAGCAGAGAACTTCTCCACCGATCCGTTTTGCACGTGCTTCGCTATCCGTCATCATTCCCGAAGACGTGCTCAAAAACGCCACACCAATTCCACCTAATACACGTGGGACCTCTTCGGCATTCGCATATTTACGACAACTCGGCTTACTAATTCGACGCAATCCCTGAATTACCGACTCACGATCTGCCGTATATTTTAGAAAGAGATTCAACACCGGCTTCCCGTCGCTATTCTCCACTACGTAATCCGCAATAAAACCTTCCTGCTTCAACAGACGAGCTATTTCGCTCTTCATCTTAGAATGCGGCATATGCACTATCTGCTTCTCCGCCATATTTGCATTGCGGATGCGTGTAAGCATATCCGCGATTGGATCTGAAACCACCATCGTCTAATCCTCGTTAATTTCCTGTGGCAAACGGCATACCCATTAAACTAAGCATCTCTTTTGCCTCTTCATCTTCACTCGCCGACGTCACGAACGTAATATCCATTCCGTGCGTGCTCTTCACCTTATCCGGATCAATCTCCGGAAAAACCGTCTGCTCCTGCAGCCCCATCGAATAATTTCCACGCCCATCAAATGATTGGCTCGGAATACCTCGGAAGTCACGAATACGTGGCAACGCTACATTCACCAAGCGATCCATAAACTCGTACATCCGATCATTACGCAAGGTAACCCTTGCACCAATCGGCATACCCTCCCGAAGCTTAAAATTCGATACACTCTTCTTTGCTTTTGTAATGACTGCCTTCTGGCCTGTAATCTTACCCAAGTCACCCGCCAGCGCCGTCAACGTATCGCGATCATTATTCACTGACACACAGAGATTCAACACGATCTTTGTCAGACCGGGCACCTGCATCCGATTCTTGTACTTCCGACTCTCCATCAACTTCGGAACCACACTGTCTTTATATGTTGTTTTCAATCTTGGGGTCATGACCCGTCCTCCAATCAATCCACAGCACTATGCAGGCTTCACGTTAGAGATCGCCAGAGGCGCCTCACGCTCGACCACACCACCCTGCGGGTTGTCCTCACTTTTTTGCATGTGTTTTTTCACAAAATTAACACCCTCGACCAGTACACGACCCTGCTCGATATTCACCATTAAGACTTTGCCGCTCTTGCCTTTGTCATCTCCAGCAATCACTTCAACTGTCACTCCCCGTCTGATCTTTGTTTTTGCCATCGGTTTCTCTCCTACAATACTTCAGGGGCCAACGAGACCACCTTCATAAAGTCATTTTCCCGCAACTCACGAGCCACTGGGCCAAAAATACGCGTACCCCGTGGATTATTGTTATCATCCACAATCACCGCCGCATTTCCATCAAAGCGTAAACACGAACCATCCGCGCGGCGAATCGTACTCTTCGTACGAACCACGACTGCCTTCAACACATCGCCCTTCTTCACCATTCCATTTGGTTGAGCTTCCTTCACCGAAACACGGATCACGTCACCCACACGAGCCACCTTCGCCTTCGTACCCAACACTCGGATGCACATCACATTTCGTGCTCCTGAATTATCAGCCACTGTCAATCGAGTCTGTTCTTGAATCATTCTTCTCTACCTCGCTGCTACTGAGAGAATTTCAACCAAACGCCAACGCTTGAGTTTGCTCAACGGACGAGTCTCCATCACCCGAACCACGTCACCCACCTTGGCCTGATTCTGCTCATCATGGGCATGAATCTTTTTAGAAATCCGAATCTCTTTTCCATAGAGCGGATGGCGTACCCGCCGCTCAACCAAAATAACAATCGTTTTGTCCGCACGTGCACTGCACACACGACCTTCACGGGTCTTTCGTAAATGCCTATTATCTTCCGACATCCTAGTCCTCCGCCTTCTTCTTCTGCTGCAACGTTTTAATCCGCGCAACGATCCGGCGCATCTCTTGGATACGATGCGGATGCTCCAACTGCCCAGAAACCTGCTGCAACTTTAACTTAAACTGCTCTTCACGGATCTCCTGAAGCTGTACATCCAGCTCAGCTACCGTCATCTCTTTCAACTCTTTAACCTTCATGATCATCGCTCCTTAATCATGCGCATGACGCTGCACAAACTTTGTGCGAATTGGTAACTTCGTCGCCGCTAGCCGCAAACACTCTTTGGCTAATGACTCCGGCACCCCGTCCAACTCAAACAGCATGGTTCCTGGCTTCACGACCGCAACCCACTGGTCGACGCCGCCTTTACCCTTACCCATACGCACTTCCAATGGCTTCTTAGTAATCGGCTTCGAAGGAAAGATACGAATGTACTGCTTTCCCTTACGCTTCATCTTGCGGTTTGCCGCCACACGGCACGCCTCAATCTGTACGCCCGTAATCCAGCCACGCTCTAGCGCCTGCAATCCAAACTCGCCATAAGCCAGCTTATTTCCAGATTGCGCCAAACCCCGACGGGATCCCCGCTGTACCTTCCTGTACTTCACTCTTTTCGGCATCAAAGGCATCGTTTTTCTCCCTTAACCGTTCTTGTCGGTTTCATTGCAGATCCACACTTTAATGCCGATAATTCCAGCAACCGTGTTTGCTTCTGCGGTTCCATAATCAATATTTGCCCGTAACGTATGCAATGGGATCTTGCCCTCTTTATAACTCTCGCTACGTGCAATTTCAGCACCGTTTAATCGTCCACCTGCTGTAATCTTAAAGCCAAGCGCTCCATTATCCATCGCTAACTGCTGCGCCCGCTTCATCGCACGACGATGAGAAACCCGACGCTCCAGCTGCATCGCCACATTTCGCGCCACTAACGTCGCATCCAAATCCGGCTTCTTCACTTCCGCAATCTCCACAAAAACCTCTTTCTTCGTGATTTTCGAAAGCTCCGTCCGAAGCGCATCAATATCCTCACCCTTCCGACCGATCACCAAACCCGGCCGAGCCGTCTTGATTGTCACCCGAATTCGATTCGCATATCGCTCAATATAAATATCCGACACCGCCGCATCTTCCAGCTTACTCGCCACTCGCTTCCGAAGATCTACATCTTCTTTCAACAGACTGCCAAACTCTTGCTTACTAGCATACCAGCGTGAACGCCAGTCACGAGTGAGTGCTAGCCGCATTCCAATTGGATTTACTTTTTGTCCCATAAAACGTTTCCTTCCTTACGCCTGATCACTCAAAATGATTGTAATATGACTCGTCTTCTTCTGAATCGGACTTGCAGACCCACGTGCCCGCGGACGAAACCGCTTCATCGTAGGTCCTCCATCCACAATCGCATTTTTCACCATCAATTTATCGGGTGAAAGCCCTTCATTGTGTTCCGCATTTGCAATCGCAGATTTCAAAGTCTTTCCAATCTGCATAGCCGCTTTACGGGCATTAAACTCCGTAATGAACAAGGCATCCGAAACCGAAAGCCCCTTAATCTCATTAGCCAGATCACGCGCCTTCGTAGGAGACATTCTCACATATTTAGTTGTAGCTGTAATTTCCATCATCTACCCCTTATTTCTCGGTCGCCATACCATGCGTTTTAAACGCACGTGTTGGCGAAAACTCACCTAGCTTATGTCCCACCATATTCTCCGTCACAAAAACCGGCACAAACACCTTGCCGTTGTGAACATTAAACGTGAAACCCACAAATTCCGGAACAATCATCGAATTACGCGCCCAAGTTTTAATCGGTGTATGTTTGCCAGTCTCCTCCAACTTGCGCACTTTCTTCACCAACTTAAGATCAACGTACGGTCCTTTTCTTAATGAACGAGCCATAACTACTTCTTCCTCCGCTCAACAATATATTGATTGGTTTGTTTCTTTTTATCCCGCGTCCGCTTACCTTTCGAAAGCAAGCCCCATGGCGACTTCGGATGACCTCCACCTGAAGTACGACCCTCACCACCACCCATTGGGTGATCCACTGGGTTCATCGCAACACCCCGCACGGTCGGACGAATTCCCAACCAACGCTTACGGCCAGCTTTACCCATAACAATGTTACTATGCTCAACATTACCCACACGACCAATCGTCGCCATACACTCTGTCCGAATTAAACGAATCTCACCTGAGGGCATCTTCACATTTGCGAACTCTTCCGTCTGTGACATCAACACCGCCGACGCACCCGCCGAACGAACCAACTGACCTCCACGACCCGCCACCAACTCAATATTATGAATCGCCATCCCGACCGGGATTTTATCCAATGGCAACGCATTCCCCAACGAAGGCTCCGCATCCGGACCCGACATCAACATCGTGCCCACCTGCAAATCCACCGGAGCAATAATATACCGCTTCTCTCCATCCGCATAATGTAACAAAGCAATTCGTGCCGAACGATTAGGATCATATTCAATCGCGGCCACTTTTGCCGGAATGCCATATTTATCCCGCTTGAAATCAATGACCCGATATCGACGCTTATGTCCGCCACCTCGATGACGTACCGAAATACGACCCGCACTATTACGACCCGCTTTACTCTTTTTGCCCTTCAATAACGAACGCTCCGGTGATGATTTCGTGATATCAGAAAAATCTGAAAGCACCATATGTCGGCGACTCGGTGTTGTAGGCTTATGACTCTTTAAAGGCATCTTTCCACTCCCTTAGATCAAGCTGATGCTATCATCAGCATGCAACGTGACAACGGCACGCTTCCACGCCGCTGTCATTCCATAATTCGCTGTACGTTCGCGCTTCTTCTTGCCTTTTCGGCGCATCGTATTGACGGCCATAACACGGACACTGAAGAGCTCTTCAACAGCACGCTTTATCTCAATTTTATTGGCAGTCATAGAAACTCGGAACAGATATTTATTCTCTTCCTCTGACAGTTGAGTTCCCTTTTCTGTTAATAAAACCGCTTTAATCAAATCCGATGATTTCTTCATCCCTCACCGCCTTCCTCACCCAAACGGGCTGACAGAACCTTCATTCCCGCTTCGGTAATTACCACCTGCTTGTGGCGCAACATCTGATAGGTATTCACCAAATCAGCCGTCACCACTTCCACGCGCTCTAGATTACGCGCGGCCAAATTTACATTTTCCTGCAACGTATCCACAACAAACAAACCACCTCGGTCAAGCCCCAAATTCGATAACACCGCTGCAAACGCCTTTGTTTTCGGAGCATCTAACTGCAACGCATCAATCACTAGTACTTCACCCTGGGCCACCTTCGCACTAAACGCCCGACGGAACGCTAAACGCGCCACCTTCTTCGACACCTTTTTCTTATACTTCCGAGGCTGTGGACCATGCGCTACAGCACCCCCCCGCCAAACAGGTGACTGCTTATAACCCGCACGCGCCCGACCGGAACCCTTCTGAGCCCACGGCTTCTTACCGCTACCCGCTACTTCCGATTTACTCTTTGTTGATGCAGTTCCAGCGCGCTGATGAGCCAAATATGCCACCACCGCTTCGTGTACCGCCTGCGCACCCTTATCTTGCAACAACAAACTATCTGCAACCTCGTAGTCACCCACGCTGTCGCCCTTCACATTCTTTAGAGGTACTTTACTCATTGCTCAACCACCTACTTCTTTTTCAGGGCTTCTTTAATCGTCACAATGCCCCCGTTTGCACCTGGAATAGACCCTTTAATCAGAATCAAATTCTCCTCTACACGCACCTGCATCACTCTCAAATTTTGCGTTGTCACTCGCTTGCTTCCCATATGTCCTGGCATTTTCTTACCTTTAAACACACGTCCCGGAAACTCACACATACCGATCGAACCCGTTCGACGTAACCAACCGCCGCCATGTGACGCACGACCGCCGCCAAAATCATAGCGTTTCACAACACCCTGGAAACCACGGCCTTTTCCCGTTGCAACCACATCCACAAAGTTCACTTCTTCAAACGCACGCACATCAACCACGTCACCAATCGCAACCTCTGAATCAGCCGTCACCCGAAACTCACGTAGAACGCGATGAGCTTCCACGCCCGCTTTTTTGTAATGACCCAACTTCGGCTTATTCAACCTCTGCTCTTTCTGTTCAGCATAACCTAACTGAATCGCACTATAGCCATCACGCTCTTCATCTTTGCGTTGTACAACCACGCACGGACCTACTTCTAAAACCGTTACAGGCACCGCCGCACCGTTCTCATCATAGATGGAGGTCATGCCCAGTTTTTTTCCAATTAAACCCTTCATGCTGTTCTCCTAAATCTTGATCGTAATGTCGACACCTGCAGGCAGATTCAACTTCTTTAACTCATCCACCGTCTTGATCGTCGGATCAATAATATCCAACAACCGCTTGTGGGTTCGAATCTCGAACTGTTCCATTGATTTCTTATTCACGTGAGGGCTCCGATTCACCGTAAACCGCTCAATACGAGTCGGCAACGGAATGGGTCCTGCCACACGGGCCCCTGTCCGACGAGCCGTCTCAACAATTTCGGTTGAAGACACATCCAACACACGATGGTCGAACGACTTCAAACGAATTCTAATACGCTGATTTGTCATCTTATTTTCTCTCTTCTATCGGTTGAGGATCGTATCCGTCATATGCGCGGGAACCGGTTCAAATGCTTGCGGTTCCATCGTGTAGCTCGCACGACCCTTTGTTAAGGAACGCAACGTTGTTGCGTACCCGAAAACCTCTGCCAGCGGAACATCCGCGTGCACCAATTGTAAATCATTCGACGCCTGGATTTCACGAACCCGTCCACGCCGGCTATTCAAATCGCCCATCACATCACCCAAATGCTCTTCGGGACTCGATATTTCTACCACCATAATCGGTTCCAGCAGGATCGGATGGCTCGCATTAACCGCTGCCCGAACCGCCATCACGGCCGCCGAACGAAACGCCATCTCTGAACTCTCATTATCCCGTGCCTCACCACCGATCACCCGAATCTTAATATCGATAATTGCAAAATTACCTAATACGCCCGTCATCAGCGCATCTGAGATCCCTTCCGCTACTGCTTTGCGGAACGCCACTGGAATTTGATCTGCCGACACATCAAAAACAACTTCATTGCCCGCACCCGCCGTCATCGGCTCTGCATGTAAAATCACTTTTGCAAATTGAGGCTCTCCACCAATTTCGCGATCGAACACAAAGGAACCTTCTCCTGCGGAAGAAATACTCTCGCGATACGCCACCATAGGCTTCCCTGCATTCGCCTGCACTTTATACTCACGTAAAATTCGATCTTTTATGATCTCCAAATGCAACTCACCCATTCCCTGAATGATCGTCTGCCCTGTCTCTTCATTAATGGCTGTATGGAACGTCGGATCTTCTTCCACTAAATCCTGTAATGCCGCTACCATCGTATCTTTGTCTGCCGTTGTTTTAGGCTCGATTGCCATCGAAATAACCGGCTCAGGAAATTCAATATTCTCTAATACGATCGGATCTGCTTCAGCACAAATCGTATCACCTGTTGTGAATTTCTTTTGGCCTACCATACCGCCAATCTCACCTGCATACAATATATCCACCTCTTCACGATGATTTGCATGCAACCGCAACAAACGCCCAATCCGCTCTCGCTTCTTCGTGCGTGGATTAAAAATATTTTGTCCCTTTTTAAGTTGCCCCGCATACACGCGAACAAATGCCAGCTTACCGATAAATTTATCGGTCGCCATTTTAAAAACCAACCCCGTTAAAGCCTCAAAATCCGACGCCTCACGTTGCACGTCTACATCCGTTTTCGGGTCCAATCCCCTCACCGCCCGAATATCCAATGGGGAAGGAAGATAATCCGTTACCGCATCCAACAAAGGCTGAACTCCTTTGTTCTTTAACGAGGACCCAGCTAAAACAGGAATTAACTGATTGGCAATTGTTGCACGACGAATCGCCTCTTTGATCACATTTTCTGAAACATCACTATTTTCCATGTAGGCTTCTAGCAAGATCTCATCGACATCTGCAACCGTTTCAATCAAATGCGCACGAGCCTCTTCTGCTTTAGCCGCTAACTCAGCGGGAATTTCTACTTGATCAACTCGCGATCCCATATCTTCTTCTGAGAAGCGATAGGCAGACATCTTCACTAAATCAATCACACCGCTAAATGTATCAGCCGCACCAATGGGCAACTGAACCGCCACCGCCGGAGCCTTCAACTTGCTCTTCAGCTCGGCTAGAACCTGCTCAAAATTAGCACCCATACGATCCATCTTATTAACAAAAGCCACACGAGGTACTTGATATTTATTTGCCTGCCGCCAAACCGTTTCTGATTGAGGTTGAACCCCCCCTACTGAACAAAAAACGCCTACGGCGCCATCTAACACGCGTAGCGAGCGTTCCACCTCCACCGTAAAATCAACATGACCAGGTGTGTCGATAATATTAACTTGATGACCATTCCAGAAACAAGTTGTCGCCGCACTTGTAATCGTAATGCCACGCTCTTGCTCCTGAACCATCCAATCCATCGTCGCCGTACCATCATGAACTTCACCAATCTTATGCACTTTGCCGCTGTAGTATAAAATTCGTTCACTTGTTGTTGTTTTGCCCGCATCAATGTGCGCGATAATTCCGATGTTCCGCGTCAACGATAAAGCAACATCGCGTGCATCAGCTTCTTGTTGCGAAGCTGAGCTCTTGGCACCGTTCTGCTTATCTTGACTCATTATTTTCATCGTTTCTTTTCTGGCGATAGCGAAAGGCTCCAATCTCTTGGAACCTTCCGACCATCGGCGACCTCCATTCAGGAGGTTTCCTATGTAAACCGCTCTCCGTCCTTACCAGCGGTAGTGTGCAAATGCCTTATTAGCTTGTGCCATCTTATGCGTATCGTCGCGCTTCTTGATCGCCGCGCCTTGACCACGGTATGCATCAACAACTTCGTTCGCCAATGCACGACGCATTGGCACACCCTTTCTATTGTTCGCAAACTGAATCAACCAACGAGTAGCCAGTGCGATCTGGCGCTTCGGCTTCACTTCTAACGGCACCTGATAGGTCGCACCCCCCACTCGGCGAGATTTGACTTCTAACCTAGGAGATACATTTTCAATTGCCGTTGTGAATACATGAACAGGATCTTCATCCTTCAATTGCCCTTGAATGTCCTCAATCGCTCCATACACAATTTTAGCTGCAACTGATTTCTTACCCCGCTCCATAACGCAGTTGATCATATAAGCAATCATGTCGTTGTTGTAACGAGGGTCAGGGATCAATTCACGTTTTTCTGCTCTACGCCGTCTAGCCATTTTCTAAAATCCTCTTTACTTAGGTCGTTTTGCCCCATATTTCGAACGTCCGCGTTTACGTCCATCCACACCCAAACAATCTAATGCACCCCGCACGATATGATACCGCACACCAGGCAAGTCCTTCACCCGACCTCCGCGCACCAGCACCATGCTATGCTCCTGCAAGTTATGTCCTTCACCACCGATATAAGCATTTACTTCGCGACCATTAGTCAACCGCACACGAGCTACTTTACGCAACGCAGAGTTAGGTTTTTTTGGCGTCTGAGTTTTCACCAGCAGACACACCCCCCGCCGCTGTGGGCAGGTCGATAGTGCAGGCGATTTACTCTTCTTCTTTGCCACCGAACGCGGTTTACGAACTAACTGATTAATTGTCGGCATAAAATCTTTCTCCTGTAAAGACGAGCGGCAGAATCTATACATACACCACTCCCCGCGCAAGCGAAACATTCAACTTTTTTCGGTTTATTTAAGTCAGTCATATGAGCAAATTAGCTAAAAGAATTATAAATTAATAAATACGTGGCATGATAATTGTGTCTTTAAAGCAAACTTCTACATTTAAGTGATATTGCACGAATGGTTTCAAATAGCATTATTTGCATATTTTAATCTACTCCCTCATCCAAAATAACTATGAAGAAAAAACATGTGAACACATTCAAATCAATGCCACCTACGTACCCCCAACGAAACCATTACAGGAGCCACTATGATTAGACGAAGAGTCTTTCTGGTTGAGCATGAAAATGGAAACGCCGCTGGCTAAACA
Organism: Pontiellaceae bacterium; assembly: GCA_045565965.1. GTDB lineage: Bacteria > Verrucomicrobiota > Kiritimatiellia > Kiritimatiellales > Pontiellaceae > Pontiella. The sequence continues at coordinate 67,268 of JBJLEJ010000008.1, read as the reverse complement.
AAAAAATAACTCCCATTATTTAGCATAGAATACTACGATTTAGCTAATGGATGTCACTACATAAAAACAGCAACTCATGAAAATGTTAAATCTAAACGAACGGGCTTAGGTGTATGGATTGCTTTCAAATGGCATGTTGCACAGCTCTACCTTGATTCCAATGAAGCCCCTGCGATTAAAGCCAACCTCTTTTGATAGGCATAAAACACGAACCCATCGGCTCACATCCATTTCTATTAAAAAAAACGGAGCCCAACGGCCCCGTTCTCTTACTCCACTTCTTGCTCAATTAAAGCTCGATCTTCGGTTCTTCGCTTGCTTCTAACGGATTAGTTTCAAATAGATCTTCCACCGTAATTTCATCACCATGTTTAATCGGCTTAATATCCCGATACATGGGGAAACCTGTTCCAGCAGGGATCAAGCGACCCATTATCACGTTTTCTTTGAAACCGCGCAAGGTATCCACCATACCCAATGTAGCCGCTTTTGTTAGAACACGTGTTGTATCTTGGAACGAAGCCGCTGAAATAAACGATTCGGTTTCCAATGCCGCTTTCGTGATACCCAACAACACCGGTGAAGCTTCCGCTGGACGACGCCCTTCAGCAACCGCCTTCTGGTTCACTTCTTGGAAGGTTTGTTTCTCAACCTGTTCACCCCACAAGAATTCTGTATCACCGGGATCGGTGATCTTCACTTTGCGTAGCATCTGACGCACAATCACTTCGATGTGTTTGTCGTTGATCTCTACTCCTTGCAAACGATAAACCGCCTGAACCTCATTCACCAAATATTCTTGCAAGTCCTGCGGGCCACACACCTCCAACAGTTCCTGAGGTACAATCGGCCCTTCGGTAAGCTGTTGTCCTTTGTGAACAAAGTCACCCGGGAACACAATCACATGCTTATTCATCGGAATTAAATGCTCTTCCTCGCCGCCAGTAACCGTATCACGAACGACCACTTTACGCTTCCCTTTCGCGATGCCACCCAACTCAACAACTCCTTCAATCTTCGCGATCTCAGCCGAATCCTTCGGCGTACGCGCTTCAACAAGTTCTGCCACACGAGGTAGACCCCCAGTAATGTCTTTTGTCCGTACCGTTTTCCGAGGAGTTCGTGCCAACGTGAATCCAGCCACCACCTTTTCCTTGGCTTTTATCATCACTTGGGCACCTGCTGGAATGGAATAATATCCAACTTTTTCCTTATCTTTCGTATCACGAATCACGATCTGCGGATGGAGGTCTTCTTTATGCTCCATCACAACCAACGTCTCAATACCAGTCGATTCGTCAACTCCCTTTTGAACTGTTACGCCTTCAATGAAGTCTTGAAATTCCACTTTACCGTTGTGCTCAGACAGAATCGGTACCGAGTAAGGATCCCACTCAACAAAATTTTCGCCCGCTTTCACTTCACTTCCATCGTCCACAGAAACCTGCGCTCCAATCATCATGGCATACCGTTCCAGTTCACGACCCTCTTCATCAACAATGATCAAGTTTCCGTTTTTGTTTAGGATAATATTACTCTCATCCACTTTCACAGATCGAATGTTATCATATTTCACAATCCCTGAAGACTTCGCGTTAATTCGAGGCTGTTTAAAGACCGAACTTGCCGTACCACCAATATGGAACGTCCGCATCGTTAACTGCGTTCCAGGCTCACCAATGGATTGAGCTGCAATAATGCCCACGGGCTGACCCAACTCGGCCATTCGACCCGTTGCAAGATTTTTGCCGTAACATTTCGCACACACGCCTCGACGCGACTCACATGTCAACACACTTCGAATAATCACCTGCTCCACACCCGCGCTCTCCACATTGCGCGCCGTGTATTTATCAATCAACTCACCTGCAGCCACAATCACACGATCAGGTTCATGCGGATCACAAATATCTTCCGCTGCCGTCCGCCCTAAAATACGCGTCGCAAGTGAAACTAACTCTTCGTCACCTTCCACAATTGCACCCACTTCAATACCATTGAGTGTATGACAATCCGGCTCTGTGATAATAATATCATGCGATACATCAACCAGCTTTCGAGTAAGATAACCCGAATCTGCAGTTTTCAAGGCTGTATCCGCCAAACCCTTACGAGCCCCGTGAGTTGAAATAAAGTATTCCAAAACCGAAAGACCTTCACGGAAGTTCGAAAGAATCGGCCGTTCAATAATCTCACCCGATGGTTTTGCCATCAAGCCGCGCATGCCGGCCAATTGACGAATCTGCTGACGTGAACCACGAGCTCCTGAATCGACCATCACATACACTGGATTCAACTCTTCCCGCGAGCGTTCGTTCCGTGGGTCATCATTCTCCTCTAACACGTCAAAGAGTTTGTTGGTTAACTTATCATTAGTATCCGTCCAGATATCAATGATCATGTTGTACCGTTCCCCTTCCGTAATTAAACCTTTACGATGCTTCTTTTCCACCTCTTCGATCTCAGATCGGGCGGCAGCGATCATGTCGGCTTTGCCTTCTGGGATAATCATATCACACAGACCGATCGACATACCCGACCGTGTTGCATGCTCATAGCCTAGACTTTTCAATTCATCTAACACTTTTACTGTTTCTGTGTGACCCGCAATTTCGTAGCACTGCTCAATCAGCGTTCCAACCACTTTTTTTGTAGCCGTCTTATTCGAGAAACCCATGCCATCAGGCCAAATCTGATTGAAGAATACACGACCAACCGTTGTATTAATCACCAAACGCTCCATATCACCATTTCGTGTTTCACGCTGATAGTCTGGGTTGCGATAGCGAATACGATCATGCAACTTCATAACACCTTCATCGTATGCCGTCTGCACCTCTTCTAGATTATCCATCAACCGCAATTGCTCTTCGCGTTTCTTCCGCAATCCCTTCCGCTCCATCTGGAACTGTTGGGATTCAGAGGTAACAAAATAACAACCTAAAGCAATATCCTGCGTCGGTGTAGTAATCGGTTTCCCACTAGATGGAGAGAAAATATTATTCGTCGCCAACATCAATGCCTTTGACTCAACCTGCGCTTCCACAGAAAGTGGCACGTGGACCGCCATCTGGTCGCCATCAAAGTCGGCATTATAGGCTGTACAAACTAACGGATGTAACTGAATCGCCTCACCCTCAATCAAAATCGGTTCAAACGACTGAATTGATAAACGGTGCAATGTAGGTGCTCGGTTCAACATCACCGTATGACCTCGCGTTACTTCGTCTAAAATATCCCAAACTTCATCCACCTCGCGCTCAATCATTTTCTTTGCGCTGCGCACGGTATGCACCACGCCACGCTCTTTCAAGCGACGAATAATGAATGGCTCAAAGAGCACCAACGCCATTTTCTTCGGTAAACCACACTGATTTAATTTCAACGTCGGTCCCACAACGATCACAGAACGACCTGAATAGTCTACTCGCTTACCAAGTAGATTCTGACGAAAACGTCCTTGTTTTCCTTTTAGCATATCTGAAAGCGACTTCAATGGACGATTCCCCGGACCTGTTACTGCACGTCCATGACGACCATTATCAAACAACGCGTCCACCGACTGCTGTAACATCCGCTTCTCGTTTCGGATGATTACTTCTGGTGTTTTCAGCGCCAACAACGTACGCAAACGATTGTTTCGGTTAATGACACGACGATATAGATCATTCAAGTCAGATGTTGCAAAACGCCCCCCTTCAAGCGGCACTAACGGACGCAAATTCGGTGGAATCACGGGCAATACTTCCAAAATCATCCATTCTGGACGCGAACCATTTTTGATGAATCCTTCCATCACTTTCATCTGATTCACCAACTTCTTACGCGTCTGCTTTGAGCGCGTATTCATCATCGCCTCTTCAAGCTGTTGAAGCATTTCAACTGGATTGATTTTGCTCAACAGATCTCGAACCCCGTCAGCACCAATTTTTGCCGTGAAAGATTCAACTCCAAAATTAGCAATCGCTTCCCGATACTCCTCTTCCGAGAGAAGCTGCTTGCGCTGCAAAGGCGTACTTCCTTCATCTACCACGATGTAATTATCGTAGTAGAGCACCCGCTCGAGATCGCGCATGGTCATATCTAAAATCAAGCCCATCCGACTGGGAGTCGCTTTAAAAAACCAAATATGCGAAACCGGAACCGCCAACTCAATGTGCGCCATCCGCTCACGACGAACCCGCGAAAGCGTTACTTCCACACCACAACGATCACAAATTACGCCTTTATGCTTAATTCGCTTATACTTTCCGCATGAACACTCCCAATCCTTCGTCGGGCCAAAAATACGCTCACAGAATAACCCACCTTTTTCAGGTTTAAAGGTTCGGTAGTTGATTGTCTCAGGATTCTTAACCTCTCCTCTACTCCAAGAGCGAATTGCCTCAGGAGATGCAAGAGTTATATTTGCAAAGTCAGTCTGCTCCTGTTGAACTCCAAAAATATCTATCATTGCTTTTTGTTTTTGCAACTCTTGAAAATCTGGCGAATTACCTTCACGTACCTTCATAAAAAGACTCCTTCAAATCTAGACAATTGATTGATTCGTTAAAATAGAATCACCATCTTCATTTTTAACCTGGAAGTTTAAACCCAGCCCTTGCAACTCTTTGATCAAAACATTGAAAGATTCTGGACGCCCCGAATCTAATACGTTTTCACCCTTCACGATGGCTTCATACATCCGAGTTCGGCCGGCAATATCATCCGATTTAACCGTCAGAATTTCCTGCAACGCATGCGCCGCACCATACGCTTCCAATGCCCACACTTCCATCTCACCAAAGCGCTGACCACCATACTGGGCTTTCCCGCCCAATGGTTGCTGTGTCACCAACGAATATGGACCAACCGCACGTGCGTGAATCTTTTCACTAACTAAGTGATGGAGCTTCAGCATGTACATCACCCCTACCGCAACGCGTTGCTCAAACAGCTCGCCCGTACGACCATCATACAACTCAGTTTTACCATCCTCAGATAAGTTCGCTTCCCTCGACATATCCCAAACTTGATCTTCTGAAATACCATCAAAAATCGGCGTGGCCGCATGCATACCTAAATGTTTACAAGCCCAACCGAGGTGAAGCTCCAATACCTGCCCCACATTCATACGTGAGGGCACGCCCAAAGGATTCAATACCACATCTACAGGCGTTCCATCTGGCAAAAATGGCATATCCTCTTCCGCAACAATTCGAGAGATCACTCCCTTATTACCATGACGACCCGCCATTTTATCACCCACCGAAAGTTTCTTCTTCGTGGCAATATACACCTTAACTGATTTCACGATGCCCGCATCCAGCTCTTCGCCGCTACCCGCCCGATCTAACGAACGGTCTTTATCCTGACGTGCCTCAACAAACTTGTTACGATATTCATCAATGATACCCATGATTTTGATCCGAATCGGACTTGGATCAATCTCCACATGCTCATAATTGGCCGCTAATTTACGCAATAAGGTCTTAGTGATCTTTCGATTCGCAGGAATCAAAATATCTCTACTTTCACCATTCACTACATCCAATGGGATCTTTTCACCCAATAAAATGTTCGATAGTGCTTCCGTTAAATCTTCTGTCAATTGAGCCACCACATCATCATGACGATTTTTAATCTCACTTTGACGCTTCTTCAGGTCTTCCGGTGTTTCCTTTGAATCCCCATCGTTTCCTTTTGAGGAGACTTTCACATCCATCACGATTCCGTTCGTGCCTGAAGGCGCTTTCAAAGACGTGTCACGAACATCAGCCGCTTTCTCGCCAAAAATCGCTCGTAGCAATCGTTCTTCCGGTGCCAACTCCGTTTCACTCTTCGGAGTGATTTTACCAACGAGAATATCACCCGGCTTTACTTCCGCCCCGACTTGAACAATTCCATCATGTGAAAGGTTCTTTAATGCTTCTTCACCTACATTAGGAATATCTCGAGTTATTTCCTCTGGCCCAAGCTTCGTATCCCGTGCGCCACATTCAAACTCTTCGATATGAATCGACGTGTAAACATCTTCACGGACAATCCGCTGATTGATTAAGATAGCATCCTCGAAGTTATATCCACTCCAAGGCATAAACGCCACAACCACATTTTTACCAAGTGCTAATTCGCCCTCATCAGTACCCGATCCATCCGCAATCACTGTCCCAGCAGCCAATTTCTGACCAACTTTAACCAACGGACGCTGGTTTAAACATGTACCTGCATTAGAGCGCATAAATTTCCGTAATTTATACGTTTGCACCGCAGGATCATTTTTCTTCGTTGGCATCTTTCCGTCAGCTGTAACGATCACTTGATCCGCCGATACATAGGCCACCTTACCTGCTTCATTTGCAGTTACTAATACCCGAGAATCTCGAGCCAATCTGCCCTCAATACCCGTTCCAACAAACGGACGTTCCGACTTCATCAACGGAACAGCCTGACGTTGCATATTTGAACCCATTAATGCTCGGTTCGCATCATCATGCTCTAAAAACGGAATTAAACCCGCTGCAATCGATACCACCTGCTTTGGAGATACATCCATGTATTCAACTCGATCCGGCGTCAGCTCGAGAAAATCTCCTCGCATCCGAACCATCACACGGTCATTAATAAAACAACTCTTATCGTCGAGAGGAGCGTTCGCCTGCGCGATTACGTAGCGCTCCTCTTCATCAGCTGTTAGCCAATCAATTTGTTTGCTAACTTTACCTTTAGACACCTTCAAATATGGCGTCACAATAAAGCCAAATTCATTCACTTTCGCAAAAGTCGATAGCGACGAAATTAAACCAATATTCGGTCCTTCTGGGGTCTCAATTGGACAAATTCGACCATAATGCGAACTATGAACATCACGTACTTCAAATCCAGCACGATCACGGTTCAATCCGCCCGGCCCAAGAGCTGAAAGACGTCGTTTATGCGTCAATTCAGAAAGCGGATTAGTTTGATCCATAAATTGAGATAATTGACTTCTTCCAAAGAAATCTTTAATCACCGCCGATAAGGCCTTTGGATTGATCAATTTCTGCGAAGAAATACGGTCAACCGTTGTGTCAAAGATTGTCATACGCTCCTTAACCAAACGTTGAATACGAGCAAGACCAACACGACACTGCCCTTCCAATAATTCACCTACTGTACGGATGCGGCGACTTCCTAGATGATCAATATCATCGAGAGTGCCTTCACCATTGCGAATTAAAATCATATAACGCAGAGCTTCCACTACGTCATCAACCTCAAGAGTTAACGAAGAACTCTTCACATTCAGCTTCTGCTGGATCTTATACCGACCCACCCGACTCAAGCTAAAGCGAGCTTCATCAAAAAACAGGCGTTTAATCATCTGTCGCGCCGATGCCGTCGTAGGTGGATCGCCAGGACGCAATTTCTGATACAAGTCTTTAAGGGCCTCATCCACTGTACGCGTGGTGTCTTCTTTCACGCTTTTTAGGAAAAGACCTTGATCCCACTCCACGTTTACGACACCTAATTTTTTATAACCAGCCAGTTTTGCTCGACCAATCATATCCACCGTTAATGCATCATAGCGCCGCCCAATAACCGACTCCGAATCCGCATCAATAATATCCTCACTCAACACCAAATTTTCCAGCTCTTCTTCTTTAAAGACCCGCTTGGCTAGCGAGAACGTTTCGAACTTATAATAAAGACTCAAAATCTCTTCATCGGTCGCATATCCCAATGCACGCAAGAATGTCGATGCCAAAAATTTACGGCGCCGACGTTTCCGATCCAAATAGATATAAATCAAATCACTTGTATCAAACTGAGCTTCAATCCAAGACCCATGATCTGGAATAATTCGGAATGAATGCAAGATCGAACCATTCGCATGCTGCGACTGCTCAAAACAAATACCCGGAGAACGGTGCAGTTGACTCACAATTACGCGTTCCGCGCCATTGATCACAAAACTCCCGCTGTCCGTCATCAAAGGAATTTCACCCATAAAAAGAGTATCTTCTCGTAAATCTTCGCCTTCGCGCAATTTAAAAGTAACATACAGAGGTGCAGAGAAAGTTTCTCCTTCCCGCAACGATTCGAGCATACTCAACTTCGACTTCTTGATTTCGTAGGAAACAAAATCAAGAGCAATCTGCCCATCATAACTCTCAATTGGGAATGCCTCGCTTAATACCGCCTGCAAACCCATCTTCTTACGCTTTGAAGGCGCCACATCTAATTGCAAGAACTCTTTATAGGAGTTCAATTGAATCTCAATTAAATCAGGCGCTTCCAGCGCATCTGTCAACTTACCAAAGTTCTTTCTTTCAGCCATGCTAAAACCTTTCGGTTACCGGTGAACAATAAGGCCCATCGCACTGAATCAGTGTCAAGAGCTACCATGCACTACACAAGTAATGCCCATAGAACAAAAAACATTCGTCTTTATTTCAGTTCTACGCTTGCTCCAGCACCTTCTAGTTTTTCCTTGATAGCTTCAGCATCTTCTTTAGATACTCCGCTCTTGATGCTTGAAGGTGCGCCATCAACCAGCTCTTTCGCTTCTTTCAAGCCAAGACCTGTGATACCACGCAGTTCTTTGATCACTTGGATCTTAGATCCACCAGCCGCTGTCAAAACAACTTCAAACTCGCTCTGCTCGGCAGCATCACCACCATCATCGCCACCACCGGAACCCGGAGCTGCAACGGCTACTGCGGCAGGGGCCGCGGCTGTTACGCCCAGACGATCTTCCAATGCGGAAACCAATTGTGAGAGTTCCAATACAGAAATCGTTTCAACCCAATCCACGAATTCTGCCATTTTACCTTCGAGCACTACTTCTTCTTTTACTTCTTCGGACATGTCATACCTCCATTAAAAAACTGTCTATTCGACAACGTTAACCTTCTTGCTCTTTTTTACTACGCACCGCATCAAGCACATAAACCAAACTGGACACTTTATTATTCATCACGCCTACCAACTGAGCCTTCGGTGCTTGCAATGTGCCGAGTAACATAGCTTGCAACACCTCTTTCGCTGGCAACTTCGCCAACTGGTTCACTTCATCAGCTGAAATACTTTTTCCTTCAACCACCCCGCCGCGAATTACCGGTTTTTCGTTCTCTTTTGCGAACGATTGAATCACCTTCGCAACTTCTACTACATCGCCATTACCATAAATCATAGCCGACTGACCATGCAGCAGTTCTTGCATATCACCATCTACCGCCCGAGATAACATCCGATTCTTCACCACGCTAAACGCAGCTCCGTTTTCACGTAAAGAATCTTTAAATGCCGTGGTCGTTGGCATATCCATTCCCGTGTAGTCCGCAATGATCATGTACGGCGTGTTTTCAACCCGCTCGCTAATCTCCACCGCCATCGCGACTTTTTCTGAACGGACTCCTTTTTCTTCCGGTTTCATTAGATTCTTCCCTTCTTCGCTTACGCAGAAACTTCTTTAAGCGCCACCCGCAACCCTGGTCCCATCGTACTTGAGACCGTGCAACGTTTAATATATGTACCCTTAGCACTCGCAGGACGAGCTCCATTTAACGCATCCACAACTGCTTGTGCGTTTTCCAACAACGCAGCCTCTTCAAAAGAACGCTTCCCAAATGGAACTGCAATATTTCCATTCCGATCCATTCGAAACTCCACCCTACCCGCTTTTAACTGCGTAACCGCAGAAGCTGTATCTTCTGAAACCGTACCTGTTTTAGGATTAGGCATTAATCCACGCGGTCCAAGAACACGTGCAACTTTACGCACTTCTTTCATGGCATCCGGTGTCGCAACAGCTGCATCGAAACTAGTCCACCCATCCTGCACCTTCTTAATTAACTCTTCAAAACCCACTTCTGTTGCACCTGCCTCACGAGCCGCCTCTGCTGCATCACCAGTTGCAAATACAATTACTCGTACATCCTTACCCGTTCCATGAGGCAATGCCACCGTTGAACGGATAGCTTGATCAGACTTGCTCGGGTCTACACCCATTCGAAACGCAAACTCAATCGTCTCGTCAAAATTAGCCGTTGCGTTTTCTTTCAAAAAAGAGATAGCTGAATGTAATTCATAATTTGTATCCCGATCGACCTTATCGCTGATCTCCATATATTTTTTTCCACGTCCCATGATTACTCTACCTCAATTCCCATACTGCGCGCCGTGCCCGCAATGATTCGAACGGCTGCATCCATATCATTCGCGTTCAGGTCTTTTTTCTTCGTTTCAACAATCTCTTCGAGTTGTGCACGCGTCACTTTTCCAACTTTATCGCGGTTAGGCACGCCAGATCCTTTCGCTAACCCCGCTGCTTTCTTAAGAAGCACAGCAGCTGGTGGACTCTTTGTCTCAAATGAAAAACTTCGATCCTCATATACCGTGATCACAACCGGAATCACCAGACCTGCTTGATCCTGTGTCGCGGCATTATACGCCTTACAAAACTCCATGATGTTCACACCATGCTGACCCAATGCTGGTCCCACAGGCGGAGCTGGATTGGCTTGCCCAGCCGGAATCTGTAACTTAATGTATCCTGAAACTACTTTTGCCATATCTTACCTCAAATCCTAATTATTCCGCTACCCGCTCTACTTGCCAATACTCCAGTTCTACAGGCGCCGTACGCCCAAAAATAGAAACCGAGATCTTCAGTTTTCCTCGTTCCGGATCTACTTCCTCAATGATACCGCTGAAGTTCATAAAAGGACCATCTGTCACCTTAATCGTTTCATTTGGCTCAAACGTGATCTTCGGCGCGACTACCTCTTTCTTCTCTTCGATCTGATTAACGATGCTATTCACTTCCTCATCGCTTAACGGCGCCGGCCGTTCACCACCCAAAAATCCAATAACGCCAGGTGTGTTTTGAACAAATGACCACGATTCAGGAATCACCTGTCCCTCTTCAGAAAATAAATTAATGTGAATTAGCACGTATCCTGGGAAAAATTTACGCGATACAGTACTTTTCTTCCCTTGCTTCACTTCAGAAACTTTTTCAGCCGGAATCAACACATCACCAACATATTCACTCATCTCTTCTTGCTGGACACGACTGGCAATATTCTTCTGTACTTTCAGTTCATGCCCTGAAAGTGCGTGTAGAATGAACCATTGTTTTGCCATCTTTACGTACCGCTCCTTATCGAATTATTAAACCGAGAAGATTGACGTTCACCACGTCGCACAACCCAACAAAAGCACCGAGAATAATTACCGCAACAATTACCACAACTGACTGACCCAATAGCTCTTTACGGGTTGGCCAAGCGCATTTTACCAGCTCAACCTTGACCTCTGCGATAAAGGTTTTTAGTGAACTGATTCCTTGGTTAATTTTGCCCATTTTATTTCCTTTTTTTAAAATTGGCAGGTGAGAAGGGAGTCGAACCCCTAACCCCCGGTTTTGGAGACCGGTGCTCTGCCAATTGAGCTACTCACCTGTCTGCAAAAAACCGTTCCTACTTTGTTTCACGGTGTAGCGTATGCTTCTTTAATCGAGGGCAATATTTCTTCACCTCTCGCCGCTCAGTTTCCAGCTTCTTATTTCTGGTCCCCGTATAATTGCGGTCTCCACACTCCGTACAAGCAAGTGTAATAATTTCTCTTGGCATCGCGATTCGCCTCTCCATTATATTAAGTGAAATCAGATCGAACCGATCTGACTCACTTAAACTTCAATCATTAAGCAATGATATCGGTCACACGACCCGCACCGACTGTACGACCACCTTCACGAATCGCAAAACGCATATGCTGCTCCATCGCAATCGGAGTAATCAACTCTACATCCATCGTGATGTTGTCGCCTGGCATAACCATCTCAACGCCATCTGGCAAGGTGATATCACCCGTAACATCCGTTGTACGGAAGTAGAATTGCGGACGATATCCCTTGAAGAAAGGTGTATGACGTCCGCCCTCATCTTTAGAGAGAACGTAAACTTCACCTTTAAACTTCGTATGAGGATTAATTGATCCTGGCTTAGCCAAAACCTGTCCACGCTGCACTTCTTCTTTCTTCGTGCCACGCAAAAGAATACCTACGTTATCACCAGCCTGACCCTCGTCGAGAATCTTACGAAACATTTCAACACCCGTGCAGGTTGTTTTCTGTGTATCCTTGATGCCGATGATTTCGATTTCATCACCTGTGTTAATAATCCCACGCTCAACACGACCTGTTACAACAGTTCCTCGGCCTTCAATAGAGAAAATATCCTCAATAGGTAGAAGAAAGTCTTGATCTGTTAAACGCTCGGGCTCGGGAATCCAGCTGTCTAACGCATCCATTAAGTGCTGAATGCATTCCGCTTCAGCTCCATCTGGATTCTGAATCGCAGGCAAAGCAGCACCCCGAATGATCGGACTGTCTTCTTCAAATTCATATTTAGCCAACAGCTCTTGAATTTCCATTTCAACCAATTCAATTAACTCTTCATCGTCAACCAAATCACACTTATTTAGGAAAACAACAATCTTTGGCACCCCAACCTGACGGGCTAACAGAATGTGCTCCCGCGTCTGTGGCATTGGGCCTGAAGGTGCTTCTACAACAAGAATCGCACCATCCATTTGTGCAGCACCTGTGATCATATTTTTCACATAGTCTGCATGTCCGGGGCAATCTACGTGAGCGTAGTGCCGATTGTTTGACTCGTATTCTACGTGCGAAGTAGCAATCGTCAAAATCTTTGATGAATCACGACGCCCTTGAGACTCGGATGCTTTAGCAACTGAATCGTACGGGATATACTCCGCCAACCCCTTATGCCCTTGAACACAAGTAATTGCCGCAGTTGTTGTCGTTTTACCATGGTCTACGTGACCGATTGTTCCCACGTTCACGTGGGGCTTTGTCCGTTCGAACTTATCCTTAGCCATCTTTTTTTACCTCCTGATATATCTCAGTTAAACAATTTTAAATTTATCTCAGTTAATGGAGCCCACGAGCAGACTTGAACTGCCGACCTCATCCTTACCAAGGATGCGCTCTACCAACTGAGCTACGTGGGCCTGTTTAAACTAAAAACAGACAAACAAGTACATGGCACACCGGTAAAGCGTGTACACAGTACTTGTTCCACAACTCTTTTTTCTTATCTATTCCCTATTATCTGAAATGAACAAGAGCGGAAAAATGTATACGATTCGTTTCAGGTGTCAACCCCATAGCAAAAAAAAGATCCCTCCTATTTTTAAGGCTAGAAAACCCCTTCAAGGTCCTCCAGTGCTTCAAGTTCTTCTTGGGTCATGTGATCACGAATATCCAAAATAAATTCATATCGACCGCGGAAGTTGTTAACAATAGGAATGAATCGATTCAAACTTTGCTCAGCATATTGAACGGCATCAGCTCTAGCCATAACCACCACATTCAGTGTTGGAAATTTTCTACTATCATTACCGTAAATATCTTTGCAAATATCAGTCAGCATTTGAATCATTGGTTGTTCATCTTCGCCAATGTAGTTTGTAGTTAGAATAAATATAGTATCCGGCTTTTGCTCTAATGCAAAACATGCGGCTCTATTCCAGTGAACAAAAGTCCTTTCATCACGAGCTCCAGTTATAAAATGTTTCTGTATATGAGGTCCTGGACTATATCGATATAACCACTTAGGGTATATTGGAGGAACATCGTTTGTCATTACATCTCCAGCGTACCAATCTAACTGTTCAAATTTCTCCCAAAAACCCTCATAAATTGTCTCCGGACCATACGTTAACTCTAAATGTAAGGGATTTACAGTAGAGCCCCACTCAACCATTTTCTTCTTATTCGATTCAGTGGCTAGTAACATATTTGTAGAAAATGGTGTGGTCATATCCATCTGGAAGAATGCAGCATTAAACAACGCGTATTCAGGTAGCGCTAAAACCATTTCATTGAGACGGTTTTTCAATGTATGAAAGCACATACGAGACTTTGGACTCGAATAATCATTCGATCCCTTGGTGGACGCGCCGCCGGCCAACACAATAAAAACTACTTTTTCACTCCGCTTCTTTACACCAAAAAAATTAATCTCAGGCATTGTGAAGCCCACTTCTGTCCCCAGACCTTCGCCTCCCTTCATTGCACCCAAACCACCCAAAACCCCTGTTATTTCTGGCATTTGGATATCTGTGGCTGTTAGTCTAGGTTTTTTAGCAACTACCCTCTTTCTTAATTTTGCAGAAGTTTTACGCCTCTTTTCAATTTTAATTGGCACCTGTAATTTTTTCAGCTTCATACGCGGACGTTTATTCTCTTTAGCAACAAAGACCTTTTCCTCTTTCTTGATTACTTTGTAAGCGACAAAAGAAGCAGCTACGAGAATGATCAGTGCATGCACGATCAAAGTTACCATAAAAGCGCTGGATTTGGCATGTTTTGCAAAAAAGGACGGTTTTTTACTCACGCTTCTTCATCCTCTTCTATACCACCCATCTCTTCAAATCTAGTAGGTGGTTTGGTAATATCTGTTTTGTCATCTAAATTATCATCTGGCCATTCTAAATTTTCCAGAGATGGCTCAATCCACTCAAGATCAACACTTAAATCATCAGGGTATTTTGTCTCTCGGAAAATTTCATTCCCATCTGCATCAATCAGAGATACTCTTACTAGCATTCCAATAAAATTAGCTGGGAAAAACCTTCCTTGGCCCTGCTTGCATTCAACTAACATCCAACCATCATTACTATACATGTGCTCTTTATTTCTTAGCACAACTGTTTTTAAACTAATCTTTTCAGAAGACTCATTTGGTAAAATTGTAAAATTTTCTATACAAGATCGGGTTATTACATCCACTGCTCGATCTTCCTTAATCCAATCAAACCTTGCCTGATCATAAAACAAACAATATTTGATTTGTACGTTTTCCAAATCAAAACCTGTCTGGTTATCATATTTAAGATCGTATCCAATCCGCTCCATTTTAATTTCATAGGATAAGTGTGGCTCCACTTTACCAGGCGGGCGACGCCAAATCCGCTTGATCCAATTCTTCACCCTGTTTGGACCATACACATAAACCCGAAATTGTGCAGGATCCTTAAAAGCCTCTGCTGCCGCCCATGATCTCACATATTTAAACGATTCATCATCCAGCTGTGCCCCTTTAAAACGAGCCGGTTTTCCATTATCCGAACGAAACGTCAACACATCGGTGCGAGCCTGATAATCCACAATGGTTCCTTGGAGCGTATCTCCATTAACTAAAGTCAATGAACGCGCTCCCCAACAGGAGCAATCCATTATTAGCAAGGCACAAAATAGATATTTAAGTATCGACATAAAGTATGAAATTAATCGAAGTAGCGAGTCTTTTCAAAGCGTAATTATCTCTTTCTCAAAACAAAACAAAATATATCTAAAAGCCTAATTGCTTTTTATCAATTCGTTTTTTATCTGCTACTTTACCTGGAGATTCTTTCTCGATAATAGCCCGTAGTTCTTTTACCCGTTCCGGATAGCGTTTAGCCAAATCAATCTGCTCCTGCGAATCTTCCATTAAATTAAACAATAGTCCCGGTTCCTCTACGTTGGTTTGCTTCCACCCGTTTAAACCCAACCGCTCTCGTATCGATCCCGGCGGAATATATTTCCAATTTCCTTTTCGTACTGCCAATTGCTTTAACGCTTCCTGAATAATATAACTCCGTCCCGTATCACTTTCACCCAGTAATGCCGGCAGAATATTTCGGCCATCTTGTCCTGCATTTTCTGGCATAGCTTCGCCCAACAACGCTGCGATCGATGCATAGAGATCTACCTGACTCACCAACGCATCCGATATGCTCGGGTTCACCCGATCTGGCCAGCTCACAATAAACGGTACCCGCGTTCCACCTTCCCAACGGCTATATTTCCCCCCCCTCCACGGACCCGATGCATCATGAAAGCCCTGCCGCTCAATGGCGCCATCCCAATATCCATCAAAAAGAACCGGTCCATTATCCGAGGAAATTACTATGAGTGTATGTTCCAACTTACCAGCCTCCTCCAGAGCCTCCACCAATTCACCTACACACCAATCAAATACCGCCAACGCATCGCCCCTTGGTCCTAAACTTGTCGACCCTTGGAATCGTGGATGAACAACTCTTGGTACATGATTTTCATTCGGAGCAAAAAAGAGGAAAAAAGGTTCTTCTCGCTCGGCCAATATAAATTGTTTCGCCTCTCTAAGATAGCTATCCGCCATATCTTCATCTCGAAACCGCGCTGAATGACCACCCGTCATGTAACCAATCCGACTTATTCCATTAACAATCGTCTTCGCATGCTGCTCATCTGCCTGCACCCTTAACAAATGGGGATGCGATAATCCAGTTGGTTCATTCCCTATCGGCTCATTGTAATTCACCTCAATCGGATCCGCCGGATCCAGATTTACCACACGCCCATTGCGTATATAAACCGAAGGAACTCGATCCGCTGTCGCGGCCATATGAAAAGACTCTTCAAAACCCACTTCTTTCGGTCCCGGCTCAATCACCTCATTCCAATTAAGCGATCCATCTGCTGTACCCAATCCTAAATGCCATTTACCCGAGAGCATCGTAGCATACCCCTGTTCCTTGAGAAACGCCGCAAGCGTTGGACGCGATGGATCAATAATCAAAGGCGCATTCCCCGGTAAAATCTGAGCCGAACGATTTCGAAATGCATACTCCCCCGTTAACAAAGAATACCGAGACGGTGTGCATGTCGCTGAAGAACAATATCCACTCGTAAAACGAACGCCCTGATGAGCCAGCTGATCAATATGGTGGGTATTCACCTCGCCGCCATAGCAGCTAAAATCTCCATACCCAATATCATCGCCATAGATGAACAAAATATTGGGCTGGTCTGCCGCCTGCAAAACCGGAACAACTCCTATCAAAAAAACAACAATAAATTTCATAATCCCATCTCCAGAACCAGATGTAAACCAAGCCATCTATAATTGCAATCCTCAACCAGATTGGCGGTGTTTTTTTATAAGGTTAACAGAACTACAGACCTCGCCTACGAACTGAATATGAGCAATATATAAAAATTGAACAGAGAAAATTGGAGCCAGTGGAGGGAGTCGAACCCCCGACCAATTGATTACAAATCAATTGCTCTGCCACTGAGCTACACTGGCCCAAAGGAAGTGGGATTATGCGAATTTATCCCCTTGAGTCAATATCTCGAATGTTATTATTTAACCCAATCAAAAAGCATGGTATCTCCGCTCTATGAAAAAAAAGAAACTCATTCTTGCCAGTGCCTCACCCCGAAGAAGCGAACTCCTCTCTCTTATTCATCCTGACTTTGAGATACAGGCTTCCGGTATTGATGAATCGATTCACTCAAATGAAAACCCAATAGCCTATGTTGAACGTATCGCAGAAGAAAAAGCCGCTGCAATCAAAACCTCCTCCCAAAACTTTATTCTAGCTGCCGATACCATCGTAAACCTTCAGCAACACATTCTTGGAAAACCGAAAGATTATACCGATGCCATTAACATGCTCACGCAGCTTTCTCATACATCCCATCACGTTATTACCGGGGTATCACTACGCACTCCTAAAAAAATAGAAACGTTTTCCGTTATCACGACCGTAACCTTCCGGCATCTGCATCCCGCCGAAATAGAGGCTTATGTTGCCACTGGATGCCCTATGGACAAAGCCGGTGCCTACGCTATTCAAGGTGGAGCCGCCCCCTTCATACGATCTATTAACGGCTCCTATACCAATGTCGTCGGGCTCCCTCTTTGTGAAGTAAGTGAAGTCCTATCTCGCTACCGATAGAGCTCGCAATTACCCCCACCCTCTCGTATCATAAAAGTATGGATTTAACCGGACAACTTGCCAAACTTTTTAAACCAGTCGAACGCCTTCATCCACTGGAAGCTGAACTATCAATTCGAGATGGTATCGGATATACCAAAAAAGATTTTGATTGGGTCGAACGGAACATCCCCTGTCAAAAAGCCTGCCCTGCCGGTACTGATATTCCTGCCTACCTAACCGCAATCGCTGAAGATCGTTTTGACGATGCTTATCGCATCAACCTCCGAGATAATATATTTCCCGGTATTCTAGGCCGCGTTTGCTCCCGCCCTTGTGAATCTGCCTGCCGCCACGGCTACGAAGGACTTGGTGATTCTGTTGCCATTTGTTTCTCCAAACGAAGTGCTTCCGATCGAAAACAGACCGATCCAACCCTTCTTGACCCTATCTTTCCCCCCACTGGGAAAACCATCGGAATCATCGGCTCTGGTGTTGCTGGACTCGCTGCCGCTCGCAACCTGATCCGGCTTGGTCATGCCATAACCATATATGAAAAACACTCTGAACCCGGGGGCATGCTCAATCAAGGTATCCCTGAATTCCGACTCCCCCGAGATCTGATCTATCAAGAGATTGAACAAATAACCGCTCTTGGAGTTGAGATTCTCTGCAACACTGAAATAGGAAAAACCATTTCCCTCCAACACCTATTTGAAAAACACGACGCCCTTATTGCCGCAGCCGGAACCCTCAAGCCTAATCTACCTGAACTGCCCAACGCGCACCTCTCTGGAATCCGGCATGGGCTCGACTTTTTGCTCGAAGCACACACCACCGGAACAACTGTCGGAGAACAAGTCATCATTATTGGGGGTGGCTATACAGCCATGGACTGCGCCCGTACCGCGCGTCGACTCGGCGGTACCATTACCGAATCCAACAACGGTAAACTTATAATATACTACCGCCGTAAAAAAGAGAACATCCGTGTAATCCCCGACGAGCTGGACGAATTAGAACACGAATTCATCCCACTTGAATGCGACGCCACTCCTCTTGAATATCTCGAAACTAACGGCACCCTTACTGGTATACTCTTCCAACGCACCGGTTCCGATGAAACCTTCGAAATACCCGCCGATACAGTCCTTCTTGCAACAGGACAAACCCCCGACACCCATTGGCAACAAACAATTACCGATCCGCGACTCTTTTTAGCTGGAGATTATGCCACCGGTGCCACCGACCTCATATCTGCTATCGGACACGCCAAAAAAATCGCGTGCAAGGTTGACACTTTTCTGATGGGTAAACCCCGAACAGAAACCGTAATCCAAGTCGAATCTGCCAACCCGATAGATCGTACAGAAGCCATGGATAGGTTACCTCGCCAACCGATGCCCACTCTTGATTTACAAGAACGTAGCCTCACCACTGAAGTAGAAACCGGTTATCTCACCCCTGCCGCAAAAACGGAAGCCGAACGCTGCTATCGCTGTAACTTTAAATTCGAAATCGAACAAGACAAATGCATCAAGTGCGACTGGTGCCTCAAAGCAAAGCCGCACGAGAACTGCATCCTCATGCTCAAAAGTATTTCTTATGATGGTGAAGGCAAGGCTGTTGAATGGGAGGCCACCGATCGCGTTCGTGAAATGAACCTCATCTGGATCGATAGTGATGCCTGCACTCGCTGTGGTGCATGTGTCAATGCCTGCCCTGTCGATGCGATTAGCTTACAGAAAATCACCTTAACCGAACAACCCATCTTGGAGGAACCCTCATGAATCGCCCTCCCGTTGTTTTTATTGCCGGTGAACGTCAGCATGCCGGGAAAACCACTACAAGTTTAGGTATAATCTCTGCTCTTTGCCAACATATGAACCCCACCGACATCGGCTACTTCAAACCCGTTGGACAAGAGATGGTCACGCTACCTAACGGAGAGCGCATTGATAAAGATGTACTCGTTGTTCAGCAGTTCACCGACCTCGATATTTCCGAACCTGGCATGCTCTCCTCCGTTCGCGTCGTCTCTGGTGTCACCCGAAACTATATCCAGTCCGATCATCGACATCTGATCACCGAACGATTCGAAGCATCCATCAAACGTACGCTCGACGCACTCTCCGATAAAAAGCTAATCATAGCCGAAGGCACCGGACACCCCGGTGTTGGTTCGGTAGTTGGGCTATCAAACGCCCGAGTTGCAAACTTGCTCGATGCTCGTATTCTCTATCTCGTCGGAGGTGGTATTGGACGCACGCTCGATGAACTTGAAGTAGACCTCTCTTATTTTGCCCACCACCGTAACCGAGTAGGTGGAGTTCTCTTTAACAAAGTGCTTCCCTCTAAGCTCGATCAAATGGCCTCCGTGCTTACCGAAGAGGCGATACAACGCATTTTTTCACAATGGATTCCCCCACTAAATGTCTTTGGTTATATGCCCCAAGTCGAATACCTTAACAACCCTTCCATGGAATTAATCTCCGCTAGCTTTCCTTCAATGAAGCCACTCAACCAAGCCCTAATAGATGACTCAGGGAAACGCCCGTGTCGAAAAGTAAAAATTATCTCCCAAGATTACGAAGAGTTTAATCCGGCTATTCGTTTAAAGGCGCGCGACATTGCCGTCATTGCAGCAGGCACGCACCGCCGACTTCAACGCATTCTCGACTATAGTGATTCGCTCGAAAACGACTCCATTGGTGGCATCATCCTTACCTGTGCATCCGAGGATTATCCCGATGCCCGCACCTTAGAAATCCTTGCACATACCGATGTGCCTGCCATCGCAGTAGAGAAAGATACAGCTGATACGGATCAAGTGCTCTATCGCTGTTTTCGCAACACCAAGCTACAACTCTATGATCAACAAAAACATCAGATGATTGTCGACCTTTTCAAAACGCATTTTGACGCAGAGCGCTTCATTGAGACCTATCTAAAATAAAAGCGGCATATTGCCGCTTTCTACACGAAATAATTAACCGCTTCTTACGGCAATACCGTATCACCCATCAGGTGTAGATCTACCTGACGTGCCGCACCCCGACCCTCATTGATCGCCCAAACGATGAGCGACTGTCCTCTACGCGCATCCCCACATGCAAAGACGCCCTCTACATTCGTGGTGTACACTTCATGCTCCGCTTTGTAATTTGAGCGCGCATCTCGATCTAAACCAAATTGCTCACCCAACACATCTTCTGGTCCAAGAAAGCCCATCGCAAGCAACACCAAATCGGCTTCCACTCGCTTCTCGCTTCCCGCGACTTCTTCTATCTGCATGCGCCCATTCTTATCACGCATCCATGCAATTTGAACGGTATGCATTGCCACAAGATTTCCCTCCGCATCGCCTTCAAATTTTTTAGTCATCACCATAAAGTTACGGGGGTCTTTACCCTGTAGCGCAATGGCTTCCGCTTGACCATAATCCACCTTAAGGTTCGACGGCCATTGGGGCCAAGGATTAGAAACGCGGTTTCGATCTGCATCGGGCTTGGGCATGATCTCTAACTGAGTCACCTTTTCACACCCATGACGCAACGCCGTACCTACGCAGTCTGTACCGGTATCTCCGCCGCCGATAACTACCACTTTCTTATCCTTGCCGGAGATGAAGTTCCCATCAGCTAGTTTACTATCCATGAGGCTCTTGGTATTCGCATGCAAAAATTCCATCGCGAAGTGGACGCCTTTTAGCTCGCGCCCATCAACCGAAAGATCACGAGGTTTTGTGGCTCCCGTGGCCAAGACCACTGCATCATACTGCGCCTTTAATTCATCCGCACTAATATCTTTTCCCACTTCAATACCAGTGTTAAAGACGATTCCCTCTGCTTTAAGTAAATCCACTCGCCGCTGCACCACGTCTTTATCGAGCTTCATATTGGGAATGCCATACATTAACAAACCACCAATACGGTCATCTCGCTCATATACGGTTACATGATGCCCTGCTCGGTTTAATTGTGCTGCACAAGAGAGCCCTGCCGGGCCGGATCCAATCACGGCAACCGTCTTATCGGTGCGAATTTCTGGTGGCTCAGCAACCACCCAACCCATTTCAAACCCTTTATCAATAATCGCACGCTCATTATCATGAATCGTAACAGCGGGCTCATTGATCGATAATACGCAGCCTGCCTCACAGGGCGCTGGACATACCCGACCGGTAAATTCCGGAAAATTATTGGTGTGATGCAAGCGATCAAGCGCTTCGCGCCACCGACCGCGATAGATCAAATCATTCCACTCAGGAATTAGATTGTTTATCGGACAGCCGCTCGCGCCACCCTCCATCATTTCTCCACGATGGCAAAAAGGCACTCCACAATCCATACACCGCGCGCCTTGTATCTCACAAGTCTTCTCTTCTCTGAGTACATAGACCTCTTTCCAGTCCTTTACGCGTTCCTCTTCAGGACGCATTGGGTTGGTCTCGCGTACATATTCTATAAATCCGGTTAGCTTACCCATCTCTTTCTCCTGCTCTTACGAAGCTAAATTGGCTAAATGCATGTCAAAGGCGGCATCTACAACCTCTTCTTCTGTCTGACATGAACCACTCTCTCGGGCTTGCTCGATGTAACCGAGCATGCGCTTGTAATCACTCGGAATTACTTTTACAAAGCGAGCCACTTGCTCGTCCCACTGTTCCAAAATCTCCGCGGCACGCGTTGAACCGGTGCGCTTCTGATGCTCGACTACGCGTGCATGCAACGCCTCAATTTCAGCAGGATCGCTGATCTGCTCAAGCTCTATCATCTCCATGTTGCACTTAGAGGCAAAGCTGCCATCCAGATCGTACACGTAAGCGATGCCGCCTGACATACCCGCACCAAAGTTGATTCCCGTCTGCCCAAGCACGGTAACCAGACCGCCCGTCATATACTCACAGCCATGGTCGCCAATCCCTTCAACCACCGCATCCACACCCGAATTACGCACACAGAACCGCTCTCCAGCTACCCCACGTACAAAGGCTCTTCCACCCGTGGCCCCATAGAAGCAGACATTACCCACTACAATATTTTCCTCAGCTACAAAGGGAGCGCGCTTACTGGGATAAATCGTCAATTCACCACCTGAGAGTCCTTTACCCACATAGTCATTTGCATCTCCTTCAAGCTCCAAATGAATCCCTTTGCACATAAAGGCGCCCAGCGACTGTCCCGCTGAACCATGCAGTTTCATATGAATTGTCTGATCCGGCAGACCATCTCCGCGATAAATCTTAGTGACCTCATGCGACAGCACGGTTCCAATACTGCGATCGGTGTTCACCACATCAAATTCCCCATACGCTTTTTCTGCATTTTCCAAGGAGGTCTTAGCTGCATCGATTAGCTTCCAATCTATAATCTGCTCGAGCATATGATTCTGCTCTTTTGCATGATAGGTGCCCTCTTCAGCACCCATAGATTCTTGGAAGAGAATCGGATCTAAATTGAGGTTTTTGTATTTCCAATGATCAATTTCATCCCGGAATTTTAAGCAGTTTGACTGCCCGACCATCTCATCAATCGTCCGGAAGCCTAGCTCCGCCATGATCTCGCGCAACCCTGCCACAAGGAACTCAAAGAAGGTCACTACATGATCTGGATTACCGGTAAATTTCTCGCGTAATTCAGGACGCTGCGTCGCTACACCTACCGGGCAGGTATTGGTATGACACTTCCGCATGAGAATACAGCCTTCAACCACTAAAGCCGCTGTGGCTACGCCCCACTCTTCGGCACCGAGTAGAGTAGCAATCGCGAGATCTCGTGAGGTCTTCATCTGTCCATCGGTCTGTACTACAATTCGATTTCTCAACCGGTTGCGCACGAGAGTCTGATGCGTCTCTGAGAGGCCGATCTCCCATGGCAAGCCCGCATGTTTAATTGAGCTGAGCGGTGAGGCACCGGTTCCTCCATCGTACCCCGCAATCAACACCGCATCGGCTTTTGCTTTACACACCCCAGCCGCAATCGTACCGACGCCACTTTCTGAGACGAGTTTCACATTAACGCGTGCATCGCGGTTGCTGTTTTTTAAGTCATAAATCAGCTGCGCTAGATCCTCGATTGAGTAGATATCGTGATGAGGTGGTGGTGAGATAAGTCCCACGCCAGGTGTAGACCCGCGCACACGCCCAATCCAGCCATTGACCTTGTGTCCGGGTAAGTGACCGCCTTCACCCGGCTTGGCGCCCTGCGCCATCTTAATTTGCAGCTCACGAGCTTTGCTCAAGTAGTAGCTATTGACTCCGAAACGACCGGATGCCACCTGCTTCGTCGCCGAGCACATGTCATCGCCATTCGGTAATTTCTCATAGCGTACTTCATCCTCACCACCCTCTCCTGAATTGGACTTGGATCCAATACGGTTCATGGCAATCGCAAGTGTCGTATGGGCTTCCCACGATATCGAACCAAAAGACATCGCACCGGTTGCAAAGCGTTTTAAAATATTTTCAGCGGGTTCAACCTCATCGAGTCCAATCGAAGAACGGTCAGAGTTGAATTCCATTAAACCACGTAGCGTGTACGCAGAAGAACTCTGATCATCGACCGTCGCACAATACTCTTTATATTGCTCATAATCTTCATTACGAGTTGCCTCTTGTAGCAAGCGTATCGTTTTTGGATTGAAGAGATGGCGCTCTCCGTCTTTACGCCATGCATATTCACCACCAGGATCGAGCACTTTAGCCGCACCGCCACGCGTTGGAAACCCTTTACGGTGTTTCACAATGGCCTCGTGCGCAATGTCATCTAAGCTAAGCCCCTCAATGCGGCTTATCGTACCCGTAAAATAGGTATCGACTACCGCCGAGCTAATGCCCAAAATTTCAAAAATTTGCGCGCCCTGATAGGAAGCTAGTGTTGAGATACCCATTTTAGAGAAGATTTTGAGCAGTCCACTATTCACCGCCTTGATATACTTGTCCGTAGCCACTTCCGTAGTAAGACCCTCAAGCAGATTATCCTGCTCCATTTGCGCCAAGGTATCGAGTGCCACATAGGGATAGACCGCAGAGGCTCCATATCCGAGCACTGTGGCAAAATGATGAACTTCGCGCACATCTCCAGCTTCTACAATGATATCAGCATGCCCACGCTTACCCACGCGTATCAAATGGTGGTGCACCGCCGAGACCGCTAGAAGCGATGGAATCGGCACGTGTGCGCGGTCCGTATTGCGATCACTGAGAATAAGAACGGATGCCCCAGCATCAATCGCCGCCTCGACATCCGTGAAGACGTATTCGAGCGCGCGTGCCAGCGCGCCGGCTTCGTCACTTGCCTCAAAAACCGTATCAATAGTCTTCGCCAAAAAGCCCGCTTTATTCAACTGAACTAGCTTCGCAAAATTAGCGTGCGTGAGCACCGGTTGATCAATCGCAATGCGGCGACAGTGATCAGCGGATTCCGTTAGAATATTTTTAAACCCACCGACATAGGTGCGCAAATCCATAACGACCCGCTCACGAATTGGATCGATAGGCGGATTGGTCACTTGGGCAAATAGCTGTTTAAAATAGTGTGAGAGCTGCTGCGGTCGGTCAGAAAGTACCGCCAACGGATTATCTGCCCCCATCGAACCTAGAGGTTCTTTACCACCTGTAGCCATCGGCTTTAAGATTTCATTAATATCTTCATAGGAGTATCCGAACGCTTGTTGTTGCGTAAAAAGAGTCTTCTCTGTCAGCGCAGGGCTTGTCCGATCTGCGGGTGTAAGATCATCTACGTGAAGAAGGGTCTCTGCAACCCAGTCCGCATACGGTTGTTTTTGGCACAATCCCGACTTGAGCTCATCGTCAGAGATAATGCGCCCCTGATCTAAATCAGCCACAAACATTTTACCGGGCTGCAATCGACCCCGCTTTACAACCTTACCGTGATCGACATTAATCACACCACTCTCCGAGGCCATGATCAGCGTATCATCATCTGTGAGGCAATACCGCGAAGGACGTAGTCCATTCCTATCTAGCGTCGCTCCGACTAGTACACCATCCGTAAAACAAACCGATGCAGGTCCATCCCAAGGTTCCGATACAGCGGAATAGAATTCATAAAATGCCCGCTTCTCCAGACTCATTTTATCATCATTTTGCCAGGCTTCAGGAATCAGCATCATCAGCACATGCGGCAGTGAACGACCGCTTAAAACTAACATCTCAATCGCCATATCCAAATTAGCACTATCCGATGCCGCCAAATCACAAATCGGGAAAATCATCTCTAATTCTTCGCGACTAAACGCAGAACAATGCAAGAGCGCTTCGCGCGCACGCATCCAATTCACGTTACCTTTGTTAGTATTAATCTCACCGTTGTGTGCAATGTAGCGGAAGGGTTGTGCAAGCTTCCATGAGGGGAAAGTGTTGGTTGAAAAACGAGAATGCACAAGGGCGATAGCAGAAGCAGCGCGCTCATCTTGTAAATCCAGAAAATAGTTAGGCACTTGCTCAGTTATTAACTGTCCTTTGTAGTTAATGGTTTTATAGGAGCAAGAGACAATATTTAACCCTTCTGGCAGAATGCCCTCCACAGTCTCACCCGCCATCCGCTCGGTATATTTTCTGAAGACAAACAGCTTGCGATCAAACTCTTCGGCGGACATGCCGATAGGTTTTCCAATAAAGATTTGCTGAATACTCGGCTCTGTCTCTGCAGAATCACGACCTAAATCACCATTATCTACAGGCACTACACGATAGCCCAGCAAGGGTAAATCAAATCTATTCAAATGACGCTCGATGATGGCTTTACATGCTGATTGCTGCTGCTCATCGCGAGGAAAAAAGGTCATTCCCACGCCATACTCCCCAAAATCAGGTAACGAAATACCTGCCTTAGGACACTCCGCTTTGAAGAGCTCATGAGGAATTTGCAGGAGAATTCCTGCACCATCACCACTTTTTACGTCAAATCCGGTTCCACCACGGTGTTCCATGCAAGCAAGCATGCCCAACGCATCCGTAATGATAGAGTGGCTTTTTCTTCCCTTAAGATTCGCCACAAAGCCAATTCCACAACTGCTATGCTCAAAATCAGCGCGATAGAGACCTTCCCCCTCGCTATGTCCAAATTCGTTTTCTATCCTCTTATTTTTCATCATAAAATCGCTTTTTTGTTTTCACAGATAGGCACAAGAAAACCAACGCTCATGCCTTCACTACAAAGACTAAACGCTGATCTCAGCCCAACCTTACTATTCTAATCGGTGATTATTGATCGATATATAATTCCCGAATGCATACATCCTAGAAATTTTAGCCCTCTTAGGCAACTATTTTTTCGAAAGGATCAGGCGCGACGGGACGTCCATTTTTTGTAAAAACTCCAGTAATCTCAGCTTCAACCAAAACACATTGATCAGCCAACCGGATTAATTTTTGCTCAAAAATAAATTTAAGTCGCCCGGATCGCCTTAGCGTCACGATAGAGCGAAAATGATCACGAGGTCGAAGCGATGCTCGATATTGAATGTCTGCGCGAATCACCACTGGCTCCCATCCATTCATTCGCATTTGACTAAAATCACACCCCATCGAATGTAAAAATTCATGCCGAGTGTGCTCTAAATAATTTTGATAAACCGCATTATTAACAATCCCTTGAATATCACACTCATAATCCCGCACCTGCATTTCGATTTCAAAAGACTTCATTCCTCATCCTCCGGTTTTGCAAGCCCTTCTCGCAATGTTCTTCTAAATCGAGCTAAACGTCGATCTTGCTCCCGCTTCTC
Organism: Pontiellaceae bacterium; assembly: GCA_045565965.1. Taxonomy (GTDB): domain Bacteria; phylum Verrucomicrobiota; class Kiritimatiellia; order Kiritimatiellales; family Pontiellaceae; genus Pontiella. The sequence continues at coordinate 39,773 of JBJLEJ010000008.1, read as the reverse complement.
AATCATGCCAGCTGAAAATAGGGCCGTCTCACTCATCAACCGCACATAATGATGATAGCGTTCTTGGGGCAATACGCCCGTCTCCACCGATTTGATCACCGCACATCCCTCTGTCTTAACATGTGCACAATCTCTAAATTGGCATTCCAAAGCTAAAGCCTGTATATCCTCAAATGTTTCACCAATACCGCTCTCAGCCTCCATGTTGCCCAGCTCGCGCATCCCTGGTGTATCGATTACATGACCTCCATTTTCCAGGGTAATCAACTCTCGCCATGTCGTCGAATGAACCCCTTTTCCATCCGACTCGCGAACTGGCAACGTAAACAAGCGTTCTTCTCCTAAAACCCGATTCAGTAACGTTGATTTTCCCGCTCCAGAAACTCCAATCACACAACACGTTAATTTTGGCTCAAATAGTTCCAAAGCAGCAGCCAGCCCCTCGCCTGTCTCATTACTCATTAGCAACACTCTCACACCAGGTAGATGGTTCTTAACCAGCTCTTCCACTTCAATACATGCATCAGCCTCCAATAAATCTCGCTTGGTCAAAATAATTATTGGCTCGATTCCACTCTCATTCACCATCACCAAGTATCGCTCAATACGCTTTAAGCTGAATCCCGCACCCACACTCTGCACGATAAATACCCGATCAAGGTTCGCTGCAATCAACTGTTCATGAGACGTTCGTCCCGCACTTTTCCTGCGTAAAACCGAACCCCTCTCCAACACCCGCTCGACCCGCCCAAACTCACCGATTGAAAAATCCTTCACCAAAACCCAATCACCCACGGTCGGATAATCTGAGCGAGATTTCGCACGATGCCGTAAGCGACCCGTCATCTTTGCTGGACGCACCCTCTCTCCATTGGATACATCACAAGCACCTTTATGAACCGCTACCACGCGAGCTGGCTGCAACTTCAGGTCTCGATCTTCCACCACCTGCGCCGCATATTGATCACTCCAGCCTAAATCTATTAAGCTCAATAGTCCCACCATATATTCATCGTATACACCGGCAATGAAAACGATTCACCCTCCCCTTTTGAATAGGACTTCGAAACACCCTTCAGCGGCCAACAATAAGAGGCCAGTAGATCGCCTACCTCATATCCATCGACCCTACCTCCTTGCAAAAAAAACATCTCTCCCTCAGCATTCTGAACCACAAACTCACTCTCAAAAATCGCAATCACACGCCCTTGAAAAACCTCTCTCGATAAAACCTGATTGGCACGCTCAATAAATGCCCCATGCGCCTGCTCCCATACCTTCTTTAAGGTAATCTCTTCCTCAAGACCTTCGTCTATTTTATATTGTAAATAACGCAATGCCACATGATCTACCACTTTTAAGCGCCCCTCAAACCCCTCACACTCCGGTTCCACTTCAATCGCACAATCCGCACATGGAATAGTAAAATCCCCAAGCGTCAGAGAAGATCCAATCAATGGAGATGATTTTTTCAGCTGATGGAGATACGCACGTGCCTTCGAATAATCCCCCTTCATTAACTGATAAATCACCGCATGCAACTGATCTTTTGGTTCGCCTAAGATCGGAATACCAAAAAAACTGTTTGCCTGCGCACCTAACACCAACAGTAAACTTAAGAAAATATGTTTATTCACAATTGAAAACATAGCACACTTTTCATCGGTTGGCAATGAAGCCGCCATGCAGCTTCTGCCATTAGAAAGAAAGAAAATGATGACCTCACTCAAACAAACCCTACGAACTATACCTGATTTCCCAAAACCCGGCATCCAATTTCAAGATATTTCACCCCTTCTTCAAGATCCCACCTATTTCAATAACACGATTCAAGCACTCCACAAACATCATCAAAACGACGCGATTGATCTGATTGCATGTATCGAATCCCGTGGCTTCATTTTTGGGTCTGCCCTTGCCTATGCCCTCGGTTGCGGAACCGTTTTAATTCGTAAACCAAATAAACTTCCTGGAACCGTTTATCAACAATCCTATGACCTTGAATATGGAAGCGATGCGCTCGAAATCCAAACCGATGCCTTTCAACCCCAGCAACGCGTGCTTCTGATAGATGATGTACTCGCAACTGGAGGAACCGTATCCGCAGCTCAGCTACTCATTGAATCTTATTTCGATATTCAACTCGTTGGCGCTACTTTTCTTCTTGAAATTATGCCCCTAAAAGGACGCCACCGCCTAACCGATCTACCCATTCACAGTCTCATCCAGATTCCATAAAAAAACCTATCCAACAATCGCTGGACAGGCTCACATTCATCAGCTTAATCGCAAACTACTTCGCTTTCATGCGTTCTAATAAAACGCGTGCTTTCTCGCGTGCCGGTAAAAATTCTAAATCGGTATTATCTTCACTTAAGACCAGCGCCTCTTCACCCGCATCCATCATCGCCGCTTCACTCGGATCAGGTAGTGCACCTGAATTGGATAACCCACTCATGTTCTTCATAAGCATATCCAACCGACGTTGCAAATCATCACGTTCACTCTCTACCGTTGTCGCTTGTTCTTGCAGCGCAGCTAATTGATCTTTCACACGATCCGCCGTGGATTCTGCACGACTAACTTCTCGCTCCAATGTGGTTACTTGTGCCTTTGTATTAGCCACATCTTTTGCAGCCGCAATAGCTTTTTTCTGCGACTCTCTTAACTTGCGCTCTGTACTATCCAGCTGCAAGCGCATCGATTTACCTTTTGCCTTCTCCGACTTTACCACGCTTTCCAAATCAGAAATTTTTCCATTTAAAGTTTCCTCTACATTAGCCCGCTCAGCTTGCAATTGAGCCACCGCAGCATCATGCTCTTCTTGGGGAACTCCACATCCTGTAACAACCAAAACCGTCGCTAAAACCAACCAACTAAAATATTTTATCATTGTATGCTCTCCTACATTTAATAACTTATACTGATAGATAATTGTCTGTCTCTTTTCAAGGTGCAAAGCCATCTAAGATTTATCATGAATTAAATATACATCACTTATAAGCTTGGTTGTTCTAAGCGGTCGCTCAGGTTCTACTTCTCATCTATCAATCACTGGGAGTTTCCACAACCCCTGCTTGCTCAAGTAGGCTATACATCAAATAATAATAGTACTAACCAAATATGAACTGCATCTAAACTCACCGCTTGCGGGAAGTTTTTTTATATCTGAATAAATACAATTCTATTATACGAGGTCACAGGCATCGGAAGGCATCCAATGCTTCTCTTGACCATCCCATTTTACATTACATCCAATTGGATTGGTCAACGGGGTCTCAATCTTCTTGCCTGCTAGATGCTGCTCCAGAGCATCAATAAGTTCGGTTGTAGTATGATCCGGCCAATGACGAGGTGTATCAATAGATCGTCCTGTATAAATTAGCTGCCGCTCTTTGTTGAATAGATAAAAATGCGGAGTCCGAAGCGCTCCATACGCTAGCGCTATCTCTTGCGATTCATCATACAGATACGTCCAAGGAAACTTTTGCTCCTGCATGCGGGCAACCATTCCATTAAAATCATCTTCTGAATATGTATTTTTACTATTCGAATTGATCCCCACAAAACGAGCTCCCTGCGGAGTAAATCGCTCCACAATCGTCCTAGTATGTTCATCCGAACCCGTTACATACGGACAATGGTTACAGGTAAAAAAAAGAACCAATGTATCTTCCTTAAAATCACTCAATGAATACGAAGTACCATCAGTTGCCGGAAGCATAAAAGACGGTGCACGCTCCCCAAGTTGTAATGTAAATGCCATTTTTTACTCCTTATTTTAATACAATCTCTAAATACGCCGAAACTTGCTCTAATGCCAAATCGATTTTGGATGCGTCTTTTCCACCTGCTTGTGCTTTATCTGGTTTTCCCCCACCTCCTCCATCCGCAACAGCGGCTACTCGTCCAACTAGCTTTCCAGCATGTACTCCTTTTTCGACCCATTCCTCAGAAACACTCGCCGCAAAACAGGCCTTTCCTTCGTTTGCACTTGCAACCACTATAACACTAGATGCGATTTTTTGACGCAACTGATCAAGCACCTGGCGCAACGCATCCATCGGCAATTCACCCACATGAATCGCTAACAGCGGCACATCTTGAACCTTTACGACCAGATCAAGATACGAATCTACCTGCGAGGTCGCTGCTTTTGATTGCAACCGTTTGATCTGCTTCTCAGCCTCACGAAGTTGATCACTCAAAAGATGAACGCGCTCCGGTAATTCATCCGGCTTTACACTCAAGCTTTGGCTTATGCCCATAAGTAACTCATGCTCTTCCGCCGTCCAATCAACTGCCTCCATACCTGTAACCGCTTCAATTCGACGAACACCCGCAGCCACGGAACTTTCAGATACAATACGGAAAGAACCAATATCGCCCGTCAACTGGACATGCGTTCCCCCACATAATTCTTGTGAAAAATCACCAATGCCTACAACGCGGACACGCTCTCCGTAAGTATCATCAAAGACCGCTTGAATTCGCCGATCCTTCTGTACTTCAGCCAACGCCATTTCACGCGTCTCTACCGCCGTATTACGCATAATTTCATGATTCACAACCTGCTCAATCTGTTGCAATTGTTCCATCGGAATAGCCTTAAAATAATTAAAGTCAAACCGTAACCGCTCCCCGCTAACCAAAGATCCCGCTTGCTTAATTGATGAATCCACCACAGTTTGCAAAGCCCCATTCAATAAATGCGTAGCTGTATGGTTTCGGCGCATCTGTCCTCGCCGGTAGCGATCAATTCCCGCCATAACCTTCATGCCCACATGAGGGGTTCCGTATAAAACCCGCCCCATATGTAAAATAATTCCATCCGCCGGCTTTTGGGTATCGTGAACTTCAAAACCAAAATCAGCGCCTTTCAGTTCACCCCGATCCCCCTCTTGCCCCCCACTCTCAGGATAGAATGGGGTCTCTTTAAGCACCAACGCACCAGAATCAAGTACCGCTACAATCTCTGTATCATAGAACGTTTTCGAGTAGCCCACAAATTCGGACTGGACGCCCTGCGCGACCAAATCCGCAATCAAATCCATTTGAGCATTCTGAGCTCCTGTCGAGCGCGATGCCCGTGCCCGATCGCGCTGCATCTGCATCAAGGCATTGAACTCATCCTCATCCACACCCAATCCTTTTTCAGAAGCCATCAGCGCAGTTAAATCAAAAGGAAATCCATACGTATCATATAAACTAAATGCCTCATCTCCGGGGAATACACCGTCCGCCGGAAGCGCATCCGTAACTGCCTTAAATCGCGCAAGACCTCGATCCAACGTTTTTGAAAAAGACTCCTCTTCACTATGCAGGGCTCGCAGAATCGTCTCACGCTGATTCACCAGTTCCGGAAAAACCTTCCCCAATTGCCCCTCAAGTGTCGGCAAGAGTTCACACAAAAAAGGCTTTTCGAAGCCCAAGGTTCGTCCATACCGAACAGCCCGTCTAAGCAAACGCCGCAGAACATACCCCCGCCCATCATTTGATGGAAGCACCCCATCCGAAATCGCAATCGCAAGTGTTCGTATATGATCCGATATCACACGCATCGCAATTGCATCCTCTCCCTCATACGCCCGGGTTGATAACGACGCTAATCGTTCAATCAATGGCATAAAAACATCGGTATCATAATTCGATGTTTTCCCCTGCAAGACCGCACAAAGACGCTCAAACCCCATTCCCGTATCGACATGCTTCGATGCCAATTCTTCTAGTGAACCATCCAACCGACGATTATACTGAATGAACACAAGATTCCAGATTTCAATCACTTCCGGCAAATCCGCATTCACCATCTCGCCGGTGGCTGTTCCTTCCGGGGTTAAATCATAATGAATCTCCGAACACGGCCCACACGGTCCCGTTTCACCCATCTCCCAAAAATTATCCTTCTCGTCAAACCGCAAGATATGAGCCGGATCGATATCGGTTACCTCTTTCCACAGGGCAAGCGCCTCATCATCGGTCCGGTAAACCGTTGCCCAGATTCGATCTTTATCCAGTTTCCATACATCCGTCATTAACTCCCAAGCATAGGCAATCGCCTCTCGCTTGTAATAATCTCCAAATGACCAATTGCCCAACATCTCGAAAAAAGTGTGATGATAGGTGTCATACCCCACCTCTTCCAAATCATTGTGTTTCCCCGAAACCCGAATACATTTTTGCGTATTTGCCACCCGCTTCTCACCTGCTTCACGTGCGCCCAAGAAAACCTCTTTAAACTGATTCATCCCTGCATTCGTGAAAAGCAAGGTGGGATCGGCCGGCAACACCACCGGAGAACTCGGCACCACAGCATGCAGCTTCGATGCAAAAAATTTAAAAAATGACTGCCGTATTTCGTCTGCCTTCATACCATTCCCACCCAAATATAATTGATGAGCGCCTTTTATACGTAGAAGCCGACTTCGATGCAACGGTGGAATTTATTCTCAACGCGTTTCATCAGACAAAGGTTGTAATCGGCTATCTATCATCAGCACCGCCTTATCCCATCCCGCTTTCAGCATTCCCAAATCCTGTTTAAGGCGCGTTTGATGAATATATCGCTCAGCACCTGAAAGCGCCTGCATAGCCTCTCGATCATTTAATTCTCGCTCCAACTCCCGTTGCCAAAACAACAAAATATATTTTTGCGCAAGAGTCTGCTCACTAACTTCTGAATCAAATATCTTAGACAAACCGATCTGGACCTGTGTTAAGCACTGCCGCAGCTCTTCCTCAAACTCATTTAAATGCCGCACTAAAAAGTCCGGTTCCTTCTCCATTAAAGATTCAACCAATGTGCGACACGCCGGATCTTGAAAAAAACTGCTCGGTAAATATTGCTTGATCAAGGGTTGAACCACCTGATGATGATGTACCAATAATTCCAAAAGCTCCGTCTCCTCTTTTGGAAAAACCACCGCCTTTGCCGGCGCGGAAGACAACTCAGATTCCACCGGCTTCCGCATCACGGGCTTGGCATGCTGATTCAAATCGTACTTCAAGGCATCCTCTGAAAGATTCAACCTGTCAGCCGCCTCTCGCAACAAAGAGTCCTGGCGTGTTGCAGAGCGAACTGGGCGAATGAATGCTAAGACCTCCTTCACCACCCGCAACCGACCGGCCTCGGTCGTTTGATTTTCCGCAGCCTGTTGTTGCTCAATCAAATACGCCAGCGCACCCGGGGCCTCATTTAGCAATCTCTCAAACACCTCAACCCCTTGATCGCGAATCAATGAATCTGGGTCCGTTTTTTCTGGCAGCGTAGCTACCCGTACACTCAACTCTTCTGTGGTGAAAAGAGAGGCCGTCGCAAGAGCCGCTTTCACACCCGCCGCGTCCGCATCAAAAACCAAAATCACTTCATCCGTGTATCGTTTAATCAATCTAGCATGCTGCTCAGTCAACGCAGTCCCCTGCGAAGCAGCTACATGCGTTAACCCCGCTTGATGACAACGAATGGCATCGATCTGCCCCTCCACAATAATCGCCTGCCGTCGCTCCACAATTGCCTTTCGAGCTTGATCAAAAGCAAAAAGCACCTGTGATTTTTTAAAAATGAGCGTCTCCGGACTATTCACATATTTTGCGCCCCGATCTGCGCGATTCATAATACGACCCGAAAAACCGATCACGCGTCCCATCGGATCACAAATCGGAAACATCACCCGCCCCCGAAACCGATCATAATGACTCTCTTTTCCACTTCGCTCCGAAGGCACAGCTAAGCCCGCACGCTCAAGATCAGTTACCTCATACCCCTTCTTCAATGCCCGCGATAAAAGCCCCTCCCACTCATCCGGAGCAAAGCCAATCTGAAACGCCTTCATCATCTCCACGGGCAGATCGCGCTCCTGTAAATATCTTCGAGCCATCTCGCCTTCTCTGCCCTGCATCAGAATGCGATGATAATAAGCAGCCGCCTCCGATTGCAACTTGAGTAAAACATCCTTGCCCGTCTGATCCTCCCGTCGGCCTCCTTCAAAAACAACCTCAACCCCCACCCGATCTGCCAGTAACTGAACTGCACCAATAAAATCAACCTTTTCATAATCTTGCACAAAACGAAACACATCCCCGCCTGCTCCACAGCCAAAACAGTGGTAGATCTGACGCTCATCATTGACCGTAAACGAAGGAGTTTTCTCTTTATGAAACGGGCAACAACATTTATGCGTACTTCCCCGGCGGCGCAACTCGGGCAAATATGCTGTTATCACATCAACGATGTTTGAACGGGATCGAATCTCCTCGATTGTCTCTTTAGGAATTAAAGCCATAAAAATAAGTAAACGGTTTGCTTAAAGCCGTATCATCTCCCAGTAAGCTATTCAATCACTTCTGCCGGCGTCGGCAACTCAACACGGTCACGTAATGCATCCATCTGCTCCTCTAACCGCTCCCTATTTAAATATTCTGATGCCATCGGTGCAAATTGTTCACAAATCCAACGCCCCACCAACGAACGATCTTGCAATTCCGAACGAATCGATTCACTCCCCAGTTGAGCCACCACGCTTAAAAGCAAAATGGCTAAAACCGCACCGCGTAAAAACCCAAATATGAACCCGAGGCTTTTATCCGTTCCATCCGAAAGATTCGTTAACATCGCACTCGCCAATAGTTGCTTTAACAAAACGAAAAGACCAATCGACAGCAACGTTAGCGCCAATAATCCTAGTGCGGTGACTTTCACAATACTCCAATCTGGAAAATGATTTGCCAGATATTCCAATAATACGGGATATGCTACATACAATGCAACCATCGTTAATACAAACGTAATCAAAGTCGCCAATTGGCGCGCAAAACCTTCACGCAAACCGAAAATCCCAAAAAGTAGCGCCAACGCACTCACCCCAATATCTAAAACGCTCCAATCCATAAATACCTCCTGATCCACTCTCTTCATATCACGCTAAGTGAAAGGAGGTCAATCATGCGCCTGTATCTCTCCAAGATGAAGATTTACCCTTCCCGCCAAATTAGCTAAGTTAAGTAAGAGGAATAAAAATTATGTATACAAAACAAACCAAAATCGTTTGCACAATTGCACACAACCGCTGTGAACCTGAATTTATCGAAGATCTGTTTGATGCCGGCATGAATGTCGCTCGACTCAACACCGCACACATCGAAGTCGAAGATGCGGCCGTGATCGTCAAAAATATTCGCTCCGTCTCGGATCGGATTGGCATCCTCATCGATACGAAAGGACCTGAGGTGCGAATTCGAGATCTTGAGACCCCTCTTGAAGTTACCATAGGCGAGGTGCTATCTGTCTCCGCAGATCAACAACCTGAGCGTGGCTTTTGCGTTAATTATGATGCCTTTGTAAAAGAGGTACCGATTGGCAGTGACTTATTAATCGATGATGGAGAAATTCATCTTACAGTAGAGGAAAAGCAGGATAACGTCCTATTGTGCAAGGTGACCAACAGTGGTGAAATAAAGAATCGCAAAAGTGTGAATGTACCAGGGGTGAACATGCGTATGCCCTCACTGACCGATAAAGATGCGCGCTTTGTCGAATGGGCTTGTGAGAATGATATTGAATTTATTGCTCACTCCTTCGTTCGAAACCGCGATGATGTGATGGCCATTCAAAGTATTCTTGACCGCCGTAAATCCCCGATAAAAATCATTGCCAAAATCGAAAACCGCGAGGGCATTGATAACCTTGAAGTCATCCTTGACTGTGCTCATGGTGTCATGGTCGCTCGCGGCGACCTCGGCATTGAAGTCCCAGCCGAAGAAGTTCCCAACATTCAAAAACGAATGATTTCCACCTCTATCAAAAAAGTGAAGCCTGTTATTACCGCTACCCAAATGCTCCACTCCATGATTGATAATCCTCGTCCAACCCGCGCAGAAGTTTCCGATGTAGCCAATGCGATTTATGATGGCACCGACGCCCTCATGCTTAGCGGCGAAACTGCCTATGGAAAATATGCCGTAGAAGCGGTGCAAACCATGACTAATATTGCCAAAAAAGTGGAGGCTGAAAAAGAAGCCTCGAGCCTCATGCTTCCCGTGGTACAGCAGAGTCCAGACCTCATGCCCAGAAACTTCATCTCGAAATCGGCCGTTGAAATCTCAGCTCGGATTGGAGCCAAGGTAATCATTACCAGTACTCGCTCGGGTGACACCGCTCAGATTTGTGCCTCGTATCGCTGTCGGACTCCTATCGTTGCCTATTCAGCGACTGCTCGTACGGTCCGCGAGCTATCGCTGACCTATGGGGTTTATGCCCAATGCATTGAGGTGCCGCCAGAATGCGCTGATCTGGTAAACAAAACCGTTAATCTACTGATCGATGAAGGTGTTCTCATGCCCGAAGATATCGTCTGCTATATTGGTGGAGGTCAGGTCAAAGCCAAACATACCAATCTACTACAGATTGATACGGCAGCGATGTTGATTAAGTCTTAGCATTACGCCTCCAAATACGAGCAATAGTAATCTAAGACGGATCTACTTCTACTGTGAAAGATGCATAAACCGGGATTTCAAATCTCATACCTGCCTTATAGACCTTCCATGCATCGGAACCCGGAAATTTGACTTTTGCCGAGCCCGCCCCAACACATCCATCACTTCCGCCACATCGGCATCAAAAGTATACGTGCTCACTTGCATAAATCCGAGGGTCTTTTTAGATCCATTCGCCTACGTAACGGTAGGACTTAAAACCCGTTCATCAAAATAAAATTCAACTCGCACGTGACCGTTACATGTTCAAAAACCGACATACTTATGCCTCCGCAATAAAGTTACGAAGAACATAGTTCAACACCCCACCGTTTTTGAGGTATTCAATCTCGAGCGGTGTATCCACCCGTGCCTTCACTTGGAAGGTCTTATCGCCGGCACGAACCTCAAGAATTTTACCTGGCGCAAAATCGTCTGCAATACCCTCAAGGGTAAAGGACTCGTTACCCTCTAACCCGAGATTCTCTGCAGTTTGCCCATCGACAAACTCACAAGGAATCACGCCCATGCCCACCAAATTAGAGCGATGGATCCGCTCAAAACTTTCGGCGATCACTGCTTTCACACCCTGCAACTTAGTTCCCTTAGCTGCCCAGTCGCGCGATGAGCCGGCTCCATACATCTTGCCCGCTAAAATCACCAATGGAGTTCCCTCTTCTTGGTAGGCCATTGCGGCAGTATAGAAAGGCAACTCCACTCCATCCTTGATCGTGAAACCACCCGTACGATCTACGAGCTTGTTATCGATACGAATATTACCGAACGTGCCGCGCATCATCACCTCGTGATTACCCCGACGCGATCCAAAACTATTGAAGTCACGCTTCGCAACGCCTCGCTCGGTTAAATATCCAGTCGTTGGATTCTCTTCCGGTATCACACCGGCGGGTGAGATATGATCGGTAGTGATAAAATCACCAAAGTAGCCCAACACGGCCGCACCGGATATATCGCTGAGTTCACCGACCGGCTCTTCGCATCCTTCAAAAAAAGAGGGCTCGCGAATGTAGGTTGAATCCGCTTCCCACGCAAAGGTTTCACCTGAAGCTGCGCTGAGCGCATTCCACTGCTCGTTCGCGGTGAAGACATCTGCATAGACCTCACGATAATAGTCGCTATTCGCGGAGACCTTGACCGCCTCAACTAGCTCTTCGCCAGTAAACCAGATATCTTTTAGATAGACAGGATTGCCTTGCTGGTCTTCCCCAATCGGATCGTTTTGCAAATCGATATCTACCGTGCCGGCCAGCGCATAGGCGACTACAAGTGGCGGTGAGGCTAAATAATTTGCTTTGGTAAGCGGATGCACACGTCCTTCAAAGTTACGGTTACCAGAGAGTACGGCAGCTACAGTCAGATCTGTCTTGCGAATCGCCGCATCAATCGGCTCATCCAGCGGTCCACTGTTTCCGATACAGGTCGCACATCCATAGGCCGCTACATTAAATCCAAGTGTCTCGAGCGAACTGAGCAATCCCGATTCTTTTAGGTACTCAGTGGCTACTTGGGAACCGGGTGCGAGGGAGGTCTTCACATAGTCCGGAACCGTTAGTCCCTTCTCAACCGCTTTCTTCGCCACTATGCCCGCACCCATTACCAAGCTCGGGTTAGAAGTGTTTGTGCAACTCGTAATCGAGGCAATCACAACCGCCCCTTCTGGCAAGGTACCTACGCCTTCGGCTTCCGCACGTTTACCGCTTGGACTGAAATCCTCTTGAAACTCCTGTTTCACCCCACTCAGAGGTAAACGTTGATGTGGTTTGTTAGGTCCCGCCATAACCGCTTCAACGGTGTCGAGATCGAGCTCAAGCGTGGCGCTGTAGTCCGCTTCATCGGCAAAGCCCCACAGCCCTTGTGCTTTACAATAGGCCTCAACGAGTTCGCACTGCCTATCCGTCCTACCCGTCTCTTTTAAATATTCAATCGTCTTCTCATCAATCGCAAAGAAGCCCATGGTTGCTCCGTATTCGGGTCCCATGTTAGCCACCGGACAGCGATCGGCTAAGGAGAGATTGGCGGCTCCTACCCCATAGAACTCTACAAATTTGCCGACCACGCCGAGCTCGCGAAGCATTTTAGTGACGGTTAATGCTAAATCGGTAGCCGTCACACCCGGACGCAGGGCTCCTGTTAATTTAAACCCGACCACATCGGGTGTAAGAATCGGAATCGGCTGCCCTAACATAGCAGCTTCCGCCTCAATACCGCCTACCCCCCAACCGAGCACGCCCATACAATTAATGGTGGTTGTGTGCGAGTCGGTTCCAACCAAGGTGTCGGGATAGGCCACGCCATCTTCACCTAACATTACACAGCCCGCAAGATACTCCATATTGATCTGATGACAGATCCCTAAACCAGGCGGAAGTACGCGCAACTTATCAAAGGCTTGTTGACCCCACTTTAAAAACTTATAGCGCTCTTCGTTACGCTCAAATTCACGGTCTACATTCAATTTAAACGAGGTCGCATTACCGGTATCGTCGAGCTGAACAGAATGATCGATCACCAGATCGACTGGAATCAAAGGTTCAATCCGATCCGCCGGTTTTCCCGCACGTTCCATTGCCGACCGCAAGGCAGCCAAATCAACCACACAAGGTACCCCGGTAAAATCCTGTAACAACACCCGCGCCGGCATGTAAGGAAGCTCTTGCTTTTCCACGCTCGGATTCCAATTGGCCAACGCCTCTACCTGCTCAGGCGTATACGCAGGATGTCCTTGCATCCGCACCAAGGATTCCAATAAAATTTTTACCGATTTAGGGATTCGCGATAACGAACCCATGCCCGCCTCTTCTAACGCAGACAAACTATAATAATCCACCTTCTCACCGCTGGAAAGGAGTAGACTTTTTCGCGCAAAATCAAACTTCGACATAACAGGCACCTCTCTAAAAATAATGAAGAGGAAAACCTACTTACTCATACTCAGCCTGTCAACGCCGTTGGCTCAATCGCCATTAAGAAATAAAATCACTCGGACGCATCTGAGCATAAGCTACAACCTCTTTCGTTTCCTCGGTCGCCAATCCATGCCAAAATACCGACCAGTGGTCATCCTGCTCATAACCATCTGACCGGCGCATGTACCAAGCCGAAAAAGGATTCCCCGCACGCGCTCGCCAAAAAAAAGAAGGATGCGTATCACAGAGCGTTTCCCACATCAATTTTGCAACTCCATCACCTCGTACCATCGGCGTTACTGCAAACTTCGAGAGATAATTTTGATTCACCTGTTGCTCAACCAATGCGGCACCGCATAAACCCACCTCATCATGATCTACCCAAACCACCGAAACGGCCGCTTTTAAGAAAGCAATAGACGACATGGTGCAACCGAAACTTTCTTCAAAAAGAGACAATAAAGCTTCCTCCTCTTTTGAAGTAAGGTCTTTTTTAATCGATACTTTCATGATCAATTACTTTCATATCTCGTGCTAATCGCTTTAAGCGCCCTTCCAATAAAACCTTCTTCACCGGAGACATTCGATCAATAAAGAGTACTCCATTCAGATGATCCAATTCATGCTGGATCGCCCGTGCTAATAACCCTTTTGCTATAAGCCGGTGTGCGTTGCCCATTTCATCCTGATAGGCAACCTCAACCTCTGTCCACCGCTCAATATCGGCTGAAATCCCGGGAAAACTCAAGCACCCTTCTAAACCCTTAACCGTCTTATCTGAATGTGCCATAATTTCTAAATTCACCAACACCATCGGCATCTTTACCGCTGGGTGTAGTCGCACCCCTTTTTCATCCACATCGCTCTCCGCTGGTATATCAATCACGAACATTCGCTCGGTATGCCCCACCTGTTCGGCCGCCAATCCAATGCCATGTGCGGCATACATCACCTTCAGCATCTCACGCGACAATAAAGCCAGCGCCTCATCAAATTCCGTCACCTCCGATGCGCGTTCTCTAAGTACTTTTTTTCCATACATCTGTAATTCTAAATCCATCCACGAACCATCTACTGCAAGTCAGAATGGGTCAATGGTAAATCACCATCACTTCATTCTTAAATCACACACATACGCCCCATAATGGAGGGAGTTTTACCCTTCGGATCTTACTGGTAAATAGAAAATTAATTCATGAGAAGTGTTTTTTTTGTCACTTACTTTCCAAAATAGATCGCATCCGGTATACACTTAACTATGGATAGTAATGATAATACCCGCGGTAGACTCTCTATTACAGTTCTCTCTCAACACGCTCAAACCATATATAACTGGCTTGACGAAACTTTCTCCATAAGCCCCGTAGAAACAAGCTATCCTCAATCCTCCATCATCCAACTGGATACATACTTTGAAAGTTTACTTCATGCAATGATCGCCTTGCAAGTGCTTCCATGCTCTCTACCCATACTTCACGTCGAAGCAACCGAACTACGCGCAGAAGAATGGACCACCTTCTGGCAACATCACTTCAAAATCGAAGAGATAGGCCGAAATCTACGAATCGTTCCTTACTGGGAAGAGCCCCCTGATGATCATCGTAAAAACCTCATCATAAACCCCGGACTTAGTTTCGGAACTGGAGGGCATTTCACGACACGCTTTTGCCTCGAACAACTCGAAATAGCCCTGCAACAAAAACAGCCACAATCCCTCCTAGATGCTGGCAGCGGCAGCGGCATCCTCTCCATCGCTGCACACAAACTTGGTATTAAACAGATCCACGCGTTTGATCTCGACCCCATAGCTACCGAACAAGCCCAAGCCAACGCCTCAATCAATCAAATTTCGCTCCCCTTCCAAACCGCGAACTTACTCAACGATGACCTTCATCTGCCACAAGCAGATCTCCTCTGTGCCAATATTCTCACTGGAGTACTCCTTCAAGCCGCGAAAAAACTCCTTCAAGCGGCTAAGCTAAGACTGATTCTATCTGGTATTCGTGAAATTGAAGCTGACGCCGTCGCAGACACATTCATTCAATACGGAGCACGAGAGGTTTCACGCGATGGAGATGGTGAATGGTGTGGAATTGTTCTAGATAAAGATATTGTATGAGACACCCACTCAACCTCGTACATATCAGCTCGCTTACCTTCTCTTAGCACCCTAGAAATAGCCTTTTTCCTCCGAGAGAAATTCATCTGGGATTTCTTCAATAAATCGTGATGGGTCTAGGAATTGGATGCCTCCATCGCGCTGCCGGCGCACCATCGGTGAACAAAGGTAGAGACGATCTTTTGCCCGTGTAACAGCTACATAAAATAGGCGTCGCTCTTCACTATCACCCTGCTCTTCGACTGTTTTCTTACTTGGGAACATCTCCTCATTGACAAACAGCACAAAGACCGCCTTCCATTCCAATCCCTTCGCCTGATGCACGGTGCTCAATCGTAATACATTTTCATCAGCCGTTTGCTCAGCCTGGGCAGCCGCATCCGTATCCAAATTCGTTAATAACGCCACCTCAGCTAAAAAATTCTCAATATTTTCAAACTTCGCCGTAAAATCAATCAACCCATCAATATCCTCTTGGCGAAACTTAGCATTATCAAACGTCTCGATCATATAGGCGCTATAGAACGCCTTATTAAATCGGAAAATGATTTCGCCCGGATCTTCTTCTAACTGATCCTCCCGATAGGCCTGAAAAATCGGTTTAATGGAATTCCACGGCTCCTGTGCTGCCGCTGGTAAAAGCCCACTCAATTTTTCAAGCGTCTCTTCGTGGAGCACATTCACTCGCCCACCCAGCTTCTTAAATATTTTTTGAGCCGTCTTCACACCTATTTTTGGAAAAAGCTCCATCAAACGACTAAATGCTAACGCATCAGATGGATTAGCAATTAGTCGCAATAATGAACAGCCATCCTTGATATGCGCCTGCTCAAAAAAACGAACCCCTGACGTCACTACATATGGCACTTGCTCGCGCGCTAACTCCATCTGAAGCTCCATCGCATGAAAATGTGATCGATATAAAACGCAGCACTGCGAAGCCGTAATCCCGTCCCGTACCAGTCGGCGTATCTCCTCAATAATAAATCGGGCCTGCGTCGAACCATCCCGCATACGAGCCAATCGAGGGGCTTCACCGCCTGGACGAACTGCCCGTAACTCCTTTTGGAACTGCTCTGGATTGCCCGCAATCACCGCATTCGCAGTCTCTAAAATTTCCGGTGTACTTCGATAATTGGTCTGAAGTTTATACGTCATCGCTCCCTTGTAAGCTCCCGCGAAATCTAAAAAGTTCCGAAAGTCCGCTCCCCGCCACGAATAAATGCTCTGGAAATCATCGCCCACCACCATAAGATTCCCATGCCTACTCACCAACTGCCGCACAATCGCCGCCTGTAAAACATTTGTATCCTGATACTCGTCCACCAACACATGCCTAAATGCATCCTGATAAAACCGCCGCAAATCTTCATGATCATGCAATAATTGATGGGCGTATATTAATAAATCATCGAAATCCATCGTATTCGTAGTCCGCTTCTTCTCTACATAAAGCGTCTGCACTTTCAGGATATCTTCAATCTCCACCTCCGCATGCTCAAAGCGCTCCTCCACCGCCGAGCGCAAGTTGCCCTGCCGACCACTTACGACTCCAAAAATACTCAAGAGCACATCCGGCTTCGGAAACATCTTCTTATCCATGCCCAATTCATCCGCACAATTGCGCATTAATTTTTTCGAATCATCCGAATCCAAAATCGAAAAATCTTTTCCAAATCCGACCCGATCCGCATGCTGACGAAGTAGCCGATTAGCAAAAGAATGAAACGTACCGCTAAAGCCGCTATTGAACTGACG
Source organism: Pontiellaceae bacterium (assembly GCA_045565965.1). Taxonomy (GTDB): domain Bacteria; phylum Verrucomicrobiota; class Kiritimatiellia; order Kiritimatiellales; family Pontiellaceae; genus Pontiella. Next base: position 22,496 of record JBJLEJ010000008.1, on the reverse strand, counting down.
TTGAACCAATTCTTCCGCACGCGATAACATCTCGTGCGCTGCTTTATTAGTGAACGTTAGTAGCAACACTTCCCAAGGCTCCACCCCTTGCTCCTTTACCAGCCATGCCAACCGATAGATCAACGTACGCGTCTTACCTGTTCCCGCCGCAGCCACTACCAGGGCCGGCCCATCCGGTGCAGTCACTGCGGCATACTGCTCCGCATTTAAATCCTCTTTGAAATTCATACTAAAGACGATAAACCAACCACCGTAGCAAAAAAAGCCAATTGCTTAACGACGACGAATTAATGCCGCAAAAGCCCCATCTGTTTGCGACTCTGGAGGAAAAGCCTTCACTTCTCGGTCTAGCTGAAAATCCGGATGCGCCGCGATCCATCGGCTTACCAAAGATTCATTCTCACATACCTCCAGCGAACAGGTGCTATAGACCAAACGCCCACCCGAACGAAGCCGCATTGCGCACGCCGTGAGAATCTCAAATTGCAATCCATTCAAGGTCTTTAGCCGATCAGTATCAATCCGCCAGCGCGCATCCGACCGTCGCCGTAAAACCCCACTATTACTACACGGCACATCAATTAAAATTGCATCAAACGCGCGATCGCCCATCGCCTCTTGAGGAGCTCGTGCATCGCCTTGCACCACTTCCACGCCCTCAAAACCCAACCGTCTTAAATTAACCTCCAATTTCGGCAACCGATCTGCATGCAACTCCATTGCCACAATGCCTTCTCCTGCTCGCCGCATCCGACTCGCCATCAAAATCGTTTTTCCACCAGGTGCCGCACAAGCATCCAATACCTGCTCACCCCCCCGTGGGGCTAACAAATCCACCGAAAGTAACGTCGCCGGATCTTGCACCACAAACCACCCCTCCTCATAGCCAGGTAGCGACGCCACCGATACCCCCCGTGGCAACACCAAGAAAATCTCCCGCTCCGACGACGGATGCAATAACGGTTCAATATCCATCCCCCGCAAAGCATCGATAAACGAATCCACCTCCACCCGTGACTGTTCCACCCGTAAAATTGTTTGCGCCGGGCAATTATTCCACTCCGCCAACGCCCGCGTCTGCTCCACACCATACGCCGTCTGCCAACCCGATAATAACGTCGCCGGATGCGAAAAACGCACCGCCTCCGACTCTTTCGCCAACGCCTCCTGAATTGCCGAACGCTCACGATCACAGCGCCTCAAAACTCCATTCACCAATTTGGCTGCACCCAATCCATTCGGCTGACACTTGGCCGCCTCCACACACTCATTGATAGCCGCATACACTTCAACTTCATCCAAAAAAAGCAACTGATAAAACCCCACATGGAGAATGCCTCGAGTCAATACACTCGGCGTTCGTTTTATCCACCTTTGTTCCAACCAAACCATTACCGCCTGTTGCCGCAGTGAACCATGCACCAGCTCCATCACAAAACCCCGATCTCGCTTTAACCGTGCCAACCGCCGCTCCGGAAAATTTCCATTCTCTAACCATTCTGCTAAAATTTCCGCCGCCATCAATCGACTATTCATACACATCCGCGCCATCACTTCACCATGCCTGGGAATGCTTCTAATTCCAGCTCTACCCGTTGTTGTTGTTGTCCCATCTGAAGAATTAACGTCACCCGTTCTCCCACTCGTTTGCTATACACCACCCGCTCAATATCCCGTAGAGAATGAATAAGAACATCATCAATTTTCACCACACCCCACCCCGGTTGGAGACCCGTCCGTGAGGCTGAAGTCTGATTCCAGACTTGCCCGATGATCACCGGAGTATCCACCTTCAGCGCCTCCTGCATCTGTACATTAAGCACCGAAAACGACATGCCCAACCAAGGCCAACTATGCTGCCCTGTCTCAATAATTGAATTCACCACCGCCTCTACGAGATTCGCCGGAACCGCAAAGGCGATTCCTACCCCACGCTCCTGGTCATCCGTTTTTTTAGCCGTATTAATTCCGATGACACGCCCCTCAACATCAATCAGCGGTCCCCCGCTATTGCCCTCATTGATCGCCGCATCCGTTTGAATAAAATCCTCATAAGGCAATATCTGCACCTGGCGCCCCTTCTGGCTCACATGACCCACCGTCACCGAGCTCTGTAAACTAAAAGGAGAACCAATCGCAATCACCACCTCACCCACACGCACCTGATCTGAATTACCAAATTGCGCCGGTCGCAAAAGTAATCCCTCCGATTGAATACGCAACACCGCTAAATCCGTTGCTTCACAATACCCCACCAAAGCTACCGGCAACTTCGTGCCATCATCCAAGACCACTTCCCCCGTGCGCGCCCCCTCAATCACATGCCAGCTCGTCACGATATGACCCAGTTCATCCACCACCACACCCGAACCCTGCCCAACCAGCTGCTCCGGAATACGATAGGTCATGCCAAAGAAGTCACGCCGAAGAGTGTAGTTTATTTTTTCGGTTCGAATAACCACCACAGAGGGCATAACATGTTCTACCGCCTGTGCAATAGATTCGCTATAATCGCGAGCCGGGTTGGTACGCATAAATGGGCTCACCCATAAGCCAACCCCCGTAAAGAAAAGAGCAACAAGCAACGCCCATATAACCGTAGGTGAGTGTCTACTCATCTGCTCTTATTCCACTTCATCAAAGGGCTCTTTTTCTATGGCACCCTCTCGCTTAACCAGCTTTTCGATTTTCTGTTCTACTTCCGTCAGTTTTTTTGAACACCGTTCAACTAATTGATTACCCTCTTCAAAGTGCGTAATCATTTTTTCCAAATCAAGCGTGCCGCTCTCCATCTCTTCCACGAGTTTTTCTAGTCGCTCCAGCGACGCCTCGAATGTCTCTTTTTTTTCCGCCATGCTATACTCCTTCAGCTTGGTCTATATTACGTTGGGTGATCTCTGAAATCAATACACCATCCGCCAATCGTGTAGATAGTTGCTCTCCTATCTCTACCTGATCGACCGAGCGCACAACGGAACCATCGGCACCCATGGTAATCGAATAACCCCGAGATAATACTGCAAGTGGACTGAGCAACTCGAGCTGCCGCTGCGCTCTGCTCACCCGTTCCTGCCAACCACTCATACGCTGCGTTGCGCTATGCTTCAAGCGTAACTCAGCTTCATCAACCCGTTGTTGTGTCTGTTGCACACTTCGTTCTAAAAAGAGACGGGCTTGTAGTTTTGCTTGAGCGATACGCCCTACTTCTCGGTCGCGTTGTTCTACCAGTTTATAGGTGAGTTGTTCTTTAAGCTGTGAGAGACGTTGTCGATTAAACCGTATAGCTTGAGCGGGCTCTCTAAAGACCGGATGAGTTGCCACTCTTTCAAACCGGATCTGATATTGCTGCAATAGATCGCGTAAAGCCGCAGCAAGATGGCGTTGCTGCGCGTAGATCCGGGTTTCCAATTCATGCAATTCCGGTACGGCTAACTCAGCGGCTACAGATGGCGTGGGAGCGCGCACATCCGCCACAAAATCTGCCATGGTAAAATCTATTTCATGTCCTACTGCTGAGATAATCGGTAACGATGAAGTGGCTATGGCACGTGCGACCACCTCCTCGTTAAACGCCCATAGGTCTTCTAAACTCCCGCCGCCTCGACCAACGATTAAAAGATCAAGCGCTTCGTGCTCATTTAGATAGGTGATCGCCTGTGCGATGCGCTGAGCAGCCCCCTCGCCCTGCACCGGCACGGGTGCGAGTAAGATCATAAGATGGGGATAGCGACGCTTGAGCACTTCGATAATATCGCGTACCGCCGCGCCGGTAGGAGAGGTAATCACCCCGATGCGCTGCGGGAGCGACGGTAATGGTTTCTTCCGCGTCTCATCAAACAAACCCTCCGCCGCCAACTTTGCCTTCAGCGCCTCAAACTTTTTCTGCAAATCACCCCGGCCCGATGCCTCCATCTCCGAAACAATCAACTGATACCGACCCGACGTCTCATATAAAGAAGCCCGACCCAACAGCTCCACCTGCATCCCCTCCTTCGGAATGAAACCCACTGACGCATTCTCCCGCGCAAACATCGCACAACTCACCGAAGCCTGCGCATCCTTTAAAGTAAAATACCAATGACCGCTTGTATGCAACGTTACCCGAGAAAGCTCCCCCGAAACCCAAAGCTCGCCTAATCCCCGCTCCAGCACCCGCCGAGCCTCCAGATTCAACTCGCTAACACTTACGATACGTCGCCGCTCCGACATCGCTACTCCACTTCCGTATATACCCGCAATGCCTCGATCGACCGAGCCCGCCCCGTCGTCATATCTACATCCACCAAGGCCCCCTCAAGGGCTAGATTTCCCGACGCCACATCAAACCGATGTGGCAGTCCAGTGATGAATTTTCCAATCACCGGTTCTACTTCACGACCCAATACCGAATCTTGTGGTCCGGTCATGCCGAGATCGGTCATAAACGCTGTCCCCTTCGGAAATAATCGTGCATCCGACGTCTGGCAATGAGTATGCGTACCGGTAACCGAGGTTACTCGCCCATCCAAATAACGCCCAAACGCCATTTTCTCTGAGGTCGCCTCCGCATGAATATCCACAAAAATGGTTTTATCGTTGGCCAATTCGCCTCGGAGGATGCGATCAGCTGTTGTAAATGGACAGCTCTGATGCGGTTGCATAAACACACGCCCAATAAACTGCATAACCGCAATTGGCCCTTCCGGTGTCTCGATCCGCACCCAGCCTCTACCGGGAACCTCTTTCGGGAAATTAGCTGGACGAATCACTCGTTCTTCTAGATCAATGCCGGCGACCATCTCTTTGCTGTCCCAAGTATGATCTCCCAAAATAATCACATCCGCACCTGCTGCCAAAATTGATTGTGTCATCTCCGGCGTCGGCCCCCGACCTGCCGCTGCATTTTCGCCATTAGCGATCACAAAGTCCACCTCACCCGCATCTCGCATCTGTCCCACAATCTGCGTAAACGCTTTTCGCCCCGGACGCCCTACAATATCGCCGACCAATAAAACCTTCATGTGCTTTACCTCTCTTCTAATATCCCAACACAAAGTACTTCCCCTGTCGAGCCATCCCCCTTTTTTCTAACTATTTATGAGCAAGAAATTAATAAGAGTGCGAAGAAATAAGCTTACAGGTCTCATTTTAATCGGGTTAATGCCACCGATTAGTCAATACGTTCGAATCTCTATATCGCTAGTTGGTACACAACAGCAGGGCAAAATTTCACCTTCTCGCACATACCCAAGAGGCTCTCCACCCGGATAGCTTACTTGACCTCGTATCAACGTTACACGACAGGTGCCGCAGAATCCTGCCCGACAGTGACTCTCACTTTCGATCTCAGCACGATCAAGTGCCGAAAGAATATTATAGTCCACGGATTCGTCGAACTCCGCCGGCGTGAGCTGCTCATCTACATAGATTCGGTGACCCATACGCCGTATCCTCCGGCTAGAGCTCCATGTCAGCAAAGTCGCTACTATCTACGGATGCGTCCACTTGACCCACGAGGTAGGAAGAGATCTCTGCTTCTTGAGGTGCTACCTGTACATTATCGCTCACCAGATAGGAGTTCATCCAGGGCAGTGGATTGGTTTTAATCTCAAAAGGCGCATCATAGCCGATCGCCAAAAGACGTTGATTCGCAATGTACTCAACGTACTGTTTTAAGATCGCGGCGTTCATACCGATCATCGAGCCGTCTTTAAAGAGATAGTCTGCCCATGCTTTTTCCTGTTCAACGACATCCATAAAGAGCTGCCGCCCCTCCTCGTGCATCTCTTTGGCGACTTCGGCCATCTCAGGATCATCTCTACCATCCGCCCAGAGATTGAGCATGTGTTGCGTTCCCGTTAAGTGAAGCGCCTCATCGCGGGCAATTAATCGAATGATCTTCGCGTTCCCTTCCAATAACTCACGCTCTGCAAAGGCAAATGAACAAGCAAATGATACATAAAAACGAATGGCTTCCAAAGCATTGATCGCACAGATCGCCATGTACAGCCGGCGCTTAATATTGCGCGTATTCACCTCTACTTGCTTCCCTTCAATATCGTATGTACCTTCCCCTTGGATATTAAAGATATGTGACATCATGATAATTTCATCAAAGTATTTAGAGATGTCAGCAGCACGCTCGATAATATTTTCATTGAGTACAATATCGTCGAACACTTCAGCCGGATTGGCAAAGAGGTTACGGATAATGTGCGTATACGAGCGTGAATGAATGGTTTCGGCAAAGGCCCAGGTTTCTATCCATGTTTCTAATTCGGGCAGTGAGACCAAAGGAAGTAGACAGACATTCACACTGCGTGCCGCCACCGAGTCGAGCAAGGTCTGATACTTGAGGTTTGAGATAAAAATATGTTTCTCGCAATCTGTTAAAGATTGCCAGTCAGCACGATCCTTAGAAACATCCACCTCTTCAGGGCGCCAAAAGAAAGAGAGTTGTTTCTCGATTATGTGTTCAAAAATGGGGTGCCTTTGTTGGTCATAACGCGCCACATTAACACTATTTCCCATAAACATCGGTTCGGTGAGGGTGTCGGTTGCATCTTGTCTAAAAGTTGAAAAGTTCATCTGTTATTCTCCTGTATTATTCGGTTCGTTTTTTCATGCTAGATCTTGCACGCCCCTCCCGCGCAATCACTACTTTCTAAATCTTCCTGCTTATCTGAAGCACCATCTCGCGTATTGTGATAATATAAGGTCTTCACGCCCAAGCTATAAGCTTTCAAGATGTCTTTTAAAATATCGCGTACCGGAACTTTTCCTTCCGGATATTTTGAAGGGTCATAATTGGTATTCGCGGAAATGGTTTGATCAACAAACTTCTGCATAATCCCCACTAGTTCAAGGTATCCAGTATTATTCGGGATATCCCAAAGTAATTCATATTGATCTTTCAAACGCTCCATCTCCGGAACCACTTGCTTCAGGATGCCATCTTTACTCGCTTTCACACTGATCAAACCACGCGGCGGCTCAATGCCGTTGGTCGCATTCGAAATTTGAGAGGATGTCTCCGATGGCATCAATGCCGTCAACGTGGAATTTCGCATGCCATGCGTGAGAATCTGCTCCCGTAATCCATCCCAATCCAATTGCAACGGCTCATCACAGACCGCATCCAATTCCTTTTTATAGGTATCCGTGGGCATGATTCCTTTTGCATACGTCGTCTCATTAAAATAGGGACAAGCTCCCTGCTCTGCTGCTAACTGAGTAGACGCCTTCATTAAATAAAACTGTAACGCCTCAAACGTCTGATGTGTTAATGCTTTGGCAGATCCATCCGAATACCGCACCCCATTTTTTGCTAAGTAATAAGCATAATTGATCACACCAATACCTAAAGTACGGCGACTTAATGAAGCATGCTTAGCCGCCGGAATTGGATAGCCTTGATAATCCAATAAACTATCCAACGCCCGCACTACTAAATCCGCCAACTCCTCTATATCATCAAGCGATTCTATAGCACCTAAATTAACTGCCGAGAGGGTGCAGAGCGCAATCTCTCCACTCTCATCATTAACATTGCTTAGCGGTTTAGTCGGCAACGCAATCTCAAGACACAAATTACTCTGCCGGACAGGTGCGACGCTCGGATCAAACGGACTGTGTGTATTGCAATGGTCCACATTTTGTAGGTAAATTCGACCCGTGCTCGCACGCTCCTGCGCAAAGAGTGTAAAAAGCTCAAGGGCATCGATCTGCTTTTTCCGAATAGTCGGATCATTCTCATACTGAACATACAAACGTTCAAACTCAATTTGATCCGCAAAAAAAGCTTCATACAAGCCAGGTACATCCGAAGGACTAAACAACGTGATCTTCTCATTCTTCAACATCCGCTGATACATTAGCTTGTTAAACTGTACACCATAGTCGAGATGGCGAACACGGTTCTCCTCAACGCCTTTGTTATTTTTAAGAACGAGCAAGTCTTCGACTTCCAAATGCCAAGCAGGATAATAGAGCGTTGCGGCACCACCGCGTACCCCACCCTGCGAGCAACTCTTCACTGCCGTCTGAAAATGTTTAAAGAAGGGAATACATCCGGTATGAAACGCTTCGCCATTGCGAATAGGGCTCCCCAGTGCACGTAACCGACCGGCGTTAATGCCGATACCTGCGCGCTGACTAACATACTTAATGATTGCACTAGAGGTCGCATTTACCGAATCCAAGCTATCCCCACACTCAATTAAAACACATGAAGAGAACTGACGAGTGGGCGTGCGAATTCCCGACATGATTGGTGTAGGCAACGAAAGCTTAAAGGTAGATACCGCATGATAGAACCGTTTTATGTATTCCATTCGCGTTTCAGCAGGATAATGCGCAAACAGAGAAGCGGCCACGAGCACATAGAGAAATTGTGCACTCTCATAGATGCGACCCGTAATGCGATCTTGCACCAGATATTTTCCTTGGAGTTGTTTTACCGCAGCATAACTAAAGGTCAGGTCGCGCCCATGATCGATGAACGCATCCATCGCATCAAAATCCGCCTCAGTATAATCCGTTAGCAACGCCGCATCATACCGCTGCTCCTTCACCATAAGGCTCACATGATCAAATAATCGGGGTGGTTCGAACTGACCATATGCCTTTTTCCGCAAGTGAAATATTGCTAATCGCGCCGCTAAATATTGATAATCCGGCGTCTCCTCAGAAATTAAGTCCGCTGCCGCTTTAATAATCGTTTCATGAATATCTTCCGTACGAATTCCATCATACATTTGGATTTGAGAACGCATTTCCACTTGCGAAACTGACACTTTTTCCAATCCCTCAGCCGCCCAGGTCACTACTTTGTGGATCTTCTCTAGATCCATGGGTGCCCGTTCTCCACTTCTTTTCTCAACTAACAACTCACCCATCTCTGCTGATCACCTTTCTAAAAACGCATAAAATCAACGTTTTATGTTCTTATTACCGTGGAAAACGCTTTTGGTACTTTAATGACAGAATGAACACCATATATGGCGATTTTGCCGAACTAAGCACAACATATAGTGTTATATTTTATTTCGCAAGTGACTTTTAGCGCTTTTTTTAAAAAAAGATTATTTACACCATAACTTGTTAATACGGACGTTTTTGACGTTATTTTGGCTTATTTTGAATAAAAAAAGCCTAAAAAATGCAGAAAAACGACGAAACTAGTTAAAATACACCTCTCACCCAAAAAGAATCGAAAAAAGCCATTGCAATTATCCTTTTAAACAGTATCCTTCTCGCCTTTCTTAGGACATGCGGGGTAGAGCAGCCCGGTAGCTCGTCAGGCTCATAACCTGAAGGTCGTTGGTTCAAATCCAACCCCCGCTACCAATTTCAGAACATCCGACAGCTAGCTCCGCCTGAAGCCCCGTACTAATCCATTCTGATTGGATTCATAGAAAAAATGGTGGCGAGACCGAGATTTGAACTCGGGACACGCGGATTTTCAATCCGCTGCTCTACCAACTGAGCTATCTCGCCCCAAAAGGAGTCGCGAAGTATACGAAAACCGCACGATGCGTCAACTATGTACCCGAAAAACCTTCATACCTAAAAATTGAATAGTTCTTCTTTTCGTCTGCTTCTCAATGACCCATTCTATTCCAGATGGGAGATCATATATGAAGAAGAGAACCACCCGTTTTAAAGTCCATGTTTTTATCTGTACTCGGCAACGAGATGACGAAACCAAGTCATGCGCGGAAGGCGAAGCACCAGCTGTAAAAGAGCGTCTAAAGAACCTGGCAGAAGAACGAGGTTGGAAGCCACAGGTACGGGTGAGTGAATCCGGTTGCCTTGGCGTCTGTGCAGCAGGTCCAAACGTTATGATCTATCCGCAAAAAATTTGGTTCACGGGTGTCCGCCTTAGTGACTGTGATGAAATTGTTAAAGAGATCGAAGCCTTGCTCTTAGATTAAGCTGGAGCTTCCGCGTTAGGATCGAAATAAATATATTCCAGCGTATGCCCATTGGGATCGAGAAAATAAAAGCTGGCGCCATCCCATCGCTCATAAGCTTCCTTCACTATAGCTACACCCGCAGCCTGCAACCGCGCCTGAAAGTCAAAAACGGCCTGCACGTTTGGCGCCCGTAAACCAAAATGGGTAAATGCCTTTCCACGGTAACGTGGTCTTGCTAGCTCATCAAACGCGGCTTTCCCACCAGGAAATTGTAAAAGGGCCAATACATCCGCTTCCCCTATCTGTATAAATGCATCTTTTTCGCGCTTAGTACTTACCTTTAACCCCAATACCTCTTCATAGAATTGAATCGACTCATCCAGATCCGCTACCGAAAGGCCCATATGTCCTGTCCCTTGAATCCACTCGCTCATATTACCCTCCTTGCTGACGTCATAAAATCAACCTCTACCCGATTATGCCACACTCGACAACAAAACCCGTTGTTGACCTTTCGTCAATTATGGTGTTCCCTTTCAAACTTCCTTATGGGGATGACTGGTTTCGACGGATTCGTAGAAGCTTCAGTTGCGTGCCGAGGTTGGCCTCCAGGCCTCGTAAAAAGGAGTCCAAAATTATAAATGCTGACGAAAGTTACGCACTAGCGGCATAGTTCCGCTACGTCTCTACCCTGAAGCTTGTTAGGGGATAGAGGCGACGATAACAAGCTGGCGCTTAGTCTGGGGATACGGGATGCGGCGTAAGATTTAACAGGATCCTAGCGACCAATGTGGCCCTGGTAGACGGCAGCAAAGGCGGCGAATCTTTTAATGTCTGCCTACGCACGTAGACGCTGCTGTGACTCGTTTTCGGACGGGGGTTCAATTCCCCCCATCTCCACCATTTTAAATAAATATATCTAGTAAAATTAATTCCAGACTATGATATAAGTAATTCAAAAAAGTGGTCAATCATGTGTCGGTTCAAAACAATAGGTATGATTTTATTGGTGGCTACTTCACTTGCAAATGCTTCCAGCATATTCACTGCAACCAACCGTCAACTCTTTTTGAATGATGCTCTTTTCCATGTGCAAGGGATCTGTTATTCCCCTACCCCGATCGGTATGGCAGGGGATACTCCTCCTTACGGAGATCTCTTCACAACCACTTACTCCAACCTCTGGGAGCGCGATTTTTCACATCTGCGCAATATGGGGGCCAATGTGATTCGTAATTATGGCTGGACCATTGGAGCAGATCATACCGCATTCCTTGATCAAGCTTACAACGCAGACGAACAACCTCTCTATGTGCTTGTGAATCGCTGGGTAAACCCCGCCACTGACTGGAATAACAATCAAGCCATTGATACCCTCATCACAGAATGGGAAGCCATTGCTGAAGAGTGTAAAAATCATCCTGCTATCATGGGATTTTTGATTGGAAATGAGGTAAATATTCAGAATGGAAATGGATATAATAGTGGCTTCTGGAGTGCGATGAACCAGATTGTGAGTGCTGTTAAAAACAAAGCCCCCAATAAACTCGTCTCTATTGCCATTACGGATGCTCTCGACCAAGTAAGTCTCTATGACAGCATCTTGCCTAATATCGATTTTTGGTCACTACAAGTCTATCGCGGTCACTCCTTTGGCTCTCTTTTCACCGATTATGCCGCACGTAGCTCCAAGCCGCTTGTCATAACTGAATTTGGCTACGACTCTTTTGACGGACGAAAAAACACCGAATATTCACGACAAGCCGCTCTATCCGCCGACGCTATGAAAAATCTATGGTTAGAGATAAAAGACAATACTGCGATTACATCTGGCGGATGTGTCTTTGAATATGCTGACGAGTGGTGGAAAGCAGGCTCCTCCTATTCACACAATACTTCATCACAATGGTCGGGTCCGTTTATTGACGGAGAAGCAAACGAAGAGTGGTGGGGCATGTTCCAAATTGCCGACAATGGCAGTGAGCCCGACCAACTTACACCTCGCGCCATGTACTATCGCCTTGCTTCCATGTGGAATCAGCCTACCTCACCTGACCTGCTCCACAGTGAAGAGAACGAACAGCAACCCCACTTTCTATTAAGCCGACCCCATCACTTGCGCGACCAACACATTGAAATTGGCTTCTCAACCAACCTCGTAGATTGGAATACGATATCTGCACAAGATTCATCAAATCAGCTAACCTCCACAGTATCTTCCATTCAAATCATGCAAGTCGAAACTAATCAACAAATTCAACTAAGCGTTACTCACCTCAGAGACTCCGTATCTACTTCTTTCCTTAGCAGTGTCATAACAAATGGCACATTTGATTCAAAAAAGATCACAGGATGGCAAACGACTGGAACCATTGCCACGCTGTTAGAAGAAGACGCCCCCACCTATTTGTACGATGAAATTATCCACGCTCTTCAACTTAACGGTAATGGAAACTATTCCATTCCTTCGGCCTATCAAACCCTAACTGCTCAACCCGGTGATGAGTTTCTTCTTTCTGGTTGGATCAAAAGCGGCCCTTCCATTTCCTCCGATAACACCTTTGGCCTCTATAAAATTGTTTTTAAAGATTCACAGGGAAATGACCTTGAGCCCGCTTCTATTTCCTTAGGCACGTCAGCCGGAAATACCTATCCCGGCGCAGAATCATCTCCCATCTGTAATCATTTAAATGCCGACCAGTGGATTTATTCTAGTGCGCAAGCTATTGCTCCAGAAAACACTACGACTGTCAGTTTTTTTCTTCTGAATGTAGACCAATCACCCAGCACCTTTTATTTTGATTCCATTGCCGTTTTAAAAGTAGCTACATCATCTGAGCTACATGATGCTTCTTATTTCCGCATCATGAATACAGGGCAAACGATCGACTTTGATAGACCTATATTAAATTTTTAACCGGTCTCACTGATTATCTTGCCTCTCCCATAGGAGAATCGATATAGATTAGAAGATTGATGGAGACTCAACTATGAAACAACCTATCTATGTCGCGCTCACGAGCATCGTCCTGCTCATGCTTACTAGCTGCAGTCGTACGCTTGATGATATTGCTAAATGGGAATCCACTGGAAACCATCTCAAGCTCATTGAGGCTCTTGAAGATAGCGATCCATCCATCGGCATTGCCGCCGCAGAAGCATTAGGCAACCTCCAGACACCCGAAGCTATTCTTCCCCTTGCCGCCTGCCTAAATCAAACCAATGAACTTCTTATTACGACTGCTGTTCAAGCCCTAGCCAATTTAGAGCATCCCGATGTAATCACCCCCTTAACCGCCGCTCTACGCCTCGAACAACCCGCCGCCCAATCCATCGCCATAGCAGCACTCGGGAAGATGAGAGCAGCCGGTGCCATCCCGACTCTCGGTGAACTATTAGCATCTGCAGATGCTCAACAAAAATTAGAAATCATCACCGCATTCGAAAAGATCGCATCCCCCGCCGCCGCACCTTATTTAATCGATCAAATCAATAAAGGAGCTCCCTCCCTTCAAGCCGCATCTGCCCAAGCCCTCGGGCAAACAGGAGGCAAAGGCGCCGTTGAGGCTCTTATTAAAACACTTGCCTCCGATAACCGTGCCACGACACAAGCCGCCCTCACGGCCTTAATTAAAATTGGAAAAGATGCGGTTCAACCACTTATTCAGGCTCTCCGTAGTGAGAGTAAACAGATCCGCAATCAAACCCTCACCGCTCTCCGGAAGATGAAGGAAGTTCCCACTCGCGGAGTCGACTCCGTTTGGTTTCGCCTCGCAGCTGCCGCGCAGCAACTCAAGGAAGAGATCGAGCCTACTCTTATCCAACGCATAGCCTTCGAAAAATGGACTGAAACATTGCTTGATGCTGCTGCGCATCCAAACGAAATTATTCGCAACCATGCCGTCGCAGCTCTTGAAAAAATGGGAGAACTCGCATTAGACGCAGCTCTTGAACGAGCTGAAGCCCTCAACATATCTTGGTTCGAAGAGCGCAAAGGCTGGCCAGGAGCACCCAGCTGGAGAATCGACCTTTGGGCAGCCATTTCAGCCCTTCACCCTGCCCAGTCTCAATCCCCCCACTATCAGATTCCGGAGCTGATTGAAAAACTGGAATCTCCAGAAACCCGTGCCCACTCTATCAAGACACTGCAAGCATATGCCCCCCACGCCCGCCTCCCACTAATTGCGGCTCTGAATCAAACCCCACTTGCACTTGCAGAACAAGCCGCACTCCTTTTAAGTGAACCCATTCAATCCGATGCACTCCAGCCGATCATGCAACGTGTTACCTTCGAATTAGATCGTAATCATACTCTAGTCAAATCTCCTCTCAACGAAGCGCTTCAACGATTCAATGCGCCAGAAGCCGAAAAAGTCCTTACGCGCATTCGCCCTAACACCGATCGCGCACTCCGTTGCTTCGAACGACACTTCACTGATGCGCGTGCAATCAGTGCCGAAAAAATCGAAACCACTAGCAAAAAACAAGAGCGCTACCGTATTGGGTATATATCCACAGGACGCGTCCAAGATTTCACCCTAACATTTATCTACTCGACAACAGGTCACTGGATCATTCAACCCGAGCTACCCAATCAGCTCCCTTAATTTGAAAGGAATTTCATGGCTGGCGAATATGTTTATACCCTACAAGATCTCACGAAACAACACGGCGCCAAAACCATCCTTGAAGACGTAAATCTTTCATTCTTCTTCGGTGCTCGAATTGGCGTGATCGGCGGGAACGGCTCAGGTAAATCCAGCCTCATGCGGATCATGGCAGGGCTCGATCAAGAGTTTATGGGCAATTGCATTATCGCCAAGAATACCCGCCTCGGCTACCTTGAACAAGAGCCCCAACTCTCTTCCGAGAAGACCGTTCAAGAAGTCGTTATGGAAGGAGTGGAACACCAGCAAGCCAAACTCGACCGCTACGACCAATTATGGGAACTCCTTAGCGGCGATCTCTCCGATGAAGAGGCCGATAAGCTCAACCACGAGGTTGCCCAACTTCAAGAGGAGATTGATGCCAATAATCTATGGGAACTAGACCGACAAGTCGAGATGGCTATGGACGCGCTCCGCCTACCAAAAAGCGACCAAGTTGTCGGCCCTCTTTCCGGTGGCGAAAAACGACGGGTAGCGATCTGTCGCCTGCTTCTCCAAAACCCCGATGTCCTCCTCCTTGACGAACCCACCAACCACTTAGACGCTGAATCCGTTGGTTGGCTTGAAACCTATTTAAAGCAATTTGAAGGCACCCTTATCGTAGTCACCCATGACCGCTACTTTCTTTCCAATGTTACCGAGTGGATTTTGGAACTCGATCGCGGCCGCGCCTATCCCTACAAAGGCAACTACGAAGCATGGTTAGAACAAAAACAAACCCAGGCTGAACAAACCCAAAAAATGAATGCTTCACGCCGAAAGCTGCTCAAACAAGAGCTCGAATGGGTTCGCATGAATGCCTCCAGCCGACTCACAAAAAACAAAGCGCGCCTCAAGCGATATGATGAGCTTGCTGGGCAAGAGTTTGACACCGCCGAAGAAAACCTCGCTATTCAAATCCCCGTGAGCACCCGCCTCGGCACAAAAGTAGTGGAAGCCCAAGATCTCGCCAAAGCCTTCGACAAGCGCCTGCTCTTTGATCATGTTAACTTTTCACTACCCCCTGGCGGAATTGTAGGCATCATCGGAGGAAACGGAGCTGGAAAAACCACCCTATTCAAAATGATTACGGGGCAAGAATCGCCTAGCAAAGGGCGCATTGAGCTCGGTGACTCGGTTGATATCGCATATGTCGACCAACTACGAGATGATCTCAATCCTGATGCCACCGTTTGGGAAGAAATTAGCGGAGGAGAAGAGACTTTAAGCGTAGGTAACCGAGAAATGAACAGCCGCGCCTATTGCGCCCGCTTTAACTTCAAGGGCAGCGAGCAACAACAAAAAGTAGGAGTCCTCTCCGGCGGAGAACGTAATCGCGTGCATCTAGCCAAGCTTTTACGTCGCGGCGGTAACTTACTTCTACTGGATGAGCCCACTAATGATTTGGATGTAGGCACCTTGCGATCGTTAGAAGAAGGTTTGATGAATTTTGGTGGGTGCGCCGTTGTCATAAGCCATGACCGCTGGTTTTTAGATCGAGTTGCCACACACATTCTTGCCTTTGAAGGTGATGAAGTCATCTGGTTCGAAGGCAACTATGAAGCTTTTAAAGATCATATGCGTAAACAAAAAGGCGAGCACTGGAAGCCCACCCGCGTCCGTTATCGCCCACTATCCGCCTAAATTATGAGCCCATCCACTTCCATGCGATATGCCGATCGGGAACGCCACGAACTCCCTTTTGAGTGGCCATCCACTCCCTTTGAAATTGTTCTCGTTGAACCGGCAATCCCCCCCAATACCGGAAATATAGCAAGGCTCTGTGCTGCCACTGCAACCCCTCTCCATCTCGTCGAGCCCCTCGGATTTGATTTATCCGAAAAAAAAGTACGACGCGCAGGCTTAGATTATTGGGATGCCGTCAAACTCACGGTCCATAAGAGTTTTAAGCGCTACCTAGAGGTCACCCCAAACGCACAAAGACACTTCTTTACCACCTCCGCCAAACAAGATCATGCGCAAATTACCTATCAACCCGGTGCGCACCTGATCTTTGGAAGTGAAACCCACGGCCTCTCCAATGCGATCCTCCAGCAATTCCCAGAGCAAGGTTGTAATATTCCCATTCAGCTGGGCGCAGTTCGTTCCCTTAACCTCGCAAATGCTGTTTCGATCGCTCTTTATACAGCTCTACGAAATAGAGCCTAAAAAATTTGAACATTCAACTTAACAAGCTGTCCGTATTGGCAACCATTTAAAATAGGAGTAGGTCATGGCAGGTATTGAAATTATCAATCAACGCGTACGCGAAGAGAGCGTATTCGTTACCTCACTTAAACAAGAAGTCGGAAAAGTTATCGTCGGACAATCCGAATTAATTGATCGACTCATCATCGGCCTACTCACCAATGGGCACGTTTTACTTGAAGGTGTTCCTGGACTCGCCAAAACCCTTACTATTCAAACCCTGTCACAAGCGCTTGCCACTGATTTCCAGCGGATTCAGTTTACGCCCGACCTCCTGCCTGCCGACCTAATCGGAACACTTATCTACAATCAAAAAGAGGGCGACTTCATTATTAAAAAAGGCCCTGTTTTCTCTAACATCATTCTAGCCGACGAAATCAACCGCGCGCCCGCCAAGGTACAAAGCGCACTCTTAGAAGCGATGCAGGAGCGGCAAGTTACCATCGGCGAAGAGACCTTTTCCCTTCCAAAACCCTTCCTTGTTATGGCGACCGAAAATCCAGTTGAACAAGAAGGCACATATCCACTGCCAGAAGCACAAGTTGACCGCTTCATGCTCAAAATTTGTGTCGGATACCCCTCACGTGAAGAAGAACGTCTTATTCTCGACCGCATGGCACACGCCGAACCTCCCGCGCCCATCCAGCCCATCATCACACCAGAACAAATCCTACGTGCTCGGCAGACCGTTGATGAGATCTATATCGACGATAAAATTAAAGCCTATATCATTGATCTGGTCTTCGCCACTCGCGAACCAAAACAGGCCGGACTCAATCTCGAAGAATACATCAAATATGGTGCTTCTCCCCGTGCAACCCTCAGTCTCACCATGGCCGCCCGTGCACATGCCTTTATGGAAGGGCGCGGATATGTAACCCCGCAAGATATCAAATCCGTCGCTCCAGACGTCCTTCGCCATCGCCTGCTTCTTACCTATGAAGCCGAAGCAGAAGAACTCACCTCCGATGAGCTAATTCGCCAAATTCTTGCCGAAATTCCAGTCCCCTAATCCATGCCGACGCTCGATCCAAAAGAACTCATAAAAAAAGTGAGGCGCATCCAAATTCAGACGCGCAACACCGTGAATGATCTGTTTGCTGGTCAATATCACTCAACATTTAAAGGACGTGGAATGGAATTTGAGGAAGTTCGTGAATATATGCCCGGCGATGACATCCGAACGATCGACTGGAACGTAACAGCTCGCTATGGGCGCCCCTATATAAAAAAGTTTACCGAAGAACGTGAACTCACGGTAATGCTTCTTATAGACGTCAGCGCCTCCAATCTCTTCGGGAGTCAATCCCAACTCAAACGAGACCTTGCCGCCGAAATTGCCGCCGTTATCGCCTTCTCAGCGATTCGCAATAACGACCGAATAGGGCTCATACTCTTTTCCGAGCAAGTCGAAAAAGTACTCCCCGCTCAAAAAGGAACCCAACACGTTCTCCGCATAATTCGTGAACTGCTTACCTTCGAGCCTACCGGAAAAAATAGCAAATTGTCCCCCGCACTCGATTATCTCAATCATATCTGTTCCCGACGCGTTACCACTTTTCTACTCAGTGATTTCTACTTTGACGACACCCCCGAATCGATCCTGAAAACAACGGCCCGCCGACACGACCTCATCTCCATTCAGCTCGGCGATCGCTGCGAAACCGCTCTTCCCACCGCTGGTTTAATAACATGGCAAGATGCTGAAACCGGCGCCTTTTCACTCATCGATACCTCAAGCCCCCGCGTACGCAACGCCCTTCTGCTTCAACAAACGAAACGAACCGAAGCCCTTGAAACTCTTCACCGCCGTAATGGGATTGACCTTATCCAGCTTTACACTGATGAACCCTACGAAAAAGCCTTCCAAACCTTTTTTGCTAACCGAGCCACCCGCCGTTAATTATGAAGCCCTCTTTTTATATTTTATCCCTTCTCTTATGCGGCTGCCAACCCGTCACTGAAACGGTATATCCAAGAGATCAACTCACACTTGAGAGTAGTTGTACCCAAACCAATCTCACCATCGGGGAGCCAATCGAGTTCACGCTAATAACGACCTATCCCACCGGAGGCACACTCCAGCTTCCTGAATTAGGTCGAGAAAAAGAGGTCATCCAACTCGAACGTAACTGGGAGCAGATGGAACGGTCCGATACATGGGAACAAACCCACTTTCACTATCGCCTCACCAGCTTTGAGTTAGGAAAACATCTGATATGCACCAACCCCATTCACTTCACCTACCAAGGCAAAACAAATACTCATTCCTTTCCACCCATAACCTTAAACGTTATCTCCAGCCTATCGCCCGATGCCACCTCCGAATTAGCGCCACTTCGCCCTCCTCATCCGCTACCCGCTCGCTTACCCCGCTGGATTATAATCATCATCGCCGCGGGCATTATCGCTTACATAATGGGCCGTCTTTCGACTCGTCTTTGGAAAAATAGAATCTCGACCAGACCCGCACCTCTGCCTATTCCCGCTCATCTCAATGCACTCCGTGAACTCGAAGAGCTCCGTGCGGGACCGCTTATGCAAGCCCAGCAATCCGAACCCTTTGTCACCGAACTTTCCCGCATTCTGCGCTGCTACCTTGAAGCCCGCTTCCAGCTCAATGCCCCCGACCAAACAACCGAAGAAATTCTAGCCGACCTCACCCGCTCACCAATACTCTCTGATCAACAACAACGGATCCTAAATACCTTTCTCCAACAAGCCGATGTCGTCAAATTTGCCAAAGGTGAATGGGGACAACATGCCATGGAAGAAGCATTCCAAACCACCCGTACCTTTGTTCAAGAAACCGCACAACATCCGGAAGGGGGGGACTCATGATTCGGTTTGCGGAACCCCTTTTGCTGCTTCTATTACTCATTATACCCGTCCTTCTTTTTATTCGAAACCGGCGGCGCACTACCATTCTATTCAGCCGCATTCAACTTTTTGAAGCCCTTCCCCGTAGTTGGGCGCAAAAAGGGCAACCCCTATTACCCATCCTATACACACTCGCCCTCATATTTCTCATCATCGCCCTGGCACGTCCACAACGCGGTCTCGATGAAAGCATCGTCCGTACCGAAGCTGTAGATATGATTCTATTACTCGACCTCTCCGAATCCATGGATACACAAGACTTTACTCGCGCTAATCAACGTATAAGCCGATTAGATGCGACCAAAGAAGTTCTGAATAGATTCCTCCAGAATCGCCCTAACGACCGTATTGGTATGGTTGGCTTTGCCTCCCTCCCCTATGCCGTTGCCCCTCTTACCCTTGATCATAGCTGGCTAATAGAACGGATGAAATCACTCCATACTCGGATGCTCGACGGCCGACGTACAGCCATTGGTGATGGTATCGCCTCCGCCATCAATCGCCTCCGTGATAGCGAAGCGAAAAGTAAAGTCGTGATTCTCTTAACCGATGGTGCCAACAATGCCGGCACACTCTCACCTAAAAACGCCGCTACCGCCGCTGCCGCTCTCAATATAAAAATCTACACAATTGGCGCAGGCGGAGTTGGCGGAGAAACCCTGATTCAACTCGCTCAAACGACAGGCGGACGCTTCTATCGGGCACGCAACCTCGCTAACCTAGAGGCAATCTATGATGAAATTGACCAACTCGAAAAAACCGAAATCGAAGTAGAATGCTATACTCGCTACCAAGAACTTTCAAGTGCTTGGATACTCGCCAGCGTTCTTCTTCTTGGCATAGAACAAATCCTCTCAACCAGTCGACTTGGGAGACTCCCATGATTCACTGGGCTCATCCCGATGCACACGTCTATTTAATCGCCTTACTCCCGTTGAGTGTATGGCTTCTTTATGCGCTGCGTCGTCGCGAAAAGACATTAAAACAAGCCATTCATCCCTCCCTATGGCCCACTCTTATCCCCGCCTATTCATCGAAACGCATTCGCAGTCACCATACGGTACGTTTACTCACCATAACCCTTCTCCTGCTCGCTATGGCTCGTCCACAGTGGGGTTATAAGTGGGAGTCCGTGCGGCAACGCGGGCTTCACATTCTCGTCGCCCTCGACACCTCCAAAAGCATGCTCGCCCAAGACCTAAAACCTAACCGTCTTCAACAAGCCAAGTGGGGAATCCGAGATCTGATTAACGAACTGAACGGTGACCGCATCGGCCTTATTGCCTTCTCAGGAGATGCGTTCCTCCAATGCCCCGCTACCAGCGATTATACCGCCTTTCGAATGATGCTCGATGATCTCTATGCCGGCATCGTTCCTATGGGTGGCACAGATCTCTATCAAGCACTTGATTGTGCCATTAAAAGCTTCGAAATCACCGATAAGGGGCAAGCCGACCGAGTTGTTATCCTTATCTCCGACGGAGAAAGTCATACCGGTGATCCAACCGACCTAGTGGATGCCTTAAACGCCGCCAACATTCGCGTCTTTAGTATTGGCGTTGGCACTCAAGAAGGTGAGCTCATCCAGACTCCCGAAGGCTTCGTGAAAGATGCTGAAGGTCGTGTGGTTAAAAGTCGTCTCGAAGAAAAAGAGCTGGAATCCATCGCACGAAAAACGGGAGGATTTTATGTTCGTTCCGCTCCTGGTGATTTTGGACTGGAACGTATCTACCACGAAGGTATTTCCCATCTACAAAAAGAGGAGCAAGATGAACGCATGTCTCGTATTTGGACCGAGCGCTTTCCTCTTTTCCTGGGTGGCGCCCTTATTTTACTCCTGCTGGAAGCTCTCCTGACTTCTACCCCAAAAGGAGCCACCTCATGAGCTACCGAATTCTCTCCATCCTGGCGATCACTACTTGCACCACCTTGGCTGAAGAATCGCCTCGTGCCACCATGAAAAAAGGACTCCGAGCCTATCAATCTGGCGTCTATACAAATGCCGTTGAATCTCTTAAAAAAACTGTTCTCGCCTATCCCGATCTTGGCCACTTCAACCTCGGTGCTGCCTATTTTAAACAACATGCATTTAAAAAGGCCGCCACTCATTTTCAAGAAGCCCTCCGAAGCCCTGACCCCTCCCTCCAAGCCGATGCATATTACAACCGCGGAAACGCACTGCTGGCCCAAACCACACAACTCACTGGGTCCGAAGACATCGTTACTGCTATACAACTCGCGTTTGAAGCCATGGAACAATTCGAATCCTCTCTCCGACTCAAACCAGATAAACTAGATGCCAAACAAAACTTCGAACGAGCCGTACAACTTCGTCTTTCCCTCGAATTTAAACGAGGCAAATGGCTCTTTGATCACGCCGAAAAATGCCTACAAGAAACCCAAGCAAAACAAGCATTTGAGCATTACCAACAAGCCCAAAAGCAATTTGAAAAAATTCTCAGCGAAATCGATCCCATACATCCCGAAGCCATCCGACTCCTGCCCCGCACAAAAGAACGTATTGCCATGCTAGTTCAAGCCGTTACCGATGCCCAAACTGATCTCACTCATGCCCTTCGCCTTATTCAAGACTATCAATATCTCCTCGCCGCCAACATCCTTGTTCGCGAAAGCACTGAGCGCACCTATGCCTTTGATATTCAACCTGAACTCAAAACACGCTATGAGCAAATACTACAAAAAAACCAACAGATTATCACTATTGTTAACAATCTACTCAAGGATGTGAATAAAGCAAAATGAACTCATACTCGCTCATCTTTATGCTGATTCCCTTTCTCTTGTTGGCGAACGTCGACCACGACTATTTTCACCCCGCTGCCAGCGCTTTTATTCATGGCGACAC
>JBJLEJ010000007.1:0-40769 GCA_045565965.1 Pontiellaceae bacterium | reverse complement strand
GTTTAAGATCATTAGGAGAAAATTATTATGAATATTTTACATGTGTGTGCGAATCCAAAACCAACGGAAGAGTCAATTTCAAAGCAGATTGCATCGGCCTTTATTGGAAAGCTGATTGAGTTGAAGCCTGATGTAGAGTTGGTAAATGTGGATTTGTATGATGAAAAGCCGCCTTTTTACAGCTACGATCTTTATAAGAGGGCTTGGTATCCTGTTTTTGATGAAGGATATGAGCCTTCAAAAGTTGAAGAGATGTCGTTGAACTATGCGATAGGGCAGATTGAAAAATTCAAAGAGGCAGACGTGTTGGTGTTAACAATGCCGATGTGGAACTACAGCGTGCCTGCAATCATGAAAGCGTGGATTGATCAAATTTTATTGCCGGGGTATACGTTCTCGGTTAGCAAAGAGGATGGTGTTCAGGGACTACATAAGATCAAGCGGATTGTCATGCTAGTTTCTTCCGGGGGTGTCTATAAGGAAGATGATGATCGCGACGCATTGACGCGCCAAATTCGGCATGGATTTGAATTTATCGGGATCAATGAAATCGATGTGGTTTGGGCGGAAGGTCAAAATCCACTCTTCTTTGATAATAGTGAAGAGAACAAGGCTGTTGCGATGGAAGCAGCAACGGAAGTAGCGGAAGATATTGCTGAACTTGAGCTTTAAGAATCAACAATTTAGATGAGCTACTTCACAAAGATTTGTGGGATTACCACTGGAGAAGATCTGGATGCGATTGCGGCGTTCCAACCAGATGCGGTGGGGTTCATCCAATGGCAAAAGTCTGCACGGTATGTTGAGCCTGAAAAAGTTGGTGAATGGGAGACGCCGGAAGGGATGCGGCGCGTAGGCGTTTTTGTCTGCCCTAATGAGCGGGAGTTAGCACATGCGATTCAATATGGACGTTTTGATACCGTTCAAGTTCATCGCATTCCGGATAATTGGTGGGCAGATCGTGATTTCTTCCAAGGTATCGAGTTTTGGAGTGCGATGAAGCCGGAAGAATTATACTTCGCAGAGAGTTATTTTCCCTTCGATCGATATGTGCTCGATTCATATAATCCCGATACCGTGGGTGGCACCGGAGTGCTTTGTGATTGGAATAAATCAGCGCAATTGGTGAAGGCCATCAAACAGCCGATTCTTTTAGCGGGCGGGTTATCGCCTGAAAATGTGGTGGAGGCGGTCAATGCTGTAAACCCGGCGGGTGTGGATGTGAGCTCTGGAGTTGAGGTTGAGCCCGGAAAAAAAGATCTTGCTAAGGTAGAAGCCTTTCTTCGTTCTGTTCGGGAGAGCTAATGGCCACGCGCGTGGCGCCCAGTATGACGGGATATTTGCATCTCGGTCATCTTTATCATCTTTTGTGGGTATATGCTTTTGCCGAACGTATGAGTGTGCCAGTTTTCCTTCGAATTGAAGATCATGATCGAAGTCGGGCGCTTCCAGCCTATGAAAAAGCGTTGTTTGCGGACCTAGCAGCATTTGGAATGGTTTGGCAGGGCGATGTATTGCGGCAGCAAGATGATTTGACGTTTTATGATCAACAGTTAGCGATTCTAGAGGAGGCAGGCTTGGTCTATGGGTGCAGGTGTTCACGTCGGGAGTTAGCCAACCTGCAACTTGTGGGCACATCGGATCGGGTGTATCCCGGCAGGTGCTCTGATAAGAAGCTACCTCTGGAGGGGCATACGGTTCGGTTTCGTGTGACACCGGATCGGATCAAATTTAAGGATGGGCAGCTTGGTTGGCAAGAGCACGTGCCTGCGCAACAGTGTGGCGACTTTGCCATCCGAGATCGAACGGGGCAGTATACGTATCAGTTTTGTTGTGTCTGTGATGACATTCGGCAAGAGATCCGGCATGTGGTGCGGGGCGAAGATGTGTTGCCTAGTACAGGGCGTCAGCTTCAACTTTTTGACGCCTTTGGCGCGCCGCCTCCTGCTTATCTGCATCATCCGTTGTTATGTGATGAAGCGGGAAATAAATTGAGTAAGAGGCAGCATACATGCAGCCTCCGTTCTCGATTAGAGGAGGGGGAATCACCAGAGCAGTTGTTGGCAGAGGCGGTTGGGCTGCAGTCGCCAATGTCGCTTGCAAGCGCTATTGAGTGCGTATCAGCTCAGATGAATCAATCGGCTTCCTGATGCAATCTACTTGAATTTCATCCGAATAGTCGTAAGTGTTCATTTTTTAGTGGAGTATAGATGAAAGCAACACAGCCCGATAATAAAGGTCATTTTGGTAAATACGGTGGCATGTATGTGCCAGAGACGCTTATGGAGCCGCTCAACGAGCTCAGCCGCGTGTTCAAAAAAGCGAAGAAGGATCCCTTTTTCAAGAAGGAGCTGCGGCACTGTTTGCGTGAGTATGTGGGTCGTCCAACTCCACTTTGTTTGGCAGAGAGGATGACGGAGGAGCTAGGCACCGCTCGGATCTATCTCAAGCGAGAAGATCTTTGCCATACCGGTGCGCATAAGATTAACAACGCGATGGGTCAGATTTTGCTCGCGAAGCGGATGGGAAAGAAGCGCATTATTGCTGAAACCGGAGCGGGGCAACATGGGGTTGCGACGGCGACAGTTTGCGCGATGTTTGGTTTTGAATGCCGCATTTACATGGGGCGGATTGATATGGAACGGCAGGCATTGAATGTTTTCCGAATGCGGAGCATGGGTGCAGAGGTGGTTCCAGTGACGGTTGGACAAGAGACACTAAAAGAGGCTGTCAATGAAGCGATGCGAGATTGGGTAACGAATGTGCGGACCACGCATTATATTATTGGCTCGGCGCTCGGATCGCATCCGTATCCATTGATGGTGCGCGAATTTCAGAGTGTCATTGGTCGTGAAGCTCGAAAACAAATTTTAAAGCAGGAAGGTCGATTACCAACAGCGATCGTTGCTTGTGTGGGTGGCGGAAGTAATGCCATTGGTATCTTCCATCCATTTATTAAAGATGAAGGCGTTCGTTTAATTGGAGTAGAAGCCGGTGGGTTTGGAGTGGAAGGGAATATGCATGCGGCTCGGTTTGCCCAAGATCAAGTGGGGATTTTGCAGGGCACTAAGACCTATGTATTGCAGAATCCCGATGGGCAGATTGCACTCACTCACTCGATCAGTGCCGGCATGGACTATGCGGCGATTGGTCCGGAGCATAGCCTACTCCGCGACTTAGGTCGGGCGGAATATCCATTTGTAACCGATGAAGAGGCCGTACATGGATTTGATAAGTTATCGCAATGGGAAGGGGTTCTTCCTGCGCTAGAAAGTTCGCATGCGGTCTCTTGGATGATCCGCGAAGCTAGCACCTTTACGAAAGATGATCTTGTGATTTTGAATATTTCGGGACGAGGCGATAAGGATGTGCAACAAATCGCCGAATGGAAAGCGGAGCAAGGCATCGAGCATGGCGCTTAAGAGCATGACAGGTTATGGTGAAGGAAGCGCCTCGGGCGGGGGCTTCCGAATTGCTGTTGAACTCAGCTCGGTGAATCGAAAGCAACTCGATATTCAGGTGGCGCTGCCGCGAGGACTCCAAGCGTTTGAATCTAGCATGCATATGCTTATTCGAGATCTATTTTCTCGCGGTCGCATCAGCGGGAGCGTTCGGTTAGAAAGTATAAAAGGATCAGCCTCGCGGGTTGTCATGGATCAAAGATTGGCATCCTCCTATGTTGAGGCGTTAGAACTTCTTTCGAAAACGCTGGGAAGCTGCGAGCCGGTCCAATTAGAGACCGTAGCGCGGATGCCGGAGGTGCTACAGGTGGAGGCAACGCTTCCTGAAAGTGATGAGTTAGGTGTGTTGTTTACGCGTGCAATGGAGAAAGCGCTGCGTGCCTTGAAAAAGATGCGTTCTGCAGAAGGACGCGAGCTTGAACTGGATTTGCGGGATCGGATTGACCAATTGGAAGCAATGCGGAAGGATCTGATTGCGCGAGCGCCTGAGCTGACAGCTGCATACCGAACCCGTCTATTGGTGCGATTAACGCAGCAAGGCTTAGAGGAGTGGGCAGAGGATGAGCGGATTATTCGGGAAGTGGCGTTATTTGCGGAACGTAGTGATATTACTGAGGAGCTGATCCGTTTGAGAAGTCATTTGAAACAGATGCGAAATCATTCGCGTTCGAAAGAACCCGCTGGCCGCCCTCTTGATTTTCTTTGCCAAGAAGTGTTTCGTGAAATTAATACCATTGGATCAAAAGCATTGGATTCACGTATTACCCAAACGGTCGTTCAATTCAAAACAGAATTAGAGCGCATTCGTGAACAGATTCAGAATGTGGAGTAATCATGCAAGAAGGCGCCTCTCCAACACATCCGGGTTTAATGACGCCACCGCCGCTTCCGTCACGCATGGAACACCCTTTATTGATCGCGGTTTCTGCACCGTCTGGTACAGGAAAGACCACATTATGTAATCGTCTTGTTGCGGAGCGCTCCGAGATTGAATATTCTATTTCATGTACAACGCGGGCGCCACGAGGTGAAGAGCAAGATGGGGTTGATTACTATTTTTTATCTGATCGTGAATTTAAGAAGCGGGTTCGACGCAATGAGTTTTTGGAACACGCAAAAGTGCATGGAAATCGCTATGGTACTTTGGCGGACACCATCCAATTTGCGATGGAAGAGGGGCATCATATTATTCTGGATATCGACGTGCAGGGCGTTAGTCAGATCCGAAATTCGTTGGCGCAGATGGAAGAGCGCAGTTTGATCCGTCGTGGATTTCTGGACATCTTTATTGAACCGCCATCGTTGAAAATTCTAGAGCAGCGTTTGCGAACGCGAGGAACGGATAGTGAAAAAATCATTCAACAACGGCTTAAAAATGCGGTTGATGAAATGCTGGAAGCACCCAAATATACGCATCGGATTGTGAATGAACAGATCGACAAAGCATATAGTTCGTTATGTCAGATTATAGACGCTTCCGTTTAAACAGATTCCCGATGTCTTCGAGAATTAGCATCAATGAGGGGATCAGAAGTAGGGTAATTGCGGTAGCAAACAGAATCCCAAACCCAAGTGAGATTGCCATGGGAATTAGGAAGCGTGCTTGCCGTGAGGTTTCAAGAATCATCGGCATCAATCCAAAAAAAGTGGTTAGGGTGGTCAGGATGATGGGTCGGAAACGCTGAATACCAGCACTGCGCACGGCATCAATTAAGAGCATACCTGCTCGGCGACGTTGGTTTGCAAAATCGATGAAGACCAGTGCATCATTCACCACCACACCCGATAGTGCAACGACTCCAAAGAGACTAATCAGGCTGAGACTGTAATTGAGCAAGAGATGTCCGAGCACAGCGCCTACAATTCCAAAGGGAATGCTGACCATAATAATCAGTGGCTGCACATAGCTATTAAAGGGGATCGCTAATAATACATATATAAGCAGGAGGGCGACCAGTAAGCCTTTTATCAGCCCATTAACGCTTTCTCGTCGATCGGCTTCTCGCCCTTCAAAGGAGTAGGAGAGGCCGTTATACTTTTCTAAAATCGGGGGGAGCAAGTCATCTTGAAGGGCGGTGAGAATTTGAGGGGTTTGGTCGGCAGGCTCTACATCACCTGAGACCGAGACCACGCGTCGGCCTTCGCGCCGTACGATGGAGGTATAAGCACGCCCGCGCTTGGCTTCTGCGACTTCTCGTAAGGGAACTTCAATGCCCGCAGGGGTCCGGATGATTAGCTCCTCTAGGCTAAATTCATTATTCCGTTGTTCTCGGGGTAGGCGAACCTTGATTTTAATTTCGTTTCGCCCGCGCTGTTGTCGAATGGCTTCAGCGCCATAGTATGAGTTGCGCACTTGTCGTGCGACCTCTTGAGATGTGAGCCCAAGGCTTCGGCCGGCGGGTAGAATGGAAAAGTCGATCTGTTTTTTCCCGGGAGTAAATCCGTCATCAATATCGCGTACGATGGGATACACTTGTAGCGCATCAGCTAACTCTTGGCTGGCAGCCTCAAGTACGTCCATATCACGATGGGAGAGGTCGACGCTAAAGGCATCTTGATTTCCACCCGGCCCACCGCTGTTCGCGCGGAACCGAATGCTTTTCAGGCCTTTGATTCCTCTTGCCTCTGCTCGCCAGCGTTGAGCAAATTCTTCGGTTGAGATGGGACGCTCATTCGGGGGTAAGAGTTCATATCTAATGCGTCCGGCATGGCCTCCTCCAGGATTCATCCGGCCCCACGTTCGGCCTCCAATGGTGGACTGAGCTCCTTTTACAATCGGCATACCAAACTCTTCTTCAATTTTGGTTATAGCGGTATCACCGGCGTACAGCAGTTGGTCTTGAATTGAGCGGGTATCTTCCACGGGCGAGCCGTAAGGTAGGGTATAGGCGCATAATGCGACATCTGCCTCGACATTAGGGAACATCTCAAATCCCATACGCCCGCTTTTTATATACCCAAGCGTCATAACTAAAATCATCAATCCTAGGCAGAGTGTTATGTAACGAGCGCGTAAGACTCGGTCGAGAAATGGACCATACACTTCTTTAGCAAAATAGGAAAAGCGGGCACTAAATGATTTTTGGAAGGAATGTAATTTGCCGTACCGTTTTTGATCGCTTTGATGGCCTAAGTGGGCGGGCAGAATAAAAAGGGATTCAATGAGTGAGATCAAAAATGTAGAGCAGACGACCAGTGGAATAACGCGAAAAAATTTGCCCATAACGCCCGGTACAAAATACATCGGCATGAATGCGACGATGTTTGTGATGATGCTAAAAGTCACGGGGAGAGCAATTTGTCGCGCCCCTTTGATAGCGGCTTGTAGAAAGGGCATCCCTTTTTGATGGTAATAATAAATATTTTCGCCCACCACAATGGCATCGTCGACCACAATGCCTAGTGAAATCAGGAAGGCAAACATGGTAATCATATTGAGGCTCACATCGGCTCCACTCATAAAGATGAAGGTGCCCAAGAACGAAATCGGGATGCCAAGCATCACCCAAAAGGCAAGGCGCATTTCGAGAAAGAGGCTTAATAAAATAAAGACCAGTGTGAGCCCAAGCAAGCCGTTGCGAAGTAGTAGACTCATTCGTCCTCGATAAGCTTCAGCTCGACTGTCCCAGATGGTGAATTCGAGCCCCTCGGGCATGGTGTCTCGGAGCTCAGCAATAACCTCTTCGACGGATTCCTCGATCGAGATGGGAGACTCTTGCCCCACACGAAAGACGGTCAATGAAACCGCTGGCTTCCCGTTGTAGAAACTGAATTTATCGCTCTCATCAAAGCCATCGTTAATAATGGCAATATCTTCAAGCAAGAGTTTGGTTCCATCTGGGGCTGTAATGATGGGAATCCGGGCAAATTCTCGACCCATTTCGCGGCGATCGGTAACCCGCACTAGGATCTCGCCGCCATCAGTTCGCATACTGCCACCTGGTAGTTCTACCGAGCTTTGAGAAAGCAATGAGGCCACTTGCTGAAGCGTCATGCCAAGTTCGCGTAGTTTTTGTTGCGTGATCTCAATACTGATTTCACGTGCACGAACATTTTCGAGTTCAAGTTGTGTGATACCTGGATGTTGTAAAAGCCGGTCGCGAATCGTTTCCGTTAGCTCCCGCAATGTGGAGGGAGGGACATCGGCCGAGATGATTAAATCGAGCACCGGGCGCTTCAGGTTTACGATGCTAATCGTTGGTTCTTCTGCGTCGAGAGGGAAGGTTCGAATGCGATCGACGGCATTACGGACATCATCTGCTACACGGTTCACATCTGATTTTTCTAAGACCTCCACTCGGACAGTACCGCTATTTTCATTGGCATAGGAGATCACGCGTTTAACCCCGTTTAATCCGCGGACAGCCTCTTCAATTGCGAGCAGAATACCTTGCTCTACTTCGTCTGGGCTTGCGCCTGGATAAGCAACGGTTACATAGACTTCATCCAACTCTGCATTGGGAAGAAATTCTTGTTGAACACGGGTGGCTGCAAAGATACCTCCGATGATCAGTATCACCATCAAGATATTTGCAGCCACGGGATTGGTGGCCATCCAAGCGATAGGGCCTTTGCGCTCTTCAACCTTCATTAATCGCTCCCGTTTTTATAGGGCGATCATCAGGGCGGTTGCCTTTGTTGACAGGACGTCCAGGAACAGGTGCAGCAATATCCGAAATAATTAAATCTGATTCAGATGGAAGTCCTCGAACCAAAATGGAATCGCTTTCGCGGAATACGACGTTCACAGGTTTAATAACAAGAGCCCCTTCTTGATCGAGCCACACTGTATTGCCTTCGCGTAAGGCTTTGCGTGGAATGCGGGTAACGGCTTCTAATAATTCACCTTGAATAATTACTTCTACATATTCGCCTAAGAGGAGCGGTTTTTCATATAGAGTTTTTTGGCCAAGGGGGTCATCCACTGAAATGATGACGCGGGCCATGCGTCCTTTCGTCTCTATGGAGCCTGTTAGCTTAAGGACTTCTCCGGGATAGGTGGTGCCGGTTGTTGAGCGCACAGTGACAGGACTACCGGGAAATTGGATCCACTTGAGTCGATCGATAGGAACAGAGGCTTCGATGTGATATCTGTCGGTAGAAGTCAATAAAGCTAATGGAACTTGTTGGTTCACTTGTTCGCCCAAGTCAACATAGCACTCGCGAACAAGAGCATTAAAAGGAGCTCGTTGCGTGGTTCGTTTAAGGTCAAGCTGAGCGCGTTTTACTTTTGCTTTGGCAGCTGCAACGGCCGCCTTGCTCGCATTTAAATGGGGAATTCGTAGGGCCAGTGATTCTTCTTTAAGAGTCGCATCATCGGCTTTGAGCAATGCCCACTCATGCCGAGCAATGTCTTGTTGGCCTAGTTCAAGTTCATATTCAAATTGTGCGGCTGCATTGGCCGCTTCTGATACTCTAAGGGCAAGTTCATAGTTGGCTGGATCGGTTTGTAAAATCATATCCGCTTTCGGGATAAGGCCGCCTTCAATAAACTGTTCGTTAACCGATACAATTTTACCACTAACGGGCGTGCGCAAGACCACTTGTTCGGCAGGCTCTACGATGCCAGCGAGTTCGAGCATGACATGTTCATCACTAAGTACAACGGATGTTGTTTCAATTAAGATGGCTTGTCTCTGTGGCTTCGTACGCTCTGCTTCGGGAGCGGTTAAAATTAAGATACGGGCAAGAGCTAACCCTATGACTAGAATGAGTATACATAGCAATAGCGTTTTAATTTTCTTCATTTGATTCTCCTGGTTCTTCCAGTTGTTTCACCCAATTTCCGCCTAGGGATCTTAAAAGATTGATACGATAACTAATTTGGTCCGCTTGAGCGGAGATTTGAAGGCGCTCTATTTGCTGTAGCGTATTGAGTTGGAATAGGACGGTTGTATAATCAATTGCTCCATTTCGATAGCGCTGTAGTGATTCATCATATGCTTGCTTTGCAGCGTTGAGTCGTACTTCCAATGCAGCCGTATAGTTCGCTTGAGTTTCTTCTAAATTTAGAGCTTGCTCTACTTCGTTGATGGCTTGAATTACCGTTGCTCGATAGGCAGCAATTGATTCGCGTAGAATGGCCTGTGTACGTTCAGTTTCTGCACGGCGTCCGCCGGCATCAATCAGAGGCGCGCTTAAACTGCCTATCAAGGTGCTCAACCAATTATCAAAAAGCTCTTCGGCGCTCCCTTCAGTTGATTCAATTCGTCCGCTCAATCTGATGGCAGGTAGTCGATCTGCTCGAGCGGCGGCTACTCGCCAACTGGCAGCATCGAGGAGTGCACGTGCACGCTGAACGTCGGGACGATGTTCGAGTAATGTAGCAGGGATTCCTAGTGCGGGAAGTGGTGGAAGAGCACATAGACTATTGCTTTCAATTGAAACGGGTTCCGTTTGTCCAAGAAGGGCGGCGAGTTCAAGTTCGGCGGCACGTTCTGCGCGTTCAGCGAGGGGGATTAAAGCTGCCGTGGATTCAACCGTTTGTCGTTGTTGTAAAACCGCGAGTCCGGTGGAGAAAGATCTTCGGAAGCGGAGTTCAATTAATTCTAATGAGGTGCGGTTGGCTTCGAGTTGTTCGCGAAGGATGGATAATTCCATTCGGCGAGCAATTAGGTTATGCCAGCGATTTGCTACTTCTGCACTCAGACTCATGGCCGCCGTTTCTACGGCGTAGCGCGCGCTTTCTGCATCTAATTTGGCGGCGGCTTGAACGGCATTTACACGGCCCCATAGATCGAGTTCATAACTGGTTGCCGCCACTCCTACGCTCCATTGGTCGCTATCGGCGCCTGCGTTGAAGGCTTTAGTGCTTATGAACCCGCTGGTTAGATTAATGGAGGGAAGCCGAGCGGCCCCCAGTCGTTTTGCTGTTGCATCGGCTTGTGTTAGTCGTGCCCATACTTGTTCTAGCGATGGGTTATGGATTATAGCATGCTGAATCAATTCATTTAGCTCTGGATTGTTGAATGGGAGCCACCATGCAGTTTCGGCGACGTCGCTTTCGGCTAATGCTGGAGTGGAGAAGGTAGTGGGTAGGGATACCGTATCAAGTGGCAGTGTTGGTTTGAGCATGGCGCAACCAGTAATTAGCAAACAACCTAGTATCGTGAAGCTTTGATTTATATGCACACAGACCCCCCCAACCAATTTCTGAGCGTAAAACAGTGCCGATGGCTTGTCAAACGACACCCTCGAATGGATTCATTCTGTTTTTGCGGTTCCCCTTCAAGTCGAAAGCGGGTAGGTTTTGACGTCATGTCCGTACCCACCACCAATCGCTCACGTTGCCAAAATCTTCTAAGGGTGGCTTGGCCTTTGATTATCAACTCCGGAAGCTTTGCTTTGCTCAACTTTTTCGATCGGCTTTTCTTATCATGGTATAGCGAAGCTTCTTTTTGCGCTTCTTTGCCAGGAGGTATTCTTTTTTTTACATTTGTGTGTGGTTTTATGGCACTCGCTGGGATTACCAATACATTTGTAGCCCAGCTGGCAGGGCGAGAAGATAACGAGGGGGCGGCGACGGCTACAGCGCAAGGGATCTTCTTTGCGTTACTCGCGATTCCGATCATTCTATTACTGGAACCGGTTGGAGTGGGTGTATTGCGGTTGGTGGGCCATGCTCCTGAGGTGCTGAAGTTGGAGGAGGAGTACATGCGTATCCTGCTTTTTGGTGGCGGAGGCATGGTGCTCTCATCTGCTATTAGCTCATTTTTTTCTGGGCAAGGGCAGACCCGCGTGGTGATGGGTTGCAATGTGTTGGCGAATGGTATCAATATTTTCATGAACTATTTGTTCGTTTTTGGTTGCTGGGGCTTACCGGAAATGGGGATTGCAGGTGCTGCGTGGGCAAGTGTAATTGGTTCGTGGAGTGCTCCTATTTTTCTTGGAGCCATCTATTTTAATCGGCGTCATCGTCATACTTTCGGTACCCTTCGCAACCTTCGCTTCGATCGGGTTCTTTTTCGCCGGATGCTCCGTTTTGGCCTACCGTCTGGGTTTCATTTTTTCACTGAAGTAGCTGCTTTTACCGTCTTTGTATTATTGATTGGAAGGTTAGGCGATCTTGCACATTTCGCGGGTAATATTGCGCTCAGTATCAACTTAATTGCATTCATGCCAATGATCGGAATGGGGATTGCTGCGTCGATTTTGGTCGGGCAGTGCATTGGTCGTGACGATACCGCTGAGGCGACTCGCTATGGTTGGACGGCACTGCAGATTGGATTGGCCTATATAGGTATTATCGGGACTACTTTTATTATGATCCCCGATCTCTATCTTGCGATTTTTTCTGAGGAAGCGGGCAGTTTCGATTCCGCGGCACTTCGTGATACTGTGCGCTATCTATTGATCATTTTAGCTGTCTGGGGTTGGCCCGATGCGGCGTCATTGATTCTTTCTGGAGCGCTTAAAGGCGCGGGGGATACCCATTTTGTGATGCGATATCAAGCGATTATTGCTTGGGGAATCTTTGTGCCTGGACAGTTGATTTTAATTGTCGGTTATGAGGCGAATCACCTGCTTTGTTGGGGATGGGCGCTGCTTTATATTGGGTTGCTCGGTGGTGGTTATACTTGGCGTTTTGCTACAGGAAAATGGAAAGAGATTGATTTGCTTGACCGAAAACTCAGTGTGAAACAAGTTCCACTTGGAACCAGTGTGGATGTGGATACGGTATAAAATAGTGATTATGGAGAGATGATTTAGCGCGTTAGGGCACGGCGGATAATCTCTTCGACGGTCATTTCGGGTGTGAGCTCTTTTGCTATTGATTTAATTTTTTTCACGGCCGTATCAGAGGGCTGCCCTAGCGCTTGTAATGCAAGTGCGGCGTCGCGTAGGCGATGATCGCCTTCAGGTTCAGCGGGGGAGGCAAACACTTCGAGCTGATCACCTTTCGCGAAGCGGTCGCGGAGCTCGACGATGATGCGTTCAGCGCTTTTTTTGCCAATTCCAGAGATGGAGCAGATGGTTTTTATGTCGCCCGTAATTATGGCGCGACGCATTTCGCTGACAGGGAGTCCAGAGAGCGCAGCGACGGCGATTTTTGGGCCGACGCCGTTGATGGTAATTAATTGGGTGAACATTTCGCGTTCTTGTTCGCTTACAAAACCATAAAGCTTTTGGTCGGCTTCAGTGATGTGATGATGGATCAGTAGACGGCAATTGTTATTTTGTTCCGGCAGGCGGTCGTAGCTACTGAGCGGAATGGTGACTTCATAGCCAACCCCGTTACAATTGATGACAACGCGGGCTAGCTCTTTGACTTCGAGGGGTCCTTCTAAAAATGCAATCATCGTTTTAATGTAGCGAATGGTCGCAGAAGCTGGCAAGGGGCAATCAACGCATCCAGCTCTTAAATATCGATTTGGATTAATCTGTCTAATCGATTGGATTGGGGTTTTTCAAATTCTTCTGTATGGAAATGGGAATTGGTTTTTCATGCATTCATTCCAATAGGATAAAGCCTACATGTAGAGCTATATTAGATTTGTTTCTGTCAAAATATTGTCTACCTAATGAATTGGTGATTCGGACTCGACTTGTAAGGGATTCTATATTTTTAAAATAGCATAGTAAGTTGAGTCAGTTAATGTTGCTTTTCCGGTGTAAACGGCTATGTTGCGCCGAGTTTTTTAAAGGAGCTTTATGGAACTTCGCAATATAGCCATTATCGCACACGTAGACCACGGTAAGACGACGCTGGTGGACGAGATCATTAAACAGGCGGATTTATTTCGCGATAATGAGTCAATGCAGACCTGTTTGTTGGATAGTAATGATCTTGAGCGTGAGCGGGGGATTACAATTCTATCGAAAAATATTAGTGTTAATTATCGTGGAGCTAAAATTAACGTTATTGATACGCCTGGGCACAGTGACTTTGGCGGTCAGGTAGAGCGAGTTTTGAATTTAGCAGATGGAGTTTTACTGCTCGTTGATGCAGCAGAGGGACCTATGCCTCAAACTCGATTTGTTTTGGATAAAGCGCTTCAGCTAGGACTTCAGCCGATCGTTGTAATTAATAAAATTGATAAACCGGATGCGCGCCCGGATGCTGTTCATGATTTAGTTTTTGATCTTTTTGTTGAGCTAGATGCAAGTGATGAACAGCTAGATTTTCCGCTCATTTATTGTAGTGGTAAAGATGGATGGGCGACTCGTGATTTAGCAGCGCCGCGCGAATCGATGATTCCCCTTATGGATGCGGTATTAGATGATATTCCTTCACCCATAGTCCAAGAGGGACCTGCTCAAATGCAGGTCACATCGATCGATTATAATGACTATGTTGGACGTATAGGTATTGGTCGTGTTTTCAGAGGAGCGATTGGCGTGAAGAGTGCATTAGTACACATACGCCGCGATGGCTCGCAGCAAGCGGCGCGGTTAAAGCAACTTTATACATTTGAGGGATTGGGCCGTAGTGAGGCTGAATCAGTTCCTTGCGGTGATTTGTGTGCTGTTGTAGGTATTTCGGACATTGATATTGGAGATTGTTTGTGTGCAGAGGAGGCTCCAGAAGCCTTGCCTCCTATCAAAGTTGATGAGCCAACGCTTTCGATGACATTTAGTGTAAATGACTCGCCTTTCTATGGACAAGATGGAGAGTTCGTAACGAGCCGGCATTTACGTGACCGTCTTTTCAAAGAGACTGAGCGGGATGTAGCTCTACTTGTTGAGGAGATGGATGGCGATGCGTTCAAGGTTAGTGGACGAGGCGTCTTGCATCTTTCTATCTTGATTGAAAATATGCGGCGCGAAGGATTTGAAATGTCGGTGGCGCAACCGCAGGTGATCATTAAGGAAGTGAATGGAAAACGGCACGAGCCGGTGGAATTATTGCACGTGGATGTACCCGATGAACATTCAGGAAAAATTATTGAAGTCGCAGGAGTCCGGCGTGGAGAATTAGTTGATATGCAGATACATGGAAATCGTAAAACCATTCAATTCCATATACCAACTCGAGGCCTAATTGGTTTGCGGTCGAAGATGTTAACAGCATCAGCGGGAGAGGCAATTGTGACTCATAGATTTCTTGGTTATGAACCCTATAAAGGTGAGATTGCTCAGCGATTGAATGGTGTGTTGATTTCGCAAGGCCAGGGGTCAGCGGTTGCCTTCGCGATCGATGGATTACAGCAGAGGGGGATCTTTTTCGTTAATCCTGGTGAGGAGTGTTATGAGGGCATGGTAGTTGCAGAACACTGCCTAGATAACGATTTGGTCGTAAATTTACAAAAAGCGAAACAATTAACCAATGTAAGAGCAAGTGGAACGGATCGCGCTATGAAGATTGCTCCTGCGCAGGTAAAAAGTCTTGAAGAAGCCTTGGAGTATATAGATGGAGAAGAATTAGTAGAAATAACACCAGGATCTATTCGGATGCGTAAAAAATTATTAACTGAGAATGAGCGAAAGCGTTATAAGCGGAGCAAAACAAAAAGTTAGAAGCTAATATTTAACTAATAAAAACAAGATAATAGAAAGCCATTCAGAAGAACAGTTATGGGATTTTTTGAGCGATATTTAAGTATTTGGGTAGCAGTTTGCATGATTTTGGGTGTGGCTATAGGCAAGTTTTTGCCTGAAATTCCCTCCTTTCTTAGTCGTTTAGAAATAGCCAATGTTTCTATACCAGTAGCCATTCTCATCTGGCTGATGATTTATCCAATGATGATGAAAGTTGACTTTTTAAGTGTCAAAAAAGTCGGTCAAAACCCTAAAGGACTTTATTTAACATGGTTAGCTAATTGGATTTTTAAGCCGGTTCTTATGTTCGGTATAAGTGGCTTGTTTTTCTTTCAGATATTTAAAGGCCTCATTGATGTCGAGTTAGCAAGACATTATGTTGCGGGCGCCGTTTTATTAGGAGCCGCACCATGTACTGCTATGGTTTTTGTGTGGAGTCACTTGGTTAAAGGAAATCCTGCGTACACGCTAGTTCAGGTGGCCACGAATGACCTCATTATTTTGTTGGCTTTTGCTCCTATTGTTAAATTTCTACTGGGGCTTTCAAATGTAGAGGTGCCGTGGGATACATTATTTTATTCGATTTTATTTTTTGTAGTTATTCCCCTAACTCTAGGTGCATTTACTAGAGTAAAAGTTATATCAGCCAAAGGTGAGAAATATTTTCAAGAAACGTTTTTGTCTTATTTTAACAACACGACAATCTTCGGTTTATTGTTAACCTTGATATTAATATTTTCCTTTCAGGGAGATCGTATTATCGAGCATGGTTTACACATTGCATTGATTTCTGTTCCGCTAATTTTGCAAACAGGGGTTATTTTCTTTTTAACATACGGTGCAGCAAAGAAATTACGCTTGCCTCATGATATTGCCGCTCCCGCAAGTTTAATTGGAGCATCTAATTTCTTTGAGTTAGCAGTAGCTGTTGCTATTGCCTTATTTGGGGTTGCCTCCCCCGTGGCATTGGTAACAATTGTAGGAGTCTTAGTGGAAGTCCCAGTTATGATACTGCTCGTAAGGTATGCGAATAAAACACGATCCTTATTTGGATAATATATTGTATTGTTATTAAACAATTTGTTGGAGTCATGAGTAAAAAAATAAAAATACTTTACCTTTGTACAGGAAATTCATGCCGATCGCAAATGGCCGAGGGTTGGACTCGTACCCTAAAAGGTGATGATATTGAAGTGTTTTCGGCGGGGATTGAAACGCACGGACTCAATCCATATGCGGTGGCAGTGATGGCAGAGGTGGGCGTGGATATTTCGAAGCAGCAGTCTCAGCTATGGGAGGCATTCGCAGAGAAGGAGCTGGATTGGGTGGTGACGGTGTGTGGGCATGCCCATGAGTCGTGTCCGGTACTTCCGGCAGGAGTACGGGTGAAACATGTAGGATTTGAAGATCCACCTAAGTTGGCACGCGGCATGGCGGAACAAGGGGCTTCCGAAGAGGAGCAAATGAAACCATACCGGCGAGTGCGGGATGAGATCCGTGATTTTGTGGAGACTTTACCGGAGAGTTTGGAGCCAGAAGTAAGTAGGTTAAGTTCGCTTGATATGCCAGATTGTTCGCAGTGTTCGGGTTGTAGTTGATATAAGATTCCCTAAACGTAATATTTAGAGAATGAAATAGTAATTAACAGGGAGATCATGATGGCATGTGGATGTGGAAGAAGTCCAACCGGTGAGTGTATAGGTTGGCATGCGTTGTCCGAAGAGGAGTATCAGGAAAAGCTGGCTCAGTGGAAAGCTGATCACGGAGAATCAGAAGAGTCCTAAAAAACAAGCTTGCCCGCTGTATCTACAAGCGAATCGTTTCGTTTACATAAATTATGGAGCGTTCCCCGTTTCGGTGGTGGAAGAGCTCAATCTGTTTGGCGAACCAGAATTCATCGATTTTTTGAAGGCGTTTGATGCGTAGTGTTTGAAGTCGCCTGCCTTTGGCGTTAATCCGTTGGACTTCGAGAAGCATAGCCATTTCTTTTTCAATCCAAACACGAAGATGATCGGTGTGATTGGGAACGGGGATTTCTAAAAGCCAGGCGTCGCGGTTTATTTTTCGAGTGGGACCAATCAGGGTTGGGTTAGGCCACCAGAGGAAGCCGAGGCTCAGATCGGTCCAGCTCATGCCGCTGTCGGCAATTTCATGAGTAGGATCGAGGGTTTTATCGGAAAAGGTGTAGATAGGCTGGTTGTTTTCCCAGTGGAGTTCGAGGGTGATTTCACCAATGCGGTAATGGGCATAGGCGGGTGTGTCGCCGAGGCGAAGCGTGGTCTGAATAGGCAGCGAGACACGGTTGAATCCGTTCGCAGTTTTACGTTTGAGGGTACCGTTAAATGTAATGGATTGTTGAGGCAGACGAAGTTGGACTTGCTGCAGAATCTCTTGAGCCGTTTGTGCCGAGAGAATATTGGGAAGCAGGCAGCATAATAGAAGTAGATGTTTCATAAGGTGAAGATAGCGAATGACGTCCAGCTTGTCCTCATGCAATTTAATTATTCCAATACTTTCAGGGCGAACCTCAATTCGCAGAAACTGGGTACCTCTAAGCAATCAACCAAAAACACTGTAGTGGATTGGCTCTGTTCATATGGCGGAGGCGGTGGGATGTCGGTTGTTGGATCTACCTCATTCATAGGGATTAAAAAGGGGGTTATGGGGTTGACGAGTTCGGTCAATTTGGGTTGTATAGGCGCCTTTTCCGCTAACGGAATCTTGAGTAGAGGATCATCGCCATGGAAATACCGCACGGTGCGGGGCGAGCACTCCGTCTCGTTGAGTCGAAGGAGTGGCCAGTAGAGCTGGCTTAATTTGCAGAGAAGCAGGCGGAGGTAGGAGTTATCATGAAGTATACAGGACCTAAGATTAAGAAGGCTCGTCGTTTGGGCATTGCGCTTTCGCCGAAGTCAGAACGTTTTTTGGAACGGCGGCCGAATCCGCCAGGACAGCATGGACCAAATCGCAGGAGAGGTAAACAGTCTGATTATGGTAAGCAGCTGACAGAAAAGCAGCGGTTGCGTTACCAATATAACCTGAGTGAGAAACAGTTGCGTGGAGTTTACACAAAGGCGTCTCGTAAGTCGGGTAATACAGGGGAAGTGATGTTGCAGATGTTGGAAAGTCGCTTGGATGTGGTGGTCTTGCGTGCTGGCATGGCTCGGTCAATTTTCCAGGCACGTCAGATGGTGTCGCATGCTCATTTCCGTGTTAATGGCAAAAAGGTGAATATCCCTTCGTACAGCGTTCGGATTGGTGACCAGATTACGGTTCGTGAAAAATCAAAAGAGTTAGAAGCGTTTATATTGGCACAGCAGGTAGCAAAGACACCTGAGTACATAACAGCGAATGATAAGCAGTTGACTGCGGAGTTAAATCGCTTACCGCAGGCGGAAGAAGTTCCAGTGACATGCGAAGTTTCATTGGTTGTGGAGTTCTACGCGCGATAATTCATGGAGTGAATGGAGTCAAAAGCCGTTCCCTGCAAGGAGCGGCTTTTTTTGTGCTTTGCTTCCCGCTTGAGATGAGCGGTGCTTCGGGGTATGAATGCGTTTCAGTTATTGGAGAGATAGTATGAAAGTTCCGGTGAGTTGGCTAAATGAGTTGGTGAAGGTGGATGCGGATCTGGAAGGGTTATCGGATCGGTTGACCTTTGCGGGACTCGAAGTGGAAGCGATTGAAACGGTGGGTTCGGATTTTGCTGGTGTAGTGGCGGGTCGTGTGGTGGAGGTAGAGCCGCATCCGAATGCGGATACATTGCAGTTATGCATGGTAGATTATGGAACCAACGAGCCGATGCGAGTGGTTTGTGGAGCACCGAATGTGGTGGTTGATGGCGTGTACCCTTTTGCCCCAGTGGGAACTACTTTGCCGGCTGGATTCACGTTAAAAAAGGCAAAGATTCGAGGCGAAGTTTCACTGGGGATGTTGTGTGCGAAGGATGAATTGGGATTGGGTGCGGATCATTCGGGCTTATTAGAGTTGGATGCAGATGTGGTTGCAGGAACGCCTTTTGCCGAAATATGGGGAGCACCGGAGACAGTAATTGAATTAGAGATTACACCCAATCGTCCTGACTGTTTATCGATGGTGGGTGTGGCACGTGAGCTCGCTGTGTTAAGCGATCAGCCAGTTCGATTGCCAGAGTTTAAATTGCCTGAGTGTGTGGATGCGGATTGTGCGGTTGAGGTGTGCGATGCAGTAGCAGTTCCCCGGTATAGCGTACGAACGATTGAGGGTGTAAAGGTGGCGCCTTCGCCGAAGTGGATTCAGGATCGATTGGAAGCGGTGGGAATTCGTCCGATTAACAATGTGGTGGATGTGACTAACTATGTGATGTTGGAGACGGGGCATCCGTTACATGCGTTTGATCGGCGGGCGATCACGGGAAACCAAATTCAGGTACGTTGGGCGGAAGTGGATGAGAAGTTGATTACGTTAGATGGGATAGAACGGAAGCTCTCAGCTGATATGTTGGTGATTGCGGATGATGAAAAAGCATTGGCGTTAGCGGGGGTGATGGGAGGCGCAAATAGCGAAGTGGTTGATGATACGACTACGGTGGTTTTGGAGGCAGCATGTTTTGAAGCTTCGACGATTCGGGCAACTGCGAAGGATTTGGGATTGCATTCAGATGCATCTTATCGATTTCAGCGAGGGGTATGTGCAGATTCAGTTGCTGCGGCGAGCGAACGGGCGGCGATGTTATTGATGGAACTAGCGGGGGCAGCGAGCTGCTCGGCACCGGCGGATGCGTATGCAGCTCCGTTCGTCTCTATGGAGATTGAGGTGAGCTGGGCGCGAATTGCGCGGCGGATTGGTGCGTCGATTACGGTGGAAGAGATGCGCTATATTCTAACGAAATTGGAGATGGAGCTGCGTGAGGATGATGGGGTGCGCGCGAAGGTTGTACCGCCGGCTTTTCGTTTAGATATGGGACGGGAAATCGATGTGGTCGAAGAGGTGGCACGTATTTATGGGATGGATCGAATCCCGGAACTGCCGCCCGTGGCACGGGTGGTTGCGGATTGCAGCGATACCAGAACGCGGTTGATTCGTGAATTGCGCAATGGATTGCAGGGATTGGGTGTGAGCGAGATCATGAATTACACGCTGGTGAGCGATGCGCTTCTGGATCGGTTTGATAAAGAGAATCAAGGGGTTCGCGAAGAACTTCCGCATCCGATTAGTGAAGATCAGTCGATATTGCGTCCATCGTTGATTCCCCAGTTGGTGGATAGTTTGGGCCGCAACCATGCGCGTCAGGTGGAAGAGGCATGTTTCTATGAATTGGGTCGTGTCTTCAATCGGCGAGAGGATGTGGTGGTTCAGGAAGAGCGACTTTCTCTTGGTATCATGGGTCCAGTGGGACGAGGTCGGTTGGATAAACGGGCGGCGGTAAAGGCGGAAGAGTCGTTCCTTTGGATGAAGGGTTTGGTGGAGCAGTTGCTTGATCTTCAGGGATTGAAAGCAGTTCGATTTGAGGCGTTTGAAGGGACTCCTTTTGCGGTGGGGCAGGCCGTGGCGATCTATCATGGTGAATGTTGTATTGGCTCGTTGGGAATAATGAAGGCTGAGATAGGGGCCTCGTGGAGGCTACATGTACCGGTAGCGGTTGCGGAACTTTCGTTGGAACCGTTGTTAGCGGAGGCGGGTCGATTGGATTCGGTGGTAGAGGTGCCTGTTTATCCGAGCATGAGTCGGGATGTGGCTTTAGTAGTGGATGAGAATATTACGCATGAAGCGGTGATGAAATTAGTGGATAAGGCGAACCCAAAAAATTTGGAGCGAACTGAACTCTTTGATGTTTATACGGGTAAGGGCATGGAGAAAGGGAAGAAAAGTATAGCTTATAACTTTGTCTACCGTTCTTCGAAGCAGACATTGACGGATAAAAAAGTGAATAAAGTGCATCAGCAGGTGATGGATTTATTGTGTCGAGAACTACCGGCTGAAATTCGAACTTAATCACATCCTCTATTGTTTTTTTATGATAAAGTAAGATCGTGAGAACGTGGATCGTATTAATAATATTTATATTTCTTTTTGTGATTTGGTGGACCAATGACGGCCAAGATGGGTCTGTTGGGGCATCGGCGAAGGTGATATCTTCTGAATCTCCTCTAGATGTTTCAAAACAGCATCTTCATGCATTCCCGGAGCCTCAGGGCTTAGAGCCCCCCTCTCATAGATCATTGGCATTAATTAGAAGACAGTTGCCTGCGGGGACTTTCCGGGATAAATTTATGACTCTGGATGATTTAGCGCAGGAGCGTATCTTGAAGAGAATTTGGTATTCACCTGCTATCACCAATAATTTAGATTCAATTCGTATGAGCCCTATGGGCGAGATGCATTATGTTTGCTCCGAACTTTGCGGTCACAAGTTGCCGATTATTGCAGATAACGTTAAGAATGTTATCGTTAAATCAACATACAACCAGTCGGTTCCTATATCATCACCTCCTGTGCTTAATAGTCGGCCTGATTCACAAAACATCATTTATCTCGATTTCAATGGGATGATTGTATCGAATACATATTGGAATAATGATCCTGATTACAACATCAACTCTTGGGATACACGGCCGTATTCTCGTGATGCAGACGAGACAATGTTTAGTCCAATAGAGCAGCAGTATATTGAGGATATTTGGAGTGGAGTTGCCTCAGATTTTGAAGCTTTTGATGTTAATATCACAACAGTAGATCCGTCTCCAAACCCTTACTTTTATCATGCACTTATTACGCAAAGTTATGATAAGAATGACCAAGCTACACCAGCTTTAGGCGTTGGTGGAATTGCTGTACTTGGAACACCATATTACTCATTGCAAAATTTCTCTCCGGAAAACGTAAGATACTACTCACCTGCCTGGATCAATGGCCGGAGCTGGTTTTCACCAGAAGATATTGCATTAATTTGCTCTCATGAAATAGGTCATAATTTAGGATTAAATCATGATGGGAGTGGCTCGGAAGGATATTATGATGGCCATGGAGGAGATATTAGCTGGGGGCCAATAATGGGAACAGCATATGATAAGAATGTTAGGGCATGGAGTATAGGCGAATATTTTTCGGCTAATAATATTCAAGAGGATGATTTAGCTATTATTGGTTATCAATTCTCCAAATTAACCGATCTTGAGGGGGACCTGACATCTCCTCTTCTAATACAGCCAGATTCAAATGGTAATCTCGCTTATACGGGAATAATTCAGGATCGT
The DNA here is from genome assembly GCA_045565965.1 of Pontiellaceae bacterium. Taxonomy (GTDB): domain Bacteria; phylum Verrucomicrobiota; class Kiritimatiellia; order Kiritimatiellales; family Pontiellaceae; genus Pontiella. Next base: position 18,598 of record JBJLEJ010000007.1, on the reverse strand, counting down.
AATGATGTGGATGTTTTTCAGTTAAATGTTCCTATATCAGGGCGGCTTCAATTTTCGGTTTATCCAACAACAAATAACTATTATGCATCATCATATCAGAATTGGGGTGGCTCATTAAACATTCAGGTTCGTATTTTGGATTCAACAGGTGCTATGATTTTATCAAACCAAGTAATTAATAGGCTTCACGCAGAAGTAGATATAACGCTTTCCTCAGGAAGTTATTTTATTGAAGTCGATGGGGTGAGTAGTGGAAATCCTCTAAACTCTCCGCCAAGTGGATTTTCAGATTATGCAAGTATGGGAGCCTTTTATCTTCAAGGGAGTATGCCGGCAGATGCGGATTTAGATGGCATGCCAGATAGTTGGGAGATTGCGCAGTTTGGCTCAACAGATGCATTGCCCGATATGGATGCTGATGGAGATGGGAGTAATAATTTAACCGAATATGTTGCAGGTACAGATCCACTTGATGCGCAGTCGATGTTTACCATTCAGGAGTTGGTTCCTGACGCGGGAGGTTATGTGATTTCATGGAATTCGGTGGAGGGCCGTTCGTATCAGGTTTTAAAAAATTCCAATTTAGTCTTTCATGAGTTTAGTCCTATTTCATCGATTTTACCCTATCCGGTGAATAGATATACGGATGCGGTAGAGCGCACAGAAGCACAGTTGTTTTATCAAATCGAGGTGAGTCGGCCTTAAGGGAGGTTGATGAATTCGGTGGGGCAATCCTTGATCGATTCAAGAAAGAGGCGTCCATAGGGTTGGGTACAGATTCGACTATCTAGAATGGTGACGGTGCCGCGATCGTCGGCGGAGCGGATAAGCCGTCCGATTCCTTGTCGGAATTTGAGAACCGCTTCGGGAAGTGCATATTCCATGAAGGGGTTTCCCCCTCGAGCTTGGATAGCTTCAAAGCGGGCTTCTATGAGTGGGTGGTCAGGAACGGCAAACGGGAGGCGGCTGATGATCACGTGGCTGAGGGCATCGCCTTGAACATCGACACCCATCCAGAAACGATCAAGTCCAAAGAGAACGCTTGCGTGGTGTTCTCGGAATGATTCAAGCATTTGGCGGGGGGCGAGCCCGCTTCCTTGAACCAGAAAAAGGTAGCCTTCGGTTTCGAATTCGTGGCGAAGTTCGTCGGCGACATGGCGCATAAAGCGAGTATTAGTGAAAAGAACAAAGGCGCGGGCCTGTGATTGATGTACAAGTTGAGCGATGGCTTTGGTAGCTCGGGTTTCATATGCTGTCTGATTAGGCGGGGGGAATTCGGTGGGGAGCTGAAGGTGCATTTGACGACTGTAGTCAAAAGGAGACCCGACTTGGAGAGGGGAACAGGCTTCGCCTCCAATACGTTGGAGAAAGTAGTTAAGTTCACCCCCAACGGCGAGGGTTGCGCTGGTGAGAATAACACAGGGGGTGGGTTCAAAGAGGGCTTCTCGGAGGATGGGGCCAACGTTGATAGGAGCGGATAGAAGAACCGGAAGGTGCCGCCGACCTTGGCGCTCAATCCAGTACACATGACCTGAGAGGGTTTGTTTGAGAAAGGCTTCAAGGCTATCGCGAATTTCAAGCCCACGGCTTCGCAGAGAGCGGAGTTCGGCTTGGGTATCTTCATTTTCGATGGAGTCGGCGAGTTGTTTGATGTGGTCGCAGAGGCGAGCTAGCTTGACGGGGTAGTCAGATTCAATAGCGAGGGGTTCGTTGATTCTTTTTTGCGTTGTCTGGCTGTTGAGGTTGGTATGTCGCTGGATCTGTTCAAAGAAGGTTTCGGCCGCCTGTCGGGCTTGGTCGACAAGGAGACTGCCATGCCCGTCTTTTTGCGTGGCTAGGATGCCCCGCCGTTTTTCGCTATAGAGGCGACGTAGCCAATATTCAATTTGAGGGAGGGAGCAACGAATGCCGAGGTGGGAGGAAGCGGTAGCTTCCATTTGATGGGCTTCATCAAAAATAACGGTTTCGTAGGAGGGGAGCATATTAGCGCCTTCGGCACGGAGCGCCAGCTCAGAGAAGAAGAGCGCATGGTTAACGATGAGAATTCGGGCATCTTGAAGTTCTTGTCGGGCCTGCATGTAGTGACAGGGTTTGTAGAAAGGGCATCGTTTGCCGGTGCAGTTGCCGTGTTCAGCACATACGGCAGACCAGACTTCGGGATCGGGCTGTTCTTCGAGTTCTTGAAGTGTGCCATCTCCGACGCGGTGATCATTTGCCGCTTGGGCAAGGGTTTCAAGCTGACGGGTTTTTTCACTATCGAAAAGGTCTCCGCCTTTGCGGGCGCGTTGGAGGCGGAGTAAGCAAAGATAGTTGGAGCGGCCTTTTACGAGAACGGTTTTAAGCTGGGTTCCAAGAATGGTTTGAACGCGGGGAATATCTTTATGAAAAAGTTGTTCTTGGAGGGTGATGGTGTAGGTGGAGATAACGCAGCGCGTATCGTGTTCGAGGGCGGTGAGAAGGGCGGGGACGAGGTAGGCATAACTTTTCCCAACACCGGTTCCGGCTTCTACGGCAAGGTGATGGGGTAAGGCGGCGGCTTCGGCAACAGCACGGGCCATTTTTTGCTGCTGAGGTCTGAGATCAAATGAAAGTTTTTCGTTTTTGCAATGGGTTTCAAGAAGGCCGCTAGGTTCAAAAAAACGGTCAGTGGTTTCGACGGCTTGGGGAGTGGGTTTCGGGTCTAATGAGATCATGAATAGGGAAGGTCGAGGCGAGTGGATACGTGATGAGCAGCCATGGTTTCGATGACGCTTTGAACGGTTGCTTCATGGGCAATGAGATCGGGTGTGCAGTTATGTTTGTGGAGTGCTTCAGCGGTCGGGTTGCCGATAACAATACAGGGGGTGGTTTTCAAGGGCTTCGTACCCCAGTGGTCGATAAAAGTATCAACGCCGGAGGCGCTGGCGAAAAATAGGATGTCGGCTTCGGGTAGGGTGGGGTGATGAATGGGGTGGTTATCGTAGAGAATTGTGTCGGTTATATCTGCGCCGGTTTGGCGGAGGGCGTCGGCGAGGGCAGTGCCGGCTTTATCTGAGCGGAGGCGGAGTACACGATCATGGGGCTTGAGGATTTGGGGGGCGAGTTGGGCGAGGGCTTGAGCACTATATTTTTTTTCAGGTTGAGCGTCGACATGAATGCCGTTTTCGGCAAAGACGTCTGCGGTGCCGCGTCCGCAGACCATGATGCGGGGAATGGATCGGTAGTCGATGCATTGGGCGTCGATGATCTCGAGGTAAGCACGAGCGGAAGACGGAGAGGAGATGACAATCCAATCGGTGTGAGCGGTATCAAGCGAGCAATCGATGCGGGGAGTTAGTTGTATTAAGGGAAAGGTAATTGGAATGCCTCCATAGTCGCGTACGAGGCTGGCGGCACGTTGTTGAAGGGCTTCGGAGCAGGTGAGTAGAATGCGTTTACCTTCTAGGGCACCGTGTGTGTGTGAATATTCATAGGTGCTGTTTTCTCCAATGAGAATGAGCCCGGGTTTATTCGTGCAACTTTCGCGTCCGTGATTAGGCAGATGGGCAAGGGTGGTTCGGATGATTTCTTGATCGCGTGCACCGGCGTTGTAGATGACGGCGACGGGGGTGTTTGGATCGAGCCCGTCGGCAAGAAGTTCGTCGGTGATGGGTTCCATGGCTTTTATAGCCATATAGTAGATCGTGGGAAGGGTAGCTTTTTGAGCGGCATTACAGGGGGCGATTTTTCCGGCAGCGGCACGGGGAGTAAGTGCCACAAATCCGCGGGAAAGATCGCGGCGGGTGAGCAACATGCCGGTGCTGGTCGTGGCGGCTTGCAGGGCGCTGATGCCGGGGATGACGTGGTAGGGTAGCGCGAGTGCTTCGAGTGCTTCGGTTTCTTCGGCTAGACGCCCAAAGATACCGGGGTCACCTCCTTTGAGACGGACGATGCGATGACTCCGGCGGGCGTATTCGCAGAGTAAGTGTGTGATTTCGTGTTGTTCTTTGGTGTGTGCGCCACAACGTTTACCAACATCAATGGCTTTAGCATGTGGGGGCAGATAATCAAGGAGGCGTTGATCCATGAGCGAGTCGTATAAACAAAGATCGCAGCGCTGAAGTGCGCGGATAGTGGCGATAGTGCAGAGGTCGCGATGTCCGACCCCCGCACCGGCGATAGTAACGGCGGGGGTGTAGAGTGTGCGGAGGGTTTGGAAGCGGGTGTCGCCTTTACGAAAGGTGATGGCTAGATAGCCTTGTCCTTCGGGAACGGGGAGTTGTTCGAGTGAAATAAATTGGTGAATACGGGAGTGCAGTTGAAGGCGATTGAGCGCGGCGGCGGCCATAATGATGACGTCAAAAGTCCCTTGATCAAGTTGCTCAAGGCGCTCTTCAATATTGCCGCGGATGGATTGGTGGATAGCATGGGGGAATTGCTCGGTGGTATATGTGGCGCGGCGATCTGAGCTGATGCCAAAAATTGGGTTTGGAGGGAGATCTTCAAGGGTTTGGTTGACGCGCAGGACGAGAGCATCGCGGGGTTCTTCGCGATGGGGAAGCCAGAACCAGTCGATTTCAGGGGAAAGGGGTTCGGGGAGATCTTTGGCACTGTGCAGGGCGCAGTCGATCGTGCCGTCGAGTAGGGCGGCGTCGAGTTCATTGGTGAAAAAATCGGCTGGGCTTTGGCGGAGGTCGGTGGAGCGATCGCAGTCGCCGGCGGTTGATAAGGGGTGGATTTCGAACCGGTGGGGTTCAATTTGGAGTTCAATTTGATTTAAGGCGGTCCGTGCTTGTGCAACGGCGAGGTTACTCGGACGGGTTCCAACCTTGAAAGTTATGGGTGATCTTTTCATAGAGATGCATGTGGTTAGCTGTGATTTCACGGCTACTGGAAAGAAAGTCATAAAAGTGGCAAAGCCCTTGTCGGTTCCAACTTTTAATTCCGTCGAGATCGAGGATTTGTATGTCGGCAGAGTTGGTTTGTAGATCGGGATCTATAGTGCGAGGCATGCCGAGATCGACAATGTAGGTACTGTTTTCTAGATCGAAGAAGGGCGCGTGAGCGGGTGTGAGGATATAGCCGTTCGCGTTGGCGGCGCTGACGATCAGATTTACTTCACCAAGGCGGTTTTTGATTTCGTTGAAGCTGATAAGCTCGATGTGATCTTGCCATTCATCTTTGAGTTGGGGCCGGTTACGATGATAGCACCAGATCGTTTTTTTGTAGGAACGGCGGCTCTCTTCTATGAGGCTTTTGCCTAGGATTCCCGTTCCGATAATCATGATCGTGTTTTGGTTTTCGGCTTTGGCGGTAAGGTAGCGAAGGGCAAGTGCTTCAATCTCTTCGGTCTCGAGTTTTGAGCTGGTTTCGTTCTTAATTTCTTTAGAGATAAAGAGGGCGGAAGAGATCCATTCTTGAAGCATGTTGCCAGCCCAATTGCGGGCCTTGGCGGTTTCTAGTGATTCCTTGATTTGAGCGGTGATGTGGTTTTCTCCGGGGGTTTGCGAGAGCATACCGGCTGTAACTAAGCAGAGGTGTTCAAAGGCTTTCTCGCCCGTCTTGATGTAATATTTACTCTCTTTAAGTGAGGAGAATCCCATGCTGTGAGGAAGAATGCCATTTTCGGCGGTTTCAGAGGCGACAACGGCAATGATTTCAACTCGGTTGCAGGTGTTGAGAAGCAGGAATTCATGAATACCCCAGAGTTGCATCATCATAAATCCTGCTCGTTCGTAGCGGTCTCCGGTTAGGTGGAAGGGTTCGCGTTCTTCTACCGAGAGGTGATGGTGATCGGTGCCGACAATGATGAGGTTGGCGGCGTCGAGCATTTCGAGGTGGCGACCTAAACTATTTTTCACAAGTTTGGATTGGCGACAGTTGGTGCCTCCGGAGGAGATGGAGACCATGAGTTGATTGTATCGAGTAATAGCCGGTGTGGTGAAATCGCCATCTGACCAGTTGCCATCGACACAGCAGCAGAGAATGTTTTCGTCACGACAGGCCGACAAGATCGCCCGGTTGGCTCCGCGACTGTTTGTGGCGGCATATACGAGGGTGGCGTTTGTGGCATCAACCACTTCAAATTCGCGAGGTTCATAGGTAACGAGTTTGAGTTCTACGAGTCGTTTAAACTCATCGGTTAATTCGGGGCTGATAACATGGACGATCGCTTGTGCTTCGAGGAGAAGCTCGGTTTTATGAAAAGCAACTTTTCCGCCGCCGATTACAAGACAGCGGCGCCCTTCAAGGAAAAGGTTGACGTGCATGCCTGTATGGGTCTTCTGTAAATTCATCGGTTTCTCGCTGCGCTAGTAGAGCAAAGCCCTTATTGGTTGGCGATGCATTCTGCTTTCTTTTTTATCCTCTTATTTTCGTATTCATTGCCCTTTCATTGCAAAGACAGATGAAAAGAAATCTATGTGAGGTATGAAGAACGAAAGGAGTAGGGGCAAGAGTAAGTAGAATTATGCAAATAATGGGACGCAAGGTCTTTTATTTCCTTAAAATTATTAGAGCGTTAATCATTTTTTACAGATTGTTAATACGATAATTTTTCACCGGAATTTAAATCATTGGAATCTGCTTTCTTGCACGATTTCATTGCAAGTTAAGGTCGTGTTGTTCGATTTACTTTATGCTATATTACTTTTTTGAAGTGTTGTGAGGTGAGCATGATCCAGGTAAGTTGGTTACTTTTGTTGGTGGGTTTGTTGAGCGGATGTGGTCCTGAAGAGGTGCAAACCTACGAGATCCCGAAACAGGCGCCGCTGGTTCGGGAAGCTAGGGAGTTGGTGGAGGCGCCTTCAACGTTGGGGTTTGAGGCGGATGTGCCGGCGAGTTGGCAAGAACTTCCGGGCCAGGGTATGCGCGTGGTGAGTTACACGATTGAGGGCACCGAAATAGATTTTTATGCGATCAAGTTAGGGATGGGTGATTTAACGAGTAATGTGAATCGATGGCGGGGTCAGATTGGCCTTGCGGAGGCGTCGGCTGAAGCGATTGCAGCGAGTGTGAAGCCGCTGACGGCGAGCGGGGCTCCGGTGAAATATGTTGAGTTGTATAATTTGGATACCGATAAAGGAATTTTGGCGGCGATTATTGATGAGGCATCGACCTATTGGTACTTCACGGCAAAAGGAGCTGTGAGTGAGTTAAAATTGCACAGTGCGGATATTCAGCGATTCATTAATTCAATTCGTTTTAACTAGGTGGACAGAATGAAACGGCTTGTTGACCTATTCCTATCTTTGAAGCTGACGGTGACGTTGTTGGCGTTGAGTATGGTGCTCATTTTTGTGGGAACCTTAGCGCAAGTCGATAAGGGAATTTGGACGGTGATGGATCAGTATTTCCGTTGTTGGATTGCCTGGATTGAACTGTCTGTTTTTTTTCAGAGTTCGGTTTCGGGTCCGGCGGTGGTCGTCCCGTTCCCGGGAGGTTTTCTATTGGGGTCATTACTTTCGTTGAATTTGTTAGCGGTGCATTCATCCACCTTTAAAGTGCTGGTGAAAGGGCGTCGCTTGTGGCTGGGTTACAGTTTGCTCTTGCTCGGTTTGTTAATCACGGTGGGAGTGGTTTTGGGTTGGGGAACAGCACCGGTGGCGGCGACAGAAAATGATGCCTTTTGGCGGGTCTTTTTCCGACTGGGTCGCGGGACAATTGCAGGAGCCGTCTTATTTGCGGCGTGCTGGGTTTTATACAAACAGCGTGCAGGTATGGTGTTGTTACATGCAGGTATTTTATTATTGTTGGTGGGGGAGTTTTTCACGGCGTTGTTTGCGGTTGAAGCAACCATGACGATTCGAGAAGGTGAGACGGCTACTTTTTTTGATCGTTCGCAGCAGTTTGAGCTTGTGTTGACTGATACGAGTAATTCTGAGGTGGATCGGGTTACAACGATACCTCAGTCGATTTTGAAACCGGGCAAAGTTGTTTCAGTGGCGGCATTACCTTTTGATTTAAAGGTGCATGCGCGGATGAGCAACTCCAACCGACCAGTTCCATTAGATTCTGTTTCTGATAATTTGCGAGCGGCATATCCGCAGTATACAGGTTATGGCGAACGATTATATGTGGCGCGTGCGCGTGAGGTGAGTGGGGCAACGGGTGAGCGAAATGCACCGGCCGTTGATGTGGAATTATTAGATCGGACGAGTGGAGCGTCGTTGGGGCGCTATCTGTTAAGCATTTGGTTTTATCCTAATTTTGTGAACCAGATATGGGATATGCCAACCACAGTGGATTATAAGGGGCGGGCGTATGAGCTCTATTTTCGTAATCGGCGCGAACCGGCGGCAGATGAGTCGGGTTCGCCGTATGCGGTAACGTTACTTGATTTTGTGCATGAGCGTTATGAGGGAACGCAAACACCAAAAGATTTTAGTAGTGAAATTCGATTAGTGAATGAGGGCGATGGAATTGATCGTGAGTTGCGTATCTGGATGAATAATCCACTTCGCTATGCTAAGCGGACATTTTATCAAAGTGGTTATTTACCAGATGATGAGGGAACGGTTTTGCAGGTGGTACGGAATGATTCGTGGATGATTCCTTACTTATCATGCATGATTGTTTTTATTGGAATGGCAGCGCAATTTGGACTTTCTCTGAAGCGAATGCGTAAACGGGTGGCGTCATGAAGCGGGTAATACAGGCGTTCGCTTTGCTCCTTTTTGTGCTCTTTTTTGCGGCTGGGTTGCGGTCGGAGTCGAGTGTGTATGATATCGATGGCTTTGCGCATTTACCGATGATGGATGAGGGCCGCCGAAAGCCCGTGGATACATTTGCGCGGAATTTACTTACGGTTCTTTCGGGGAAAAGTTCGGTGCGCACGGAGACAGGGGGGCGGTTGTCGGCCAATGAATGGCTCTTGGATACATTGGCAGGTCGAGAGGCGGCGTTGGATTATCGAGTGATTCGGATTACGCAGTTAGATCTGCTGCATCAACTTGGTTTGGAAAAACGGGGGCGGTTTCGATATAGCTATCAGGAGTTGATGCCCGCACTGCCGGCTTTAGATAAGGCGGCGCAGGCAGCGGGCAAGAAAGACAGTCGGGATCGAGATTTATATGATCGAGAGGCGATCAAGCTCGCCAATCGATTGGCTCTATTCCAGACATCGCTCTCGGCATTTGAAGATGCTAGATTGATCCCTTCCGATCAGCTTTTTTCTGCCATTCAGCGCTACATGGATTTGGAAAAGCGTTCGATCCCACTGGTGGTGCCACCTTTGCAGGAGGAAGCGGGCTGGCGTCCGTTGATGAGTTCGTTAAGTGCGGCGCATCCTGCGATGCAGGCGTTGGCGGAAGAGAATCAGATTGAAGTGCATCCATTAGCATTGCGTTGGGGCTCGTTGTTGGCGGCGTATGCTTTAGAGGAGCCTACTCATTTTCGAGATGCCTTAACGGGGTATCAGCTGACCTTGAAGCGAGAAGCACCTGAGCTGTTGAAGTATCTACGATTCGAGGTGGCGTTTAACCGGACGAATGCATTTGTAAAATCAGCGGTGCTTTATTTGATAGTGGCACTGTTAAGCTGCGTGGGCTGGTTGTTGCGGCGAGAGGGGTTGCTCTACTGGGCGAGGTGCTTGTTGGTTTGGACAGCTGTTCCACACACCTTAGCGCTCATTGCACGCAGTTTACTTTCAGGATATCCACCTGTTACGAATCTTTATTCGTCGGCTATTTTTATTGGTTGGGGTGCGGTGATTATGGGGATTATTCTAGAGGGTGGATTTAAGAAACGGCCGAGCGGAATGGGATCTTTAATTGGTGGTATTACCGGATTTTTGACATTATTGATCGCCCATTTTCTTGCAGGTGAAGGCGATACCCTTGAGCAGATGCGGGCGGTGTTGGATACTCGGTTTTGGCTGGCAACGCATGTGACAACAATCACACTTGGTTATATGGCTACTTTTATAGCTGGGGTGGCTGGGATCTTTTATATTTTAGCGGGTCTCGGTTCGCGGCGGCTGGATGAGGCAACTCAGCAAGAGATGGATCGGATTTTGTATGGAACAACGGCATTTGCTCTTTTGTTGAGCTTTGTGGGAACGGTTTTAGGCGGGCTTTGGGCAGATGATTCGTGGGGCCGTTTTTGGGGCTGGGATCCGAAAGAGAATGGAGCCTTAATGATTGTAACGTGGTGTGCTATTATGTTGCATGCTCGGTGGGGCCGAATGGTTGCAACCCGTGGCTTTGCGGTAATGGCGGTGTTTGGCAATGTCGTGACAGCTTGGTCGTGGTTTGGGGTGAATCAGTTGAGTATTGGTCTTCATTCGTATGGATTCACCGATTCGGCTAGTTTTTGGTTGTTGGTTTTTTGCTTTTCTCAAGCAGTGATCTGTTTATTGGGTTTATTACCTCTTCGGTTTTGGAAGAGTGGTTTTCCTTCCGCTAAGTGAGCCGAAATGGCGCGCCTATTTTCTGAAGCCTTTTGATTGCTTAGGGTGTGCCTTTATGGCACATTTTAATTATGAAAGCTGGATTTTTTGATCGATTAGTTAATCGACTCGACCATTTAGATAAGGGAAGCCTGCAAAGCTACTTCTTGCGATTAGCTCGCGAGAAAGGGTTAATGGAGACGATTTTTCAAGCCTTAGCTGAAGGGATCATTGTATTAGATGCGCAAGCAAGAATGAGTTTTGCAAATCGAGCAGCGGAACAATTTTTGGGGTTCACTCAGAGTCAGGCGATGGGGATGCCGATTGCTCGATATCTGAAAGAGATTCAGTGGGACCGAGTTTTAGACTTAGATGAGGCTGAGTGGAGCCAACTGGCGCGCCGTGAAATTGAAATAACGTATCCGCAGCACCGTTTCTTAGAATTTTATGTGGTGCCTCTTGCTGCCGTAGAAGAGAGTGAAGATGGTGCAGTGGTTATTTTACGGGACGTTACGCGTGAGCGCGAAACAACGGCAGAGTCAGTTGAATCGGAACGGTTGAATGCGTTAAGTTTATTGGCGGCAGGTGTAGCGCATGAGATAGGAAATCCACTTAATTCGATTCATATTCATTTGCAGTTATTGAAACGAGAGATGGATGCTTTAGAAGATCAAGCAATGCGGGATGGTCTAGTGGAATTGGTAGATGTTTCGCGAAAGGAAGTTGCACGGCTTGATGAGATTATTCGTCAATTTTTGAAGGCGCTTCGTCCGAGTATACCCGACCGGAAACCACATCGATTGAAAACATTGATGGAGGACACGGTCAAGGTGCTAGGGCGAGAAATGAAAGATCGACGTATTTTGGTTGAGCGCACCTATGCAAGGGAAGTTCCCTTGGTTCTGGTGGATGAGGTTCAAGTCAAGCAGGTATTCTTTAACGTGCTTAAGAATGCGCTTCAGGCAATGGATGACGGGGGTATTTTGGAATTAGAATCGGGCGTAAGTGATCGGTTTGCTTGGATGGCGATAGAGGATAATGGTTGTGGCATGGATTCTGGGCAACTTAGTTCGATTTATGAGCCATATCATACTACTAAGAGTGAGGGAACGGGATTGGGTATGATGATTGTTCAACGAATTATGCGTGATCATGGGGGGGAGATTTCAATTAATTCTGAACCGGGGAAAGGAACGCGTTTTATTTTGCGCTTTCCACGTGAGGACGCACGGTTGACTCAATTGGATGCGCCGCAAGGAGGAGGAAATGATGCCTAAATCAACGTTATTAATTGTAGATGATGAACGGAGCGCGCGTGAAGGATTGGTGCGGCTTTTTAAGCAGGAGTATCATGTGCTGGCGGTCGAGAGCGGGGCTTCTGCTTTGGAGATTTTAAAGACTAGGTCTGTTGATGTGATGTTGAGCGATGTGCGGATGCCGGGTATGGATGGGCTAGCATTAATGGAAGAGGCGCAGCGACAACATCCAGATTTGGTGGTTATTATTTTGACGGCGTATGGTGATGTAGAGTTGGCGGTTCAGGCGATGCAGCGTGGTGCGACGGACTTTATGACTAAGCCACTGCATTTGGATAAATTAGAATTGGTTGTAAAGCGGTGTTTGCAGTCACGTAATCTCGAGCAGGAAAATGCGGCGCTGAAGGCGCAGCTGGATGTGCGCTTTGGCATGGAGAATATGATTGGGCATTCGGCTCCAATGCAGTCGGTATTTGAGACCATTCGGCAGGTTGCGCAGTCACGGGCAACGGTATTGATCCAGGGCGAGAGCGGAACTGGAAAAGAATTGGTGGCGAAGGCCATCCATCAGTTAAGTGTAAGAAAGAGTGCGCCATTCGTTCCGGTACATTGCGCAGCGTTGGCTGAAAATTTGCTAGAGAGTGAATTATTTGGGCACGAAAAAGGAGCTTTTACAGGTGCGGTTGAGCGGCGGATAGGCCGGTTTGAGAAAGCAACTGGGGGCTCTCTGTTTCTGGATGAGATTAGCGAAATAAATGCATCGGTTCAGGTAAAAATATTACGGGCGTTGGAAGAGCGACAGATTGAGCGTGTAGGCAGTGATCAGTTGGTGGATGTGGATGCGCGGTTAATTGCTGCCACCAATCGAGATTTGCAAGAGATGGTAGCTCAAGGGGATTTTCGAGAAGATTTATTCTACCGATTATTTGTGGTTGTGATTACGTTACCGCCTTTGCGGGAACGGGGGGACGATATCTTGTTGTTACTGAATCATTATCTTGAAGAATTTGGGCATGAGAATGAGCGGCAATTTAAGGGATTTACTCCGCAAGCTTATGACATCTTGGCGGCTTATGATTGGCCAGGGAATATTCGAGAATTGCGCAACTTAGTAGAGCGGATGGTTGTGTTGGCACGGGGTGAATGGCTGGATGTAGAAGATATTCCATCCCATGTTCGGCAGGCAAAATCGATGGGGCAAGCGATTTTAAAGGCCTCACCGGAGATGACAGTGGATCAGATGGAAAGAGAGATGATTCTACAGGCACTCGAGCGAACTGCTGGCAATCGAACATTGGCAGCTGAACAGTTAGGAATGAGTCGAAGAACATTGCATCGAAAGTTGAATACATTTGGCTTAACAAGGCGTGTTGTAGATGAGCCAGATGTTGGTAATGATAGGGAAAAAAATGAGGGATGATCGAGTTATAATGGGTGTTTTTATCGATCTTCAGGGCCGCTTGTATGACCAGATGCCAGATCGTCCAGCCCTTAACAAACACTTGGATATGTTGGCTAGAGGTTTATCGGTACTCGATGTACCACTCGTAGTTTCAGAACAGATGCCGGAAAAATTAGGAGTCACGTCTGAGCTGTTAAGAACTCGGTTGACTAGGGCAACAGATATTCGTAAATCTACGTTTAGTTGCTGTGGAGCACCTGCATTCCAGTCGTTGTTGAACCAACTTGACCCTCATACAATTATTCTAGCTGGAATTGAGGCTCATATCTGTGTGTATCAAACGGCACTTGATTTATTGGCGGTAGGCCGAGAGGTTTGGGTGGCAGCGGATGCAACAGCATCACGTGTTCCCGAGTATCGGGATTATGCTTTCGATATGTTGCGGGCCAAAGGGGTTGTGGTCATGCCTGTTGAATCTATTCTTCTACACGCATTGGGTGATGCGGCGGATCCTCAGTTTAAAAAGATACTACCACTGTTGAAGGGTTAATAAAAAGTTGCGATTGCAGTTTAGCCGCGCATCGGGCACTTTATCATTATATGTTAGGAGTTTTTCGATGAAAATTTGTTGTATAGGCGCAGGTTATGTAGGTGGTCCTACGATGGCGATGATAGCGAAAAAATGTCCGCATATTGATGTGACGGTGGTGGATATTAATGCAGAGCGTATTGCGGCTTGGCAGACTGATGAATTGCCTATTTATGAGCCTGGATTATTGGAAGTAGTTCAGGAGGCACGAGGGCGAAACTTATTCTTTTCAACGGAGGTTGATGATGCTATTTGTACTGCGGATATCGTTTTTGTGAGTGTGAATACGCCAACAAAGACTTTTGGAGAAGGTGCAGGACGAGCTTCCGATCTTCAGTATTGGGAGTTGTGTGCTCGGCGAATCAAGGACGTATCGACGTCAGATAAAATTATTGTTGAGAAGAGCACGTTGCCTGTCCGGACGGCGGATGCGATGGAGCGGGTGCTTCATAATGGAGATAATAAGATCCATTTTGAAGTACTGTCGAACCCTGAATTTTTAGCGGAGGGTACAGCTATATCTGATTTGGAAAATCCAGATCGGGTCTTGATTGGTGGGCATCAAACTGAAAAAGGTCAAGAGGCGTTGCAGACGCTGGTAGAGATTTATGCCAATTGGATTCCGCGTGACCGAGTTTTGACCAGTAACGTCTGGTCAGCTGAGCTATCAAAGTTAACAGCGAATGCCTTTCTGGCGCAGCGGGTCAGCTCAATTAATGCGATTTCACAACTTTGCGAGGCAACCGAAGCGAATGTGGCAGAGGTGGCGCACGCGATTGGAACAGACAGCAGAATTGGCTCGAAGTTTCTACAAGCAAGTGTAGGTTTTGGGGGATCTTGCTTTAAAAAAGATATCCTCAATTTAGCCTATCTCTGCGAAACCTACGGACTTCATGAAGCGGCAGCTTATTGGCAGCATGTGGTAGATATGAATGAGTTTCAACAGAAACGATTTGTGAAGACTATTTTAAGCTCCATGTTTAATACGATCGCGGGCAAGCGCATTGCTGTGCTGGGATTTTCATTTAAGGCAGATACAGGTGATACGCGGGAGAGTCCTGCGATTTCTATTTGCAAGGAGTTGGCATCAGAACAAGCGGATCTTGTGGTTTCAGATCCAAAGGCGTTAGATAATGCGGAAAAGGATTTAGCGGGCATGGAGGGGATCGTATTTGAAAAAGATCCATATTTGGCGGCAGCGGGTGCTCATGCGTTGGCCATTCTAACAGAATGGGATACATATAAATCGTTAGATTATCAGCGTATTTTTAATGCTATGGAAAAACCGGCTTTTCTATTTGATGGAAGAAATATATTAGACCATAAGGCGTTGCACAAAATTGGATTTGAGGTCTATTCCATAGGTAAAGGGCGTCTGACGCACCTCGTTTAATCGGGTTTGCTGATATTAATGATTTCCCTATTGAATGATATTGTTTGACCTGCTCGTATTTTACAGCGCTTTCGGGTTTCAACATCTCCGTCAACCTCGACCTTCCCTTCAGAAACGACTTCTTTGCCTTCTGCACCTGAAGCAACTACATTGACTGCTTTGAGTAAGCGGCAAAGTTCAATGGTTTCGGTTTTGAGGATGAATTCAATCATGATTTTTTTTGGGTCGTTTCTGTCGGACTAATTCTAGGTGATCATATTTTATCCGGCGGCGCTGATAGAGTGCTTCGGTTTTGTTTTCTAGAGTATCCCAATCTTTTAGGGTAGGAGTGTAATCATAGTCCCAACGCTCAGCATCGGAACGTTTAAATTGCCACTTTATATCGCGGCTTTTGATAAAGGTGATTCGGACTTTCCTCTTGATACCTGGCTCGGGTTTGTCGGTCCATTCTAAATGTGCTTTCACGATATAATTCCAAGAAGTATTAGTGGCGAGAGAACCATTTTTTTGAGATGCCACAAATAAAGCATAGACCTGCAATGATAATACCGATTAAGGGAAAAAGAAGCCGAGTACGTTCGGCTGCAATATCGATTTCAGCCTGTTTCCCCATTAAGATATAGACGGATGCGCTGATGCCAATTGCAAGAATGGAAATCCACCATAACATACTGTGATCATCTTTATTTTGTGTTCGCGATTTTCTCGACATAAATTTACATTAAATTTTGCAACCCTATTTACAAGATTAAATTGGTTCTATCTGGCTAACTTTAATCCATCCTGTTTGATGATTTATTCGAACTTGAATCCATTCGCTTTGATGTTTGCGAATAACGGTGATGAGGGCTCCGGCTGGCAGATTAAATGCGGTCTTACTGTTTTCTAGCGGAGCCAGTTTCGCGTTAGCTTTAGATTCGATTATGACATATTCAGGATTACTATTTCGTTTTTGATACTGGATAAGGGCGGTGATGGATATTGCGAGAAAGAAGGTAAGTAGGCCGGCGAAACGGTTAAGGATGACTCGGGGTCGGTTGATCATGAGTATAACAAAGAGAGTTATTATAAGTAGCGCATAGAGCCCTATGGTGAATTGAATCCATTGGTGTTCTGATAGAGAAAAGAAGAGGGCGGTGAGGCGGCTTACTTCGGGTGTAGGAGCTCCTGCGGCTTCAAGAGCATATTGAAGGTTCGCACGAATATCAGGGTCCGTAGGGGCAAGGTATTGTGCTCGCCGGTAGCTTTTAATTGCGAGCGCTAGATCTCCTTTTTTATAAGCTGCATTTCCGAGATTAAAATAGAGCTCGGGTTGATTGAAGGGCTCTGCAATTAGTTGTTGATAAAGATCAATAGCATTTTGATAGAGGCCGTTTGCGTAGGCATTTTCAGCCGCCTGAAATTTATCTTGTTGTGCATACGAAAAAAAGATTGGAAGGACGAGTAGTCCGAGCAGGCATGACTTCATAGGCGAGTCCTTTCACATTTTTGAAGAAGAAGGCGGGTGGTTTTGAACTGTCTTTGAATGGTTTCTTGGGAGGGAATTGATGGACTATAGCGGTTGCGCTCAATGGCTTCAATGAGTTCAGTTAAAGCGACCTGCTCTCGGGTAAAGGCTTGTATGATATGTGTGCAGGTTACCTCTCCAGGAGGACAGTCTAATCGATGGCCGAAATAGGTGATGATCGCTTGATACAGGGCCTCATTAGCGGACGGGAGATCATTTTCTTTTAGCGCTTCTTGTGCAGCTTTTAAGGCATGGGAGGCTTCGGGCCATGCTTTAGAGCGACGCTGATATGCGGAATCATCTTGGCATCGGCGTTGGGTGCGAACCCAAAGAAACATAGCTATCCAAAGGAGAGGTGGTGTGGCAATCCAGATAAGGATGTTTCGTGAGGAAAGGGTTTCCAATGTATGGGGGTTTTTCCAGTGTCTGGGTTGGGGTTTTAGATGAATAATATCGGAATCCAACACGCGTAGGGTGGGGTCAGTTGGCGAGGTCTTTGAGGTGAGTAGGCGGGCTTGATCGCCTGGGGATAGTTCGATAGCAAATGGGCCAGCAGTGAGGGTGTGGAAGCTTTCATCTTGGGTGTTGAAATATGAAAATTGGATGGCGGGGATTTGCGTGAGATCAGCGGATTGGGGAATAATAATTTGTTCAAATTGCAGGGTATTGTTTTCGGCTGTGGGGAGAATACGTGGATGATAAAGTTTGTAGGCGGCGTTCGTTAAGAGGATAGGGGGCGTAATTTTATCGAGGTTACCAAGTCCTCTGATATGGCTCGTGAGAGTGAGGGGTTCACCAGTTTTAAGTTCGGTAGGGCTGATGCTAGCTTGGAATTCGAATTGTCCGACGGCTCCAGTATAGGTGGGGGGGCGGTTTTTCTGTGGTATGGGGCGGACGGGGAGGCTGAGTGTGTTGCATTCTAATTTAACCGGGCGATGTTCTTGGCGTCCAAAGAAGTCGCCGAAGAAGGGGTCATTAAATCCATAGCTGCGGCGATCTTGCCTAGGAACGATTATATTAAGCTGTACCTTTGGTTCGAAGGTGAAGGTGCCCGCAGTAATGGTCTGGAAGGTGGTTTTTAAGGTGGTGATTGTATAGATATGACCTTGGATAACCTGTTGCTCTTGATGGACTCTTTTCCAGTCGGGGGGGGCTCCATCGATACCTTGGATTGAGATGCTGGTCTCGATTTGGATGCCTTCGCGGATGTAAAGCTTAAGTGTTAAATCAAAAGGTTCGTATACGTAGGGATTAGAATGGGTGCTTGCAATTTCGGCATAGAGGAGCTGACTCAATTGCTGCGCTTCAGAATCATTTTTAGATTTAATCACTTGTAATTGAGTCTGAAGGGCGCGGGGACCTCCTGGCATATCAATTTGAATGGGACCAATGGTAAAGTTTCCGGTTTGTTTAGGCGTAATCAGGTAGCGGTGGATGACCTTGAAGGTGCGTTGCATATTGACGATGCGCGTTTCGGAGCTTTGCCCTTGGTATTGAATTTCTAAGCCATCGATAATGGGAAACTCGATTGCATCACCTTTCGTATCGATGAACTCCACAGAGAGGATGACTCGGTCGAGCAGGCTGATTATATTTCGATCCAGCTTCATCTCTACATCGGCTGCATGGGCGTTGAGACATACGAGCCCGAACCATAAGAAATAGATAATGCGTTTGTTCATTACCAATCTCGCTCCACGTTAAAGGGTGCGCCCATGATGGGCTTTAATTGTGATCGCTTATTCTCCTCATCTTGGCGCATGGCATCAAGCAAACGTTGCGCTTCCTCTGGGCTCATCTCCTCTGCTTGTGGCATGGGCGGAGGTGTTTCTGAGGCCTTTTTTTCTTCTGATTGGGAGGGTGGTTCGGGAGATCGCTCTGAGGGGTCCTTGGTGTCCGTTTGTTGTTGGGAAGAATCGGATTCTTGCGATTGATCTTGCTGATTTTGTGATGGATCTTTGGAATCTGGCTGTTGTTCCTGTTGTTCCTGTTGTTCCTGTTGTTCGAGTAGCTTCTTGAGGCGCATTAGTTTGGGTTCATTTGGGTGGCGTTGAAGACCGCGTTCGACTCGGTTGCTGGCGGTAGTGGTGTCGCCATGAATAAAAG
>JBJLEJ010000006.1:0-44841 GCA_045565965.1 Pontiellaceae bacterium | reverse complement strand
ATATTGGATCGCCGGGAGGGCGCATACAGTAAACGCCAGCAAGAGATGGAGAAGGTGCGAAGACAGAAGCAGCGGCGGTCGAGGCGAGCGCAGGCAAAAATGCTGGAGAATAAGACGCACCGAGGAAATCAGAAAAGATTACGTAAACGAGTGGATCCGTCTGATTAATCGTATCGGCGGACGTAGTGCTCTTCTTTGAGCCGTTTTATCCAATTTTTATAAAGGCGGTCGCGTTCAAGGGTGATCAGATTTTCTTTAAGAGCTTCACGAACTTCTGAGAAGGGTTGGTAGGATGCGTTACGTCGTGCATCAACTTTAAGGATGAGGAGACGGTCGTCGTTTGTAATGATGGGACTATGTTGACCGGTTTTGAGTTGGTTTAAATGGAAGTGCAGCGAGGAATCAATGTCTTTTAGTTGGAGCCAAGGAAAAGCCCCGCCTTGATCGGCACGCGCGCCTTCAGAAAATTCTTGAGCGAGTTCGTTGAAGTTTTCACCAATTTCAATTTTTCTAAGCACATTTTCGGCGGTTTCGTTTTTTAGGGCTCGTTCTTCTGGGGTGCTTCCGCAGTGTAATAGAATGATACTGTAACGAATTTTTTCTGGAATGAGATAGTCATACCGGTTGGATTCGTAGGTGATGCGGATGGTTTCGGGTGATATCCGGGCACGTTGGTTGACTTCTTCTCGAATAAGCATGGATACGCTTATTTCACGGCGTGTTCTTTCGAGGTAGTCTTCATAGGTAATCTGTTCGGCGGCAAGCGTCTCTTCGAAGCGGGCACGTTCTCCGTTGAACCGATCGCGAATGATGCGGTCGATTTCACCTTTTACGTAATAGTCAGGAATTTGTCCGCCGCGACCTTCGAAAGTTGCGAAAATGAGTGCTTGATCGATCAGTTTTTCTTGTGCGTTGAGATAAGCTTGTTCGAGTTGTTGTTCGAGCTCGGCTCCTTGATAGCGACGATAAAGTTGAGGAAGAATGGGTGCCATAGCTGATCGTACATCACTGCGAGTGATGATGGTATTGTTTACTTTTGCGGCGTAGCCATCGATGGGAATAGCCTGGTTGGTAAGTTGAGCAGTCTTGGCATAATTTAGCACGGGTATGCTAAGAAGGATGAGTAGATTTTTCTGAATAGTGGATTGTATCTTCATTTAGGAAAAACTACTGAATGTGGATAGGAGTGGCAATGGTGAAAAGAGAGAAGGCAAAGGTTTTATAAGATTGGCTGTCTTATGGTATGTTTTAAAGATGATGAATGAGGAAGTAATTAAAGAGGTTTTGTATCGTTCGGGTTTGGTGGCCATTGTGGGGCAGACGAATGTGGGTAAGTCTACTTTGTTGAATGGTATAGTTGGGGAGAAAGTGAGTATTGTGAGTGATCGCGTTCAGACGACGCGGAATGTGATTCGGGTGATTTTAAGTGAGCCAGAGGGACAGTTGGTTTTTTTAGATACACCTGGGGTGCATAAAGCGGAGGGTGATCTTGGAAAAAATATGAATAAAGCAGCGCGTTCGGCGGCGGAGGGTGTGGATGCAGTTTTGCTGGTTTTGGATGGATCGGTTGCGCCGGCTCAGGTGGATGAAGGGTGGTTTCGCCGGTTGACGCGTGCGGAGGTACCGGTTTTCTTTGGGTTGAATAAGCGTGATGTAGGGTGTGCATGTCATAAAGCGTATAAGGACTTGTGGGCAACCGTGGCGGAGGAGAAAAAGAGTGAAGTGGAGCCAACTTGGCTGGATTTTTCTGCTTTGGATGGTTCGGGCGTTCGGGTACTGATTGATCAGTTGCGGGAGACCATGCCGGAGGGTCCGCCGTTGTTTCCGGAGGATGTATTAACGGATTATCCGCGAAAACTTAATATGGCCGATGTGATTCGTGAAAAATTATTTAATCGGTTGCATCAGGAGTTACCGCATGCAGTGGCGGTTTGGGTGGAATCGATTGATGAGGGAAATAAGAAGTGGAAGGTGGAGGCATCTGTTTTTGTGGAACGACACTCTCAAAAAGGGATTGTGATTGGCGAAAAAGGTCGACTGATTAAGACGGTTCGTGAAGAGGCTGAGCGAGAGCTTTTTGGTATGTATGGCGTCCGAATTTCTTTAAAGTTGATGGTTAAGGTGGAGAAGAATTGGCGTAAAAATTTTTGGATTCTGAAAAAACTGGGCTATACCTAAAGGCACTATTTACAGATAGTTAATGAATAGGTGGGATCGCCTAGGTGGATCTTGTATGGGCTATTTTTGAAAGTAGCTTAAGGGCTGCTGAGGTATGAATGTTTCACTCAGTTTTCTGGTGGGTTTGGGTTTAGTTAGTAGGTAGACAAGCAGGGTGATGGCATTAAGTTCGTGAAAGTGCCTACGAGTTAATTCTGCTGTTTTCATAGTTTCATCTTATTAAGAAGATCTATTTTTTTGCAATTCAGTTTGAATGGAATGGCTCTATAATTGACTTTAACTTTTAGGTGGGTGGGGAATAATAACGGGATGGTAAAGGTGTGTTTGATGAGAATGAGACGAAGGCTTGTTTGTGTGGCGACGCTCGGGCTTTGTTTGGTTTCGTTTGCCTCGCATCCGAATGGGATACGCATGGAAGTTGCTGCGGCCTTGGAAGATGGATTTTATGCACTCGCGGAGCAGCAAATCCGATCAAATACACCGGATAAATCTGGTGATATGGATCTGACAGATCAGGCTTTATTGGCGCATGCACTTTGGGGTCAAGGGCGGTTCCAGGCGGTGCTTGATGAAATTTCAAATTATTCTAATGATGGGCGCTTGCGTTATTGGGTGGCGCGCGCACAGATGGATTTGGGGAATCTTGAGGCGGGTTTGTTGCTTTTAGAGGGAGATCAGTCTGTTGGATTGATGGCGAATGATAGGCTCAGATTGAAGGGAAGTTTGTTGGTTCAGTTGGATCGTTTGGAAGAAGCGGAAGGCGTTTTTCTTCGGTTTGATTCGATCTTTCAGTCGGATGAGGCGATGGCAGAGAATGGATATGATCTTGCAGGGGTGTTGCGAAAACAAAATCGGGTTGATGAGGCATTGGTGCAGTTGCGTAAGGTGGAGGCGATTGCTACGGGTGATTTGATATATCGCGTTCGTTTGTTATTGGCAGAGCTTCTTATGGAGTCGGATGAGGATGAGGCAGCTACCATTTTTGATTCGCTAATAAAGAATATTGAGGCGGGGCGTGTTTATCGATTAAAGGCGTCGCGTTTTTTGGCTGATAATGAAATAAAGCGGGGCAATATGCGTAGGGCTCTGGGGCTGCTCGAGCAGACAATTGATTGGATTGATTCTCCGATTGAGCGGGTGAAATGTAAAGCGGAGCTGGCGGGGCTTTGCCAGAGGATGGAAGAGTGGGAGTTGGCGTTAAGTTGGATTGAGGCGGCTCAGGTTGAAGTGGAGAGTCGAGCTTGGGCATTGCGTTTGCAGATGCAGAAGGCTCAGATTTATCTTGGGCAGTTGAGTTTTAAGCGGGCGGCACAGGTATTTCAGTCTGTATTGGATGTGAGTGAGGAGTCGGTCCAGTGTTCTTGGGCGTATTATGGGCGTGGACAGGCGTTGCTAGAGTTAGGTCGGCCGGAAGAGGCGGCTTATCTTTTTGAGCAGGCGTTTCGACAGAATGAGAGCATTGAGTTATCCCCTACGACTCTATTTAAGGCGGCGGATGCGTATTATCAGGCGGAGAAGTTTGAAAAGGCAGAGGGGTTATATCGACAATTTTTGAAAAGATATCCAGCGCATGCTAATGAGGTACGAGGGATATATCAACTCGGATTGACATTGGCTCGGATTGGATTTCGGGCAGAGGCTCTGTCTCAATTTGAGAGTGTGGTTGAGCTGTATCCGTTGGATGCATTGGCCGTGGAGTCAATGTTGCGGATTGCGGATATTTGGATTGCGGAAAAAGAATGGGAAAAAGCCTTAGCTACCTACAGCCAGCTTGAACAAGATGCGGTAGATGCGGAGGTTATGCGATTGAGTCGATTGCAACGGGGTTTGTTGTTGTATGTGTTGGGTCAATATGGTGATGCGGAAAAAATCTTTTTTGAATTAACGCAGAGTGATCAGCAGGGTGAATCGGTTCTACAGGCGATTTATATGCGAGCGTTTTCATTGTATATGTTGGGTGACGTTGAAGAGGCGCTTGGACTGTGTCGGCGTTTTATTGTTGAATATCCAGATTCTGTTTGGACGCCCGAGGTGTTGTTTTGGCTAGCGGAGCAGGCCTTTAATAGTGGAGATTTTACCGAGGCGGAGCAGCAGTTTTTACGGATTTATGTGGATTATCAGTCGCATGCTTTATCTGAAAAGGCTTTATATCAAGCAGGTCGAGCGGCGATGCGAATCCATGAGTTTACGGTAGCGATTGAGCGGTTCAGTGAGTTGGTTCGGGTCTATTCAGAGAGTAAATTATTGCCCCAAGCACGATTCTCTCAGGGGGATGCACTAACGGAGTTGGGTGAGCATGCGCGGGCGATTTTGGCTTTCGAAGAAGTGTTGAAGAATTTTCCCCAGCATCCATTGGCTTTTTCAGCGCAGGGGCGGGTGGCCGATTGTCAATTTGCGTTGGGGGCAGATCAGCCGGAGCGGTATGAAGTTGCTTTTGAGGGATATCGTGCGTTATTGGAACGGGTTAATTTAGATCGAGAGTTGCGATTACAATCGCTTTATAAGATCGGGCGTTGTGCTCAAAAAATGGATCGACCGGATGAGGCTTTTGAGGCGTATATGCAGGTGGTATACTCATTTCTAAGTGAGGGCCTAGCGCGCAGTTCAAAAAACTTATTGTGGTTTACGCGTGCGGGGTTTGCGGCGGCGGCTTTGCAGGCTGATTTAGATAATCCGACGGGGGCGATTTCGGTGTATGATCGCATGGTTGAAGCGGCTGTTCCGGCTTCGAATGAAGCGCAGAAACGGGCAGAGGCATTAAGAAGTAGTATACAAGCTGCAGGACGAGAATTGGAGTAGTGCAATGTTTGGTTTAATGCAAAATGGTGGATGGATGATGGGGCCGATTTGGATTTGTGGGGCGGTGGCTCTTGGCTTGTTTTTGGATCGATGGTTTCATTTACATCGGGCTCAGATTAAGCAAGAAGATTTTTTGAGCGGTATTTTTACGTTAATGAATCGGGGGAACCGGGCGGAGGCGGTTACGATTTGTAATGAGACGCCGGGACCGGTGGCACATTTGGTTCGAACTGCTTTATTGCATGCGGATGAGACGCCTGAGCAGCTGCAGACGATGTTATATAAATCGGGGTTGGAAGAAATTCCTCGGTTGGAGAAAAATCTGAGTGGGTTATATATTTTAGCGCAGTTATTGCCGTTGTTAGGTTTGTTGGGCACGTTGGTGGGCTTGCTGGAGTTGTTTATTGGGATGGAAGTGGTGGCACCACTCACGCACATCGGAAATGTTTCAAGTGGGGTCTGGCAGGCGCTTTTGAGCAGTATATTGGCGATTAGTTTCACTTTGCCGGCTTTGGCAGGATATCATTTTCTATTGGGTCGTGTAGAGCGAATTACGAGTAACATGGAGTATGCAGTTAATGAAGTCACTCGATTCTTAGCACATGAGTGGGAGCAGCGGGGAGAGGGGCATGACTGATTTGGAACAGCCAAATCGACAAGGAGTTCGGTTTCGAAAACTTCGTCCCCGATTACGTTATCGTGGGGGTTCGGTCGGATGCACGATTTTGTTGGATGTTGCTTTCATCTTGATCGCCTTTTTTCTAGTCGTTTCGCCTGTGATATTGAAGCCGGGAATTCAAATAGAACTACCGGCGGCTGTCTTCAGTGGTGGCGTGGCGGTGGGTGGTGATGTGGTTTCGATTACTAGAGATGAGCGGGTCTATTTTGATGATGAGCAAATAGATTTGGATAGGCTTGAGGAGCACTTGATGGCTCGAGTCGATAAGGAGCCGAAATTGGTTCTCATTATCGAAGCAGATCGGCAGGTGAGTCATGGTCGGCTCGTGGATGTGTGGAGTGCGGCTCAAGCTGCCGGGGTTCAGTCAATTTCGTTGGCAACGGGGTTGAGAGATGAGGATGTTCATCAATGAATCTGAGCGTAAAAGATGTGCCCCATTTTATTTGGGCAGCTCTCTTGGTTCTGGCTCTTTTGAGTTCGTTGCCGTTAACGCTTTCATCGGGACCGGGGCACTCGTTTGGGGGGGTATTGCAGACAGTCTGGATTAATTCGGGTAGCGATCCAAAATTGGATTATGATGTCCGTGAAGTTCAGTCACCCCTGCTTTTTGCGTTTCCTTCAACGGCGGGTTACAGTGCGGAGATAGATAGCTCTACGACACGCACAGAATTGCGCTTCGCTAAGACAGTTCAGCGAGAATATTTTTTGGATACGGGTTATGCAGCGGAACCGGGAGATTTGTTGGTTGTGTTGAGTGATTTTGTTGAGCAGGGGATTCCTTTTATAGAAGAACCGGCCTATGCATTGAGGTGGGTATCTCACGAAGATCAATCGGTGGTGTTGAGCGATAATCTGCAGCGTCGGTGGGTGACCTCTTCGTTTGATTCGCCGGAAGAGATAGAGGGCTCTTTTTTTGTTCGTGCGCAGATTGAAGTTTCTGAACACGGGCGGGTAAAACATCTTTTTGTTGAATCGCCTATTGAAAATAGAGTCTGGAATCAAGCAGTGGTTCGTGCCTTGTATGCGATGCAGTTTGAAGCTGGTTCGCGGGAGTCGGGTTGGGTTGAAGCACGGAGTCGATCCGCGAAGGAGATTCCATGAACATTTCGTTATCTTTGCTGATTATGTTACTCCTTGCTTTTCCTTTGATGGGGATTGGTTTGTTGGCATTTTACGAACGTTTGCGTTCGTCATATCGACCGTTAAAGGAGCGTGAATATGTTCATTTTTGTTCTCGATGTGAACACGTATATTCGGTTTCGAATCGGCGGCCTATGAATAAATGCCCGCGGTGTCAGCAATTAAATGAGGTTATTACTTTAAATTAAATACTTCTTAATCTCTGTATATTACAGATGGAGAAGTGGCTTATCTTGCGTATTTGTATTTTTTTAATAACAGGGAAGTGTTGTTTTCGCTTTTTACGAATGGCTTGACGAGAAGCGTATATGCCATTGAGACAAGGGGCAAAAACTTGAGTATTTTCAAACAGGCCTTAGGTATATGTGAAACCGATGAACTCAATGATTTCATTTTCAAGCCTAATACGTATGATAAGGTTTCTAAGTCGTCGATTTTTCGGAGTCGTACTGGGGAGATTTTTATCTAACCGATTAGGTGAGTGGTCCACCGGGTGCATCTTGAATGATGGTATCAACTTTCTCTTTATTTTTTTCAGGAAAATCAACCATGTGATGTAAGCCGCGGCTTTCTTTGCGCGTGAGTGCGCTGCGAATGATAAGATCTGCTACATCGGCTAAGTTTCGTAGTTCAAGAAGATCAGAAGTGACAAGATAGTCGCCATAATACTGCTTGATCTCTTTGCGTAAATTTTGAATTCGTGCTCGGGCTCGATTGAGTCGACGTTGAGTTCGTACAATACCGACATAATCCCACATACAGGTTCGTACTTCATTCCAGTTGTGTTCTACAACGACAGCTTCATCTGAGGAGACCGCAACGCCTTTTTTCCAGCTGGGAATGTTGATATCGAAATTTTCTTTACGGTAGTTGTTGTGCATAGCATGTGCAGCTTGATGTCCGCAGACGGTTGCTTCTAGAAGGGAGTTGCTTGCAAGTCGATTGGCTCCGTGTAGGCCAGTATTAGCGGTTTCTCCTGCGACAAAGAGACCAGATAATACTGTTTTTCCGTCTACATCGGCGGCAATTCCTCCGCATGAGTAGTGGGCGGCGGGTACGACGGGAATGGGGTCGGTTGCCATGTTAATACCGTAGCGCAGGCAGGCGGCAAATAGATTCGGAAAGCGTTCTTGTAGAAAAGCTTCAGAACGATGCGTAATGTCTAAGTAGACGTAGGGATCTCCGTTTATTTTCATAACCGAATCAATGGCGCGGGCGGTGATATCGCGGGTCGCGAGTGATCCTCTGGGGTCGTAGGTTTCCATGAAGGCATTTCCGCGTAGATCTAGCAGTTTAGCGCCTTCACCTCGAACGGCTTCTGAGATAAGGAATGATTTTGCGTCTGAATGGTAGAGGCAGGTGGGATGGAATTGGATGAATTCCATATTACGAATGGGGAGTCCAGCTCGCCATGCCATGGCGATGCCGTCGCCGGTAGCTACATCGGGATTAGAGGTGTAGGGATAGACTTTGCCTACCCCGCCACATGCTAGGAGTGTGGCGCCTGCTTGAATGGAGATAATCTTATTGGCAGTTCGATCAAGAAAATAGGCTCCGATACAGTGGTTTGGACCTTTCATTTTTAGCCAGCTAGTGGTGATGAGATCAATCGCCATAACGTTTTCAAGAAGTATGATGTTCGGATTTTCTTTTACCGATTCTTGCAGGGTGTGCATGATAGCTTTTCCGGTTATATCACCGCAGTGCAGAATACGTCGGTGGGAATGTCCTCCTTCTTTCCCGAGGTCGTATTCAGTCTCTTTTCCTTTTCGGAGATCAAATTTTAGACCTAATTTTTCAAGAGATCTGATGCGGTCTTGTCCGTGGGAAATGATTTTTTGGGTGATATCTTCTTTGGAGAGGCCGCATCCTGAGTTGAGGGTGTCGCTGATGTGATCATCGGATGAGTCGTCAGGGTCCATTACACAGGCGATTCCGCCCTGTGCATAAAAACTATTTGATTCTATAGCTGCGACCTTTGTAGCGACAAGTACGAGGCCGTATTGACTAAGTTCAATGGCAGCGGAGAGGCCGGCTAAACCACTACCGATGACGAGATAATCATATACTTTATTTTCTGTATTCATGCCGTAGTTTATTCGCCTCAATTGAGGGGAACTTTCATCTAGTCAGATGCCGTTTGTTTCATTTGTTCTTGAAGGCGTTCTTCGAGATCGAACTGATGTAGGGCGTGCAATGTTTCGTCGAGGTCGCCTTCCATGACACGATCGAGTTTATAGATCGTTAAATTAATACGGTGATCGGTGAGTCGGTTTTGCGGAAAATTATAGGTGCGAATTTTTTCAGAGCGATCACCCGATCCAACCATTGATTTGCGTTGAGAAGCTTCTTCCTCGGCTTTTTTTCTTTGCTGTTCATCGAAGAGTTTGGCGCGGAGCATCTTCATGGCGGCGGCTTTATTTTTATGTTGTGAGCGTTCGTCTTGGCACTGAACGACGACACCAGTTGGAACGTGGGTGATGCGGATGGCAGAGTCGGTGGTGTTAACGTGTTGCCCGCCCGCGCCAGATGCACGATAGGTATCAATACGTAGATCTTCATTTTTGACTTCGATGTCGACCTCTTCGGCTTCGGCTAGCACGGCGACAGTGGCGGCGGAGGTATGAACACGTCCTTGGGTTTCGGTTTGAGGCACGCGTTGAACGCGGTGGGTTCCTCCTTCGTATTTTAAGGTTTTATACACTTCGTCGCCCTCGACGGAGAAGGAGACTTCTTTATAGCCGCCTGATTCGGAGAGGTTGGCATCCATCATAGAATGCTTCCACCCTTTGAGGTCAAAATATCGTGTATACATACGGTAGAGATCTCCGCAAAAAATACCGGCCTCGTCGCCGCCGGTTCCGGCGCGAATTTCGATAATTACATTGCGGTTATCAACAGGATCGGGGGGGAGCAGCGCTAGGCGCACATTCCGTTCGGCTTCAGGTAATTTTTCTTCAGCTTCTTCTTTTTCAAGCTGCGCAAGGTCTCTGAGCTCTTCCTCGCAAGCGGTATCGTTTAATAATGTTTGGCTTTCTTCAATCGTCTGCATGAGTTGCCAGAGTTGTCCGGCGAAAGTGGCTATTTTTTTTTGATGAGCATACTCACGCATACATTGCTTCATTTTGTTGGGATCAGAGGAAACCTCGGGTCGTGACATCGTTGCTTCGAGTTGTTGAATTTGCTCGTTAATCTGATCGAGGTAGCTGGCGTCGATTTTCATAAAGGAGTCGCAGGGGTTAGGTTGTGGGCACAAAAAAGCCGAACACGATTGGGGTGTTCGGCTAAGTTAAAAGTAAAGGCTAATAGGTGCCTTCTGTAAAGCGTTTCTTGAAGCGGTCTACACGACCTTCCGTGTCGATGAATTTAGCCTGACCGGTAAAGAAGGGATGGCATGCAGAGCATGTGTTTACATGCATTTCTTTGACGGTTGAACGAGTTTGGAAAACGTTTCCACACGCACAACTTACGGTTGCCAATTGATAATTTGGATGAATTTCGCTTTTCATGCTTAGAACCTCTGTCTCTTTAAGGGGGTGTTTTCTAGCGAAACAAGGCTAGGTTGTGCAAGATTTAGTTCATTTTTTTTATGAGTTTGATCTTTGATGGTTTTCGAATGTCTGAGAGATTTTTTTGATGTCGTATTGGGATTCATATTGGAAAAGAAGGGTTTCGCTTACTTTTTTATGCCTATCTTTGTTGCTGGTATCTGGGGGGGAAACGCGTGGATTAACGGTTAGTCAGCTTAATCGATTGAATCCAAAGGAGGAGAGTACCAGTAATTTATTGAGTGTTTGTCGAGAATTGCTCAGAAATGAACAACATGCAGATGTAGTTCCTTTTTTAGAAGAGGCGGTATTTCGGCTAGAGGATGACCCGGAGAAAAAAGCGCAGCAAACGTTAGCGTTTTCTATTTTTCAATTAGCTGATTGCTTTATGAAGCTGGGTGATTATCAGCGAGCGGCTGAGGGGTTTCGTCAATTTGCAGATCTTTTTTATTTAGATCCGCAACGGAATGATGCTCGATTGTTGGCTTCCGAATGTTTTAGTTTGTTCGGTTTCTGGGCAGAGGCAGAAGCGGAGGCAGAGCATGTGTTGAAAGATATGCTGCTTGAGGATGAGATGGAACGGTCGGCACTTCGTCTTTTTGCAGAAGCCTGTTTTGAACAAAAAAAATGGGCGGATTCGATAGAGCCTCTTCGAAAATTGTTCCGATTTTCGCAGAGCGATGAGGATCGATCTCGGGCGTCGGTTATGTTGGTTACTTCTTATGCTCGGTTAAATCAGTTTGCGGAGTTATTTCAATTTCTACCTTATTGTAATCGATTATCTAGACATGAGTTAGCCTTGAATGTGGCGCTACTTGAAGCGGGTGACTATCAATATAATCAAGCAGCTTTTTCTGAGGCGTTGTTATTATATCGTGAAGTTGTTTTTCGAGAAGAAATTAGAATTTATCAGAAAGATCGTTTGCAGTTCTTAGATCAACAGATTGTTTCGTTTCGTCCTGGTATGGGCCGTAGTTTGACCGTTCATCAGGAGGAACAGCTGGAAATAGAGAAGAAAGTGGCAGCTCAGCGGGTTCGGATAGAGCAGGTTGAGCAGTTTATTGATTATGATGTTGAGTTGCTCTTGCGAATGGGACAAGCCGCGCATCAATTGCAGCGGCATTGGCTAACATTTACTCTTTATCAGACTCTTATAGAGCGATATCCAACTTCTGAAGTTGCTGATCGAGCTCATTATGCGTCGTTTACGGTATTGCTTGATGAGGCAGAGTGGTTGTTGGCAAAACAGGAGGGATATGCCTATTTGCATGAAAGGCCGGAAGGACTGTTTTGGGATGATATAGCCTTAAATTTATTACAGTTGCACATGCAGGAGGAGCAGTGGGATGCTGCGCTTACATTAGGATTAGACGTGCGGGAAGAGCGGTTGGATTATCGATATGCGGATCAACTGGGATATCTGCTGGGGTATATTTATTTTAAGCAGTTTGATTTTACATCTGCATTAGACAATTTTTCGGAGGTTTTAGATCGGTATCCAACGAGTGCAATTCGAGAGACCGTTTCTTTTTGGCAGGGTTTAACTCACCTTTATTTAACCCAATTCGATAAGGCAATAGTTTCTTTTCATACGTTCCTGTCAGAATCCGCTTTTGTAGATGTTGTATTGAGAGAAGAGGTGCTGTATCGGTTGGGAATGAGTCAGTTTGGAGCGGCTTTATATGCAGAGGCAGAACAAACGTTTCTTGATTTTATTGAACAGTATCCTGATGGAAGTTTGACCTCGGAGGCATTTGCGATGTTGGGAGACCTCCGTGCTGCTGAAGGATCTCTTGAGGAGGGGGTTGCTTGGTATGAGCGTGCATTAGGATCAGCAGAGGAATTAGATCAATATAATTATCCTTTTTTCCAACGGGCGAAGGTGTGGAAGTTGCAAGATGCGCATGAAAGTATTGTAAATCATATGCTTGTCTATCTGGAACATTGGAAGGAGCGAGCGGATTTGGTACGGGCTGTTTCGATGAGCATGGATGCATATGAGGCAATGAATGATTATCCGAAGGCGTTGAGTTTATTGCTGGATTGCTTGGAAGAGTTTGGGGAAGACCCTGAGCGATTGGGGGTGGATCGCTTACAAGAACGGTTGATTGCAGATTATAGAAAAGCGTCTTTGTTGGCTTATCAGGATGTTATTCTTGAATGGGTGACTGAACGATTGAAACAGATGGAGGCAGAGAGTGAGGTATTAGCGCTTCGTTATCATACGGTTATGGCATCGCTGGTAAGCGTGGAGGCTCGTGAGCTACATTTAAATGTTTTATTAAAAAAACGTGCGGTCAAACTGGCGGGGCCATTGGGATTGTCGTTGATTGCAGAATATGCGTTGGAAAAAGAGCGATATGATTTAGTTCTCTTGGCCGAGCAGCAAATCTTGAATCGTGATGATCGTACTCTTTCTGGCTTGGAAGTTCGGGTGGCGGCCTTGGACGCCCGCATAGGTTTGCAGGACTATGAAAGTATTAATACCCTGAGTTTAGAGATGATAGAAGAGTATGGGTATGAAACTCCTTTAACGGGGATAGCACGATTGCGTGCAGGAGATGCATTACGGCTTCAGGGTCGTTATAAAGAGGCGATTGATGTGTATGAAGAGATTCTTACGACGCGAGAATGGCGTGGTGAGTTGACGCCGGAGGTGCTATTTTGGATGGGATCTTGTCGACAAGCATTAGGGCAGTGGGCGGAAGCATTTGCTTACTACCAGCGTATTTATGTTCTTTATGGTGGCTATCCAGCTTGGGTGGTCAAAGCATATATGGAAAGTATGGTTTGTTTGGAGGCATTAGGTGGACGACAAGAGGAGTTGATTCAAACCTGTCGAGAAATGATCTCGATTCCTGCATTAGCCACATTTCCCGAAACCGATTATGCGCGTGATCGGTTAAAGCAATTGAGTGGAGAAGTCTTGCCATGAAAAAGAAATTTTTAACTTTGGTTTATTTGCTCATCCTTCAATCAGTATTTGCGGTTTATGAGGTAGATGTAATTTTAAAAAGTGGGGCGGTTTTAAAAGCTAATCAGCTTCTTTTACAGGGTGATCGTATTGGGATGAATGGGGGACGCCCTCCGATTGCAACAAATGCGATTGAGCGGCTGGAATTTCGGTTTCGTGAATTAAGTCCTGAGTTGTGCGCATCGTTATATTCGAGTGGAAGAATGGCGAGTTTGTGTGGGCGGCTTGATCAGGTTTTATCGCCATTATCCAGTCTTAAAAATATACCGAGTAATTTAGATATCTATTGGTATTGGTTGTTAAAGTGTGAATATTGGAGTGGCAATGAGGCGGGTGCACTACGAGCAGTAGAAGTGTTAGAGGCATCAAGCTCTCCGCAAGAAGCTGTTGCTGCAGAGGGGTATGCTGCTTTAATTTGGCTTGATCGCAAAAATATAGATCGAGCGCAATTTTATTGGAACCGATTACGGAATGGGAAACGGGTCTCTTCTCCGATGTTGCATTATGTCGAGGCGCGGATGCATCGGTTCAGAAAAGAGTATAAGAAATCATTGCGTGAAGTAGTAAAGATCGTGGCTTTATATCCACGTGATCGTGAATGGATGGCACCTGCTCTTTATTTGGAGGCAGAAATATATTTGTATAAAGGTTCGATGGCGCAAGCGGAGCAGGTGGCACAAGAGTTAAGGTGGTCATATCCTGATTCTGAATGGATGAGAAAAGCGATGGTTCTGCTTCAGTCGACAAAAAAAGAAGGTTAAAACGGAGGTAGATGATGATTCAAGCGAGAATAAATGGTGCGGTGGGAGTACTTTTGGGTGCTGCAACGATGAGTTGGGCACAAGCTGAAAATGCGGCTTTTGAGGAGACCATTTCACTTGGTGATTTACTCCAGCAGGGTGGGTGGGCGATGTATCCACTTGGGCTTTTTTCGTTGGCGATGTTCTACTTTATTATACGAAATCTTTTAATGTTGCGTGAACACAATTTACTTCGTCCTGATTTAAAAGATGAAATTGAATCTATGATGCGAAATCGCGATGTGGCTGGAGTTCGTTCATTATGTGCTGCAAATGATAGTTTGATCACAGCAGTCTTGGATGCTGCCATGGAACGTGTGAGTGAGGAACATACATTTGATGCAATTCATGTTATGGAAGCAGCAGAAGAAATGGGGAATGAGCAGTTGGTCACTTTTATGAAGCCAATTAATTATCTTTCTATTATTGGAGGAACGGCACCGATGCTGGGTTTGCTTGGAACGGTTTCGGGCATGATAAAAGCATTTTCGATTATCTCTCAGGGGGGTATGGGGGATCCTGGCAAGTTAGCTGGTAGTATTGGTGAGGCGCTTGTAACGACGGCAACGGGACTGGTCATTGCGATTCCTGCCATGATTGCTTATTTTATTTTCAAAAATAATTTCATAAAAAGTATGTCGTCGATGGGAAGGTTGATAGGTCATTTTATCAATCTTTACCGTTTTTCTACTCCGATGGATCTGAGCGAATAGATGCGATTTAAAACTTCATTTTTTGAGGAAGATGAAGAGATTAACATGGCACCCATGATTGATATGGTTTTTTTGCTTTTAATCTTTTTTATGGTGGCTTCACATATGGAAAAATTGGACCGTACGCCGGTTGAGTTGGCTGTTGCTGATCAGGCAAATATTCCTGAACAGCAAGGGAGTCGAACATTTATTACAATACGTTCGCAGGATGTAAGTGGCGAACAGGTAGATATATTGATGAATCTACAACAAGTGCAATTGGGCGAACTGAAAGAGAACCTGAAAGAAATTATACAGAATAATCCAAATGCATCTATCTGCCTTCGCATAGATAGGTATGCCAAAAATCGACACGTAAAACGCATCATGGAAGCCTGTGCGGAAAGTGGTGCATCGGATGTTATTTTTGCAACCTATGAGGCAGGTCTATAATGAATGCTTGGGTTGATGAGTTGATGAGGGAGAAGGTGGGGCTTCAGATTGCTCCATTGATCGATGTAGTTTTTCTTTTATTGATTTATTTTATGGTTAGTGCGCAGTTAAAACGACCTGAAGCAGATCTTGGTTTGTCATTGCCAGGAGCGGTAGCGCTTACGACTCAGGTGGTTATGCCAGATGAGCAGATTATAGTAGTTGATGTAGCGGGGAAGATTCGTTTGAATAATCAGTTTTTTTCTGGGGATGATACAACTCAATTAGCCCAGCTGAAGAATATTTTAATTCGCTATAAAGAGGCTTCTGATCGAGTGGGTCAACCGGCAGTTGTGATAATTGATGCGCATGATGATTCAATCCATGAGAGAGTGATTGATGTTTTAAATCTTTGTGCTGCAGCTAAGATTGAGCATATCAGCTTTGGCTCAGTTAATTAATTATGGGTAAATCGTGGCGAGTCATTCCTTTGGCGGCAAGCACTTGATCTGTTGTTTTAAAATGGCATTTTACAGTTTGTGTTAAGATGGAGGGTCCGTGCTTCTCAATGAGATCTTCTGCTACCGATCGAACATGTTGAGAAGCTCCTTTTGGAATGCTTATCTTAAATTCTTTTTCCATTTTTTGTAAAGCCATGACAAATCCAGCTCGAGCAAGAATAGAGGCGGCGGCAACAGCTGGATCAGATTCAGCTTTCGTTCGCTGTTCCAGAAGAATCTTTTTTCCTCGCTCCATTAGAGCCATCTTAATTCGATTATCAGGCCCAAACTTGTCAGATAAAGCTCGGGGACAATCGGGTGTGATTTCGAGAAGATTTTCGATTGCTCTTGCATGGCCCCAAGCTAACATCTTGTTTACATTTCTCAATTTTGAATACATTCGATTATAGGATTTTGAACCGATAGTGATAATGGCACATTGATTATTTAAGATGTCGCGAATCTCTTTAGCTAAGGAAATTATTTTTCGATCTGATTTGATACGCTTGGAGTCTTGAACACCTGCTTCTTTCAAAAGAGCTACGGATTTTTTATCAGTGTATGCAGAAGCAATTACGAGGGGTCCGAAAAAGTCGCCTTTCCCACTCTCATCAATTCCCATATGAGGCTCAAGTGCTTTAGGGTCTAGAATTTCATCATAACCTATTTCGATACGTTGTAGTATATTAGGTTCCAGCACAAACTCAATCCACTCCTTGGCTCGCTTACCTTGAATGAGTAATTTGCCCGACTTGTAGAGGTTAATTCTACATTGTTCTATAGATACTGCGATTAACGTATGGGGAACAGTTTCAATGTTGTAGGTTGCTTTCCTTAGCTCTTGCAAGAGCCGCTCTTGTTCCGCTGTGTTACATTTGAATGTGTAGGATATCTTCATACGATTTAAAATGTAGTCGGTTTAATCTTTAATTCCGAGGTCATAGCTTATTAAATATTACTATGTTTAATATACGAATAAAGCTAGTTGTAGCGTGCATTGTTTTTGGAGTTACCTCTATTTCTATATCTGAGGTAAATTATCCTCAGTTTGTTGCATGTTATGTAAAGTATTCGGGATTATTTGACCGACATATCCGATCAGATTATTCCATTAAAGAATGTGTAAATTTTCTTAATAATAATGGTATTAAAGTTGATTGGTTAGATTTTTATCAAAATAAGCCTGTTAATGAAGATGAGCTGGCTCGTTTTGTAGGGCAGACATTTCTTATGTTAAGTGGGGAAAATAGAAAAGGATCAGTTTATAGCCTTCCCAATGATTTTAATACATGGCAGCAATTTTGCAATGTAAACGGACTTGATTACAAAAAATCTTACAAGGACTTATTATACATAATTAATAAATTATAATTTTTTATCGTTGTGCTTAACATGAAAAACATGCTTACTAACTATAGTTCATATGGAGATAAATTAATGCGTCACCAAGCCTTACTGCTTATAACTATATTTTCCTTGCTTGTGTCTAGCAAGGCTACCGCTGATCTTGATTCAGCTTCACAAGCGATTGAACGGGCAAGAAATGCGATCGCAAAAGCTGAAGCTGTAGTATCACTAATACCAGAAACATCACCAGATCTTGATTATGTCGTACAACTTTTAAATACAACGTCAGAAGATTGGAATACGGCACTTAACTCATACAATGAGTCTAAAATGTGTGCAGCAAAAATAAGAGAAACATCCAATGAATCTCTAAAAGAAGATTACAAAGCTCTTCTAGATGTGTGTAAACAATTGACTCAAACACATGCAAACGCGGTTATTATTTCAACATCATACGTTCGAGTACTGGCGCAGAACCGTCTAGATCAGTTAGATACTATACAAAATTCCATTGATGAAATCGCTCAAGTCAAACAGTTGGTTCTTGATAATGCTGATTATACGAAAAAAGCGATTACTGCAAAATATCAGTAATGATGACTATCAATTGAGGAGTAAAATAATGAAGATGAAAATTAAGTATTTAACAGTGTTTCTTTTTTCATTATCTTTCGCAGCAATAGCGCAAATCGATAATTCAAAGCAGGTTGGGTTAGAAAAAGCGGTAAAGAGAATTGTCCAATTATCACAATTTCTTGGTTCAATGCATGCGGATAAAGCCGAACAAATTGCAGATAATGCTGAATATTATACTTCTGTTTCATTTACCGATACTGAAAAGCGGATTAATGAATTAAATGATGTTCGTGACACAACAGAAGAACTAATGAATAGAATACTCACCACAGATGCATCTTCGATAGACTTAATTACTGATATTGATGTGCGACTGGATACAGCATATCTCATTGGTGAAGAAATATTTTACGGAGTTACTTTACCTTCTGTATTAGCCACAATTGAGACTATAGATGCATTACCTGATTTATTAATTTTCTCAGCTAAAGCTTTAGAAGTAGTCTCGGAAGAAACTGACAAAGTTTTAGATGCAGTACCAAATATATATAAGAATATCGGTCGGCCGCAAATTTATCAAGAGGTAATGAATACATTACATAATCATTTTCGTGAATCTACAACAACTCCTGATGGGGGTGGTTTCAATGAATCTTCGAATGATGCTACACCAATTTAATAGAGATTTTTTTAGGAATTTATTATGAAAAACATAATATGCGTACTTTTTGGATTCTTCACACTCATTACAACGGCTCATGGTGCATCTTCTAAGTCATTTATTTATTCGAACTATCTTAGATTTGGTCATGATGACAACCTTTATCAGAGGAGTACAGATGCTGATATTGTAGAAACATCTTATATTAGTGATTTATTTAATCTTAGTGGCAACATGAAATTTTCTAATGGTTCTGAACTACTTCTGTATTGGCAACCTGAGATAAGATATCGCTTTGATGCAAATGAGAAAACGTTATTTCTCCAAGATCTTTATGCAAATTATACTAAAATACTAAGTCAATCATCAGAGTTTCAAATAACCGATAGATATAGATACTCAGAGATAGATGAATATCAGACTAATAATCAGAATAGAGGTAAAGAATACTCAGAAAATACTCTTAAGAGTTCTTTTAGAAAAAAATTGAATAATAGAAATGGTTTAAATTTTTCAGGAGGACTTGTAAATCGAAGAAATGATCGAGATTCGAGAGCTTTCGATGAAACACGTGACTTTGATCGTTACAACCTTAGTGCAGTAATAAGTAGAGATTTAGATGCTGATAAAAGAACGGTTTCTTTTGGTTATAATTTTTCGGATCATAAACTGCACAATAATGCCGGAGGGATGAATTCGAAAACATTATTTTTTGGATACGACCGGGTATTCAATCCTGAATTTTTAGGATCAATTCAGTTTGGCTATACAGATGCTGAAATTGAACAGAGAAATGATAATGTGAATAATAAAGTTACAAGCAGTAGCTCAAATCCATTCTTTGAGTTTGGATTTAATTATGATTTATCCGATAGAACAAGAATTAGTAGTAGTTTTAGCAGGAGCCTTAGATATTCTACATCAACTTATTACAATGCTGAGGAAAGAGACGATTTGTTAATAGCAATCAATCACGATATTACTGCAAAAATAAATTTCAATATCTCTTATTCTATTGTTTCGAGCAATTATGACAGCGATTTTCTGAGAGACGTATCAGAAAATTATGGGGATGAAGATCTACTCAAAATTTTAAATATTCGTGCAGATTATCAAATTAATCGAAATCATTTTATAGAAGTGGGTTATCAGGGCCGTTCGAGGGAATCAGAAATTACTGCCAATACAGATTACGAAAAGAATAGGTTGTATCTGGGTTGGAAATTGGAACTATAAGTCTTATTTCGAGCTTTCAAACATGAAGATGGTAAAGGTATATTTTGCCATCTTATTTTTTATAGGGAGTCCATTTCATGAGCTATGATGCAGATCAGCAAACATCTTCAGTACACTTTTTGGATTACTGGCGAGTCATTAGTTCTCGTAAGGAGTTGATTCTTGCCGTTGCATTTCTCGTTGTATTAACCGGTACAGTGTACACATTGTTGCTACCTAACATTTACGCATCTTCATCGCGTATTT
Source organism: Pontiellaceae bacterium (assembly GCA_045565965.1). Taxonomy (GTDB): domain Bacteria; phylum Verrucomicrobiota; class Kiritimatiellia; order Kiritimatiellales; family Pontiellaceae; genus Pontiella. The sequence continues at coordinate 25,033 of JBJLEJ010000006.1, read as the reverse complement.
CGGTTTCAGAAGATACCCCAGAGATTAATCCATTTACTGCTTATCAAAGCGTTCAGATGTATAATCCCTATTTTTTGCGTACTCAATTTGAGATCTTAACATCGAAGCCCATTTTAAATGAAGTGATATATCGTTTAGACCTTCAAAATGAATGGGGTAAAGATGAGAAGGTACTCACAAGAGATATTTCCCTTAAAATTTTAAGAAATAGTATTAATGTTTTTCAGCAACGCGATACTTCATTAATTGTGATTAATGTTAAACGTGATAATCCAGATGAGGCAGCTGATATCGCAAATGAAATTGCTCAAGTGTACCGAGATTCTCGATTGGACTTAGCTGCAAAAAGTGCACGTGAGGCCATCGATAAAATGGAACAATCATTAACGGAACAGCGCCAACGCGTAGCAAGTGCAGAAGAAAATATCCAAAAAATACGGGAAGATCTAAATATTGCTGTTGTGGGCGGGGAAGGACAGTTTGATGTCGGTGAAGTTCGGATGCAACAATTGGAAGGAGATCGATTATTTGCTCAACGTGAAATGGTAGAAAAAGAAGGATTGTTACGTATTCTTGAAGATCTAGACGATAAAGATTTATTAGAAAGAGCCTCTTATATTACGTTTGATCAGTTTGTTATGAGTACCATACAGCAAATACAAGATATTGAAGTTAATTTAAGTTCTGTGCAGGCTGATTATGGAAATAATCACCCTGAAGTTAAACGATTAAGATCTCAAATTGTTACTTTGGAAGAGACGTTGAAGAAGAGGCTTACCGCTTTACGTAATGGATTGGATACCGAGTATATAATTGCTAAGAATAATTTTGAAAGTTTAGATAAAGTACTAGCAAGTGTTAGAACAGATACCATTGAATCACAAGGGGCAAAGTTTAGACCATATCGGAACGCTTTGGCAGACTTAGAAACAGAACGTTTTATCTATAATCAGCTTATGGCAAAACATCGTCAGGAAATTATTACTCTTCAAATTCCGAAAAATCCGGTTGAAATTATTGATATTGCAGAACCAAATATGCAGCCAGTGAGCCCAAATTTATTTTTGAATGTTCTTCTGAGTATATTTGTGGGCTTAGGTGCTGGTGTTGGTCTTGCTTACTTTATCGAATATTTAGATACATCTGTTAAAAATGCAGATGATATAGAAAATAAATTGCAGTTGAAAGTTGTAGGATTAATTCCGCAAAAAGTACGACCTTTAATTGAAGAAGGACCCGATAGTGAAAATGCCGAATCTTATCGGGTGATGAAAACAAATCTTTCGTTTATTGCAAAAGATAACGAAGGAATGGCACATTGTATTTTGTCTAGTGGAGCAGGTGAGGGAAAATCAACAACAGTATTTAATTTGGCTTATGTGGCTGCGCAGCAAGGTTCAAAAGTCTTATTAGTTGATGGGGATTTGAGACGACCGGTTCAACATACAATTTTAGGTATGTCTAATCGTTTTGGTTTAACGAATGTTCTATTACGAGATGTGCCGGTTGAAGAAGCAGTTAAAGCAACGAGTATTCCTAACTTACAGTTCTTGCCTTCAGGTCGATTGCCGCGGGCTTCATTGGGGGTATTAGATCCGAAAAAAATTAGTGAACTTATACAGAGCCTGAAATCTAAGTACGATCTTGTACTAATTGATACACCACCTATCGTAGGGATTAGTGATGCTAATATTATTGCCAAGGAAGTAGATAGTTCTATTTTAGTTGTTCAATATCGAAAGTATCCGATTAATATGATTAGAAAAGCGGTATCAGCCTTACAGGCACAATCAATTGAAATTGCGGGTGCCGTTTTGAACAATATTAATGTGATGCGCGATGATTACTATTATTATTATCACAGCTATTATTCTGATTATTACAACCGGGATGATAGTGATACTGAAGCGAATTCAATTTAGAGGAGAATTTCAACGATGAAGCGAATTATGGTGTATGTCCTACTATTAATTGGTTTTTTTCTTTTGATGGGATGTATGAATCAATCTGCATATGTTGATAAACAAACGTTTGATGCTCATGTTGATTTAGAAAAAATTGGTGCTTATAGATTACAACCCCTTGATCCCTTGTTTATTCGGTTTAGTGGTATTTTAGATCAAGTCCAACTCGATCCGGTCATTGACGAGAATGGCGAGATAAGTTTACTTCATATTGAAGATTCAATCATAGCGGCTGGTTTAACGACATCTGAGTTAGAAGATAAAATAGAACGCCTATACATTGAAGGTGAAATATATCGTAATATTTCTGTTAATGTTACAATGACGGCAAAGGTATTTTATGTTCAGGGCGAAGTTTTACAGCCCGGTCAATTTCCATTAAGCAGTGGAACAACGTTACTACAGGCTATCGCAAGTGCTCGAGGATACACTTCATTTGCGAATAAGAAAAAAGTTACGGTGACGCGCCAGGGAAAAATATACACATACAATTTAAAGATTCTTGAGAAAGATCCTTCAAAAGACGTAAAAATTGAAGCGGGTGATGTTATTAAAGTTTGGCAACAATGGTATTAAGTATATCTTAGAGCGGAGTATGTGAGCCTTAAAAAATGGGCATTGAAAAGATAGGTTTATTTGGGGGATCATTTGATCCAATACACCTTGGTCATCTGCAAATTGCCAGAGATTTAAATCAAGTTCTTCATTTGGATCGATTTATTTTTGTGCCCGCCTTGACTGCCCCCCATAAACAAGAGGGTAGCGAAGTTTCAGAATATCACCGATATGCCATGGTGGAGCAGGTCGTTAATGAATACCAAATTGGTGAAGTATCTCGGCTGGAAATCGAACGTGGAGGAATATCCTTTTCGATAGACACAGTACTTCATTATCAGCACAGATATCCGCATGCTCAAATTTTCTTTTTTATTGGATCTGATTCGTTAGCCCATTTTGATTCATGGTATCGGGTTGCAGATTTATTGAAGGCTTGTCATGTGGTTACATTTATAAGACCGGGTTGTGGGCTTCTTAAATCAAGAATTGATAACATGAAATTTACCCAAGAGCAGAAAGATCATTTATTTGAGCAGCGCGTTACAATTTCTGAAATAGAGATATCTTCAACTCAAGTTCGAGATGCTATAAAAATGAAAAAGCCATATAATCATCTTGTTCCTCGATGTGTTAAAAACTACATAGTCGACAACTCTCTTTATGAAAGCTAACGTAGAGTAATGAAAAGGGATGTTTTAATTAAATCAGTTGTTCAATTTTTAGATGATAGAAAAGCAATTAATATTAAAATTTTAGATTTATCAAAGTTGTCTACGGTATCAGATTCTTTTGTTATAGCCACAGGAGCAAATAGACCTCATTTAAAGTCCTTGTTTGAAGGTTTGCAGCTAGATCTAAAAAGTAAGGGTTTATTTGATTTTGATAGGACTGGAATACCAGATAGCGGATGGCTGATTGTTGATATTCAAGGTGTGATGATCCATCTTTTTGATGAAGAACAGCGTAATTATTATGACTTGGAGCTACTCTGGAAAGATGCTCCACAACTGATATTTGAGGTTTAAAGATGGCATTTCATATTTTCAATACAATGAGTCGTAAAAAAGAGGTACTTGAACCTCTCGATGGGAAAAAAGTCCAAATGTATACATGTGGACCGACCGTTTATAACTATGCACATATAGGTAATTTTAGGGCATATATGTTTGAAGATCTATTGCGCCGTTATATTCAATTTAGTGGTTTTGAAGTCGAACAAGTCCAGAATTTGACAGATGTTGATGATAAAACGATTCGCCATTCGATTGCTGAAGGAAAAAGTCTAAAGGAGTTTACGGCTAAATATATCGATGCTTTTTTTAATGATTTAAATATTCTTAATATCGAGCCTGCTGAACATTATCCGGCAGCAACGGATTACATCCCGCAAATGATAGAGATGATTCAGGTGTTAGTTGATAAAGGGTATGCGTATCAGTCTGAGGATGGATCTGTTTATTATCGAATTGATAAGTTTGAGAAATATGGCTGTCTCGCTCGACTCGACCGAGAGGGCATGCGATCGGGTGCGCGTGTTAGCCAAGATGAATATGAAAAAGATAATCTGGGGGACTTTGCACTTTGGAAAGCTTATGTTGAAAAAGATGGTGATGTTTTTTGGGAATCACCATGGGGAAGAGGACGGCCTGGTTGGCATATTGAATGTTCGGCCATGAGCACGACGATATTAGGTGAGAGCTTTGATCTGCATACGGGTGGCGTAGATAATATTTTTCCTCACCATGATGATGAGATTGCTCAATCTGAAGCGGTATCGGGCAAAACCTATTCAAAATATTGGATGCATTGTGGCTATTTGATTGTGGATGGAAAGAAAATGTCTAAATCATTAGGTAATTTTTACACTATGCAGGATCTTTTGGATAAGGGTTATAGTGGAAGGGAAATTCGATATGAGCTGTTGGCTACGCATTATAGGCAAGCGCTTAATTTTACGTTTTCTTCACTTGAGGCAAATCGAACCGCTTTGCGTCGATTAGATGAATTTTATCTTTCATTGAAAGATTGTGCGGCTAACGAATCCGTTGCTACTGAATTGCCAATATGGGCTTCTCAAGCACGAGATCAATTTGTGCGAGAGATGGATGATGACATGAATATATCGGGCGCATTAGCTGCTATTTTTGAAATCGTGCATACTGGAAATATTGAACTAAAAGAAAGTAATATGTCATCTAATCAAGCGGTGGCTCTTCTTCAATTATGGTCTGAATTAGATGCGGTATTGGGTCTTTTGATGCCGACTGAAGAAAAGATTCCGAGTGATATTATTGCTTTAGCTGAGTTACGAATGAATGCGAGAAATAAAAAAGATTGGAGTGAATCTGATCGTTTAAGAGATGAGATAGTTTCCAAAGGGTGGCATATAAAAGATGCTTCTGAAGGATATCAGCTAAGAAAATCCTAATGATTAACCGTCGTCTAATTTCATTTGAGGGCCCGGAGGGCAGCGGCAAGTCTACACAAATAAAATATCTGTCAGAAAGGCTGATTGATATGGGGGAGCAAGTTATCTCTGTTCGAGAGCCAGGGGGAACTCATATAGGTGAATCTATCAGGCGAAAATTGCAGGCAAAGGATTCAGCAGGCTTATCGGATACTACAGAACTATTACTCTTTATGTCGAGCCGAGCTCAATTGGTGAAAGAAATAATACTCCCTGCATTACAAGAGGGTAAATGGGTGCTGTGTGATCGATTCGTTGATTCAAGTGTGGCTTATCAAGGATATGGTCGAGGTGGTGATATTGATCTGATTAATCGACTTAATTGTTATGCAACACAGGGCTTATTTCCGTCGTTGACGGTATTACTGGAATTAAATATTAGCACCTGCTTTGAGCGGCTCACACGTCGATATAGTGAAATAAAAGGTGAAAAGGATAGAATTGAATCTGAATCACTTGATTTCCATCAGCGCGTTATTGATGGATACCGGATGCTTAGTACGACCGAAAATCGATTAAAATCTATCAATGGAAGTCAAGATCCAGATGCGATTGCCGATAAGATTTTTCAGTTGATCATGAAATTGGGATCATAATGGAAGCAGATGCTCTTCATATAGATTCATGGAAGAATGTGAAAAATAGTTTTTCTAATGGGCATATTGCTCATGCGTATTTATTGGAGGGTAGTCCTTCAAAAGAAGGGTTTGATTTTTCGGTGGGAATGTTGCAGTTGCTCTTTTGTGACGCTGGAGAGAAGCCTAATAATACGTGTAGTTGTTGCCAATCTATTCGATCCCAAAAACATATCGATACATTATGGTTAGAACCGAGTAGTAAAAGCCGACAGATTGTTGTCGCTGATGTGGAAAGCTTAATTAATCGAATGCAGAAAACCTCTTTTAGTGGGGGGTGGAAAGCGGCGGTTATTTTATATGCTGATCGGTTGCAACCTATGGCTCAGCATAAATTATTGAAAATTTTAGAAGAGCCTCCTGCAAGAAGTATTTTAATTCTTGTATCAGAAAATGTGGGTGGACTTCTTCCAACAATTAAGAGTCGATGCCAGCGAATTAAATGTGGTGGCTCTAAGAAATCTTTTGATATTAATATAGAATCTCTTTTTTCAATTTTTCCGCCACAATCGGGTATGGAAGCCATCATAGCGACAAATCAGATCACTGAGTTTTTGTCAGCAGCTGCTGAGTGCCATAGTGATAAGCTGACGTTAGATCAAAGTCAAGATGATGATTCTTTATCAAAAGAGGTGCTAGAGGCTCGCTTGGCTGCATATAGAAAACAAGATCAATATATGATTGTGGAACAATTGTTATATTGGGTGAGAGATATTTTAGCGGTGCAAATGGAGATGGCGCCGTCTTCTCTATTATTTCCTTCATATTACGAGCGATTGGCTGAGCTTGGTGCTAGATATCATCAAGATGAGCTTCTTCTGATGCTTCAAGGTATTGAACATCTGAGTCATCGTATGAGTACGGCTTTACCAGAACGACAAGTGTTGGAAGATGCGTTTCGAGAGATGATTGTTTAGCGCTTTGTTTCAATATAATTCACGAGTGCTTTTAGCCCTAGGATATAACCATAGCTACGGAATCCCATGATTTGTCCAATACATGCGCTTGCGGTTAAGCTTTTGTGTCTTATTTCTTCACGCTGATGTGTATTACTTAAATGAATTTCTACAGCAGGAACCTTTGATGAGATTGCTTTCAATGCATCATAGATGCCTAAACTTGTATGTGTGAGTGCAGCAGGATTGATAATTATTCCATTGTATTCAGCGGGTGCAGCTCCGATCCAAGTAATGAGTTCGGCTTCTGAATTAGACTGCTTAAATGAAATATCATGATCGGAAAAAGAAGATTTTAAACGAGTTTCAATATCTTGGAGTGTCTCTTTTCCATATATTTCCGGTTCGCGTTGGCCTAATAGATGTAGATTGGGACCATTCAAGACTAAAATTTTCATTGTGATGCACCTTTTTTGATTGAATGAATATGAGAATTGTCGAGTAGCTTGCATTGGTCAAGCATGAAGAGAGAGGAGCTTATGAAAGTAATTATAACTTTTGACTCGGGCTTTTATAAAAAACCCTATAGTTTTTACTTCCGTGCTTTTTAAACGGAAACAGAGGTGCGGTCATGGTTAAATACCTATTCATCACAGGTGGTGTAGTTTCGTCTCTTGGAAAAGGTATTACTGCCGCTTCTGTGGGTCGATTATTAATTAATCGGGGTCTTACGATCCGAATGTTAAAAATGGATCCGTATTTGAATGTTGATCCAGGAACTATGAGTCCTTATCAACATGGTGAAGTATATGTTACGGACGATGGTGCTGAGACCGATCTAGATTTAGGCCATTATGAACGCTACACAGGTCAGCCTACTTCGCAACGAAGTAATATAACTGCGGGCAGTATCTACTGGGATGTTCTACATAAAGAGCGCAAAGGAGATTACTTGGGTGCAACCATTCAGATGATTCCCCATATCTCAAATGAAATTAAGGCGCGCATTCGAGATCTAGAGTCTGAAAATCCCGATGTGGTGATTGTAGAGCTAGGTGGTACCGTTGGAGATATTGAAGGTTTAATCTTTCTTGAATCGATGCGGCAACTAGCACTTGAAGTAGGCCGTGAAAACTCCCTTTTCATCCATTTAACTTATATCCCTTACATATCGGCAGCGGGGGAGGTTAAAACAAAGCCGACGCAGCAGGGCGTTGCTAAACTGCGTGAAATTGGAATTATGCCTGACGTATTGATTTGTAGAGCAGAAGTGGATCTGGAGAAGGAACATTTGGAAAAATTATCTCTCTTTTGTAACGTGGATCGATCGTGTGTTATTGTTGAAAAAGATGTTGAGTATAGTATTTATGAAATCCCTTTAATTTTATCGAAAGCCGGATTAGATCAAATTATCTTAGATCGTTTACAGATCGAACGTGCTGCATCATCGTTAGATGATTGGGAAGCACTTTTACGTGTAATACGAGATCCTGAAGGCGAAGTGCATATTGGCATGGTGGGAAAATATTCTGAATTGCAAGATGCCTACAAATCTGTTGATGAAGCTCTTATGCATGGAGGATATGCTTTGGGTAAAAAAGTGATTGTTGAAAAGATATCTGCTGAAGATATCGAAAAAGATCCAACAATTCTTAAAAATGTGGATGGAATCTTAATTCCTGGTGGATTCGGTTCACGTGGGATGGAAGGTAAAATTTTGGCGGCGCAATATGCTCGTGAAAAGAAGATACCATTTTTAGGGATCTGTCTGGGTTTACAATGTGCTGTGATTGACTTTAGCCGGAATGTTTGTGGATTAGATGGAGCCGATTCGACCGAGTTTGATGATGAACGAACTACGAAAACTGCACATCCTGTTGTTTGTTTAATGGAAGAACAAGCTGATGTCACTGAAATGGGTGGCACGATGCGTCTTGGGGCATATAATTGTACTCTTAAGGTAGGTTCTAAAGTCCACATGGCATATGGCGAAGATACGATATCTGAACGTCATCGCCATCGATATGAAGTTAATAATTCATATCGAGATATTCTTGAAAAGAATGGAATGATTCTCTCGGGCTTAAACCCTGAGATTGGGGTAGTTGAAATGATTGAATTAGCCGAGCATCCTTGGTTTGTAGGTACTCAAGCACATCCAGAACTTAAGTCTCAACCGATTATGCCACACCCGTTATTCAAAGGTTTCGTAGAGGCCTCAGCGAAATAAAATATTTCCTGATTAATTATTTTTTTGCTTTTTTAGGTACGAGGATTGCGGTCACGAACCGTCCTTGTAGTCTGGGAGCTTGATCCACGCTTGTGATATCTACGGTCTCTTGAATAATCCGATTGATGACCTCGAATCCAAGTTGAGTATGCGCATTTTCTCGTCCTCTAAACATCAGAGAAACTTTAACTCGATCTCCGTTATCGATGAATTTTCTGAGGTTACGTAATTTAGTTTTGTAATCATGTTCATCAACATTTACGCGAAATTTGACTTCTTTTAGTTTGGTTTGCACCTGATTCTTTTTCTGTTCTTTGCGCTTTTTTTCCTGCTCATATTTGAATTTTCCATAATCCATTATTTTGCAAAGAGGAGGTTTGGCTGTGGGAGAGATTTCAACTAAATCAAGTCCGTAGTCCTTTGCGCGTTGAAATGCTACATTGGTTTTCATAATACCAAGTTGATCGCCATTATAATCAATCACACGAATTTCGGGTATGCGAATACGATGGTTGATACGGGTTTGGTTTTCGTTTTTTCTTCCAACTCTATTATCGAATCTACTAATGAGACACCTCCGGGTTTAAATCTCGTTTTTCTTTGTCTTCTTTTTGAATTTCTTCAATAAAATCGTTCAAATTCCGTGTGCCTATCATTCCACGAATTCGGTGTCTAACAGCAACTTGGGAATTAATTTCTTCTTCTTTTCCGAGAATTAGCATATAGGGCACTTTTTCAAGTTGAGCATTTTTAATTTTTCCGTTCAGTTTGCCTTGTCGAGTATCTGTTTTAACACGGATATCAGCTGCTAAAAGTTCTTTTTCAATTTGTTGGGCATAATGATGTTGTTCTTCGGATAGAGGTAAGATTCGCACTTGTTCTGGAGAAAGCCAGAGTGGAAATCCACCGGCATAGTGTTCAGTAAGAATCCCAAAGAATCGTTCGAGACTTCCAAATAGGGCTCGATGAACCATAAAGGGACGGTGAGGTTCTCCATCACTACCTATATATTTAAGATCAAATCGTTCAGGTAGGTTGAAATCAAATTGGATGGTACTAGTTTGCCATTCGCGCCCGATTGCATCTTTAACTTTAAGGTCAATCTTGGGCCCATAGAATGCTCCTCCACCTTCATCAATATCGTAGGGGAGACCTTCTTCTTTAATTGCCGCTTCTAAGGATTGAGTTGCTTGGTTCCAGCGTTCTTCATCTCCGACCGCTTTTTCTGGGCGAGTGGAAAGGTAGGCTTTGACTTCGGTAAACCCAAATGTCTTCCAGATAAAATTACAGAATCGAATAACTTCTTTTACTTCGTCTTCTACTTGTTCGGTTGTACAGAAGATATGAGCATCATCCTGTGTGAAACCGCGAACGCGGAACAAGCCATGGAGGGTACCAGCTTTTTCATACCGATACACGGTGCCAAGTTCAGCCCAGCGCAAAGGGAGTTCTCTGTAGGAGCGAAGCCCTGATTTATAGATTTCAATATGAAACGGACAGTTCATCGGCTTGGTAAAATACTCCTGTCCATCTACATCCATAGCCGCATACATGCCTTCACGATAGAAGTCTAGATGACCTGATGTTTCCCCATAATGAGGCTTTTCCTACATGTGGAGTGTATAGCATGTCGTATCCATTTCGGAAGTGTTCGGTTTTCCAGAATGATTCGATAATAGAACGAATACGGGCTCCCTTGGGGTGCCAGTTAACAAGTCCTGGTCCGACATTTTCTGAGATAGAATATAGATCAAGTTCTTTAGCTAACTTACGATGGTCTCTTTTTTTCGCTTCTTCAATCAGCTTTAGATGCATACGCAATTCTTTGGGATTACTAAAAGCGGTTCCATAAAGCCTTTGTAGCATGGGATTAGTTTCTTTCCCTCGATAATAAGAGCCTGCCACGTTGACTAATTGAAAGGCTTTTACTTTTCCTGTACTTTCAACGTGCGGACCACGACAGAGATCAGTGAATTCACCGCATGTAAAAAAAGTGATGGGATCTCCTTCAGGGATATCTGCAAGACGTTCGAGTTTGTACGTTTGTCCTTTTAACATCTGGGTTGCTTGTTCTCGTGAAACTTCTTGGCAAGTGAAAGGATGATCTTCAGCGATAATCTCCTGCATGGCTTTTTCAATCTTGTTGAAATCTTCGGTAGAGATACGATCGTTTAGCTCAAAGTCGTAATAAAATCCGTCTTCTGTTGGGGGGCCAATATCGAGTTGGACATCATCATAGATCCGACATACAGCTGCTGCCATGATATGTGCTGAACTATGGCGGAGTCGATCTAGTTCTGTCATTTCAATAACTTTCATCGTAATGAATTTTTCCTTTGTTTTCGGTAAAGAGGGTCGAATATAGGCAGAGAGGTCAATGGTGTCAATGCAGGCAATGGGTAGCTTTTATTTAAATTTCTGAAGTAGTGATACAATTAGAGAGCGATTGTAGAAACCTTTATCGTCATAATTAACCTCGGTGTCTTCTTCAATTTTGTATTCAATCTTAATGAAGAGGTCTTTAATGAGTCTATTTTCGATACCTCCTGAGAAGTTAAATTGATAATTATCAAAATCTCCTTGATGACTGTAGGATTGCACAAGAGTAAGATCATCAATCAATTGCCAACGTAGTTTTTCATTAAAGACGGCTTTAGGTAGTTCTACATTTTGAGTGATGTTTTCATTATTACTAAGGATCGAGCGTTTGTATTTGTGATATGCGATTCCAACGGATGTTGAGATAGAAAATTTTTCTGTTTTTTTCCAATCAATCCCTACTTCGGCCGTTTGCAAGTATTCATGCTCAATCGCTCTTCTGAAGTCGGTCTGGTACATGCTTTTAAACGAGGTATAATATTTCTTTAGCGGTATATTTCTTTTGTAGATTTGCGTTAGGGTATATTGATCATCAATTTTACGATCTCTGTAATAATATCGATGTTTGGCATCCCAATTAAATTCATGGTTTGATTTCACGTAATTCAATCTAAGTTGAATACGCGTATCTTTCAGCTTTTGTTTTCGCTCGGCTATGATGTCGTTGCGTTGTTGGATGGTGTTTAAGTCGCGTGAGGTTTGAGATGCGCTAATTTGACCAGACCATGTTGATGTCTTTTTTGGCGTAGGTTGATTGGGGGGTGATTTTTTGGCAGGTGGGGGTGGAGTGGGTTGCAATTCATTTTCCGCAATAAGAATGGTGCCAAATCGTTCCGATGTAATGCGGAGTAGATCATTTGTTTGCTCCACGGAAGTCGCGTTGATGCGGTCCCCGTTCTTAAAAAGAACGGTTTCTGCACTAGAGAATGAAGCGATCCAAATAATTAAAAAAAGTGTGTATCCACAAACTTTCATTTATTTGGCAGGCGGAGCATGAATGCAAACTTTGTGAAGAGCATGAGCAGCTTCCATCCAGATTTCAGCAAAGGTGGGATGTCCGTGTACGGTATTTCCTAATTCCTCTGCGGTGATTTCTTCACGAATGGCGATCACCATTTCACTGATTAGGTCGGTTGCATGTGGTCCAGCACATTGTGCTCCAATGATTACATCGGTCTCTCTGTCGGCTATGATTTTAACGAACCCATCGGTTTCATTAGACGCTAGTGCTTTTCCAAGACCTCTAAAGAAATGTTTTCCGACATTGTAGGAAATGCCGGCTTCTTTAGCTTCTTGTTCTGTGAGTCCGACCAATCCGACTTCTGGTGTCGTGAATATAACACCAGGTATGACCACTTCTTCAATTTTTTCTTCATCGCTCAAGGCATGTTCAACAGCATACATAGCTTGAGAGGTAGCGGCATGAGCCAATTGGATGCGACCGGAAACGTCTCCAATACAATAGATGTGTTCAACGTTGGTTCGACTGAGTTCATCGACTTGGATGTACCCTTTTTCGTTAACATCAACACCTGCGGTTTCTGCGTTTAATCCATCCGTGACAGGGCTTCGTCCGACTGAAACTAGCAGCATTTCAGCACTTAATTTTTGATTGTTGGCGGTGGCTGTGACCTCTTTTTTCGTTGCTTTAATGTTTTCTAAAGCATGTCCAGTAAGGAATGTTACACCTAACTCTTTTTCCATGTGTTTTTTTACGACAAGGCGAACATCTTTATCGAGCAGCATTAAAACATCATCGAGCAGTTCTACAACGGTTACTTTCACACCAAGTCCTGCCGCCATGCAGGCAAGTTCGCATCCGATGTAGCCACCGCCGAGTACTAATAAAGATTTTGGAAGTTCTTCCATGTCTAGGAAGGAGCGACTTTCGACAATACGCTTATTCTCGGGAATAAATCCGGGAACCGTAGAGGTAGAGCCAGTAGCAATAATGATGTTTTTTCCGGTGATATTTTCCGAAGTTCCATCGGCAGATTCTATGGTAATGGTATTGGCGTCTTTAAATCTACCTGTTCCTTCATAGACCGTGATCCCATGTGTCTTGAGAAGGGATCCGATGCCTACTTTAAGTGTTTCAACGACTTGATCTTTTCTATTCTTCATCGCCGTGTAATTAATTTCGGGCTGATTTACCTTAATCCCAAAGCTCTCCGCATGAAGTATTTTTTGATAGGTTTCAGCCCCTGCGATTAATGTTTTGGTAGGAATGCATCCGCAGTTTAAGCAGGTTCCTCCAAGCCATTCGCGTTCGATAATAGCTGTTTTAGCTCCCATCTTTGCTGCTTTTATGGCGGCGGGATATCCGCCGGGACCGGCTCCTATAACTATCACATCAAAATCCATGGCTTCTCCATTACTCAATCGAAAAGACAAATTATGTTTTTTTGATGAGGTTGAGTCAAACGAAAGCGACACTAATTGATCCGATATGAATCTTAATCTATCGAATTGATTTGAAGTGTTTTGAAATGAAACGGTATTGTTATTGTTTTAGACAAGGAATAAATAAATGGAAAATGTAGTAATAATTGGAGCGGGAGCAGCAGGATTAACTGCCGCTATTTATACAGCACGCGCAAATTTATCGCCTATTGTGATTGAGGGCATGCAGCCAGGTGGTCAGTTAACGACTACCAGTGATGTGGAAAATTATCCAGGATTTCCAAATGGGGTGGATGGAACGATGCTGATGGATGATATGCGGGCTCAAGCAGAACGGTTTGGCACACGTTATATTTTTGGTGAAGTGGTTGAAGCAGATTTAAAGGGATCGTCATATACATTGAAATTGACGGATGGAGAGACAATTGAGTCAAAAACGTTGATTATTGCAACGGGTGCAACGGCAAAATATTTGGGTCTTCCATCAGAAGAAGCTTTTCTTGGACGAGGTGTTTCGGCTTGTGCAACGTGTGATGGAGCATTTTATCGTGATGTCCCTGTTGTGGTTGTAGGAGGTGGGGATACAGCCTGTGAAGAAGCTATTTTTCTAACACGATTTGCATCGAAAGTGACGATGGTTCATCGTCGTGATGCGTTTAGAGCTTCAAAGATCATGGCCCAGCGAGCCATTGAACATGAAAAAATTGAGATAGCTTGGAACACGATCGTGGAAGAGGTTTTGGGTGATGATAGTGGTGTTACGGGCGTTCGAATACGAAATACAGAAACCGATGAAGTCAGCGATGTGGTTTGCAAAGGTTATTTTTCTGCGATTGGCCATAAGCCGAATACAGAGGTATTTGCGGATGTACTCGAAACAGATGAAGTCGGCTATTTGGTTGCAGATGGAGTTAAAACAACTTTACCGGGGGTTTATGCGGCTGGAGATGTGGCCGATCGAATTTATCGCCAAGCAGTGACTGCGGCAGGAACGGGGTGTGCTGCTGCATTAGAAGCTGAGCGGTATCTTGAGAATCAGGAACACAGTGAATAAGTCATGCGTTTTTTGAGAGAAGCGGTTAAAATTAATTTGGATATAACGGGTGTTGAATTGACATTCTAGGATTCCTAAGGAAAAAAGTATGATGGCTGACAATCGGATTTCTATCTACGATACTACGTTAAGGGATGGTGCTCAGGCGGAGGGTGTAACCTTTTCTAATGTGTCGAAAATTCATGTAGCTCAGATGCTTGATTCGTTTGGCGTGGACTATATTGAGGGTGGGTTTGCCGCCTCAAATCCCAAAGATATGGCTTTTTTCAGGGAGATAAAAAAGGTTGAGTTAAAACATGCAAAAATAGCGGCATTCGGAAGTACGCGTCGAGCGGGTATTCCGGTAGAAGAAGATCGTGGCGCGTTAGCCCTTATTGAAGCGGATACAGAGGTATGCACGATTTTTGGAAAAAGTTGGCTATTGCATGTAGAAGAGGTGCTTAAAACAACGGCAGCAGAAAATCTGAGTATGATTAAAGACACCTGCCGGTTTCTAAAAGAACACGGAAAAGAAGTCGTTTATGATGCAGAACATTTTTTTGACGGATTTAAAGATAATCCTGATTATGCCCTAGAGACGTTGCGTGCAGCAGCAGAGGGTGGGGCAGATGTGCTAGTACTCTGTGATACCAATGGCGGGTGTCTCTCACATGAAGTATTTGAGATTACACAGAAAATAAAGGCGCTCTTTGATGTGCCTGTCGGGGCGCATACGCACAATGATTCAGAGACAGGCGTTGCGAATGCAATGGAAGCGGTTCGTGCGGGTGCACAACATGTGCAAGGTACGATGAATGGGTTTGGTGAGCGTTGTGGTAACTGCAATCTTATTTCATTGATTGCAAATATCATTAAAAAAACACCATACACCTGTTTAGAAGATCCAGGACAGTTGAAAAATTTAAAAGCGGTTTCTCAGTTTGTAAATGAGCAAGCTAATTTGAGGGATAATCAGCGCGCGCCATTTGTAGGTGAAAGTGCATTCGCCCACAAAGCGGGCATGCACGTGGATGGGGTGCGAAAAGCAGCAGCTTCCTTCGAGCATATCCTACCAGATGAGGTGGGGAATAGTCGGCGGATTCTTATTTCTGAGTTATCCGGGGCAAGCAATGTGATGGATAAATTACTCGAAATGGGGCTAGAAAATATCGACCGTAAATCACCTAAAATTAGGGAGATCCTTTCTAAGATGGAGGAGATGGAGCAGGAGGGATATGTGTATGAGGCGGCAGATGCCTCCTTTAAAATGCTGATTAAAAAAGTGCTCAAAGCACATAAAAACTTTTTTGAACTTGATGGATTTCGCGTCATTGTAGAGAAGCGTAGCAAAGAGGAGCCGTGCATCTCTGAAGCCTCCATCAAGTTACGCGTAGATGGCGAGTCCGCATTTACAGTGGGTGAGGGCGATGGTCCAGTAGATGCGCTTAATGTAGCGTTGCAAAGAGCACTGAGTACTTTTTTTCCCGCGATTAAAGAAGTGCATTTGGCAGACTACAGGGTAAGCATCCTCGATCCCGACGAGGCAACCGGTGCGAAAACGCGGGTGCAGATCGAGTCGACAGATGGATCCTCCAATTGGGGCACGGTCGGTGTTTCTGAAAACATCATTGAGGCTTCATGGGAAGCACTCGTAGATGGCGTCGAATATAAGCTCTTTCTTGATGAAGAGCAGGAATAAATCCTTTCGGTAAGCAAACAATGAAAGAGGTATGATGAAGAAATTACCGAAGAAGTATGATCCCAAGATTACAGAAGATAAATGGTATCAGACGTGGATGGATGAAGGCTGTTTTAAAGGGGATCATACGCAAGGAGGCGAACCTTTTTCTATTGTGATTCCCCCGCCCAATGTAACAGGTATTTTGCACATGGGTCATGCATTAAATAACACGATCCAAGATGTACTTATTCGCGTAGCCCGTATGGAAGGAAAGAGTGTGGTATGGCTTCCTGGAATGGATCATGCGGGTATTGCCACTCAGACCAAAGTAGAGCGCTTATTACGTGAAGAAACCGGTCAAAGTAAGCATGACCTTGGCAGAGAAGCCTTTGTGGAGCGCATTTGGGATTTTCAACGTGCATCAGGGGATACCATCCTCAATCAGTTAAAAAAATTGGGCGCATCATGTGACTGGGATCGCACACGATTTACATTAGATGAGGAGTATTCAAATGCCGTTTTACAGGCATTTGTGACGCTCTATGAGCGTGGATTTATTTACCGGGGTAATCGCATGGTTAACTGGTGCCCGGCAACCCAGACTGCGATTTCAGATGAAGAAGTGATTATGAAGCCACAGCAGGGTTTTCTCTATAAGATGCGGTATGAGCTGGTAGAACCGGTCGGTGAATTAACATATTTAGAAATTTCAACGACTCGTCCTGAAACAATTATGGGGGATAGTGCGGTAGCGGTGCATCCAGAGGATGAGCGCTATGCACATCTGATCGGTACAAAAATTTGGCGACCATATCCGAAAAAAGCGATTCCGATTATTGGAGATTCGTATGTGGATCGTGAGTTTGGAACTGGCTGTTTAAAAGTCACACCCGCTCATGATAAGAATGATTATGAGATTGGGCAGCGTCATGGACTGGAGATTATCGAAGTCATCGACGCTGCAGGCATCTTAATGGCAGAGGCGGGTGAGTTATTTGCTGGATTAGATCGATTTGAGGCACGGAAAAAAGTCCTTGAGCAGCTCGAGCTGGATGGTTGGTTGATTGAAAAACAACCCTATGAAAACGCTGTAGGTTATTCGGAGCGTGGTGATGTGGTGATTGAGCCTCGTCTTTCTGAGCAATGGTTTCTAAGATATCCGAAGGTGGAAGAGGCGAAGCACGTGGTGGAAGAGGGGATAGTACAATTTCATCCGGATCGCTGGAAAAAGACCTACTTGCATTGGCTCAATGGAATCCAAGACTGGTGCATTAGTCGCCAGTTATGGTGGGGGCATCGTATTCCAGTTTGGTACCGCAAAGATGTGCCGAAAGAGGAGATCGATTACAGCAATAAAGAGCATGTGTATGTCGCCACCCAGCCGCCCGAAGATATAGAGAACTGGGAGCAGGATTCGGATGTGCTTGATACATGGGCCTCATCCTATCTGTGGCCGATGGCGCATCTAGGTTGGCCTAATCCAAGCGAAAAGCAGCTCGCTGAACTGCAACATTGGTACCCATCTGCTACGTTAGTCACAGGATTTGACATTATCTTTTTCTGGGTAGCTCGCATGATTATGGCGGGGCTTGAACTTTATGGAGAGGAGAAGCAAGATTTATGCGATACCGAGTTACAGGCGCGGATTCCTTTCAAAGATATTTATATTCATGGCACCGTGCGGGATGATCAAGGGCGCAAAATGTCCAAGAGTTTAGGTAACTCGATTGATCCACTTGAGATCATCGAGGCCACTAGTTCAGACGCACTGCGCTTCTCGCTTTTGATGATCACCGCTACCGGTCAGGATGTGTATATTAATACTGAGAAGTTTGAGATTGGTCGAAATTTTACCACAAAGCTCTGGAATGCGGCCCGCTTTATGGAGATGCATTCAGAAGAGTTCGATGTGCATTCATTGAGCTTGGACGGGTTAGCGCTGGCTCCTGATGATCATTACATTCTCACTAAACTCAACCAGACAATAGAAGATGTAAATGCCCATCTGGCTAGATACCGCTTTAATGATGCGACCCTTTTACTCTATGACTTTTTCTGGCATGCGTTTTGTGACCGGTATGTCGAATACGCGAAGCCCTTGCTCTATCGGGGTAGCCCAGAAGAGAAAGAACGCACACTAGCTATTATGCATACTACATTCAGCACGGCGCTGCGATTGCTCCATCCCTTTATGCCCTTTTTAACCGAAGAGCTCTGGGAAGGTATGGGATACAACCATACCGATGTGCGCATTATACGAGCCCCATGGCCTTCATCCAGATTGGCTATAGCCTTAGAAGCAGATACCGTTGCCTATGTAGAGGCAAAACATGATCTTATCCGTGTCGGGCGCATTTTGCGTAAAGAGTACGGATTAGCCCTTAAACAGACGGCTCTTTTTTCGGTTAGAGTCGATGACGTGTATATCCAGGAACGAATCGAAGCTGATAAAGCCTCGATCATGGCCGCTCTGAAAGCTGATTCATTAGAGATAGGTGTGGACATAAAGCCCTCTGAGGCCACCCCGAGTGGGATCAGCGCACTGGGTACAGTTTATATGTCGATTGAGGGTTTAGTTGATGTAGAGGCGGAGATAAAAAAAATTCAGGAAGAACTTGATCTTGTTAGGAATAATCTTAAAGGGGTTCAAGCGAAGCTAGCAAATTCGAATTTTATTGATCGCGCACCGAAGGAAGTGGTGGCGGCTCAAGAGGCTAAAGAGATCGAATTGAAAGAGAAAAAAGAGAAGCTTGAACAAAATATTGCAATGTTTAATAAAGCATAATCTCGTGGTGATAAGTGTAGTCTTTTTTTTAAAGAAATGATTGAAGATCCACGGTTGGATCGGCTACGGACGAGAGTGGAATATTAATCTCCGACTGTATCAATTTTTTTGCAATATTAAATTCTTTTGGGCGATTAATGGCATCCATGGCTTCAAGTTGATTTTTTTTAAAATGCCAGACGCTAAAACCATTTGCATCAGGTGAATCGGAACGAATAATTTGGGTGTCCGCTTGTTTGTTTATACCAGCAATTTGAAGTTTGGTGTTATATTGATCCGACCAGAACCATGGAACAGCATGATGAGGAGTGTTCTCACCGCAGAGATGCATAGCAAGGTTTTTGGCTTGGTCTAATGCATTTTGGATCGACTCAAGGCGAAGATCGATTCCATAGCGTTGGTTGAATTGATTACAGCAGTCCCCAATAGCATAGATGTCGGTGTATGATGTCTGGTTATGAGCATCCACTTTAATTCCGTTGTCTATTTTTAGACCAGCTTGATCGGCAAGTTCGATATTGGGAATTGAGCCAGTACCTAAAATAAGCTCATGTCCTTTAAAGACCTGACCGGTAGTTGAATGTAGATGGATTTGATTCCTTGTTTTAGAGATAGAATTAATGGATGTATTACAATGAATTTGCACGCCTCTATCGAGATGTAATTTTTTTAGAAAGTCAGCCACAACTGGAACCACCACTCGATTAAGAATATGTGGTTCTCTTTCGATTAATGTAACTTCTATTCCTCGTTGGCGTAGGGATGCGGCAACTTCTAGGCCAATGAAACCCCCGCCGAGAATTAATATATGTTTTGATGGATTGATAACTTCATGAAGGCACATGGCATCATAAGTGGTTCTGAGTTGATAGCATTTGACGTTTGATAAACCTTTGATTGTAGGTGTACTGGGGAAGGATCCTGTCGCGAGTATAAGGCTGTCGTAACGAATGGTTTGTTGATTATATTGAACGGTATGATTTTCTGGATCAAGGGATGTAACTCGGTGATTTTGTATAAGATTAATTTCGTTGTCTTTGTAGAATTTTTCAGGTCGAAGTGGTGAAGGTTCGGTAAAGGGTATAACTTGAAGAACTTTTTTTGAAAGGGGCGGACGTTGATACGGAAGAGTGTTCTCATCTCCTATCAGAGTGATGGGGCCTTCCCAATTTTTATCTCGCAGATAAGCGGCTAAGGTAATGCCACTATGTCCTGCTCCGATAATAACAATATGTTGTTTCATCGTTCTTTTTTCCTAAGGCACGTTTGTGCAGATTGCGCTGGAGAATCATAGGAAGTCCAATCTGGGTAAAAAAAAGGTAGATCAGATGAGATCAGTGCAGTTAATTGAATATTCATAATGGTTAATTAAGGTACTTTTTTTTGATGAATAAGTCTACAGAGAGATCTTGAAGATCAAAATGAAATTGCTAAATGAATCCTTCATGTAAATTGAGCTTCCACAAGATACGGGTTGTGTTAGATTCTCTTACACAATTCGGAATATCAGTCGGAGTTAAAAATGGAACAAATTGAAGAAATTGTACCCGTGCGTCCTTTACGCTTGCCCGATTGGTTACGTAGACCCATTCAAACAGATAAATCCTACAGTGAGACGCATCATGCTCTAAAGAAAAATGGACTTCATACGGTTTGTGAGGATGCGAAGTGTCCAAACAGGCATGAGTGTTGGAATCATGGAACGGCTACGGTAATGATATTAGGAAATATCTGCACACGTGATTGCCGTTTTTGTTCAATAGCAACAGGAAAGCCCCAAGGTTTAGATCTTGAGGAACCTAAGCGTGTTGCAGAAGCTGTCAAAAGAATGAAATTAAAGCACGTGGTGATAACGAGTGTTACACGAGATGATCTTGCGGATGGGGGTGCTCAGATTTGGGCTGAAACTATATCAGCTGTTAAAGATTATGTACCGGGGGTCACTGTAGAAGTTCTTACACCTGACTTCTGGGGTAGAAAGCAAAATCTGACGAAGGTGCTAGATGCTAAACCCATTGTATTTAATCATAACATTGAAACGGTGAAACGGTTGCAACGATCCATCCGTTCTGGTGCAACTTATAACCGGTCAATGAATGTGCTCGGGTGGGCTTCTGAGCACAGTGATATAAAAGTGAAATCTGGTATTATGCTAGGCTTAGGTGAAACCGAAGAAGAAGTTCGCGAAACGATACAAGATTTATACACAAACGGGGTGCGGTTGCTAACAATTGGTCAATATATGTCGCCTACAAGAGATCATGCTCGCACGCATAGATATGCAGAACCGAGAGAGTTTGTGGAGCTGGAAGATTTTGCATATGAACTTGGATTTGATGCCGTTGCATCAGGGCCTTTAGTTCGTTCTTCGTATCGGGCGGATTTGATGGTTCGCACCTAATGTTTAATGGGTTAAAGCATGAAGATTAAACGATATGGGGTTTTAATCTGTGCATATAACGAAGCCAATACCATTGGTTCGTTGGTCCGAAGCGTTATTGAATTGGGTGCATCTGAGTTGATTGTTGTTGATGATGGGTCGAGCGACCATACGGCTGCGTTAGCACAACAATCTGGTGCAAAGGTATTGCGTAATCGTAGAAATCTGGGGAAGGGCAGTTCATTGAAGCGTGGTTTTAAGGCCATGCTTGAACGGGAAGTTGATGCGGTTGTGGTGGTTGATGGAGATGGGCAGCATGATCCACAGGAGATCCGACTTTTTTTGGATGCATATGAGCGCACTGGAATTCCGGTTTTGATTGGAAATCGGATGGCTAATACACACGGTATGCCAATTTTAAGAAAGTGGACCAATCGATTTTTCGCCTACACTTTAAATCGGTTAATGAAGGTTTATGTTGCCGACCCGCCTTGCGGATTTCGTTTTTATCGATCAGATATTCTGCCGTTTATCATGAGTTCAGAACAACGTTTTGCTTTTGAGTTTGATGTTCTTCTACGAGCTGCGAGTCGGAAGATTCGCATTGATTCAGTTCAAATATCAACGATTTATGGGGATCATCAGCAGAGCCATGTGGAACCATTTAGAGATGCGTGGTTACTTGGTGGGGTTATTAGAAACCATTTGAATCGATCTAAATTAACGTAAATTGTTTTTTGGTACCGTTACTTTAGAAGCATTTTCGGTCCAAAAGAGAAGCAGGATACCCATCACGATAAGTCCGATTGAAATATAGGTTTCTAGGTTGGATATTGGAAGAGCATAAGTATATCCAATTACTTTTTCTTGCCATTCACTCCCGTTGACAACCATCTGAGTTATTTCACTTTTCCAGGGCCACAGAAGAGCTAATGAACCAAAAATGAAACCTGTTAGTAGCGAAACCGTTTGATCATGATAACGGTGAAAGATCCAACTCAGAAGTCGGGCAAAAAGAACAATACCAAGAAGTGCGCCAAGTCCAAAAGGGATAAGTGTTTTAAGATTCAGTTGACTGATTGAATTAATCACCAGTTCATAATTGCCCATGAGAAGAAGAACGAATGAACCGGATAATCCAGGGAGAATCATACTACACATCGCAATCGCACCGCATAGTAGGAGGTAGAGAGTTGAATCATTACTTGTAGCAGGGGTTAGTAGAGCCATACTGCCCGCGGTTATTGTTCCGAGGATGAAAAAGAGACCTCCAGATACGCTCCATTTTCGAATAGTTTTTCCGACTGCATATACCGAAGCAAGAATAAGGCCAAAAAAGAAGGACCATACATAGAGTTTATGTTGCATAAATAGCCAATCAAGTAGCTTGGCGAATGAGAAAAGACTGATTAAAACTCCGGTTCCAATAGTGAATAAGAATAGGCCATCTATGTGGTGCCAGCATTGGTTGAATTTTCGTTGGCGAAGCAGAACTAGAGCTTCGTTATTGCATGCGTCAATCGCATTGATCAGTCGTTCGTATATACCGGTGACAAGCGCCATCGTTCCGCCAGACACGCCAGGCACGACATTAGCTGCTCCGATGAGGATGCCTTTCATCAATTGGATCAATATTTGTGGCATAACTGTGATTTACTATGAGGTTGCAAAGCAGGCAAAGGTGTAGTGATATTGTAGACGTATGTCAATGATTGAAGGAGCGCCTAAATGACGGATCAAGAAATTCTATCTGCATTAGAAGTAATTATGGATGAAGAAGTTTCGCCTGCGTTAGCATCTCACGGTGGTGGCGGTGAAATCACTAAAGTGGAATCAGGAGTTGTTTACATTGAGCTGGAAGGTGGATGTAAAGGATGTCCTGGTGCTCGTATGACTATGAAAAATGGGATTGAATCGCTTTTTAAGGAGCGGGTTCCTGCGGTGAAAGAGGTTATTGACGATACCGATCATTTTTAGGTTTTAGACGTAATTATATGAAAGTATATATAGCCGAAGGCAGTGCGTTATCACGTAAATCATTGGTTAAAACATTAGCCTAATGGTTTTTGAATAAACCGTTTTTTTGGTCGCCATCATTCAGTAATGTGAAGCTATTCAATAAGGAGTTTATGATGTCGAATGAATCTATGCTAACGGTTTATGCACCCCCTACGACTGTAAAAGAAAGATCTTACATACCTTCGATGGAGGCATATAAAGTTCTTTATCGGCGGAGTATTGAATCCCCTGAAGTATTTTGGAGTGAACAAGCGATTGAGCATATCGACTGGATTCGCCCTTTTGAACAGGTATGTTCGGCTCATCTAGAGACGGGGCAGATGGACTGGTTTCTAGGAGGTCAGTTAAATATTTCTGCTCAGTGTATTGATCGTCATCTTGTAGAGCGAGGAGCAAAGACGGCTCTTCTCTGGGAAGGCGATGAACCAGGTGATGTCCGTGAGATATCATATCAAGAATTGCATGATGAGGTTTGTCGGATGGCAAACGTTCTTCGAAGACATGGTATATCTAGAGGGGATCGCGTAGCTCTTTATATGCCCATGATACCTGCGGCTGTATACGCGATGTTAGCCTGCGCACGAATCGGCGCTATTCATAGTGTTGTGTTTGCTGGGTTTAGTGCGGAAGCTCTTCGTGAAAGAGTGATGGACTCCTCATGTAAAGCTATTATCACAGCTGATGAAGGTCGTAGGGGTCAGAAAAAAATAGCTCTTAAATCATTGGTAGATGAAGCTATTAGTTCATGTGATTGCATAGATCATGTTTTCATGTATCGCCATACTGATGCGGATGTAGCATTTCATGAGCCTCGTGATATTGATCTTGTAAAAGCTATGGAATCTGAAGAGGCTTCTTGTGATGTAGAGGTCATGGAAAGTGAAGATCCACTCTTTATTCTCTACACATCTGGTTCAACAGGTAAGCCTAAGGGTCTTCAGCATAGTTCTGCTGGGTATTTGCTCTATGCGATGCTTACGCATAAATATGTTTTTGATTATCGGGAAGATGATGTCTATGCCTGTGTAGCTGACATAGGATGGATTACTGGACATAGTTATGTGGTCTATGGACCTCTCGCAAATGGTGCTACCACGGTCCTGTTTGAGTCGATTCCTACGTATCCTGATGCAGGTCGGTATTGGGATATGGTTGAGCGTCTTAAAATTACGCAGTTTTATACTGCTCCAACCGCTATTCGTGCTATTGCCCGAATGGGAGATAGTTTTGTTCAGAAATACGACCGTTCATCTTTGCGGGTTCTTGGCAGTGTGGGCGAGCCTATTAATCCGGAGAGTTGGAATTGGTATTATAATGTGGTAGGTGAGGGGCAATGTAATATTGTTGATACGTGGTGGCAGACTGAAACAGGTGGAATCATGATTACACCATTACCGGGTGCGACTCCTACCAAACCTGGCTCCGCAACTTTCCCTTTTTTTGGCATAGAGCCCGTTATATTAGACGATAAGGGAAATGAGTTAGAGGGAAATGATATTTCAGGGCTTTTAGCCATTAAAGAGCCATGGCCTTCTATTGCGCGTACGATTTATGGAGATCATGAGCGGTACATGCAGACTTACTTGAGTCCATTTAAAGGGTA
>JBJLEJ010000005.1:0-49991 GCA_045565965.1 Pontiellaceae bacterium | reverse complement strand
GCTACTGAGTTTTTAGATGATCTAAATAATCTTTAAGATAAGTCTATATGGTTTGTACAGAAGGAGATGTGCTTGTCACCTAGATACTTAACTAAGTCCCGATTTAAACTGGCAACAGAGTGCCCAACAAAGCTTTTCTACACTGGGAAAAAGGATATTTATCCTGATAAGTCGGTTGAGGATACATTTCTTGAAGCGTTAGCAGAGGGTGGGTTTCAAGTTGGCGAATTGGCGAAAGCATATTATCCAGGGGGACATGATATTAAGTCGTTAGATTACGAAACAGCTTTGGCTGAAACCAACAAGTTACTAGAGCTGGAAAATGTAACCATTTTCGAGGCCGCAATTCTTTATAAAAAATCTATTTATCCGTGTCGATATTCTTGAAAAAAAAGGCAAATTATTTAATCTTATCGAAGTAAAAGCTAAATCTTTTGATACGGAAGATGATTTTATTTCCAAGCGTAATGCTCGGGTTTCCAAAAAATGGAGACCCTATATGATTGATGTAGCTTTTCAGGATTACGTGATGCGTAAAGCTTTTCCAGAAATGCGTATCCAGCCCTACTTAATGTTGGCTGATAAAACTTCACGAACATCGATCGATGGATTAAATCAAAAATTTAAGATAGGCATTACTTCGAAGGGTCGCAAACAAGCATGGATGGAAGGTGATATTTCAAACGCTGCCATTGGAAATAAAATTTTAAAGAAAATCGATGTCAGCAAATATGTTCTTAAATTACATGAGGACCAATATGAAGTGAATGAACATTGTTTTGATTTCGAAGGTTATATTCATTTTTTATCTTCAGCATATGCCGAGGACGAAAAGATAGTACCCGAAATTAATTGTACAACTTGTGCGGAATGCCAGTTCAGAGCTATGTATGAAGAAGAAAAAAAGGGGAGTAAAAGTGGATATAAAGAGTGTTGGACAGAATCACTCGGATTCATAGAGTCTGATTTTGAAACACCCTCCGTGCTCGATATTTGGAATTTTAGAAAAAAGCAGGACTTCCTCCGAGAAAACCGTTTTTTCCTTAAAGATCTAAATGAAGATGATTTTGATCTATCTAAATCCGCTCAGACAAGGCAGTGGCTTCAGGTGCAGAAAAGTGTTGCTAATGATACAGCTCCATGGATTGACGTTAAGGGGTTATCTTCCGAGATGTCTTCATGGGTATGGCCATTACATTTTATCGATTTTGAAACATCTGCAGTGGCTATTCCTTTTACAAGGGACAGGCATCCGTATGAAGTGGTAGCTTTTCAATTCTCGCATCATATTGCTTATGAGGATGGGCATATTGAACATGTAGATGAATATTTGAACGTTGAGCAGGAGTTTTCCCTAACTATGAGTTTGTTCGGCGACTGAAATCATCACTAGAAAATGATAATGGCACGATATTTCGTTATGCTCCTCATGAAAATACTGTGCTGAATCAAATTATTCAGCAGATTGAGACGTCCAAGGCTGATATTCCGGATTATAAAGAATTAATTTCATGGATTAAAACTATTACATATAATTCAAAGACAGAATGGGTAGGTCAGCGAGCAATGGTCGATATGTGGGAACTCGTTAAAAAGTATTATTTTCAATTAGAAATGGGGGGAAGTAATTCGATTAAGAAAGTTTTACCAGCAATGCTGAATAGTTCTGAATATTTACAGGAGAAGTATAGCCAACCGATTTATAATGGTCATAATTTTCAGAACAAGATTTGGGTTGAAAAAGATGAATATGGGAAAGTAAAGGATCCCTATAAGCTATTAGACCCCATATTTGATGATATTGACCGAGAGCAAATGGAAAACTTCACAACTGATAGTAAATTAGCTGATGGGGGTGCTGCCATGACCGCATATGCTAGATTGCAATTCTCTGATATTCCAAAAGTGGAGCGTGAGGCTATACAACAGGCATTACTTCGATACTGTGAGTTGGACACTCTTGCAATGGTTTTGATTTGGGAAGATTGGAATAATATGGTGAGAGGTATTTGATGAGAACATTTTTTACACCCCCGCCCCCTAAAATATCGTGCGCATATATTTTAATGTAGCGGTCGGTGTTGGGTTTAAATCGAGCTAGAGATTTTAGTACCCCCACTTAAGTATGATCCGTTTGGTATCGGTTAGAAGGGCTAGTCTTTAAACATCTCATCGCTTTGTTTTTGACTCTGGAGTCGATTGTTGGAGCAGATCTTATCCAGCTCAATAATGGCTTCATTTGAGTCCAATTGATCTGAGTGAGGTGTTTCAACGGGTTTTCCTATTAGGCGTGTTAAGATTTCTTTAGCTGCCTGAATATCACCTGACTTTGCTTTTTTAATAAGTGCCTGAACGATTTCTCTTAAGTCGTCTTCACTAACTGCTTCAATTATCTGGTTTCTTATTAAGGCTACTTTTCTTGCATAGGGGTTTCCGGGACCACCTTTGTTACCTTTAGCGAATGTTCCATTTGCATTCCTGTCCATAATAGATCCTTTCTTAATATCTATGTTCTCGGCTTCTCGTTTACTGCCATCCGGTAGTAGTTAGGAGGTACAGCGGACCCTAAGGCGGTTTAACCCCACCTGCTTTTATGATCTACAGCCTCATCTTTATCGGACTTGCATTGCGGTACACCTAGGCGGTTAATTTCCCGGCTCCACTAGCGAGATTTAGCTGTATGTATGAATTACGTTGTCTTGCTGTCCGTATTTGGTCTGCCATCCGTCTAGTAAGTCTATCGGCTCAGCTTTTATCAGTTGCTTAATCGGGCGCGGTTCCGGATTAGAACCCGTGATAAGTTTATCTGTTCGCAACTGAGACCCTTGGTTCGCCGTATTATTAACGACTCCACCAACCAGTTTGGTATCTTCCATGAAGATCGCCTTCATGTGTTGTATTACCCGCTTGCTTCCCAGGGCCGTCAAACCCTGGTTCACTAATGAAATTGATGTCATTCATCACCTCTATTGCGTTGAGGTATGCCATTGTTAATAAGATGTAAGATGTCTTCTCTTTTGTATCTTTCACATCCCTCTGATGTGATCTTGATAGGATGAATAACACCTAATTTCTTTAAGTTATATACAGCTTGGCGAGAGAGGCCCATTAATTGAGCTACTTCAGATTGTTTCAGTAGCAGAGGCTCTAAAGAGGGTGCTTTATTGTTCAGAATAGCTTCAATTGCTGCTTTCTGGGTAGCAGTAATACCGCTGTCAAATTCAAGCGTTTGTAAAATTAGTTTCCGTTTTTGATTCATCGAGTGCCTCTTTTTTTGAACAAGGGCATTCAATCGGAATAAAAATAATTTTTTGAGGAATATTAAATGGGGGTATTTTTTACCCCCTAATCAATTTTATCTAAACTGCTCTCTATAAACCGGTTAACTTTTTTGTCATCAGAGAATAAAATGTTATTTTCAATGGAATAGAACTTTGAAAACGTCTGTTTATAAAAATCTAGTAGTCCAGAACTGGTGAATTTGTCTCGTGGTACAACTAGCTCTCTCTGATGTATATAACGTGAGATTCTATCAAAGATGAGTTCACGTAATTTAGTTAAGTAATCTGCAGGAGGGCGACCTTTTCCTAGATAGTCGGTGAGAGTTTCCATTTTTATCGTTAAGTCGGCTTTTTCAATACCGAGGTGCTCAGCAACTAGATTCTTATCATTTGCGGATAGGTTAATGAATGTTTGGCGAAATTTATGTATTTTGTCTGGTTCTTTGTGATTTTGATATAACTCGTTATTCATACCCAAACATAACGAGTAAATTTCGTGCATAAGGGAGTTGAGTTTTTCGAGATCAACTTTATCTAAACTGCGATCTTTAAAATTGGTGACCATGATTAGATATTCTACCTGCCGTTCACTAAATAAATGTCCCGGCCGTGCTAATGAGTCTTGCCAGATAATATTATCATCTTGATTTTTGTATGCGTCCCAAGAGATTCCATGTTCGTCTTCAACTTTTAATTTATGTTTCATCAGTAATCCTTATGAGTGTCTGAATTGCTTCTCTTTTTAATCCATCAGATGTATGTTGATAAATACGGTGAACATCTTGGCTGTTGTGTCCAACCATTGCCATTACAGCCATCTGAGGCACATTATTTTCATGCAGCATGCTAACAAAAGTATGACGTAGACTGTGAAAACCATATTTCACAACTAAGCGTTTCCCATTAGTTGATTGCTCGGTGGTTTGAATGCCAGCTTCCTCAAATACCGCCTTAATACGTCTTGAGATCTTATCAGCATTATCTGGGTACAAGGCTGCAATATCAGGAAGAACAAATTCAGTGTGCATTGGCAGCGTGGTGAGCTCTTGATCAATGATAGGGGCTATAGGCAGCGTTATTACTTTACCTGTCTTAGCGGTCTGCTTTGTAATCATTAGTCTATTTAAATCAATTTCTGACCATTTAAGACGGCAACAATCTCCAAGGCGCATCCCAGTGTAAAGACCAATTAAAATGAGTAGGCGGGTAGAGCCCTCCGCAATACCAAGTATCGCTTTAATCTGCTCTGCGCTTAATGCCTCTTTGTGAGTTGTCTTAAGTTTTAGCTTATCGACAGATTTCCAAACATTATCAATCAGGCCAGCGTTCAGTTTGAGAAGGTCGAATATGTTGCGAAGAAAGCCAAGATGAGCATTGAAGGTTCTCTCGCTTATTTTTTGAGACCATTTATAACTCATGTAAGCGTCCGCAATATGATGTGTGATCTCGTTCATATATTTGATGTTAGGATGCTTTTCGGAGAGCCACTTGGTAAAATGGTTCCAGTAGGAGCGGTTGCGGCTCAGATGGGCTGCCTGGGGATTGCCTTTTTTGGGTTTGAGTAGATAGGCATCAAAAGCGTTTTCAATCAGTAGCTGATTATCGTTAGATGCGATAAGTTGCTGAGCAAGTGATCTTCTAACCTCCTCTTGCTGATGTGGGGCCAGTTCGTTGATTGAACTTACCAGTCGGTCAAATAGATCGTTATAGCTTCCAGAGCCCATGATTTCGGTTTTACGCTGCTTGGCTATGAGTTCGGCTTGCTTCTGTGTCTTCTTGCCAGTCGTGCCTCGATACTGCTTTCCTTTTATTGTAAAGCGGTAGTAGAAGAAGCCTGATTTCTTATCTAAGTAAACATTTGCCATGCTATAACAATCTCTTTATATTCCACGCCTTAAATAACGTTCTATGTAGTAGATTATAGTAAATCGAGGTAAATATAAATGAAAATGTGTCAGAAAGTTGTCAGTATAGGGCAATTTAATCAATTTGAGATGACACAAAATATTTATAAGCCCTTCATTTGCAGTAATTTGCCCAGGTGGTGAAATTGGTAAACACAAGGGACTTAAAATCCCTCGACTTTGGTCTTGCGGGTTCAAGTCCCGCCCTGGGCACCATTCTTTTTCATTAACGCATTATTTTCGGGCATGGATGATGCGATCATGTCCTTGTATATCTTTTTGTAGCTCAATGGTGTGAAATCCGTTGCGTTGTAGAATGCATTGAATGAGTTCACCTTGGTCGTAGCCTATTTCAAGGAAGAGGTGACCGTTGGGCTTGAGGGCTCGCCAGGCCTCAGGGGCGAGAGCTTCATAGCATTCAGTACCATCGGGACCGGCGTCGAGTGCGGCACGAGGTTCAAATTCTTTTACGCTGGGGCAAAGGGTTTCCCAATGATCTGTGGCAATATAGGGTGGGTTGGAGATAATGGCGTCGTAGCTTTCGTCAGGTCGTTCGCTTAGTAGGTTGTTGTGGTGCAGCACGATGCGTTCTGAAAGACCCAGTTTTTCAGCATTTTCCCAGG
Organism: Pontiellaceae bacterium; assembly: GCA_045565965.1. Lineage (GTDB taxonomy): Bacteria > Verrucomicrobiota > Kiritimatiellia > Kiritimatiellales > Pontiellaceae > Pontiella. The sequence continues at coordinate 44,183 of JBJLEJ010000005.1, read as the reverse complement.
TAAGTGCCAGTGCGGCTTCGGAGCTGTCTACGGCTTCCACGTGGGCATTGGAAAGGTGCTTGGCGAGGGTGAGTGCGATGCAGCCGGTGCCGGTGCCAACGTCGATTAGACGCGGAGCAGGATGGTTGTTGAGATCGCTTTCGAGAATGTGTTCAATGAGTTGCTCGGTTTCGGGACGGGGGATTAGAGCGCGTCCATCGCAATTGAATTCGATTCCATAGAAATGAGTGGTTCCGAGTATGTATTGAAGGGGTTCGTTGTTTAGGAGGCGTTTGACGTCTGTTTCAACAATGGATTCATCGATGGTCGTTCGGGCGTAGATCTCGAGGGGTTTGCAGTTGAGATGATAAGAGAGGAGCTCTTCTATTGTGCGTTGTGGGTTGTCGTGCCCGTTTTCAGCGAGACGTTGCGTATAGGCTTGAACCAATGCATGCATGAATTATTTGTAGCTTTTTGGTTCTATACCTAGATTTTTGATGCGGTAGTTGATGATGCGCTGGGTGGTTTGGAGATAGCGCGCAACTGCAGCGGCATTTCCACGATGCTTTTTGAGAGCATCAATGAGAATTTCACGTTCATAGCCTTCGACCATCTGTTTGAGATTGGCACCTTCGTCTGGAATGAATCCGGTGTGGGTCTCTTCGCTAGTTTGCAGGGAAGGGGGTAAGTTGAAACCGTGTATAACGCCATCGGCGGAGGTGAGTACGGAGCGCTCGAGACAGTTTTCGAGTTCGCGCACGTTACCGGGCCAGTGATATGCCATGATCATATTAATGGCACTGGTGGAGATGCGTTTCATCTTTTTACTGTATAGTTCTCCATATTTTTGAAGGAAGTGATCGGCGAGTAGTAGAATATCGGATTTTCGCTCTCGAAGGGGGGGGAGTAAAATTGGGAAGACGTTGAGGCGGTAGAAGAGGTCTTCTCGGAAGGTGTCGGTTGCCATTCCTTCTTCTAGGTTGCGACTGGTGGCGGCAATCACGCGGACGTTGACGCTGATGGTTTCATTACCGCCGACGCGTTCAAATGTTTTTTCTTGAAGGACGCGAAGAAGTCGGACTTGCACTGCGGGAGAAATGTCGCCGATTTCATCGAGAAAGATGGTTCCGCCGTTGGCGAGTTCAAAACGACCTTTACGTTGTTGTTGAGCTCCAGTAAAGGCTCCTTTTTCGTGTCCAAAAAGTTCACTTTCAATCAGGTTTTCAGGAAGAGCAGCACAGTTAACGCTCACAAATGTGTTATTTTTTCGTGGGCTATTGAAGTGGATCGCGCGGGCAATAAGTTCTTTACCAGTTCCGGATTCACCGCGGACGAGAACGGTGGCGGTGCTGTCGGCTACTTGAATAATCTGTTCATAGATAAGCCGCATGGCGTTACAGTTGCCGACCATGTTGTCGATACTGTATCGGTTGCCTAGTTGCCGGCGTAGCATTTCGTTTTCTGATTCTAAGGCATTTCGTTCTTCGATCTCTTCACGAATAGTGGAAACGGCAGAGGCGAGAATTTGTGCCACATGCTCGAGGAATAGGGCATAGGTTTCAAGTGCGGATTCATCGACAGCTGGAATATCGATACTGATTGTACCGATCACCTCTTTGTTGTGAATGATCGGTACGCAGATAAAAGCGACTTTCTCATCATCACGAGCTTGAGTTCGGTTTAGGAAGTCAGCGGATTGGCTGATGTCGGCAATGATCTCCATTTGCCCGGTTTCCGCTACTTTACCGGTTACCCCTTCACCTAGTTGATATTCCCCGCGTTGCATTTGGCGTTCGGATAGACCACTGGAAGCTTCGATGTTGAGGACATTGCTATCTTGTTTGCGAAGGGTAAGGCTGCCTCGTAAGACGCCTAGTTCGGTTTCCATGATTTGGAGAACTTCGTTGAGTAGTTCACCAATATCGTGTTGCCGTGAAGAAACGGTTTTTGATATTTTATAAAGAAGTTGAAGTTCTTGTGCGCTATTGTTCATCAGTTCCCCCTTTAATACATATTTGAAAGAAGCTCAAAAATGTAGCAGACGTCAGAATGATTACAATGGTTGATCTAGATTATTTTCGTTTATTGCGGGTGCGTCGTCGCCGGGGACCGGAGCGGTGGGGTGCGCGTTTAACGGGGTTTTCACGCCGTAATTGAGTCCAAAAATCTAGAAGCTCTAGATCTCGTTTATGGGTCTTAGCGGTGTATTTGAGATAGAGAAAAGCATCGAGAAAGCCGCCGGATTGCATAAAGCGTTGGGGTTGTCTGCCTTTCGTTTTTTTAAAACGAAGCTGGTTAGTCATGATGTCGCAGACTTGATAGATAACGGTTTTTGGAATACGTACTCGGAGGCAAATGGAGTTGAGATGTTGGTAGACGCTGTCGCGGGTGGCATCAAAGGGGGCGCTGCCTTGTTCTATTTTTTTAGCGATAAGCATTTCATGATATTCGCCAAAGATAAGAGCGAAGAGGAGGGCAGGGTGGATGCTTAGTTGTGCTTCACGCCAACGGTCCATTTGTTCGAGTGCTTGGATAATCCAGTCGTGGCGAGTGTGATCTTCTTGGATCCAGTCGTTGAAGGCGGTGAACATGGGGCGAATTAGATCGGTTTTTTCAAGCCAGTGATAGACTTGTTTGGCATATCCGCAGAAGAAAAGTTTTTGAACTTCTTCATACATGCGGGAGGAGCTGGCTTGCTCGAGGAGAGGAGCGTTTCGGCAGATGGAATCGAAGTCAGCTTGATGAATCTGAAAGTCGAGAGTACCTGCAAATCGGGCTGCACGGATCATTCGCACTGGATCTTCGGTGAAACGTCGATCGGGGTCACCGATAACGCGGATAAGGCGTTGTTTGAGATCTTCGAGACCGCCAGCGTGATCAATTACGGTGAAATCAGAAGGATCATAGAAGAGGGCGTTAATGGTGAAATCACGGCGAAGCGCATCTTCTTCGGGTGTACCAAAGAGGTTATCCCGGATGACGAGCCCGTCGTTGATAGTCATAGTTTTCCCTTGTTGGGAATCTTCGGGAGTGGTGGGAATCGGAGCGCGGAAGGTGGAAGTTTCGATGGTTTCATTTTTGAAGAGAATGTGGGCAAGGCGAAACCGTCGGCCGATGATGCGGCAGTTTCTGAATAGGCGTCGGATTTGCTCGGGAGTTGCTTCGGTAGCAACATCGAAGTCTTTGGGTTGGCGATTGAGTAATAAGTCGCGCACGGCTCCACCGGCGAGGTAGGCGGTGAATCCTTCTTCGTGCAGGCGGTAAAGTACTTTGAGGGTGGCGGCCGAGATCTGTTTACGGCTGATCGAATGATGATCACGATGTAAGATGGTTACGTTTTCGTGGGATGAATTCATTGTGTTTTGTATAAAAAAGAAAACTGGTCTTTATCCAAGTTGGTCATGCATCCAACTTATTAAAACATCGACGATAAGGGTGACTTCTTTTTCACTTAATTGTTTTCCTTTTTTTAAGGAGAAGAAGGTTTCAACAGCATCACGGTCATTGCAACCGCAGGCATGTTGTGCAATGAAAACCGGATGACCTTTGGTAGGTGTTTGATGTCCATCATTTTTGGGGTCAGCTGGTGCAATACGCTTTTGAATAAAATCGGTTGCGTGTAGGCGTAAAATGTCTATCCCTCGAGATTGAATATACTCAACTTCGGCTTCACCAAGTGTGAACTTGGCACTTCTACCATCTTTATCGAGTTTGGCTCGAATCGATGTGATATTATTTGTCTGTTTGCTAACCACAATATCTCACTTTAATTTGCAATTTAGTTATATATTGCAACTTCTAGTTTAGAGTAAAGCAGATGTAGTTTTCAAGTTGGAAGGTGAATGAATTATGGAATGTAAAAAGCCCGCCATTTGGCGGGCTGAAATCATCTTGCCGGCGGTGATGCTGTGGGATGCACGGTAAGGTAGTGGAGTAACTACATTAAATACTACGCAGGTAGCTGGTTATTTGTTACTCGATTTTTTAAATTTTTAGGTGAGTTCTTGATTGAGGCGGTTAATTTCAGTGCGCATCTTTTCAAAGACTTCGGCTTTATAGACGCGGACACTCGTTTCGGAGATACCAATTTTTTGGGCAATTTCGGTGTTAGGGATTTCTTGGGAGATGTATTTGAATACGTCACGTTTGTTTTCATGTAGATCGTTCTTGATGTTTTCCCAGGCGAGGTTGGTGATGTGAAGAATCCATTCTTCTCGAGCAAGTTTTTCGATTTCAGGTAGGATTTGTTGTTCAATGGTGTCGTATGTTTCTTGGTATTCGACAGCATCGCGTCCGGTGATAAAATTTTTCTTGGTACGGAAGAAATCTTTAACGGTATTGCGGGTCATAGCGGCGAGCCAGTTGTGAAACTTACCGCGATTGCGATTGTATTCAAAATCTTCAATTTTCTGCCAGACTTTTGTGAGAACGGTTTGGCTTATGTCTTCGGCGTCGGCATTGGGGATGCCCATGCGGAGGATAAGACTGAAGATGAAAGCGCGGTAGGTGGATTCGAATTCTAGCCAAGCGGTTTGATCTTTTCCGGTGCGGAGACGCTCGAGGAGGGTAATGCGTGTAGGTTCGAATTCGGGGGTGATCATGGGGTACCTGTTTTATAGATGAGTAGAATGCCTCGATTGATAAGGGGCTGGAGCGCTTGAGGGGTTTGTGTTTGGGGGGTAAGGGTGATGGTTTTAAGTTGGCGGCACCATATGAGGCGGGGGGAGAGTTCGAGATTTTCGATGCCATTGAGTTGGAGGGTGGTTAAGTTGGGGTATCGAAGAATGCTGCTGATGTTTCGTATTCGGGTATGGGAGAGGTCAAGAATATTGAGTTGGGGGAGATCGCCGATCTGGTTGAGCGATTCAAAGCGGGTATCTGCGAGTCGGAGTTCGCGTAGTGCATCAAGTTGAAGAGGCGCAAGGTCGGGGAGTCCTGTGCCATTAAGGTTTAGGATAATGATGGGGAGTCCACTGAGGGGGGTGAGTGAGTTAAGTTCGGGGTTTTGACTGAGATCGATGAGGAAACCGGCGGATCCAAAGGGGGTATAGTAGAGTGTGAGATTGGGGGTATCAGGATTGAGTTTTTGGAGACATTGTTCGAGAGCGTTAAATCGGGTTTCTGGGTTGAAGGGAGCTTGATTGAGGTGATGAAATAGGCGGGGAAGTAGGTGAGTGAGATTATGTTGGATGAAGGCTTGGATTAGTGTGGGGAGTTGGATGTCGGTAATTGGAGGCGAGTTTTTATATTTGTTGGCAAGGCGAAGTGCGGGGAGATTGGGCGTTGTGGGTATACCATCGGATTGGTTAAGAAGATGGTACGCTTGTTGGAATTCAAAATGGCTGAGGTGTATGTAGGCTTGTAAGAGGCGGCTTTCAGGGTGAAGAGGGTTGAAGGTGAGAGCGGTGGTCAGGGCTTTATCGGCTTGAGTATAGCGGTATTGGTATTCGTGTTGTCGGGCTAGTTCGAGATAGTCAGGGGCGACGTTCAGAGCGGTTTCCTCTATGTAGTCCTGTTTTTGTTGGAGTTGATCGAGGGCGTTGATAGCGACTTGTTCACTTGTTTGAATGGAGCGGAAGCTGAAAAAGATAGTCAATGAAATCAAGGCTATAGCCGTTATGAGAAGGGCGAAGGCGATCCTGTGACGGTTAATAAGAAGTTTAAGGTGGGTGATGAGGGTTGGGTTTTCGGCAAGGGTTGCATAGCCGTTGAGGTAATTTCGGATGTCGTTTTTGAGTGCGGCGACATTGGCATAGCGTTCGGCGGGATGAACGGCAAGGCCTTTCATTGCAATGGCGGAAAGGGCTTTGGGTATAGGGTAGTGATTGTTTTGTTGTGCGGGGGGAATGATAGTACCTTGAGTGCTATGGCGCATGATGGCTTCGGTGGTTTCGCCGACGTGAGGGGGCGTTCGAGTTAATATCTGATAGAGTAGTGCGCAAAGCATGTAAATATCGGTATGGAAGTGAAGATCTTCTTTGTTTCCGAGTGCTTGTTCAGGTGCCATGTATCCGGGGGTTCCACCGACTATTTTTCGAGAGGTTAAATCGGTTTGGTTTGATTCAGTGAGAAGGGTGGCTAGCCCCCAGTCGAGTAGATGAACTTCTCCAAAGTTGCCGATCATAACGTTAGCGGGTTTGATATCGAGATGGAGTACGCCTTTGGTATGGGCATAATCGACGGCATCGCAGAGATTGAGAAAAATATTGAGAAGATGAGTGAGGGTGTAATTTTGTTCGGTATCGGGGTCGTTTTGTTGGAGACGGTGAAGGATGGCTTCGAGGGTTTCACCTCGGAGTAGTTTCATTGTGAAATAGGGGTTACCGTTTTTTTCAAGAGCGATGTCGTAGACAGGTAGAATATTGGGATGTTGGAGGTGGGCAGTGAGTCGGGCTTCGTGGAGGAAGGCTTCAATATCTTCTTGTGAGGCAATTCGCTCGGGTTGAATAAGCGCCATGGCGAGGATACGTTGGGTACGCGTGTCTTTGACTTCCCAGATGGTTTTCATGCCTCCATCTTTTATTTTGTTAATGGGGATATAGCGGGTATCGGCGGTGGAATCGGTGAGAGATTCAGTGGAAGTTGTTGATGTTTGATGGAGGTCTTCTTGGAATAAGATTTGTTCAGTATTGGAGAAACTAATCTCTTTGGAAAAGAGGTTGGGGTTGAGAATCTCGCGTTTGTTTGGCGGGATCTGTTTCTTGGATGGATCTGATTTTTTCATTGGGCTAGTTAATTTGTATAGCTTGAATACGTAAGATAGGCAAAAAGAAACCCAGCAAAGACCGTTTTTTTAAAATTTGTTTTGATAAAATGGTACTAATTTTGTACGACTTGCTCTGACGTATCATATGCGTCCAATTATTTCATGCTGCCGAGGAGGCCTCGGAGCGGTATAATAAACATTCATTCAGTGTTACCGAGTTCAGTGGTTGAACCGATCTGTAGAGGCCTCTTAAAGCGAAGCTTTTTGCTCGATACGAGAGTCTATTCAGTGACACGGATTGAGGAGAAGTAATGAGAAAAGTAGTACTCGCAGTCTTTTTTGGCTGCATTGGAGTGACTGCAGTTGCAGTCGCTGATCTAGAAGAACGCGTCAGCCAATTAGAGGCTGCTGCGGATCTTGAAGCACAAACAAGTCGTTTATCATTAGGTGGTTACGGTGAGTTTCATGCGACAAGAAAAGGTGGTAACTCATATGGTGATTATCATCGCGTCGTAATGTATGCAGGCTACCAATTCAATGATTGGATTCGTTTGAATTCAGAAATTGAGCTGGAGCATTCGAAAGCTGGAGACAAGGAAAAGGGTCAAGGATATGTTCTTCTTGAACAGTTCAATGTTGATTTGCAAGTTGCAGATACTACAGCTATTCGTTTGGGTCGTTCTTTAGCGCCATTAGGAATTGTTGGTCCGCGTCACGAGCCACCATTATTTTTTGGTGTAGAGCGTCCAAATCTTGAAAAATATATCCTACCTTCCACATGGTCGATTGATGGTGTTGGTTTAGTAGGAGACCTTTCTGAAAATATTTCATATGAAATATATGCAGTTGGTGGACTTGACGGCTCTGCTTTTAATGAAACTGAAGGTATTCGAGGCGGTCGAGAGGCTGAGTATGCAGGATTAGAAAAACCTAGTATCACGGGTCGTATAGATTCATATGCGATAGAGAATCTGCGTATTGGTGGAGCCTTTTATCAGGGATCAACTGGCTTCGGAATTAAAGGTGCAGACAATGGCGATCCTGATAACGAAATTCAAATCTTGTCTGTTGACTTTGAATACGAAATTGGCCCATTAAGTATTAATGGTGTTTGGGTGACAGGAGAACACGATGGAACGGCGACATTAATGTCTGCGTCTAAATCTCCATCATATGATGGCGTTGCTTTGCCTGAAACTGATTTTGGTGGCCATTATGTGACTGTTGGATATGAAGTTTGGCGGAATGGAGAAAAAGCAATTATTCCATTTATTCGCCTTTCTGAGTACGACACAAATGAAGCTTCTGCATCAAATGATTCTGAAAGTGAAGAAACTACTATTGGATTACATATTCCTTTATCAGATCAATTCGTAATCAAGGTTGATCAAGTTAAAGAAGACATCTCTGGTGATGAAATATTTAGCGTCGGTTTCGGCATGATGTTCCAGTAAACGAGGATTAGAGATTTTCTATTGTATTGACTCGAGGATAGAGTAATTACATTCCTTCGGAAAATTTCTACTACGAAATGGGCGTCTCAGTTTCTGAGGCGCCTTTTAATTTATTGGGGGCGTTCGAAAAAGACGGTGCCTGCTCGGGGGCAAATGGTGATTATCAGATCAGTGAAAAGATAGCGTCCAAGGCGTGGAAGTGCTCTAGGAGTAAGTGTGGTTTGTGGAACTTTTCGAAAAACGAGTTCGCCTACGCTTATTTGTCGAGCAGGTAGTTGATCCGCATTTGCATGGGCGAGATGATAATCTCCAGCTAGATCCAGAACAAATGGAGTTTTCTTTCCAAAAAGGGCGCCTTCGATAACAAGGCCTTCACTCTGTTTGTTAATAATAGATGTTTTAGCAAGAAGCCATTTTTCATTGGGAGTGAAGGGATTCATTGTATTAAAATCAATGGTACCGTTTATGAAGTTGAATTGAACATATGAGAAAAGTTTTAAGAGATCATAGCCGAAGACGGTTCGGATAGCGGGCGATTGAACGTTTCTTGCTTGCATGCCGAGGGATCCGGTTGCCATGCGAATGTAGAGCGGCATATTCTCGATGAAGAGTTGTCCGATGCGAAGTTGATATGCAATCGCAGCATAAGCTGGGACTCCTCCGGTATTATAGTTTCCACGATAGGGAAAGTTTCGTTCCCGAAAGCTAAGGAAATCCGTGTTGATAGATTGTGAGTAGCTAAATTCCATCCAGCTTTCGGGTGAGCTAGTGTCGATGAGTGCAGGGGCGGGATCGCGGTAGTTACGGCCAGCAATTTCGATGATGGGCATTTTATTTTTTTCCATAGTAACAACAGCACGATGATTCGGATGGAGGCGTGCATTTCCACGCATACCAATTTCGTTGTTGGATATAGGAAAAACTTGATAGCCAAAATGACGAGCTGGCTTGGCCTGGGATAAGTAGGCTTGTTGTTGTATTTCTGTTAGCTTGGTTTCAGTGGTTGAGTAGATGGGTGTTTTGCATCCAAACATAAGTAGGATAGATGAAAAAAAGATGAAACATCTCATGCGGAGCCCTTGTTATAAAGTTAATAATGTGCAAAATGTATAAAAAATTTAATATCATCTGGAAAAGGAGAGTGACAGGCAATAAGCATGTTTTCTGTGAGCGCAACTTGAAGAGTGGATCCATCGGTATGAGATGTAAGTTCCCAAACAGGGCAAGCGGCCACGTTATCTAGCCGCACCCATGAGGTGTTTTTGAATTGCTTGAGTCGGCCTCTGATCCATGGGATATCTTTTCCGAAATGAATTAGCACGGCCCAGCGTCGCTCTTTTCCGGTGGTTCGTTGTGGTAGGCCACCTACAATTAAATCGTTGTCTTGGATACGCTTATACCAACGCGTCATTTGAAGTGTTTTTTCGATATCGGAGTCGAAATCTTGATCAAGAATATGGATGAGTGGGCTTTTGAAGAGCTCTCGAATGGTACCTGTGAAGAGGGTTTGAGTGGTAGGCGGCAAGTGATCGGATAGGGGGCGACCTTGTTCGTATTGGAATAGCGAAAAATAGATCAGTAGAATGCCGAAGATAATGATTAAAATTATTTCTTTGGCGAGGAGTTGCTTCATCCGTAATTTACGGTTCCAACGAGTTTTTTAATGTCGTTCAGTCCTTGTTCGATTAAAAAAGTTTCTATGCCTTCGATGACCCTTATGGAGGTACTAGGATCAATAAAGTTAGCTGTCCCTATGGCAATGGCACTTGCTCCGGCAATGAAAAATTCTATTGCATCTTCGAGCTCAAAGATACCTCCCATGCCAATGATGGGTAGTTTGGTTTTTTGGGCTGCATCGTGAACTAACTTGATGGCAATTGGCTTAATAGCGGGGCCGCTCAGACCGCCGCTTCCATTGGCTAAAACAGGTTTGCGTGTTTTGATGTCGATCCCCATGGCAGGAAAAGAATTCATAATCGCGAGAGCGTCCGCGCCGGCTTTTTCAGCAACTTGTGCAAAAGCACCGATATCAGGTACATTAGGAGCGAGTTTAGGAATGATGGGTTTTTTTGTTTTCTGTCGAACGAGTTCAATGACTTTTGAGAAAATAGATAGGTCAGTTCCGAAGGCTGAGCCACCTTCTTTTATATTCGGACAAGAGAGATTTATCTCATAGGCGTGAATTCCGGATTCATTGTCGAGTTGTTCAACGACTTTGCCGTATTCTTCAATAGTTTTTCCCCAGATATTGACAATTACGGGAGTGGTATAGTCGGCAAGAAAAGGAACATAGGTATCAAGAAATCCTTGTGTTCCAGGACCGGGTAGACCAATTGCATTAAGCATGCCGCTGCAAGTTTCATGGGTACGAGGGGTAGGGTTGCCAAGGTGAACATCGGGGGCAATTCCTTTTACGGTAATGGCGCCAAGACGATTGAGATCGACGAGTTCAGCATATTCGGGTCCATACCCAAAGGTACCGGAGGCAACGGTTACGGGGTTTTGCATCGTCATGGAACCGATTTGAACGGTGAGATTGGGTTTATTCATCCCACAATACCTCTCTGGATTCGAAAATGGGACCATCTTTGCAGCATCTAGCCCACTGCCAGCCGGTTTCTGTTTTTTGCTTGATAACACAGGTTAAGCAGGCACCTACTCCACAAGCCATATTCTCATCAAGAGATAACCAGGCTTTGAAGTTGTGTTCGATGGCTCGGTCACCCATGGCGCGTAGCATGGGAGTGGGACCGCATACAAATAATTCAGGATCTCTTTCGGTTTGTTCTAGAAGCCAGGGGTCAAATGCATCGGTGACGAGTCCTTGAATACCGAGTGAACCGTCGTTAGTTGTAGGACGTACATCCCAGCCAAGGGCTTCAAATTCTTCTACGCACAAAATGTCTTCAGCGGTGCGTCCGCCGAAAAAGGCAACGCCTTTGCGTTTGAGTGATAGCGCTTTGAGGTAGAGTGCAGCGTTGCCGTATCCGCCAGCAACGAGAACGGGCAAGGTGTCTCCTGCCGCTTCGGGATAGCCGTTTCCGAGGGGACCGATTATATCGACTTGGTTTTTTTCATGAAGCAATGCCATAGATGCGGTGCCTCGCCCTACGGGTTTATATAAGAGAGTAATTGATTCGTTGTCGGCCTTATAAATACTGAAAGGTCGACGCAAAATTCGGTCACCTAATTGGGGTACTTGCAAGTGGACAAATTGCCCGGGTTGGACATGCGAACCAATGCCAGATGTTGCCAAACGCAGAATTCGATAATCGCCTTGGAAATTATCGTGTTTAAGGACAGTTGCTTTTTCCTGAATCATAAGCATTTAAATATGATTGATTGCTTTTGACTCGTCAAACCTTTCCGGTATGGCGTCGACTTTGATTTGTAAGGTTTAATTAAATTGACGATGTATAGTTCTTTTAGGCAGGTTGATAGTAATTGTAGATGGAGTAGGTTGAGTTAAAGAGAGTGTTGATATGAAATTATTATTTGTAGGTATCAGTTTATTTTTTGTGTGTTTTACGGGGATGGCAAAGCAGCCAAATATTGTTTTTCTCTTTTCGGATGATCATGCGACCCAGGCTATTGGTGCTTATGGGCATGAGTTGGCGGCGTTGGCGCCGACACCGTATTTAGATCGGATCGCAGAGCAGGGTATGCTGTTTGATCGATGCTTGGTGGGTAATTCGATTTGTGGACCCAGCAGAGCAACGATCCTGACAGGCACGTATAGTCATATCAATAAATTCTTCTCGAATGAACATACAAAGTTTGATGGCTCACAACCCACTTTCCCGAAGGTGTTGCAACGAAATGGATATACGACCGCTTTAATTGGAAAATGGCACTTAGCTAGTGAACCTACGGGTTTTGACCATTGGGAAATATTGCCAGGACAGGGCAAGTATTATAACCCGGACTTTCGAACTGCAAATGGGATTCACCGTGAATCAGGATATGTTTCTGAGTTGATTACAGGTAAGGCAATCAAGTGGTTAGAAGAGGATCGAAATGCAGATCAACCTTTTTTGTTAATGGTACAGCATAAAGCACCACATCGTGATTGGTCACCAGCGCCGAAGTATTTGGGGGCTTTTTCAGAGGTCGTCTTTCCAGAGCCGGCAACGCTCTTTGATAACTATGAAAATCGGTCATTAGCGGCAAAGAAGCAAGATATGACAATTCGAAATACGATGCTCTTGGGTTCAGATTTAAAAGTAGAAACCTATAATACGAATCGATTTACGCGAATGTCTGCGGAACAAAAGGCGGCATGGAAAAAAATATATGATCCTATTAATAAGGCTTTTGAAAAAGCGGAATTGAAGGGAGAGGATTTGGTTCGTTGGAAATATCAACGATATCTGCAGGATTATTTAGCGTGTATTAAGTCGGTGGATGATTCAGTGGGTGAAATTTGGGATTGGTTGGAGACGGAAGGATTATTAGAAGATACCATTTTTGTTTATTCATCGGATCAAGGATTTTATCTAGGTGAGCATGGCTGGTTTGATAAGCGTTTTATGTATGATGAATCATATCGGACGCCGTTACTGATTAGTTGGCCGGGTGTAACGGAGCCTGGTTCGGTTTGTTCGAATTTAGTTTCGAATCTTGATTTTGCTCAGACATTTTTAGATGCGGCAGGATCTACGGCACCTGCTCGGATGCAAGGCGCGAGTTTGCTTCCATTACTTCGGGGAGATGAGAAAGTCTCATGGCGTCAGAGTCACTATTATCATTATTACGAATATCCCGGTTGGCACATGGTATATCGGCATGAAGGAGCCTATGATGGACGCTATAAATTGATTCACTATTATGATGTGGATGAATGGGAATTAATCGATATGCAAACCGATCCAAATGAGATGGTTAATCAATATGGAAACCCTGCCTATGAGAAGACGGTCACAAGGATGCATAATGAATTGGAGCAATTGAGAGCATTATATCAAGTTCCACCAAATGAGCCGAAATCTGTTGAAGGTGTGTCCCAACATTATCATTCTGATAAAATTAAAGTCCGTTTAGGGGATAGCGAATAACATGGGTTTTACTCAACGTTTGAGACTGATACTTTTTGCATTTTTTTGCATGGAAATCATGGCTCTGGGGGTTGAGCGATTCGATCTATCTTTTGATGAAATAAAGCAGCTGACTGCAGCAGATTTGCAGGCTAAGCCCAAGGTTGAGCTGTATGGGCAGGTGATTCGCTTTCATTCGCGCGATCGTGGATTATTTCTATTTAATGGTGAAAGTGGAATATATGTTCAACCAAAGAATTCATGGCCTAAAACAATTCGATTAGGATCTTGGATTCGAGTGCAGGGTGTAGCGGTTGAGGGCATTTATTATCCGATTGTTCGTGCGGAGGAAGTTTCGGTCGAGCTGATAGATTCACCCCTTTCTGAAGCGGCTGAATTTGATCCTAATTCATTTTATGATCCGACGATTGACTCTCAGTGGATCCAAACCAGCGGACTGATCATCGATTATGATTCTTTCCCTGAGCGAGATCATATCATGTTGGAGATAGAAGTATTTGGCTATCAGGCATCGATTCAGATTCCGTATTCGAAAGAAAATTTGATGAATGCCTCTGCGTTTATGTTTCAATCAGTCCGTTTTCAAGGAGTGGCCTGTGTCCAGGTAAATAATCGTCGGCAAATGACGGGGCGTATTTTCTACATCAGTTCTATGGACGATTTAGAAATAATAGAGTCTGAAGCTCGAATGAATCCGAGCGTTTTTACGGTGGATCATTTTTTGAATGGGAATGTTGAAATCAATAATTATGTGACGGTCGATGGGGTCATTGCCCATGTCGATGAGAAGAATCTGTATCTTCAAGATGGAGTACATCATCTTCAGGTAAGGATTAAAGAGCGATTGGATTTCTGTGTAGGCGATAAAGTTCGTATTTCTGGGTATGCTTGGTCGCAGCCTATCTCTCGAGGATTGAGGGCAATTGAAGTGGTGAAATTGGATATCGATCAAACAGTGAAACCGATTGAAGTTCCTTTTTCGGACTTAAGGGACCCTCAATATAATCATGCATTGGCTCGCGTGAATGCATGGGTAGTAGATATTGGTAAATCATTTGGAGGGGGGACTGGCTCGGTGGTTCAGTCCAGTTTACTTTGTCGCTCGGGTGAGGATGTCTTTGAGTGCAAAGTGCCTTCATCAGTAGTGGAGTCTAAAGTCGTTGAAATTGGAATGCAGTTGCAATTGACGGGGCTCGTTCATTTAGAACAAATGAAGGATGTGCCTTGGCGTTTTTCAATTGATCGAATGTGGCTTCAGCTTCGAAGTTTAGATGATATTGTGGTGTTGGCGGAGGCTCCGTGGCTGACGACTCAGCGATTAACATATATGATAGCAGTCATGGTGGGTGTTATTGGGGTGACTTTGTTTTTTGTTATAACTCTCCGAAAAACGGTTCGGCGACAAACGGAGTTAATTGGTTCTCAGATTAGACATAAGTCCATTATGTCTGAGCGACAACGGATTGCGCGTGAATTGCATGATAATTTAGATCAAGGGTTAGCGGGTATCGCCCTACAATTAAGTTCCAGTATTAAATTATTCGAGCGGGATGTTAAAGCGGGCTTGAAAGGGATGCATCGTATTCAAGAGATGTTGATATATTGCAGTGAAGAATCTAGAAACGCGATTCTGGAGTTGCGGGGCGGATGGTTGGAAAAAATGAATGTGTCCGATGCCATTCGGCAATTTGCGAGCATGCTAGAAGAGCAGTATCCTATGACCATTACCGTGTCAGTTGAAGGTATTACTACTCGCTTTGAGCGTTATGCAGAGCGTCAAATTTTTTCAATTGCTAAGGAGGCAATGACGAATGCATGTAAGCATGCAAAGGCAGAGCACATTGATGTTCGTCTTAAGTATGCTGAAGATCAATTTTTGTTATTGGTCTCAGATGATGGGATTGGATTCAAAGACAATCCTTTTTATAAATCAGGACACTTTGGATTGCTTGGCATGGAAGAAAGAGCGAATCGAATAAATGGAAAATTGTTGATTAATGATGCAGAGCATGCAGGAGTTCAAATAGAACTTTTAGTCTCAGTTAATGAATATCAGGAGCCAGACGATGGATAATATTAAGGTTTTAGTCGTTGATGATAATGCTGTTTTGCGAATGGGATTAACACATGCTATTGATAATGCTGATGGTTTTCAAATAGTAGGTGAAGCAGCAAATGCTGAAGACGCATTAATTTCTTATGAAAAATACCGTCCTGATGTGGTCACTATGGATTATCAGATGCCAGGAATTGATGGAGTTGAAACAACTCGTAGATTAATAAAGACTGATCCAGATGCAAAAATCGTATTACTGACAGTTAAAGAGGCAGAGGAAGACGTGTGGAATGCTGTACAAGCTGGATGTAAAGGTTATTTAACTAAAAGAGCAGGAGAGGTGGAAGATGTTCTCCAAGCCATAAACGAAGTAGCTAATGGCAATACATATTTCCCTGCTAAGGTGGCTAGTAAAATAGAGAGCCGTTTAGCTCATGAGGCATTAACCCCCAGAGAACTTGAAGTTCTTCAGGGCCTTGCTAAGGGTTATTCAAATAAAGAAATTATGGATGAATTAGATATATCTGAAGGTACGGTAAAGCTTCATTTATCTAATTTACGAAAAAAACTAAATGCGGCTGATAGGACGCAAGCGCTTATTACTGCAGTTCAGAGGGGAATTGTTCAGATTTCCTCTAACGAAGAGTAGAATCATAACCTATCCATTTGGATAGGTAGCTATATAGTCAGATTGTTAAAATAACACCCTCATAGTAGTTCTATCAATTGAGTCTAAGTATCTTTGTATAAGCTTATGATGCTGAAAGCTCAGATATATATATATATAGGAGAGTACTATGAAAAAATTAATGATAATGTTAGTTATGGGGTTATTGACTTCAATATCTCACGCTACCATTAGTATAAACTTCACTGATGCAAGTGCTGGTAATGGCGATGAAATTACAGGCGTGGCTGGTGTAGGTGAATATGCAACATCTGATTGGATAAACACCATAAGAGGTCAAACTTCAGGAAATAATGCGGATATAGACTCTGCGGATGTTTCTGGAATTGGCATCTACGCTCGTCGTCCTAACGGAACGTCTCAAGATTTCGGCGGAACTGGTGGAGGCACAGCAGCATATAACGGCACACCTTTAAAAGGGTTTGCTCAAGCGTTTCTTGCTAATCCTGAAGCGAATGCTGCCCACGTTGAGTTAAGTAATCTTAACCAAGCTTTTGCTGATGGTTATAAGATTATTGCTTACGTCAACGGAGATTCTACTGCAAACGGTGGAAGCATTACTGTTAACACAGGTGTTAATCATAATGGATATGATAGAGACGCTGGTGAAACATATTACTTCAAAACTCGTTATACGTCAGCAGGATTTGCTAACAGCGGGTACGTTGAATCAGATTATCAAACAGTGCAGCCTTCAGCAGCATCAGGTTATGCTGTAACGGATTATGTAGTCTTTGATAATCTTAACGCAGATAGTTTGCTACTTACCGTTCAAGCTGACTTGCAATCTAAAGTCGGTTTGGGTGGATTCCAAATTGTGGCAATTCCAGAACCAGCAACTGTTGGTTTATTGGGTCTTTTCGGCGGTGCTATGGCATTTGTTCGGAAACGTTTCTGTGCTTAATTGCATTTGAAGCTTTTGAAGAAAAACCCACCAATGGTGGGTTTTTTTTATTAACCTAACCAAATGGGTAGGTACTAAGTTGATTTAGATTCAGATATTTTATATACATATATAGTGAGATCTTAGAATTAACTAAGATGGATGAGCTATTGATGGAGAGAGTTATGAATTCAAAACTATTTTTATTATTAACATTATCAGGGCTAATTTGTTCAGTGACGCAGGCTGCAACAAAAGTCATTAGTGTGAACTATGTTAAGACACTCGGTAGTGATGAAGAAATTAGTGGAGTTTATGGTAAAGGAGAATGGTACGACGAATCACAAGTCAATGGTTGGATTAATACCTTGGAGGGTAATGTATCCAATGCCACTCTTGATGATGGCCGGCAAACTGCTGTCAATATTACCACGGTCCGTCCAGTCGGTAATGGAACAGCTAACAATACTAATTATGATAGCTCGCCTTTGCATGCTTGGGTTATTGCTGGAGCTCCTGCAGGTAAAGAAGCACATGCAACGATTGAAAATCTTAACGAAGTATTCCCTAACGGATATAAAATCATAGTTTATTTGAATGGGCATCAGCAGGTAGGAAATGCAAGAATTTATCTAACTGAAGAAGGAGGGCCTGGAGATTTCAGTAGCTCTAATGATTCTTATTACTCATACAAGACATATTGGAGTCCTAGTGGATATTCAGGGACACCGTCTGTAACTACCCAAAACACTTCTGGCACGGTGCCTTTAGCCCAATATGCTGTCTTTGGAGGTGGTCTTACTCCTGGATTATCAGCAGATAAAGTTACTTTAACTCTCGACACTATTGCCACCTCAGGTGGAGGTGCGGGATTGAGTGGATTTCAAATTATCGGCGATGTAGATGACGCTTATAGTTTTGGAGCGCCTGCTCTTCCTGCAGGAGCAATCTTGTACAATGATTTTTCAAATTATCAGTATCAAGACTATTCTCTTGCAGCAGGTGGTACCGCTAATCCAACGTACCATAATAGAAAAAATGGGAAATACATTGGCGGATCTAGCAAGGGTGTTTTTGTTTTAGCTAAGCGAAATCCGTATGAGTGGAATAATTCATCTACTTGGTTTGTAAACCATTCATACGCCTTTAAATTTGCTGATACAAATGCAACTAACACTAGGTATATTGCGCCTAGTGATAGCACAGGTGGCACTGCTTTAAAAGTCGGATACCATGGTCCGAGAGCAAGTACAGGCACTATATTGCTAAACACGGGTATAAGATTTGATCCAAGTCTTAACTACACGGTAACAGTTAGAGCCAAAATTAAGGATGAGGTAGATAGTACCGTAATTTCAAATGCTGTCGGGAATGTATCCTTATCGGCTGGTTTCGGGAACCTTGCGCGACTTCGAAATCAATATGCTGTGATTAATCAAGCATCGACAAATGGATTAACATCCACAAATTGGACAGAAGTAAGTGTCAATGTTTACGGAGGAAACTTAGGTCAAAATACTGTTTTCGGAGAAAATGCATTTGTAAGTGGATTTGGACCGAATGGAACGCATAATCGTGTTCCCGGTAATTCCTTAAATTTGGCTTCATATTTTCCGCAAGAGTTAATGATAAGTATTGGACGTAGTCCTAATAGTACCAATACACTGGATCATTCAACATGGGTTGATTGGATTAAGATTGAGACAAATAACTATTTGGCTTCAATAGCAGCTAGCTATGGCTTATCAGAAACTAACTTGCTAATTGATAGTGATTCTGATGGTCAGAGCGATTTGACAGAAATTGCAACAGGAGGTGATCCAGTTGATGATTCGGTTCAAGGTGCTGGATTAAATATTGTTTCATTTACTGATGTTATACGACCTATATACATTACCAATAATGTCGGTATACTTCCGAATCAAAATGAGAATGGAGAGGTTCCAGTTATTGTGAATTATCCAAAAACTAACTTTTCTCTTTCTGCTGATGCGAAATATGGAGCAACGAATCTAATTTCAAGCTCACACCGTTTTCAGGGTAACTCTTGGACTAATTATGAGGAATATGTAGTGGAAGATACTCTGCCACCGGTTATTACGATTAAATGGAAAGAGACAGTTGAAGAGGTAATTGACTTAAGTCTCTCAAATTACACATTTAATGTAATAACTCTTAACGATAATGCACATTACTTAAGTAATAACATTTATGAGGAAGTGGAAATATCTTGGTTTTATACTAATTCATTAGATAATGGTGTGGATGTCATATCTCAGATATTCACGAACGAAATAAGTGTTACGAAGACCGGAACTTTAGAAGTTGTTGGGTATAAAACTAACTCCATCGTTCGATTTAAAAGACCACGTTCTAAATCAGTTAATGAATTGGGCTGTAAATACTCAGTTGCTTCAAGGGAGAGTTTATCTTTCGGCTCATGGACAAACTCTGGAGCCTATAATTTCGGAGATATATATACAGCATCTAACTTCCCGAACACGGAAATAGGCATAAGTACTGTTACTGCTGATGAAAATAAAAAGTTTATCAAGCTTAAGGTGACATCTCCACAAAACGATCCTAGCACATTTTACTTCGATACGTTTTCTGAAACTGATTATGGTATCGGGGATCCTGGCAACTAAATTTTATTCGTGTTAATTTAAAAGTCCTATTAATATAATAGGACTTTTTTTGTTATATGAATTGGAGTTTATGAAATTAATTTTAGTAATCGGATTACTTTTTGGTACCTTTAGTTCAGCTGCCAACATGGTCAGTGTTAACTTTGTTGATGCTAATGCAACGGTGGCTAATGGTAGAGCTATGAACGCAGGTTATCATGTAACAGGTTTATATGGTTACGTAGCTACCAATTGGATCAATACATTAGACGGCCAGAATGAAGTTTTGCCATTTGAAGATGGCACGGATAGCTCGGTTCAAATTAATACGATACGACCTAATGGTAATGGCTACATCTTAAACAACGCCGATGTATACGATAATACGCCCTTGCGGGCGTTTCTAAAATCTTGGTTGGCAGTAGGTCAAGAGTCTCATGTTGAACTATCAAATCTGAATAATAATTTTCCGTTTGGTTATTCCATAATTGTCTATGTGTCAGGTAATAATGCTAATCAAGGATGGAGTGTTACATTGAACGAAGATGTAGACCATACTGGCTTTGATAAAGTTGCAGGCACGACTTATTTTGGGAAAACATTCAATAATCCCGATGAAAACTGGGGCGGTTTTATGTATGAAGGGGAGCTCTATTTCTACTATCAATATGTTCAAACAGATTACACTGTTCAAGGACTAACGGATGAATCAGACAGTGCATTATTCCCAACGGCTAATTGCGTAGTCTTTACTAATCAAACTGCAGACTCAATTCTTCTAACTGTTGATGGAATGAAAAATAATCAAGCAGGATTTGGAGGCTTTCAAATTGTGGGTAATGAAGGAACTCGCACAGTAAATATAAGCTCTTTGAATGGTACTGTTACCAGTATTCCAGGAGGCACTTTACACGAAGTTGGAAGTTCACTTTCATTAGAAGCAATTCCTGCAAACGATAATTACGTATTTGCTGGATGGTCAGGCGACCTGAGTGGAGATCGACATACCGCTTCAACAAATATAATTGTACAAGGTAACATGAATATTATTGCCCGATTCGAAAGGGCTTATTACTTATCGCCTAATGGAAATAATGGAGGTGTTGGAACTTATCAAGATCCATGGAGAGATCTAGAGGCAATTCACTGGTATAATTTTTCAGCTGGAGAACAGATACTATTTGAGCGGGGTGGTACTTATTTCGGCAGAGCCAGTTTGAATGTTTCAGGAACAAATAACGCTGCCATTATTATTGGTGCATATGGAGCCGGTAATTTGCCCCATCTCGTGGGTGATCTTAATTATCAGTCATTGTTAAATCTTGGAGATAGTCAGCATATAGAAATTGAGGATCTTCATTTTTCCAATAGCGGGTCTTTTGGTGCCCTTAAACACAAGTATGGTATTAACATCACACCTTCATCAGGTATTGGTGAGCGGAATCATTTATGGGTTTCACGATGTGAATTCTCTAATATTGAAGGATATCCTCAGCCACCTAATTCAGATGATAACGATGATTACCATACATCGGTTGCAATTCGAATGCTGAGCCCGAACAACGACTCATTAAAATCAAAGTGGAATGATGTTCGTATCAGTGAATGTGTCTTTAGAAATATTGATGGCATTGGCTTTTGGATAAAAGATCAGTCCTGCACTCTTGTTGATTATAAAAATAGTGGGACTTCATATTTTCCATCCACAAGCGTAGTATTTGAACATAACTATGGAACTAACTGTTACCGTAACCTTTGCCGCGTGAATGGAACTGAGGGGGCGTTAATTCAATTTAATGTTCATGATGGGACAACGGCTGGTAGTGCTTTCTGGCCTTTTAATGCGAAAGGCACCTTGGTTCAGTATAACCTATTTATGAATCTGTACCGAGATTTCGCAGACGCATATGTCTGTCACTTTGATTACAACTGCGAAGACACGATAATGCAGTACAATGTGGGATATAAAGTGCAGGGAGGTCTCGTGGAAATTATTTGCGCCTCTCAATATAACGGTACATTCCAGACAGGTGCGATCGCTCGTTATAATTTAGGCGTAGATGTTGGATTTAGAGACAAAGAGAACAGTGCTGGCATATTGTTGAGCGGTAATGTGGATGGAGCTCTCGTTTATAATAATACCGTTATTACAGGTAATGAAGATATCTATAAAAGCATCTCATTTGCGAATTTTGGAGGACAAGGTTATCCTGAGAATTCATCTATTTATAATAATATTTTCTATAATATAGGGTCTTCTTATTTAGATCATAATGCACTTCAAATAGGGTTAGATGGATTTGCTGGCAATTTTAGAGGAAACGAACTTAGTCATAATTTGATTTTTGGTAATTCCTACCGATCTTTTAACGCTTGGAATGGAGATACTGTTGATTCTAATGCTATCTATATGAATCCTAGGTTTTTAAACCCAACGGCTGATTTTGAAGAGTTAAGAGGTTATAAGCCGAATTGGAGTGAGGTTGTCGAATATGTGGGTTCGCGCTTCAAGATTAATTATCTTTCTCCCGCAAAAACTGCTGGCACATCAGTTACTTCAAATGGTGGTATGGATGGATTTAGTAATATAGTTTCTTCGACTGAATCTCCGTCAGTGGGATTTCATGAGTATGCAACAGATTCTTATGTTGATTCGGATTTAGATCTTATTCCGGATGAGTGGGAAGTATCGTATAGTCTTGATCCCATGTTGGCATCGGATGCTGAATTTGATTTAGATGAAGATGGTAGATCTAATCTAGAAGAATTTGCATTAAATGGTAATCCAGTTAATTCATTAGATTCCGGGTACTCGGTTGATTATTCTATTAGCTCAGCGAATGGGGCATTAGTCGTGAATCAGCTAATTCCTCAGAGCGATCGTTTGCAGCAATTTGGTCTTCAAATAGGCTCTTACGTATCGACAAATTTGGTTGATTGGGAGGCTATAGGAAGTAATACAGCAGGAATTGAAATAGATTTTTATGATACCGGTGTACATCGCATTACAAACCAGTTACTTATTAATCAGGAATGGCCATCAGTGTTCTTTAAAATGAGCGTGGAATAATGCGAACATTTAAAAAAGCACACTCTTCTTTGGATTTTATTTTGAAACTTTATTGATGAAAGAAATGTATATGAGACTAGCACTATCGATATTAATGGTCGCGTTTTTCAGTGGCGTCGCATGGTCGACATCTTCTGCTCCATATATGGATGCAACTTTGCCGATTGAAAAAAGGGTTGAAGATCTTTTATTTCGAATGACGCTTGAGGAAAAAGCGCTTCAATTAAGTCAGCTGATGATTGGACCAAATGATAATCCAAATAATGCTGTAACCAAGAAGCAGCAATTTAATCCAAGAATTGGATCATTTATCTATTTTCAAGCAGATGTAGAAAAAAGAAATGAATATCAAAGGGTTGCTATCGAGGAGACCCGTTTAGGAATCCCACTTTTATTTGCTTATGATGTGATTCACGGATTTCGGACGGTTTATCCTATCTCTTTAGCTCAGGCTTGTTCATTTAATACCAATTTGGTGGAGCAGGCGGCACGTGTCGCAGCGAAAGAGGCTACGTCTTCGGGATTGGATTGGACGTTCTCACCTATGATCGATGTGGCTCGTGATCCGCGCTGGGGCCGAGTGGCTGAAGGATACGGAGAAGATCCGCTTGTGAATGCAGCATTTTGCGTTGCGACGGTAAAGGGGTATCAGGGAGATGATTTAACGGCTCCGGATACGTTAGCAGCGTGTCTAAAACATTATGTGGGGTATAGCGAATCGATGGCGGGAATTGATTATGCGTATACAGATATTTCAGACCGTACGATGTGGGAGACTTATCTTCCACCATTTGAAGCTGGTGTGAAAGCGGGTGTCGCGACTTTGATGACTGGATTTAATGATATCAATGGCACGCCTGCGGTTTGTCATGAATATTTTATTAAAGATGTTTTACGTGGTAGGTGGAGCTTTGATGGGGCAATTGTTTCTGACTGGGGTGCTATTAGGCAGCTTAAGAATCAGGGGTTTTCGTCAGATCCGTTAATTCGCGGTGCCGCTGCTTTGCAAGCAAGCAATGATATAGATATGGAATCAAAAATTTATGTAAAAATACCAGAGATGGTAAGTAAAGGCTTGGTTGACATGGATGATGTAGACGAAGCGGTGCGTAATGTATTACGTCTTAAATTTAGATTAGGTATATTTGAAAGGCCCTATACCACAACTGAGGGATTATCAACTCGTTATCTAACAGCAGACTATCGATCGATAGCGGAACAATTGGCAATCGAATCGGCTGTTTTGCTGAAAAATGAAGATCTGCTGCCGATTGGAGAGGGGAAGAAAATTTATCTCGGAGGTAATTTGCTTAAGGATAGAGAAGCTCTCATGGGCAATTGGCTTGCTCATGGTAAGACCAACGATGTGATTGGTATTCGTGAAGGTTTTGAAACGTATCTGCCGCGTCACTCAAAAATTGTCGATTCTCCAGATCTGGCCGATATCATTGTTTTATGTTTGGGTGAAAAGAAAAAGATGAGCGGTGAGAATGGGTCTCGGTCAACGTTGCAATTACACAATGCGGATGAGGTAGAGCGGTATGAAGTTTTTGATAAACCCATCGTATTAGTGGTAGGAAGCGGTCGTCCGATTGCCTATCAAACATTAGAGCCAAAGGTGGATGCTATTTTACATCTCTGGCAGCCTGGAGTCGAAGCTGGTAATGCACTGGCAAAATTGATTTTTGGTTTGGAAAACCCTTCCGGAAAATTAGCTATGACATTTCCACGTTCCGTAGGCCAAATTCCTATTTTCTATAATAGAAATCAGAGTGCCCGTGTGGGCGATAAAGCATGGAGTGGGTTATATCAAGACATTGCATCGACTCCGATGTATGAGTTTGGTTATGGATTAAGCTACACGACCTTTACTTATCAGGATTTGACAATTGATAGCCAGACGCTTGAGGCAAAGGTAAAGGTAATAAATACGGGAAGTCATAAAGGAAAAGAGACATTACTTTGGTATGTTGTGGATCCGGAGGCAAGAATTACGCAGCCAATCAAAAAACTCAAAAAGTTTGAGAAGATCGAATTAGAACCGGGAGAAGCGCAGATTGTTTCTTACCAAATTCAACCTAAAGAACATCTTTCCTATGTGGATTCGCAGGGGGTCATGCATCTTGAGCCAGGTGATTTTCATATTGAAGTGGGAGGGATAAAAGCATCGTTTACATTGGACTAGATCGGTTTACGTTGACGTTAGTCCGTTCAGGCATCTTGGTTTTCACCTTTATATTAATGGGTATGCATAATGCACGGACTGAAACGCATCAGCCAAACGTAGTGCTTATTATTTGTGATGATTTGAATCGCTTGGGTAGTGGTATACGCTGTGAGAAATATATTCCTGAAGTTCAGACCCCTCATTTGGATGCTTTTGCAGAGTCTGCAACGGTTTTTACTCGTGCGTATGCAAACGTGTCGTTATGTGCTCCTTCAAGGGCTTCTCTATTTACGGGGGTCGCCCCGCAGCATTCTCAATTTTATAGCAATTCGCTCTGGTGGAAAAATGAACACTTGGCTCGTGCGGGTACACTAATGGATGCATTCCGTGCTTCAGGCTATCGGGTTTTGGGAACGGGTAAGGTTATGCATCATTTTCGCAAACGTGAATGGGATGAATTTGGATTTAAGGTTGATTATGGTCCCATGGCTTGGGATGGGAACGATCGGGTTGCCTTGGATTCGGTTCCAGAACCTTTCCGTTTAGAAGGAGCCATTGATGGATCATTTGGTCCTCTGCAAAAAAGATCTATGAATTTGAAAGGCTCTTTGGAATCGCAGTGGGTATGCCGAAGTTCAGGCATTAATCGTCCGTATCGGTATGAAAATGAATGGGAACGAGATCAGACTCCGGACGAGAAGAATGCACTATGGGCTAAAAATAAAATAGATCAGCTCGCTAGAGATAACACAGAGTCACCTTTTTTCTTTGCTATTGGCTTTGTTCGTCCTCATACCCCTTTGCATGTTCCGGCTCGGTGGTTTAATTTGTATGAATCTGACTCTTTTTCTATGCCAGTGCAGAGAAAGCATGACTGTGATGACACCTATTTAGATCAACAATTTATTCCTTCGCATAAGGGGTTTTACCGATATCAACAGCTGATTTCTTCTTATCAAACCGAAGAAGAGGGTTTGCGAGCTTGGGTTCAAGCATACTTAGCTAGCGTTAGTGCGGTTGATGCGTGTATTGGGGTGGTTGTTGATGCGTTAAAATCCAAAGATTTATGGGAGAATACGATTCTCATTATTACAAGTGATCATGGATATCATCTTGGCCAGAAAGAATTCCTTTTTAAAGGTGCGCTATGGGAAGAAAGTATGCGTATTCCACTCTTGGTACGCGTTCCTGAAATATCCGATAAGAGTGCCCAGATTGATGCGCCGGTCTCGTTAATTGATATCTACCCATCTTTGGTGGAGCTGTGTGGCTTAAAGATACCTTTCTCCAACCAGGTCAAACGAGCAGGTGTCAGTTTTAAGCCTCTGTTGAATTCGAATTTTCAAGAAGAAGGGGAGCGGATGGCTTTAGGGGTGATGAAAGCAGAGAATTTAAAGCCATTGGATGAATCCTCACTGAATGAACCTTTTTTAAATCAACATTGGACCCTTCGTACTGATCAATGGCGTTATATTCGCTATCAAGATGGAAGCGAAGAGTTGTATGATCATATAATTGACCCGAATGAATGGCATAATCTAGCCAGAGTGCCTGCGCATGCAGAAGAGCAAAAGAAGTTGGCACAACAGTTAAGAAAGGTTTTAAGCGAATGAATTATAGGATGAGAATAATCTTTTTTTTATGGAGTGTTCTCTCGATGCATTTGGAAGCAGATGTAGTGCGGCCTAATTTTGTGCTGATTGTAACCGATGATCAAAGCTGGGCAGGAACCTCGATTTGTATGGATAATCGTGTTTTAGATCGCTTTCAAGATCGATATGAAACTCCGGCAGTCATCCGGTTGGCAAACCAGGGTATGCGATTCTCTGCGGGCTATGCAGCGGCTCCCGTGTGTTCTCCATCCAGATATTCTATTCAATGGGGGCAGAGTGTGGCACGCCATGGTGTAACGGATGTTCAGAAGCTATTTCGAGAAGTACCCAGATTTGAAGATAGGGATACGTTGGTAGAGGTCTTGAAGCGAGTGGATGAGACCTATGTGGCTGCTCATTTTGGGAAATGGCATATTTTAGGTGATCCTGCGGAGATGGGTTTTGATTTGAGTGATGGAGAGACGGGAAATAAAGAAGGTGGATTTGCCCTGAAAGATGAATATCAAACACGATTAAAAGAGGATCCCAAACTCACGAATTCCTTAAAGCAAAGATCTGTTGCATTTTTAGAGCAGATGGCAAAAGAGGGAAACTCCTTTTTCTTGCAGATATCGCACTATGCCAATCATACATGGGTGGTGGCCGATCCTGATGATTTTGATAAGCAACCGATGAAAGAGTCTAATCCCATGGAAGCGCTCTATCGTGCAATGACGGTTGCATTAGATCGCAGTGTTGAAGGAGTGTTAGATTGCTTGGATCAGTTAGGTTTGGCAGAAAACACTTATGTCATTTTTACATCGGATAATGGGGCGGTTCCCTCATTACCTCCCTCGAAAAAACCTCGACGTATGAATACTCCCTTGACTGGTGGAAAATGGAGTCTGCGAGAAGGAGGCATTCGAGTGCCTTTTGTGGTTCGCGGTCCAGGCATTAATGCAGGAGATCAGTGTGATGTGCCGGTTAGTGGGATTGATATTTTACCTACACTTTTTGAATTGGCAGGCGGAGATCAGTTAGAGACCGTTCAAATAATGGACGGAGTGAGTTTTGCACCTCTATTAATGGATGCGCATGATCTAAAAACCACCAAAAAACTAATGGAGCGAGCGCTGACTTGGCATTATCCGAAGTTTAATTCATGGGAATTGCAGACTGCATCTTCAGCGCTTCGGTTGGGTCATTGGAAATTGATTCATAATTGGGAAACGAATCACAGTAGTTTATTTAACCTAAAAACGGATCTTAGCGAGAAATCGGATCTATCTAAAAAATTACCGGCTTTGACGAGTGCTTTGCGCGCGGCTTTATTTGCTGAATTACGTGCTGCTGGTCAAGATGTTCCTGCCGTAAAGAGATAAAGTCCTGCCGCTTTACATGGAGGGTTCCTTGACGACATGCATTGGCTAGGTTAGCTTCTTCGCTTCTACTTATGAAAGAATTAAACCTTATTCGCAATTTTTGTATCATTGCGCACATTGATCACGGTAAATCAACATTAGCTGACCGTATGCTTGAGCTAACGCAAACCGTGGATCAGCGTAAGATGAAAGAGCAATTACTTGACTCTATGGATCTTGAGCGGGAGCGGGGCATAACGATTAAAGCGCATCCTGTAACGATGCAATATAAGGCAAAAAATGGGCATACCTATACCTTTAATCTGATTGATACACCTGGGCACGTTGATTTTTCCTATGAGGTTTCAAGAAGTTTAGAGGCATGTGAAGGAGCTATATTGGTGGTAGATGCGGCGCAAGGCGTGGAAGCACAAACGGTTTCAAATACATATTTAGCGAGTGACAATCAGTTAGAAATTTTACCGGTCTTAAATAAAATTGAATTACCCAATGCGGATATTCCGAAGGTAAGTCAGCAGATTGAAGATATTTTAGCGATTGATTCGAGTGATGCATTGCAAGTAAGTGCTAAGTCTGGATTAGGCGTGGAAGAGGTATTAGAAGCGGTGGTGGAAAATTTTCCTGCTCCGACTCATGCAAGCGATGATTTAACGCGTGCATTGGTTTTTGATTCTAAATACGATGCATTTCGGGGTGTTGTGGTCTACATGCGGCTTTTTAGTGGCATGTTAAAAGCTGGTGATCGGGTGTTGGTGATGAGCACGGGTCAGAGTTATGAGATTAAAGAGGTGGGTGTTTTTACCCCAGCAATGACGAAGTCAGATCTGTTGGAAGAGGGAGCCGTTGGCTACGTTATTGCCAATATTAAAGATGCTTCAGAGATTCAAATTGGTGATACTCTCACTCAACAAAAAAATCCGGCAGAGGCGCCTTTACCTGGCTTTCAAGAAATTCACCCGATGGTTTTTTCAGGGATCTATCCAGTGGAAACTTCGGATTATGAAAAATTGGGTGCCAGCATGGATAAGTTGCGTCTGAATGACGCTTCGTTTAGCTTTCAATCGGAATCTTCGATTGCATTAGGGTTTGGATTTCGCTGTGGATTTTTAGGGTTGTTGCATATGGAAATCATTATGGAACGTCTGCGGCGTGAATTTAATTTAGACATTATCTCTTCTTATCCAAATGTAGTCTACCATGTGATTTTAAAAAGCGGCGAAGAGCAAGATATTGATAATCCAATGTATTTACCGGATCCGACGTTGATAGAGCAAATTGAAGAACCAATGATTTTGGCAACGATTATTACCCCAACGGATTACATGGGTGAGATGATGCAGCTGATCATGGATCGGCGAGGCGAAATTGTGAAAACAGATTCGATCGATGGTACTCGGGTTATGTTGACGTGTCGGATGCCTTTAAATGAGGTATTAATAGATTTTTATGATAAGTTAAAAACGGTCAGTCGAGGGTATGCATCGATGGATTATGAATATTCGGATTATCAACCTTCAGAGTTGGTAAAAATGGATATTATGATTCACGGGGAAGTGGTGGATGCATTTTCGAGTATTGTGCATCGTTCAAAGGCTGAGTCTCGGGGTCGTCAGATGTGTAAATCATTGCTGGATGTAATACCCCGTCAGGCTTTTACGGTTGCATTACAAGCGGCTGTGAATGGAAAGATTATTGCACGAGAGACGATTCGAGCTTACAGAAAGGATGTAACAGCAAAATGTTATGGAGGGGATATTTCTCGTAAACGTAAATTGCTTGAGCGGCAGAAGGAAGGTAAGAAGAAGTTAAAGAAGATTGGTAAAGTGAATATTCCACAAGAAGCTTTTATTGCCGTGTTAAAAACAAATAATCAGTAGAGATGAATTTTTTTAAAAAACATAAAGAAAAAAAAGAATCGAAGCAGGTGCTACAGTCAGCTAAGCATGCTCGTAATATGCGTGAAGATATTGCGGATCAGCGAGAGTTGGAAACACTTCGACAGGCCGAAGATATGTTTCGCCATATTTGTGAAACAGGGGAGGGTAATCGTGTCCAAGCGATGAAGACACTAGAGGAAGCGATCGATCAAATTTATCCTTTTCGCTTACGGCAAGGAACGCGAGAAAATGTGGAGGTGATTATTGTGGCGGTGGCAGCTGCGATGGCGATTAGGGCTTTCTTTTTTGAGCCTTTTAAAATACCTACCGGCTCAATGCAACCAACATTGAATGGAATTAATGCGGAGGCACAGATAGAGCCTGGTATTTTTGATAATCCGATAACTAAACTGCCAAAATGGTTGCTGACAGGAGCTTCATACAAAGAAATTCGAGCTAAGGTGAGTGGATCGCTTCAAGGTATCCGGCGATTTCGAGACTCTATTTTGTTAAATATCGGGGGTGTTGAGCATCGAATTCCTTTCTATATGGAGGAGGCATTAAATGTTAAAAGAATCTATCGAAAAGATGAAGTGATTGCTGGCGCACGCATAATCACTGGTGATCAGGTAATCGTGAATAAAATGGCATATAATTTTCGTGCTCCGAAACGGGGCGATGTCGCGGTATTTGATACACGTAATATAAAACATAATCAGGTGCGAAAGGATACGTTCTATATTAAGCGGATGGTGGGAATGCCATTGGAACGTATTCAAATTCGCGAAGGTCGTTTGGTCGTGAATGGAGATGCAGTGAGCGAACCAATGATTTTTCAACAAATCGCAAACGATCCTGTCTATCAAGGTGGATATGGAAATGATGCTCTTTTGGCGACGGCCGAGGATACTATTGAGTTGGGTGAAGATCGTTATTTAATGTTTGGTGATAACACAGCAACTGGAATGAGCTTGGACGGGCGATTTTTTGGCAGCGTTCCTCGAGAGGACTTCCGAGGGCCAGCAGTTTTTGTATATTGGCCTTTTCGGGAACATTGGGGTTTGATTCGATAAAAAAACGGTTGAGTTGCGGATTGACTTCGAAGTGTGCATGCTTATGATGCTCGCGCTTGTCTGAAGAAGTAAGAAAGGTTAGAGAATATGCCAAATTTAAAAAGTGCAAAAAAAAGAATGCGTCAGAATGAAGTACGTCGTGAAGGAAATCTTCAGGTAAGGACGCGTGTAAAGAGTGCTCGACGAGCGATGATGGAAGCCTTGACGGCGGGTGATGCGGAACAAAGTGCGATTGCATTAAAGGTGTATCATTCGGTTTTAGATAAAGCAGCGAAAAAGGGTGTTCTTAAGAAGAATACAGCTATTCGTCGTAAAACAAATGCAACGAATCAATTGCGTAAACTAGCGTAAGTGATCGTCATCTATGTTTGATAAAACCCGTCCGGCTGAGGGCGGGTTTTTTTATTGCCACGTTTCGATGAGATCGCTGAATAGAAGCCGAGCTAGTTCATTGGCTGCTTCGGATTGTGTATTGCGCTTTGAGCTGGATAGATCTGATTTAAATTCAAATAGGGATTCGCCGTAGTTGGTTGCTTCTTGAAGAGTTTCTCCGGTCGAAGGATTGATTAAGCGGGCGTTGGCGTTGATAGATTGACGATAAAACTGGGGAGTGACTTCGCGATCTTTGGCACGGTAGGCAATGGGATTATTTTGGTAGGCGTTGATTGTAATTTCAATTCTAGCGTCGGCGTCGTTATGATTAACAAGTTGAAGACGACCATCAAACTGAATATAGCTGCGCATGGCTTTTGTGATTTGGCGTTCAATCGCGGGCTCATCGGTTAGATTAATGATGGGGGCGAGTTGAACGGTTGAAATTTGATGGGGAGTAGTTCCATTGAAGCGATAGCCTACACAACTAGATAAGGAAGTTGTAAGGATAAGAATAAAGAGTATTTTTCCAGTTGGTACGCAAGTTTTCATAGAGAACGTCGAATGTTACACAAAAATCGGATTTGTCAAAGCTTGATTCGATGGAGGGGAATGTTACGTTAGCCCGCTCTTAGAGATTTAGTAAGGAAAGAGATTAATATGAAAAAAGTACTTATACCAACAAAATTAGCGGCAGTGGCTCGTGAAACTTTACTTGCGCATGGCGGCTATGACGTGGTTCAGGATGAATCGAATGACCTTGCGTTGTTGGTGAAATCCCATGCCGATACGCATGCGATGATCGTTCGCTCTGAAAAGGTGACCGCAGAAATCATCGACGCTTTGCCAGAGTTGAAAATTATTGTTCGTGCGGGTGCTGGGTACAATACAATCGATACGAAATATGCTCGTTCACGTGGGGTGGATGTGATGAACACGCCGGGGGCAAATGCAAATGCAGTTGCCGAAGAGGTTGTTGCGCTGATGTTAGCGGATGCACGCCATTTGATTCCTGGAGATATTTCTTGTCGGGCTGGAAAGTGGGAAAAGAAAAATTTAATGGGCAGTGAAGTCACGGGTAAAACTGTGGGCATTGTTGGTTTTGGTGCGATTGGTCAGCTGGTGGCAAAACGGTTAAGTGGATTTGATGTCAAGCTTATGGTTTTTGATCCTTTCTTGAAGGACAAGAGTGCTCATGATTTAGGAGCAAAACCGGTTGATTTAGTCGAAATATTTGAATCTTGCGACTATATCTCATTGCATATGCCTGAAAATGATGAAACGCGTGGAATTATTAATGCGGATTTGATTGGACGAATGAAAACGGGTGGAACGCTCATTAATTGCGCACGTGCGGGCATTTTAAATGAAGATCATTTCCGTGCGCTGAAAGAGGAGAAACAGTTACGTCTATTAAATGATGTTTATCCGAAAGACGAAGCGGGTGATAAACCGATTTCTGATATTGCCGATATTATGCTACCGCATTTGGGGGCGAGTACAAAAGAAGCGAACTTTAATGCTGCATCGCGGGCTGCGACGCAGATTATTGGATTAGATGATAAAGGAATTGCATCCTACATCGTGAACCGAGATGTTCCGGAAGGATTGGATAAAGCATATTCGGAGTTGGCTTTTGCTTTGGCGCACCTTTGCCGAGGTATTGCGGGTGGTAATCAACACGTTGAAGTACTGGAAACGAGCTTTTATGGTGAGCTAGCGAATTATAAAGATTGGCTTCTGGTTCAGGTCTTAGCGGCGTTGAGTGAAGAGTTCGATCGTTCTATGGGATATGATGCGGCGATCGATTACTTGAAAGAGAAGGGCGTGGAGTACTTTAACCGTGAAACCGATCCATCCAAGGGATATGGAAATTCGATCACGGTGGATGTAACAACGGCTGTTGATGCCGCTACCTTTAAGCGTATTAGTGTACGTGGCACGGTAGCTGAGGGTAATATGATGATTTCACGGATTAATGATTTCGATAAACTCTATTTTGAGCCAATAGGAACTGCGGTTTTATTCATTTATAGGGATCGACCTGGTGTAATTGGTCAAATTGGACAGACCTTAGCGAAAGCGGGATTGAACATTAATGATATGCGTAATCCCCATGATTTGAGTGGCGAATATTCATTGGCTTTGATGCGGGTGAGTGAGTCGGTGGATTGCGATGTGATCTCGAAGATTAAGTCTGAAATTGATGCTATTCATTCCTCGTGTATTCAGTTTTAAGCCGATCTATTTATTGAGCTGCTGATCGGCTTCGGCATATAGATCTTCGCTGGGGGTTTGAGCGATGCCGTATGAAATCTCAATGTGTTTTCTATGCAGATCCGATTGAATTCGCTGAATAGCACGAAGCGCCTGTTGTGCACTGGTTTCAGGAAGCAGTAGAGCAAATTCGTCTCCACCCACACGAGCAATGATATCGGCATTGCGTTTATTTAGTTGGATATTTTGGACAAGAGTTTTTAGTGCTTGATCGCCGGCGACATGGCCTTGCTGTTGATTCAGTCTTTTTAAGCCGCACATATCGATTAGGATCAAACTTAATGGACGTTGATAGCGTTGTGCGGTTGCGTTGAGTTGAATGAGGGCTTCTTCGAACCCTCGGCGATTGAGAATTCCGGTGAGTGAGTCAGTCCGGTTTTCTTCAAGTAGCTGAAGAAGCGTTAGGTGGAGCCATAATTGTGTGTTTAAATCTCTCATGGATTTGAATTTATTTTTGTATAGAGATAGGCGATGGCTTCGGAAAGAACGTTACGAACGCCTTCGCTATAGGCATACCATCTATTGGATGGATAGTCAGGATCGGGTAAAGCGGTGATTCCAACGGGGGTGTCGGGTCCGAGTGCTCTGCGAAAGAGGAGGTGACTGCGACGCGCATGCGGTCCGATGGTGATAAGGTGAATGGGCTGATTAGTGAGCGCGTGTTGATCGAGATATTTTTGGAGGGCTAGAGCAGCGGCATAGGTTCGGTCTCTTTGAACCTTAGGAGCGATGATAGGGCGAATAGATGCGTGTGGAATACCCAGATGTTGAAGTCGGGCGGCGGTCATTTCAGGATAGGTCCGGAAGGGCGTTAAATAGTGGCCCGTTTCAAGAGGTCCACCGGTACAGAGAATGCCGAAGTATGAGCCAGCATGGTACTGTTTGACAGCCTGTTCGAGCGAATTATCATCGATCCAGCCTTCAATGGTAAGCCAGCCTTGATGAGGGTGTTGAGTGGTGGCAAGAAAAGGGTAAAGTTGGCGTATTAAAAATAGCGAAACAAGAATAAATAAAAGGAGCCATAGCAGATGGGTTTGCCTAGGGCGTACATGAGGTCGATTCAGTTGATTGGTTTTCGAATGCATAGAAAGAGTTATAAC
The DNA here is from genome assembly GCA_045565965.1 of Pontiellaceae bacterium. GTDB lineage: Bacteria > Verrucomicrobiota > Kiritimatiellia > Kiritimatiellales > Pontiellaceae > Pontiella. Next base: position 9,826 of record JBJLEJ010000005.1, on the reverse strand, counting down.
AAGTTTCGCGGGGTAGAACAGAGTAAAACTATTTGCTGTCAGAGGGTTGACAGTGGAAGGTGGTTTCTATAGCTTCTGCTCCCTTGTGTGAAGCACAAAAATCATTGTGAGGACTTTTTGAAATGAAAACATTTATGCCTAAAGAAGCAGACGTGAAGCGGGAATGGTTGCTCGTCGATGCGACGGATTTACCAACAGGTCGTTTAGCTGTTGTGATTGCAGATGCTTTACGGGGACGTGACAAACCTACATATACACCTCATGTGGATACAGGAGCGTTTGTCGTGGTTGTGAACTGTGAAAAAGTGAAACTAAGCGGAAATAAAGAGCAAGATAAGATTTATCAGGATTACTCAGGATATTCGAGTGGACGTACCGAGAAGTCGGCGGCAACGATTCGGGAGAAAAATCCGGAGCGGATTATAACGCAGGCAGTGAAAGGAATGCTACCTACGAATCGTCAGTCTCGCCAGACATTGAAGCGTTTGAAGGTGTATGTAGGACCAGAGCATCCGCATGCGGCGCAGAAACTGGGTGAACTGAAAGTGGAACTTTAATCGGGAATAAATACGATGGCAACAGATACAGCAGTGGCAGCAACGGGAAGACGAAAGCGCTCAGTAGCGCGGGTTCGTTTGAGTGAAGGCAGTGGATCTATTCATGTGAATGGACAGGATGCAGCCGATTATTTTGGAACAGCACTACAAATTGAATTGCTGAGAAAACCTTTCGAAGCGATTGGTGGATTAGGCAAATATGATGTGATTGCTTCTGTGAAGGGTGGGGGAAAATCAGGTCAATGCGGTGCGGTTGTACATGCGACCTCACGGGCGTTGTCATCGATGGACGAAGAGATCAAAGCGATCTTGAAAAAAGCAGGATTTCTAACACGCGATTCGCGTGTGAAAGAGCGAAAAAAACCGGGACAACCGGGAGCGCGCAAACGATTCCAGTTCTCTAAACGTTAATCGTTGGAGATATGAGTCAGATAGAGCCTCCCATGCCGGGAGGCTTTTTTTGTTTCCGGCAGGGATGAAAAACCATTTAATGAAGAGCGAGTTGGGGTGAGTACAAAGATGAAAAAAGAAAATCAACAGATCGGATGGCCGAAAGGGTTTCGGAGTAGTGGTATATCCGCGGGGATTAAAGTGGATGGATCTTTGGATATGGCTTTAATTTATTCCGATGAGTTGGCGACGGCGGCTGGGGTTTTTACAACGAATCAAGTTTGTGCGGCGCCTGTGAAGTTGTGTCGGGCTCATTTGAAGGAGCCGCAGGTACGGGCGATTGTGGTGAATAGTGGCGTTGCAAATGCATGTACGGGAAAAGTGGGTATTGAGTCGGCAAGGTTGACGGCGAGCCTAACTGCAAAGGAACTGGCATGTTTTCCGGAAGAGGTGCTGGTTTGTTCTACGGGCAAGATTGGACCTCAATTACCGATGGAGAAAATGGAACCGGGGTTGGCTACCTTGGTGAATTCGATGGCGATAGATCAGATGGATGTGACGGCTCAGGCGATAATGACAACCGATACACGATCGAAACAGGTTATGAGGGATATTGAAGTAGGTGGTAAATCAGTTCGATTAACAGGATTGGCCAAGGGGGCAGGTATGATTGAGCCCAATATGGCAACCATGCTTGCTTTTATTACGACCGATGCGTCAGTGGAACCGAGTGTTTTGCAACAGGTGTTAACCTCGGCAGTGGATCAGAGTTTTAATCGGATTACGGTTGATGGGGATCAAAGTACGAATGATACGGTACTAATACTAGCCAATGGAACATCGGGTGCTGTGGTTGAAACAACGGATGCAATGGGCTATGGAGCTTTTGTCACGGCATTAAATGAAATCTGTTTTGATTTGGCGATGATGATTGTACGGGATGGTGAAGGTGCGGATCGGTTTGTGACGGTGGTGGTTGATGGAGCGCAGTCGATTGACGAGGCAGATTTAGCAGCAAGGGCGGTGGCGAACTCATTGCTGAATAAGACGGCTTGGGCAGGAAAGTATCCCGATTGGGGTCGGATTATGGATGCGATCGGATATGCTGCGGCTGAGGTAGATGAAGAGCGGGTAAATATTTTTTATGGAACCACTCAAGCAGTGGAGGGTGGTATCCAGGCGGCAACTTCAATGGAGGAGATGGTGAAAGCGGTTTCTGAGGTGGAGTTGTTGATTCGGATTGAGTTGGGGTTAGGAGCAGGATGTGCGACGGTCTATACCTGCAACTGTACCGAGGCGTATGTACAAATCAATGTGTAAGGGTTAAGATGAATGCATTTATTGAAAAAGCGGCGGTGTTAACTGAGGCCTTGCCTTTTATTCAACAGTTTCGAGGCGAGACCGTGGTCGTGAAGTTCGGTGGTAGTATCATGGAGAATGAGGCTGGCGTGCAGAATATTCTGCAGGATATTGCCTTTATGGAATGCGTTGGAATGCATCCGGTGGTGGTGCATGGAGGAGGCAAGGCTATCTCGAAGGCATTGCGTGACGCCGGAATTCAATCGGAGTTTTTTCAGGGACTACGGGTAACAGGTGGCGACTCAATTCGAGTGGTTGAACAAGTGCTTAACCATGATGTGAATCCACAAATGGTTGAGATATTACGGGAGTTTGATGGGAAAGCGCGGGGTATTCATGGTGAGGATATTTTTTCTGCGGAAAAAATGACGGAGCGGGATGTTGAAAGCAATCAGGTGTTTGATTGGGGATTTGTGGGGCGAATTCAGTCGGTGGATGTTGAGCCCATCGAGGCGTATATGAAATCAGAAATTGTACCGGTAATTACTCCGTTGGCACGGGATGCGAGTGGGCAGCTTTACAACGTGAATGCGGATGATGCGGCAACCGCGGTGGCGTGTGCATTGAATGCACGAAAGCTAGTTTTTCTTTCAGATGTACCGGGTTTGTTGCATGATCCTACGGAGTCGCAGTCGTTGATTTCATCGTTGCATTTGAGTGACGTGCAAGAACTGATTGATCGGGGTGTAATTACAGGGGGGATGTTACCGAAGATTAAAGGCATGGTTAACGCGGTTGAATCGGGGATTAAGAAGGCGCACATTATCGATGCGGCTCTACCGCATTCGTTATTGCTGGAATTATTTACCAGCGAAGGCGTGGGTACAGAAATTTTAAAATAGTTATTGGTGATGAAAAAAGAGCTTTCTACAAACGAAATTGCGGAGTTGCATCAGACTTATGTGATGCCGACATATGCACCCAAGACGGCACTGGTCAAAGGATTAGGTGCATGGGTTTGGGATGCGGAGGGGCAGAAATATTTAGATTTTTGTTCGGGGATCGCGGTTACCAATATTGGCCATTCGCATCCGCGTTTAGTGAGAGCTATTCAAGAACAAGCGGAGCAGCTATTACATGTTTCGAATCTTTTTTATAATCCAGTGCAGCCGCAGTTAGCAGCTGCTTTGGCGACCTGTTCAGGGTTGCCGGGTGCGAAGTGTTTTTTCTGCAATTCAGGTGCGGAGGCGAATGAGGGTATTATTAAGCTGGCACGGTTGTGGGGATCTAAACAGGGACGTTATGAAATTATTACGTTCAAGCAGTCGTTTCACGGCCGAACCTTGGCGACGTTAACGGCAACGGGTCAGGACAAAGTGAAATATGGGTTTGGGCCTTTACCTGAGGGTTTTGTTTATGCCGATTATAATGATTTAGATTCGGTTAAAAAGTTGTTGGGGCCGCAGACCGTAGCGGTGATTGTAGAGGCTTTGCAGGGCGAAGGTGGCGTTATTCCTTCGGAACCAGAATTCTTGCCCGCGTTACGGGCGCTCTGTGATGAAGCTGGCATTTTATTATTGTGCGATGAGGTGCAGGCGGGGGTTGGGCGAACTGGAACGTGGTTTGGTTTTCAGCAGTATGGCGTGCAACCCGATGCCTTTTCTCTCGCGAAAGGATTGGGCGGTGGATTTCCGATAGGTGGGATTGTAGCAGGCGGACGATTAGCAAATACATTCCAGCCAGGGCATCATGCAACGACATTTGGGGGAACTCCGCTAGGGAGTGCAGCTGCTTTAGCTGTGATCGAGACAATTCAAGATGAGGGATTGTTAGAGCACGCGGCGGATATGGGCAAGCGGTTTATGGATGGATTGGCTCATATAGCCAAAAAATATCCGGTATGGATTGAAGGGGTTCGGGGAATGGGCCTCATGAATGGGTTGGTTTTAAACGTTCCTGCAGCTCGGTTGCAACAGGCGGTTTTTGAAAAGGGACTATTGAGTATTGCAACAGCTCAGCGGGTTCTGCGTATGTTGCCGCCGATGATTGTGAGTGCGGAAGAAGTTGATCTGGCGCTAAGTTGGATTGATGCGGCTTGCAAAGAGGTGCATGATGAGATGGTTGCGTTGATTGAAACAACCTGAAATCGGATGGCAAGGAGAAAAAAATGGCATATGAATTAACGGGAAAAATTAAATTACTACAAGAGACGCAAACGTTCGGAAGTGGTTTTCAGAAACGTGAGATTGTGGTGACGGTTGAAGAGGGCAAGTATCCACAAGATATCTGTTTGGAGTTTGTTCAGGATAAAATTAATTTACTCGATAGTTTATCAGCTGGTCAGGAAGTTACGGTGACATTTGATATTCGGGGTCGTGAATACAACGGACGGTACTTTAATAATTTGCAAGGGTGGAAAATCAGCGCGGATGCGACCCAGGTGGCTTCAGATCAACCTCCTGTGAGCGATGCAGACGTTCCGGCTGATTTTGATGATTTTGAGGATGATATTCCCTTTTAAAAGGGTGAAAGGATTCGGTTTAATGAAAGTAGTATTGGCATATTCAGGCGGATTGGATACGACGGTTTTATTAACGTGGCTTCAAGAGAAATATGATGCAGAGGTGATCTGCTATTGCTCCAATGTGGGACAGGATGACGAGTTAGATGGACTTGAGGCACGTGCGTTAGAGCATGGAGCAGTGAAGTGCTATGTGGATGACGTTCAGGAAGAATTTGCGCGCGACTATATTTTTCCGATGATGCAGGCAAATGCAATTTATGAAGGCACGTATTTATTAGGAACCTCGATTGCTCGTCCTTTGATTGCAAAGCGGATGGTTGATATTGCCTTAGCGGAGGGTGCTGAAGCAATTTGTCATGGTGCAACGGGTAAAGGAAATGATCAGGTTCGGTTTGAATTAACAGCGTATGCTTTAAAACCCGATATTAAAGTAATTGCTCCTTGGCGAATGCCGGAAGAGTTTTCGTTCGAAGGACGAATGGATATGATCGACTATCTGGAAGAGCGTGGGATTCCTTGTTCGGTTTCGGCTTCGAAGCCTTATAGCACGGACCGTAATTTACTTCATATTAGTTTTGAGGGAGGCGTTCTAGAAGATCCATGGAATGAGCCTAATGAAGCGATGTGGTGCATGACAAAACCGCTTAGTGAAGCGGCAGATGAACCGGAAACGATTGAAATTCGATTTGAAGCAGGAATTCCGGTGGCGGTGAATGGGGAAATTTTGAGTCCGGCAGCGCTTTTGAGAAAGTTGAATGCGTTGGGTTGCGAGCATGCAGTGGGTCGAATTGATATCGTTGAAAACCGATACACTGGTATGAAGGACCGCGGGGTGTATGAAACGCCCGGAGGAACGATTTTGCATCATGCGCATCGGGCGTTAGAGTCGATTACAATGGATCGTGAAGTGATGCATCTCCGCGACTCCTTGATGCCGAAATATGCCGAGTTGGTTTATAATGGATATTGGTTTGCACCGGAGCGTGAAATGTTGCAGGTAGCCATTTCTCAGAGTCAACAGACGGCCACGGGCGAGGTGCGTCTTAAACTATTTAAGGGAGGCGTGCATGTCTGTGGAAGGCGTTCGCCATTCTCTCTGTACAGTCCTGAAATGGTGAGCTTCGATGAAGCAGGTGGGTATGATCAATCGGACGCGACGGGCTTTATTAAACTCAATGCGTTGCGATTGCGTGTTCTGGCTTCAATGCGTGCAGCGCAGTCTGCGGAGTCATAAGCAGGTTGGTGAGATGAACTTCTTAAAAGAGGGAAAGCTGTGGTTGCTGGTATTATTGGGCGCGGCTACTCAATTGACACCTCTCTGTTCAGAGACCTCTCTTCAGTGGCTTATTTTTGTTGGTGAATTTCATCCTATGTTGGTGCATTTTCCTTTGGGATTATGGGTGGCAACGGTATTGATTTTATGGGTGGGATTGCGATCCCCAGCCTTGCTGATTGAGCCGTGGCTTCGGGGTGGGATTATGGTTTCTTTTTGGAGCGGTTTTTTGGCGTTTTTGACAGGGCTTATGTTGTATTTATCCGGCATATACGGAGAAGAAATCGTGCCGCATATGTTGGCGGCATGGGTATTCTTGGTGAGTCTTTTTGTATTTGATGTTGTCCTTGAAAAAGGAGTGGGTATGAAAAAAATGGGCTGGTTGGCATTGCTTGTAACGGGAATGATGGGATATGCGGGTCATCTGGGGGGTGTGATAACGCATGGAGATTTATTTGAGTCGCTTCCGTGGGAAGTGCAGGCAGCAACAGAAATAACGGAGGAGGGGACGGTTTTAGAGAATCACCCGGATGATCGTTCAGTTTTTTCCGCGGCGGTCTATCCGATTTTAGATGATAAGTGTCTCTTGTGTCATGCAGATCGGCGGGCGCGGGCGGAGTTGACGATGACAACGGAAGTGGCAATTTTAAAAGGGGGTGTCTCGGGGGCGGCGATGATTGCGGGGCAGGCGGAAGCTTCAATGCTTATCCAGCGTATTCAATTGCCTGAAGATGATCCGTTGCATATGCCCTTAACGGAACCGTTTGTGACTCCGGATGAGGAAGCATTTTTAATATGGTGGATTAATGAAGGTCTAAATAAAAAGGTATATGAAATACCTGTTCAATTTGCTTCGTTTATTCAGCCTATGACAGAGTAGTATATGATCTTTCTTGGAAATTAATTGAGGGGGATAAAGGAAATTTAATGAGTAAAAAAGTAATACCTTTATCGGTGGATGCGCTACAGACGCTTACTGAAACATATCCCACTCCGTTTCATTTATATGATGAGCGGGGGATACGTGAGAATGCCCGTTTGTTGCAGAAAGCGTTTGCTTGGAATCCAGGATTTAAAGAATATTTCGCAGTCAAAGCGACTCCAAATCCCTACATACTTTCTCTTCTTAAAGCGGAAGGCTTTGGAGGAGATTGTTCTTCACATCCAGAAATGGTTCTATGTGACAAGGTGGGCATGAGAGGTGAGGATGTGATCTTTACGTCGAATGATACACCGGCCTATGAATATGCAAAAGCAAAGGAGATGGGAGCCATTATCAATTTGGACGATATTTCGCATATTCCCTATTTAGAAGAGCATGTGGGGCTGCCTGAGTTGGTTTGTTGCCGATATAACCCGGGTCCCCTAAAAGGCGGTAATGTTATTATTGGCAAGCCGGAGGAGGCAAAGTATGGCTTCACGCGAGAGCAATTATTTGAGGGATATCGCCAATTACGCGATAAAGGGGTCAAGCGGTTTGGGCTACACACGATGGTGGCTTCGAATGAGTTAGAAGTCGATTATTTTGTAGAGACTGCCCAGCTGTTGTTTGAGCTGGTTGCAGAGATGACTACAACGCTAGGGATCTCGTTCGAATTTGTAAATTTGGGTGGAGGTATTGGTATCCCGTATCGTCCGGAAGAGGAACCGGTTGATTTATTGGCTCTTGGAGAGAAGATTCGTGCGTTGTATGAGACATCCATTGTGAAAACAGGTTTGGCGCCGTTGGATATTCGACTGGAGTGTGGTCGGATGGTGACTGGCCCGTATGGTTGGTTGATTGGGCGTATACTGCATAAAAAAGAGACCTATAAGAATTATATTGGGTTGGATGCGAGTATGGCAAATTTGATGCGCCCGGGAATGTACGGAGCGTATCATCATGTGAGTATTGCTGGAAAAGAGCAGGCGGCGTGTGATTATCTATGTGATATAACCGGCTCGCTCTGTGAGAATAATGATAAATTTGCGATCGATCGGTCGATGCCGAATGTAGAAGTGGGTGATTTGGCAATTATTCATGATGCTGGCGCACATGGACACTCGATGGGATTTAATTATAATGCAAAATTACGCTCTGCAGAGTTGTTACTAAGAGAATCTGGTGAAGTGGTTCAGATTCGCCGAGCTGAAACAATAGATGATTATTTTACAACGCTTGATTTTAATGGGTTTGAGCAATTTGTGGTTTAAGGGAATTTATGCACTTTAAAGGAACATATACGGCATTAATTACACCATTCTATCGAGATGAATCCGTTGATTTCGATGCGTTGGAACAGTTGGTGGAACGGCAGATTGAAGCGGGTGTAGAGGGGATTGTTCCGGTTGGGACCACCGGAGAATCTCCCACGCTGCGTCCCGATGAGCATTTAAAAGTGATTGAGCGTGTTGTGCATGTTTCTGCGGGGCGTTGCAAAGTAATTGCGGGAACGGGAGCAAATTCAACGGTTGAGGCGGTTGAGCTTACGTTAGCGGCGAAAGCATTTGGCGTGGATGGCACGTTGCAGGTGACGCCCTATTACAATAAACCAAATGATGAGGGCTTGCTTCGCCATTTTAGTGCCGTTGCCGATTTAGGCGTTCCGGTCGTGCTGTATAATGTACCAGGTCGAACATCCCGTGAAATTCCGATTTCGGTAGTGGCTGAGTTGGCACAGCATCCTCATGTGGTATCGGTGAAAGAAGCGGCGGGTTCGGTTGATCGGGTAAGTGAGATTTTAAATGTATGTAGTTTAGAGGTGCTTTCGGGGGATGATGTTCTAGCGGTCCCGATGATTGAAGCTGGGGCGTGTGGAGTTATATCTGTGGCTTCGAATGTGATTCCAAGTGAAGTAGGTGAGATGATTCGAATTGCCTTAGCAGGGAAGATGGAGCAGGCGCAGATGATTCATCAGCAATGGGAGCCTTTGTTTGATGACCTTTTCATTGATACCAATCCGATTCCGGTTAAAGCAGCTGCTGCAATGTTGAGTATGGTCGATGAAGTGTATCGTCTTCCGCTTTGCCCGATGTTACCGGAATTAAGAGATCAGTTACAGCAAACGATGACCAAATTGGGGATGTTGGGATGAGTAAAAAAGTCGTGATTATGGGTGCCGGTGGGCGTATGGGTCGAACGTTGATTCGTTGTTTACTTGAGAAACGGTTTGCAGGTCTTGAATTATTCGGTGCGGTGGATTTATGGGATGCTGAGCAGCTGGGTATGGATGCGGGTTTGGCGAATGGGTTGCCCGAAGCGGGTGTCAGCGTGACGTGCAATTTAGAGCCGATCGCACCCCATGCAGATGTGATTATTGATTTTTCATATCATGTAGGTTCAGCAGGCAATGCGGAGCGTATCGCTACATGGGGGCCGGCATGGGTGATTGGAACAACGGGTTATACAGAAGATGAATTAGCAATGATTCAATCGGCTTCAAAACAAATCCCCGTGGTGCGTTCTGGAAATATGAGTTTGGGTGTTAATTTGCTATGCACGTTAGTTGAAGCCGGTGCGATCGCGTTAAAGAATCGCGGGTATGATGTGGAAATTATTGAACGTCATCATCGTAATAAAGTAGATGCGCCGAGCGGAACAGCACTCATGTTGGGAGAAGCGGTGGCAGCAGGCTATGATATATCGTTGAAAGAGGTTCAGGTGGATGGTCGAACCGGACAGTCTGGAGCGAGAAGCGATTCGGAGATTGGTTTTCATGCGGTTCGTGGCGGAGATATTGTGGGCGATCATACTGTTCTATTTGCAGGCGAAGGAGAAATGGTGCAACTTGAACATCGAGCCAC
>JBJLEJ010000004.1:0-52126 GCA_045565965.1 Pontiellaceae bacterium | reverse complement strand
TCCGTTCCATCGGTATCGATCCTTTTCGTTCATGAAAATCCACTTCGCTAGTCTCTGGTGCCGGCAATATTGGGCCGGGTGCAACCCCATTCACGCGAATTTTAGGGGCGAGCTCAAGAGCCGCTAATCGAGTTAATTCCGCCAACGCTACTTTCGATAAAGCATACGGTACACAGCTTGTATCATGTGCTTTAATTCGACGATCCAACAAATTGAGAACAGCTCCTGATTTCGACTGAGCAGCAAACTGGCGAATTAAATCCAGAGGGGCCAAAAGATTGACCTGCAGCTCTAAAGCCGCACGTTCCGCCGTTGCATCTGGTAACCGATCCCGCGTAAATAAAGAGGCATTATTTACTAAAATATCGATCGGACCCGCTTGATCAAACAAATGACTTACCTCATTTGAATCTGCTAAATCAGCACAAAGCGTATAAGGTGACAAGGCTTCAGCCTCCGAGCGAGACCGATGATAATGCACTACCACTTCCGCACCAGCTGCTAAAAATGACTCTGTAAAAGCACGCCCAATTCGTTGAGCCCCACCAGTTACCAACACCCGTTTTCCTTTAAAATTCATGAATCTTTCCTCCTAAACTGTAAGTCTACAAGCCACTCCTACGAAAGAAAAGTAAGCTTGTTACACTCTTTTTTCATAGCAGATCATAAAATGAAAGCGTATCATACATATCATGAAGCAAATAGTAATCAGTCTCTGTCTACTAATTATAATCATCCCTCAACTTCCAGCGGAAACTAACCTCGTTCAAAAAACCGTAACCATCATACCGATCAAGGGTATGATTGAGCCCGCTTTACTCTACGTCGTGCGGCGCGGATATGATAATGCTGTGCGGAATCAAGCCGATGCCATTATCTTTCATATGGACACACCCGGAGGAGCAGTTAACGCTGCAGGAGAGATCATCTCCCTGATTGGGAAAAATGACATCCCAACCTTTACCTATGTTGATAAAGGAGCATACTCAGCCGGTGCGTTCATTGCCCTTGCTGCTGGCGATATCTACATGGCGCCTGGCAGTGTAATTGGTGCGGCCACCCCGATGATGATGTCGCCCATGGGTGGTGCTCAAGAAATGCCTGAAGAAGTGCAGGAAAAAATGACTTCAGCCGTTTCCGCCATGGTTCGAGCCGCCGCCGAACAAGGCGGACATGACCCCAAACTAGGAGAAGCCATGGTGCGCGCTGATATTGAATATAAAGTTGGGCGAAAGGTCATTAGTGAAGCGGGTCGGCTACTCACACTCACCAATACCGAAGCCGAACAACTTGTCGGAAAAACGAAAAAGCCCTTGCTTTCAAGTGGAACCGTAAAAGATATCGAGGCACTCCTCATCCGAATTGGACTCCCCAATGCCCAACAACGCATCATCGAAGTAACCGGTGCTGAATCCATTGCCCGAACCATTGCAAAAGTCGCTCCCATTCTCATGTTAATTGGCATGGGGGGGCTATGGCTCGAATTTAAAACCCCCGGTATTGGCATCTTCGGTCTACTTGGAGGCACCTGCTTGCTTCTCTTCTTTTTTGGACATCACATCGCTGGACTCTCCGGCATGGAAGATGCGCTTTTCTTTATGCTCGGCGTGTTGCTTATCGGTATTGAAATCTTTATCACTCCCGGGTTTGGATTTGTAGGGTTAGGTGGATTACTTATCATGCTTGCTTCGCTCATCAATGCGATGAGCGAACGCATGCCTGGTTCGTGGCAACCCATTTCATGGGAGCTTGAAACCTTCACGACGCCCCTACTCAATGTGGCTATTGCCTTTAGCGGCTCTCTTCTCTTGACCGTATTTGCTGGAAAATACCTTCCAAAAACGCGTGCATTTTCTACACTCACTTTACATGAAACCATCAAAAAAAGCGCTGACCATAGCGAAGACTTACTCGGTCTCGAGGGAACTACGCTATGCGAACTACGTCCCAGTGGAAGTGCCCTATTTGAGGGTCAAAAAAGAGATGTTATCACCCAAGGTGGATTCATCGCCAAAGGCACAAGGGTTCGCATCATTTCTCTAAACGGAATTGCCTGTGTGGTTGAACCCGTCTAACCGCCCTGCAACGTCATTAAAAATTCAAGATTGTTTGAAGTCTTCTTCAATCGATTGATCAACAACTCCATCGCCTCTACCTGTGGCACATCCTTCAATGCCTTTCGAAGCGTCCAGATGCGTTGCAACTCATCCGGATGAAGCAACACTTCTTCCTTCCGCGTTCCAGACCGCTCAATATTGATCGCTGGATAAATACGCTTATTCACCAATTCACGATCTAAGCCCAGCTCCATATTACCGGTTCCCTTAAATTCCTCAAAAATAACTTCATCCATACGGCTACCCGTATCAACCAGAGCCGTAGCGATAATGCTCAAACTACCCCCACCTTCGATATTACGAGCGGCCCCAAAGAATCGCTTCGGTTTGTGAAGTGCATTTGAATCAACCCCCCCCGATAAAATCTTACCGCTATGCGGTGAAGTTGTATTATAGGCGCGCGCCAGACGAGTAATCGAATCCAGCAAGATAATAACATCCTGCCCTTGCTCAACAAGCCGCTTCGACATCTCAATCACAATTTCAGCCACCTGTGTATGCCGTTCGGGCGGCTCATCAAAAGTCGATGCCAATACTTCTGCTTTTGTATTCCGTCGCATATCAGTTACTTCCTCAGGGCGCTCATCAATCAAAAGAATAATCAACTTTGCTTCCGGATTGTTCTCCGAAATACTATTCGCCATCTTCTGCATTAAAACTGTCTTACCCGTCCGAGGCGGAGCCACAATCAATCCTCGCTGCCCTTTTCCAATTGGCGCAACCAAATCCATCACGCGCATGGAAATCTCTTTTGGATCAGCTGTCTCCATTACCAATCGTTCATCTGGAAATAGCGGAGTCAGATTTTCAAAAGGAACGGTTTTACGCTTCTGCTCTGGTGCGTCATTATTGATCTTATCCAAAAATGAAGCGCAAAAAATCGTTCTTTGTCTTTTGGCGCACGCAACGTGCCTTCCACCGAATCACCCGTTCTCAATCCAAACCGACGAATCTGTGATGGCGAGACATAAATGTCATCCGGTGAGGGTTGATATGAATTCATCGGCGAACGCAAGAATCCAAATCCATCTGGCAATACCTCCAAAACTCCTTGCCCCTGCAACGGCCCCCCCCGTCTACCATGCGTTTTTAATAGTTCAAAAATTAGTTGATGCTTTCCATATCCTGCGAAATCTTGCAGCTCATACTCTTCAGCCGTTAGCTTTATATCGTTAATATCTTTACCCTGCATCTCTTTCAGCGAAAACGAAGGAAGATTATCCACATTTGGCGGCAATTCATGGCGCTCACGCCGCTTGTTTCCATTCCGACCATTCCGTCTTCCTCGTCCCTGTGAACGGCTCCCGTCAGGTTTATCCCCAACCTTCTCTCTCGACGAACCACCTTCTTTTTTGGATGCACCCGACTCCGGCTTCTTATCCGCCTCGCTCTTTGATACTTCCGGCTGTGTCTCTTTTACTTCTGGCTGAGGCACCGCCGTATCTGTTGCGTTCTTTTTTTCTTCTTCGCTCATATTCTCATCTCCTCCTGCATGCGTTTAATCCAATCCGCCACATTCGTTTTTAAATTCAATTCTGTTCCACTGTTATCAATAACTACATCTGCTAAGCGACACTTCTCTTCCAGCGACCACTGCGACCCAATCCTTGCTTGGATTTGACCTTCCGACCATCCCCGCAACTGTAATCGTCTCTTCACTACATCCTCACGAGCGCGGACCGCCATCACACACTGCCAATCCATTTCTTGCCAACCACACTCAAAAAGAAGTGGTACTTCTATCGCAGCTAAGACCCCAGCATCCGAGTAATACTTCATCCACCGTATCATCTCTGTTTGCACTCTCGGATGCATTAATGCATTCAGTCTCTGCCGCTTTTGCTCATCCGCAAAAACCACTTCTGCAAGTGAAGATCGATTAATTTCACCGGATTCTAAAAGAATTTTATCTCCAAACTCAGCCACTATCTCTCCATGCAATTCTTCACTTTTAGCCATAAACTGATGCACCAAGCGATCCGTCTCCAGCGTCTCAAAAGAAGCTTCCTGCAAAAGCTCTAACACTCGGCTTTTCCCGCAACCAATGCCTCCTGTTACCGCTAGCAAAAAACAGCGGCTCACGAAAAACTCCATAGGGATTTAATGAAATGCATAGTGAATTAATTGAGAATGGGTCAACGAACCCGTAAGAATATTTTTAATTTGCTTTAAATTTGCTGATTTGTCAACACCCCAAATAAAGCAGTCCATACTACCCTTCTGAAAAAAAATAAGATACGGTTCAAATATGAAATCGTTCAAACTGCTGATCGCCCTTATCTTGTTACCGACTATCATATCTGTCACTCAAACTCTCTACTGGTTGATAATAGAACACGTTCAACCCGCTAGTACTCACTCTCTATTTTCCTCCCTTACGCTCGGCTTTATAGGCGGGCTGCTTCTCCTGCTTTTTATACCCCATCCCACACGAACTTATATCCTAGGACATGAACTCACTCACGCGCTTTGGGGCCTACTCATGGGCGCGCGAGTTGGAAAAATAAAAGTATCTAAACATGGCGGGTATGTTAAACTTTCCAAAACAAACTTTCTTATCTCACTTGCGCCCTACTTCTTCCCGTTCTATACCGGAGTCGTTATAGCTATCTACTATATCGCCTCTATATTTTTTTCCGTTGAGCCCTATCACATAATCTTTCTCAGTCTGGTGGGTATAACCTGGGCATTCCATTTCTACTTTACTATTCAAATGGTTATGACTCGCCAACCTGATATTACGCAAAACGGACGTCTCTTCTCCTTTATCATCATCTACAACCTAAACCTAATCACACTCGGTTGTTGGTGGATCTGTATTGGTCCGAGCACCTTCTCCAATAGTTTCAATTATTTACTCAACGAAACCCTTCAAAGCTATCAATGGAGTTTTGAACACATCAACCAGCTCATCCATAAAATCGAGACCTACATGCGTATCCAAGAATGGAAAAAATTTATTCCGTAAGTGCCAACACTTCTGGTGCCACATCCACAATCATGTTTACACAATGCGCCTCAATCTCTTCTGAGGTATCACTAATCAGCGCTCTTTGCGCAAGCTCAACAGCATCCGCATAGTACAACTTTCGAATCACATCCTTAATCAAAGGCGCCTGTAAGGGACTCACACTCAGCTCGTCAACACCCAATCCCACCAGCAACGGAACCAAATGCGGCGTCGATGCCATTTGGCCGCAGATCGTGCTCCATAATCCAAATCGGCGGCATACCTTTACAACATGATCAATCAAACGAATTACCGCTAAATTGGTCGGCTGATATAAATGCGCTACATCCTCATTACCCCGATCCACTGCCATCGAATACTGTATTAAGTCATTTGTTCCTAAACTGAAAAATCGCACATGCGGCGCAATCTTATCCGCCACCAATGCAGCCGAAGGCACCTCAATCATCGTTCCCACTTCAATTTCACGATTAAATGGAATCCCCTTTTCAGTTAATTCATCCATACACTGATGTAAAAGTACATTGGCTTCTTTCACCTCGACAACCCCCGTAACCATAGGATACATGACTCGCACATTTTTATGCACACTTGCGCGCAAGATCGCTCGCAATTGAACACAAAATAGTTCAGGTTGATCAAGGCATAGCCGAATAGCCCTTAATCCCAAGAATGGATTCATCTCTCGACGCCCCTCCATCCAACTAGGCATTTTATCCGCCCCCAAATCCAATGTTCGAATCACCACCGGAGCCGGATACTGACTTTGTGCCGCCTTCGTATAAGCAGCGGTTTGTTCGTCCTCATTCGGCAAGGCATCCGAACCTAAAAATAGAAACTCCGTTCGATATAGCCCAACTCCCTTTGCTCCCCCCGCATCTACACCATCTAACTCCTCCAATAATTCAATATTGGCTGTCAAGGGAACATGATATCCATCCAACGTCTCCGGCGGTTTATCACGCAAAAGATCCAGCTCCTGACGAATCACCGCTTGATGACGTGCTCGCTCAGCATAATCAGCTAGCCGCTCCTGACTTGGGCGAATAAAAACGACTCCCTTCGCTCCATCCACCAATAGCAGATCATCTGGATGGATTGCCGATGTCGCAATACGCAACCCCACTACCGCTGGCACATTCAACGCCCGCGCCATAATCGCTGTATGCGAATTCGCACTGCCTAAATCAGTAATAAAAGCCTGCACCTTTTTTGCATCTAACCCCGCCGTGTCAGAAGGTAAAAGATCCGTCGTAACCAGCACACACGGCGACTCAATGTCCCGTAGACTCTCTACTGCTTCCTCTGCTAAATTAGCCAGAATCCGCCGAGTGACATCCCGTATATCCGTTGCGCGACCCGCTAGATATTGATCCTCTAAACCCGCTAATTTATCCGCATAACTCGAAGCAATTCGCTGCAATAAGGGTTCCACATTGGTTTGTTCAACCTCAACCGCCTGTTCAACTTCACGCACGAGTAGCTCATCTTCCACCACCAGCATATGGGCATCAAATATCCGTGCATGCTGCTCGTCTAAGACCTCCATAACTTGCTTCCGAATATGCAAAAGTTGTTCACGAGTCTCCTTCAAAGCCATCCGAAAACGCTCTTGCTCATGGGAAACATCGGAGGCCTTAATCGTACGCGAACTCACCCTTGATACATCTGGGATAAGTACACGGGCCGAAGCAATCACAATACCCGGTGAAACACCAATACCTTTCAATAAGGTCTCTTCTTTAAGGCTCATCTTAGCCCCCTATGCCTCATTAAACTTTGCTGCAAATAAAGCCTCTAACGAATCCAAAGCAACTTCCGCATCGGATCCCGTAGCAATCAAGGTCACCCAACTTCCAGGAAAACCCTCAATCGTCATCAGCCCCATAATACTTTTACATGAGACACGGCTTCCATCTTTTTCCAAATACAGATCAGCGGTATAGCGTGCCGCTTCTTTCACAATCAACGCTGCGGGCCGAGCATGAATACCATATTCATTTTCCACCTTTAACTTCCGACTGATCGATTTATCGTCCACGCCCAACTCCATTCAATCGAGTGATGATTTTATCATCTAACTCTTTCGCAGCATCATGACCCAACTCTTTTAATTTCTGGTTTAGAGCCGCAACTTCTACAATATTCGCCATATCACGCCCTGAACGCACAGGGAGTGTTATTAGAGGCACATTTACCCCAAGAATGTCAACGGTTTCTTGCGAAACCCCCGTCCGATCCTCCTCACCAGTTGGCACCGTTAAATCAATCACCAAGTCCAATTCTGTCTGTCGACGGATCGAAGAGACCCCGAACAAACTTGGGACATGAATAATCCCCAATCCCCGTATCTCCATATGGTAACGCGTCATATCGTTCGCCCAACAAAGCAACCGGCCCTGTGAAGTCCGACGCATCTCCGTTACATCATCTGAAACCAAACAATAGCCACGTTCAATCAATGCCAATGCCGTCTCACTCTTACCAATTCCCGGATCACCACGCAACAGCACCCCTATACCCATCAACTCTAAGGTGGTTCCCTGCATGCGCTCTGTCGGAGCCGTTAACTCATCTAGCATCACTGTACAAGCATTCACAAAATCCATCGTCACCATAGACGTACGCAAAACCGGTACCTGATACGCCGCTGCTAACTCCAATATTTCCGATGTTGCACGCCGCTTTCGTGTTAAAATAATCCCCGGTATTTGCTGCTTAAAAACAGCTTCTAACCTCAAGCGGCGCTCTACCGGCTTCAGATTTTTTAAATATGTCAGTTCAGCTAATCCAAAAATTTGTAATCGCTGATGCGCAAAATACGTAAAAAAACCAGTCAACGCCAACCCAGGACGGTTCATCGCCGTCTCCTGTACCTTTCGGTTCAGATATGCCTCTCCTGCCAACACCTTTAACTTCAAGTTATCTGCACCCGCATCGAGCAGTTTTTGTACCGTTATTTCACGCATTTTAATCCCATTTCTTATCGACGATGGTCTGTCAATTTATCCCGTTCACGGCGCATTTGCCGCTCCATATGTTCAATCGCCCGGTCAATCGCATCGTATAGATTTTCTGACTTCTCCGTAGCACTCAGCCTAATATGTCCTGCCGCCTGAACCACAATTTCTGCCACGTGAAGGCGTGCTTCATGGTCCAAAATAACATGCACATTCTCCAATCGCGGGAATGCCCCTAAGCATCGCTGCAACTTATCCTCAATATGTTGCTTCACCGCTTCCGTTGCATGAACTTCATGCCGACTCGTATGTTGTATTTGCATGCTTTGCTCCTATAGTTACTGTTCACATATTAAAACGTGGACCCAAATAAACATCTCGGCTCTTTGGATCATTTACCAGAAATTCCTGATCTCCCTCACAGACTACTTCTCCCTCGCAAAGGAGATACGCTCTATCCACTACCTCCAACGTCTCCCGAACATTGTGATCCGTAATAAGCACACCCAATCCCTGATACTGCAAGTCTTTCACAATATCTTGCACATCATTCACCGCTAAAGGATCCACTCCACTAAAGGGCTCATCCAAAAGAATAATCGAAGGCTCGGTTACCAACGCCCGAGTAATTTCTAACCGGCGACGCTCTCCTCCGCTCAATGTATATGCTTTTTGTTTGGCCAAATGAGCAATCTTTAACTCCTCTAGCAACACATTCAAACGCCGCTTCCGCTCCTTTCGCGAAATAGGCAACGTCTCCAAAATAGCCATAACATTTTCCTGCACCGTCAACTTTCGAAAAATTGAAGGCTCCTGTGCCAGATAGCCCATACCCATCCGCGCCCGCTTAAACATCGGCATACGTGTGACATCCTGCCCTTTAAAAAAGACCCGTCCCCCCGTTGGCTGAACCAGTCCCACAATCATATAAAAACTTGTTGTTTTTCCAGCCCCATTCGGCCCTAACAAACCTACAATCTCACCCGCATTAACCCTTAAATCAACACCCCGAACCACCGTATGATCTCCATAAGACTTCACCAATCGCTCCGTGTAAATCAAACTTGAATCCGTCTCACTCATTTGCACTCAACTCCTCCCGCATCGTTTGCCAAGTGGCTTGATCTTGAAAAATAACAGCCTTCGCATGAGGCTCACAAAGTACCCGACGCGCCTTCGGCCAAACTTGAATGCGATCCGCCCGCACCACACTGGATCCTTGCATCACACGCGGAAGCCCCATTAGGACCAGCTTATCTTGATTTAAATTGTAAACCATACTCTCTGCTTGCGCCATAACGTCACCATACTGAAATATTACCCTTGATTCCGCTTGCAGCCAATCCAATTCCGAACCCTCTTTCCTCTGAATCGTTAATTCCTCACAATTCAAAGCCCCGTATACGCCCCGAACCCGAACGGAACCTTCAAACCGAACCAATTCACCCGATTGATCCAAAATAGCTTGTCTCGCTCGAATATCAGTCCCGCCCTGCGCATGATCCAACGAATCTAATTCTAACCATGCATTCGGCTCACAAACCAATCGTTCCGCATTACCTGATCGCCCCGAAAATTGCTCTCCATGCAAAGTCACTCCAGTATCAGTAATAGAAGCACGACCTCTTAACAGCACCGTCTGCTCCATCCAATCATACTGGAACCAATCCCCACGACCGAGTCGATCTCCTTGCACGACACGCACATTCTCTACTGCTTCCAAAAGCCTCAACGCACCTGACTCACTCAACCAGCCCCGCAACAACTTACTCGACAGCTGCCCCTCATCTCGAATCACCATAACACTGCCGATCAGCTCCATCTGTTCAAGCGATTGATTCAACACCAACTGATCTCCTTGCAACAACACTTCTCCCGAAACCCGCTTCGCTTCCCGTACTTCCTCCAACGCGAGTATCAGCTCCGTAAAAGGCGCTAAATCCAATGTTTCCTCAACCGGTTCAAGCAATGAAACGGGAGCCGAAGAAGATCGATCGATTTCAATTGCAACTGTCCCTAAAGAATTCTCCGATGGAGATTTTCCACAGCCCACCAAAAGGCATAACAAAACCCCTGCCAACGATTTCAAAACAGAGCCCCCGAACTCTTCCAAAGACCCGGGCTCCCCAAAATTTTAACCTCATTCAGTACTTCGAAGCGCTTATCCCGAGTGTCAAAACGGAATCCACGGCCCGTCATACGAAATGCATCCGTGACAATCAAAACCCATCCATCCGACTCCGCAATCAAATGCTTTACCCCATCGACCATATCGATTCTAGTCTGACATCTCGGTGCGTAAAGTTGCGCCGTTTGGTGCGCACCCTCAAAAATATCAATCCGCAAATGCTCCACATCCGCTACTTCCGGTGTTTGCATGCGAGCCCGCCCCCCAATCAACTCCGCAATACGTTCACCCTGCGTATTATAGAAAGGTGAGCGCAATCCCTCCACTGTCATTCCTTTTTCTAACACCGGAACCACAGCATCCTGAGCCCAGAGCAACCCAGGCAGTAATATCAAAATAACGGCTCTTTTCATTGCCCAGATCCTAGCAAAGCACCTCCACTATTCCAAGTAAAGGTTGCGTGCTTAGCCCACATTGACCAAACTCGGAGTATACCCTTCCGGTGGTTCAAATCCTAACATCGTTATACTAGTGGCCGCCAAACTAGAAACACCTGGTGTGTCCAATACCGCTACATTCGCATGAGCTGTTCCCGCCGGATCATAAATATACACCGGCACCGGATTCAAGGAATGCGCAGTCTTCAGCAAGAGTTGACCCTCCGTATCCCGCATCAACTCATTCGTCTTTTTATCCAATTGAACCATATCATCCGAATTGCCATGATCTGCCGAACAGATCAGCACCCCTTTCACCTTCTTTAGAGCATTCATCAAACGACCCACGCCTTCATCGACGGCTTCAACCGATTCGATCACCGCAGGAATTACACCCGTATGACCAACCATATCTCCATTCGGATAGTTGATACGAACAAAATCAAACAACCCCGATTCAATCACCTTCACAGCTTCATCTGTAATCGGATCAGCTTGCATCCGCGGCTTCTCCTCAAATGGGCAATTATCTGATAGGATTTCCATCCACGTCTCAGTCTCAAACTTACTCGAATTATTTCCATTGAAGAAATAGGTCACATGTCCATATTTCTGAGTTTCTGAAATAGCAAATTGGCGAACTCCTGCATTTGAAAGATATTCACTCATCGTCCGATCAATCGCCGGCGGGCATACCAAAAAATTTTCCGGAACCCCCAAATCACCATCATACTGCATCATACCCGCATAAATCACATCCGGCTTTGCGCCCCGTTCAAACTCATTCAACACATTCGCTTCAAACGCCTTCGTCAGCTCCAAGGCACGGTCGCCGCGATAATTAAACAGAACCACGCTATCGCCATCCACTACCGGACCCACCGCTTCCCCCGCACGCTCAATTACAAACGCCGGAAGATCCTGATCCAAGATGCCCGTTTGTTCCGAACGAAACGTCTCAATCGCCTCCTGCATCGTAGGGAACTGACGCCCCTCACCCCGTACATGGGTCTGCCATCCCCGTTCAATCATTGGCCAGTCAGCATCATAGCGATCCATCGTGATCTTCATCCGACCCCCGCCCGAAGCAATACAATAATCGATCCCCTCTGTGCTCAACTCCGATAAGAAAGTCTCCAATCGCTCTACATAATCCAATGCAGAAACCGGTGGCACATCACGCCCATCCGTTAATGCATGAATGCGAACGTTCTTCACGCCCCGTGCTTTCGCTTCAAGCAACATCGCCTCTAAGTGATTAATATTCGAATGAACCTTTCCATCCGAAAGCAACCCGATGAAATGAAGCGTGCTTGCTCGCATAAACGTATTTTCTACCAATTCATTCCAAACCACACCCTCAAATAGCGCCCGAGAAGAAATCGCATCATCAATCAGCGAAGCCCCCTGATCAAACACACGTCCACAGCCAATCGCATTATGTCCCACTTCCGAATTACCCATATCGGTATCTTCCGGCAGACCCACCGCCTTCCCGTGCGCCTTAATCTCGGTATATACCGCATGCTCTTTCAACCAATTTAAATTTGGTGTTTTCGCCTGTGCTACGCAGTCGCTCTCTGGGTTTTTTCCAATACCCACTCCATCCATAATCACCAAAACAACTGGCCCCTCAGCACCCGCATATGATGCATGTTTTTTTAAATTTTCCATTCATTTACTCCTGCTTAAAAAACTTTTTTTGTAATATGCCTTCGCTGAATCCTCTTGGCAACGGCAATTAAAAATTGGTCTCCACCATCGGGCGATACACCACCTCATGCATCACCACATCCGCAGGTGCTTCCAATACCTGAACCAGAATCAACGCCGCCGACTCCGGCCGCATATAATCCAACCGCTCTTCCGTACGAAATCCCGTATCCGTTCCTCCCGGAAACGCCGCCGTCACCTTGATCCCTCGTGACTGAGCCTCTTTACGCAATGTATTCGTGAACCCCAATAAACCATATTTGCTCGCCGCATAGATCGAATAATTAGCCTGCGAAGTCAGTGCAATCGTACTCACCAAATTCAAAATATGAGCCCCTTCGGACATCCGCTCCATCGCCTCCCGACACAAAACCATAGGAGCCCGTAGGTTCAGTGCCATATGTGCGTCCCAATCCAACACCTCAATCTTCTCCACCGGCACCTTCTGCTGATTCATGCCAGCACCATTCACCAATACATCAACACCATCTAACTGATTCCATGCCGTCTTAAACAAATGTACTGCCGACGAACTCTCTGATAAATCTGCCGCAACCACCTCACAACCCGTTTCCGATTGCAATACAGCCAAAGCATCCCTACTCCGTCCTGAAGCCAATACCCGCCAATCCCGCGCTGCCAACTGCACCGCCAAAGCACGACCGATTCCACTTGTGGCACCCGTAATTAATACCGATCTACTCATACACACTCACAATCCAATCTACTTTTACCTAACAAACCTACACGTATCCCCAGCCAAACTTTCTGTTACTGTATTACCTTCCGTTTACCCTCACGAAGAGCGTTTCCGACGCGGCTTTCCACCCCGTTGAGGACGACCACCATTCGGCGTTCTTCCACCTCCGCCCTGCTTGCCTCCGCTTGCGGCACGAATCGAAACATTACGCCCGTCCAACTTAACACTCTCCATGCCCTTACGAACCTTTGTAGCCACTTCTTTAGACACTTCAAATACCGAAGCCTCACGCCCTACATTAATTGAACCAATTTGATTCGACTTCACATCACAATGTTCACAAATCAAACGAACAATTGCACCCGAATTAGCCTGATGAATCTTCCCAATATTAATTGAAAACCGCTTCGTATCATAAGCCTCTAAACGTTGATTCCGCTTGCTATTCTCTGAGCGCTGAGTGTTTCGCTCCCCGCGACCTCCGCGTTCCCCACGACCGCTCCTCTCCCGAGGTGCTTTCGCCTTCGCATTCAGATCCGGTGCATCAGCATAAGAATCTAAAAAGTGATTAAATTCAACTGAAACAAATCGCTTAATGATTTCCTTCTTGTCCAAATGACACAACGCCTCATATGCCGGGGGCAAATAATCCGCAATAGCCTCCTCGTTCACGGAAGTGTTCACCACACGCTCCAATAGAGCCATCAACTGACTCTCACATACAGCCCGTCCATCCGGCAACTTCTCCAGCCGAATCGTAATTCCGTTCCGTCGCTCCAGATCCATAATCCGCCGCTTTTCACGACTATTAATCAACGCAATCGAAACTCCCGATTTACCTGCACGAGCCGTTCGCCCGCACCGATGCGTATAGGCAGCCACTTCATCGGATAATTTATAATGCAACACGTGCGTAATATCATCCACATCGATGCCCCGTGCCGCCACATCCGTCGCCACCAAAATCCGAACCGTCCGTTGCCGGAATTTACGCATCACCGTGTCGCGCTGTGCCTGCGATAAATCGCCATGCAACGCTTCCGCACTATACCGACTCGCCAACAATTTTTCCGCTACCGTTTGCGTCTCTGCCCGGGTTCGACAGAACACCACACCATAAATTTCTGGCAACGCATCCAAGACCCGCTTCAATGCCGGAAACCGATCGCGTTCGTTGACCATAAAACTCACATGTTCAATATTCGCCGCCGCCTCATTTCGAGCCCCTACCGAGATCGTATGCGGGTTTTTTAAATAATTACCAGCAATCCGCTCCACGCCTTTCGCCATCGTCGCCGAAAAAAGCCATGTGAGTCGCTCATCCGGAGCCCGCGAAAGAATCTTATCAATCTCCTCCTTGAACCCCATATTCAACATCTCATCCGCTTCATCCAGCACCAGCGCCTTTACTTGCTCCAATCGCGCTGCCTTCCGCTCAATCAAATCAACCAATCGACCCGGAGTCGCCACCACAATCTGCGCACCCGCCTTCAATGCTTTAATCTGCGGTACAATATTGGCGCCCCCATAAACCGGTGCAATTTTTAAACCCGGACGATGAATAGAAAATCGCTTCATATCCTCAGCAATCTGCACCCCTAACTCCCGCGTAGGTGCTAAAACCACCGCCTGAGTCAACGCCAACGAATCGTCTACCCGCTCGATTAACGGCAATCCAAATGCCGCCGTCTTACCGGTCCCTGTTGAAGCCAATCCAATTAAATCCTGCTCTTGACTCAGCAAAAAAGGAATTGCTTGCGCTTGGATCTCTGTAGGCGTTTCAAAGCCCAATTTTTGAATAGATGTTAGTGTGCCGGAGCTAAGCCCCAATTCCGTGAATTTCATGATTTTTTTCCTGCGGACGCTGTTCGCCCCTCTTCAAGGCCCCGGCCCCGCGCACATCGCAGGAAATCGACCCCGTATCATTCGCCGCGCAGTCAACCCTAAGCGCAGCAAATATGCAAACCCAAAAGTTCACTTAGCTAATGCCCGTGAAGGCGAGAGATATACCTTATTTTTTATCCCAATTTCGCTTAATGCTTGAAGTGACGCATGCCCGTGAAGGCCATTGCAATACCATATTTATTGCAAGCGGCAATCACTTCATCATCGCGAATTGAACCACCCGGTTGGACAATGTATTTTGCCCCCATCTCATGCGCCGCATCGATACTATCCGCGAAGGGAAAAAAGGCTTCAGATACGAAAACGCAATCCCCGATAACTGCTTGAATCTGCTTATCAGTGATATCAGGTTGTTCAGTCTTCAGATTTTCAACTGCCTTCGAAACTGCCAACTTACGCAACGAATCAACCCGGTTAGGCTGTCCAGCCCCCATGCCCAATACGCGGAACTGACCTAATTTGTACTCTTGCACCAGCACGATCGCATTCGACTTGGTATGTTTAGCCGCTGCAATACCAAACTGAGCAAGTGCTTCTTTCGAGCTATCAAACGCCGCTTTTGTTGGAACTCTCCAATCGTGCATCAATTCCGTATCAATCTCTTGCACAAGTAATCCACCATTAATTTGCTTAACCATCGTCTGATGCGCCGCTTTCGTAACTGGCTTTTTCAGCTTTAAGATTCTAAGATTCTTTTTCTGCTGAAGCACAGCCAACGCATCAGCGGCATAGCCCGGTGCAATTATTGCTTCAACAAAACGGCCTTCCAAAGCCTGTGCAGTAGTCATATCAACCGCTTCTGTGCAAGCAATTACCGACCCAAACGCAGAGATAGGATCGCCCTTCCATGCCTCTTCTAATGCTTCAGCAAGTGTTTCACCAGTTGCATAACCACACGGATTGGTATGTTTGATGACCGAGACGCCCGGACGACCCGCTAAATCCTTAACCGCTTCGAGCGCACCATCCCCATCAACATAATTATTATAACTCATCTGCTTACCATGCAGCACTTCGGTCTGCGCGATAGCCGCATCGACCGCATCGGTATCGGTATATAGCCACGCTTTCTGATGACTATTTTCGCCATACCGCAACTCAGTTGCATCCGAATAAGCTTTTACCATCGGTCGTGCAAAAACCTGCTCGCTCACTTGATCAGCTAGATACGAAGCAATCGCAGCATTATATTCCGCTACACGCGCGTATACCTTTTGCCCCAGTCTAAAACGGGTCGATTCTGAAGTTGAACCATCATTCGAACGCATCTCATCAAGCACCACACTGTAATCCGAAGGATCAGTAATCACCGTCACAAATTTCATATTCTTAGCCGCAGAGCGAATCATCGTTGGTCCACCAATATCGATCTGTTCAATTGCTTCAGGCAAGCTCACGCCGGCACGAGCAATGGTCTCTTCAAACGGATAGAGATTAACACAGACTAAATCAATGGCACCCAGATCAAAATCCTTCATGGTAGCAACGTGCTCCTCATTATCGCGCATATATAAAATACCCGCGTGAACTTGTGGTGTTAGCGTTTTAACTCGCCCATCAAGCATTTCTGGAAAACCAGTGAATTCCGAAACATCTTTAACGGGAATACCTGCTTCGCGAATCGCTCGAGCTGTTCCGCCGGTAGAGAGCAATTCCACACCCAATTCACTAAGATTGCGGGCAAAGTCCAAAATACCCGCTTTGTCTGATACGCTCAGTAAAGCACGCTTAATTTTTACATCCATCGTTTGTACCCTCTTTGAGAAGCGTTCGGTTCTACCGACCCTGCTGCCGAATTGCACGTTTTTTTATCATCTTCACTCCCATGAACGCAAAAAATGACAACCTGAATGCGTTATCCCACGGTTTTTGAAATAGTCTTGATGATACACTTCGGCATCATAAAAACGCTCAGCCGGTAAAATCTCA
The DNA here is from genome assembly GCA_045565965.1 of Pontiellaceae bacterium. Classification (GTDB taxonomy): domain Bacteria; phylum Verrucomicrobiota; class Kiritimatiellia; order Kiritimatiellales; family Pontiellaceae; genus Pontiella. Next base: position 35,266 of record JBJLEJ010000004.1, on the reverse strand, counting down.
GTCACAATCATTCCTTTCCAATACCGCTGCGCCTCAACCTTGACCGCTTGAGCAATCTCCTGCTCTTCTTCGGTTTGATAAAAAATACCTGAACGATATTGCGAACCCACATCAGGGCCTTGCCTGTTTATCGTCGTTGGATCGTGCAAGCGCCAAAAATACCGACAGAGCGATCCATAATCAATCTGATCTGGATCATAAACCACCTCAACAGCCTCCGCATGCCCTGTATCGGTGTAGCAAATATCTCGATAACTCGGATTCTGGGTTCGACCGTTCATATACCCTACCGTTGTTTCGATAACACCCGCCAAATCTTGATAGATCGCTTCGACCCCCCAGAAACAACCTGCGGCAAAATATGCAATTGCATGCATCTCGTTCTCCTTGTTCTCGGTTATTGCGTGCATACGTTCAATCGTTTGAGTTTGAGCGACACTTAAAGACAGATTGGCACACAACAATGCTGTAAATGCATAATATTTTCTCATTGAATTTTCTATCTCCGGTTGTACACGCACTCACCTTACAACTGCAAAGATAAATATAGGAAAACCCGCACTTATTAAAGATTTTAATAATATTATTAAATAACCGATCCCTGCCAATTTAATTTTTGCGCAAGCGTATGAAAATAGGAATGCCCCGGCAATTGTATCATCTTTAATGGGACTGCATACCGTTCAACCATCAATCGGTCCCCCTCTTGAATGGTTCGACAATCCTGACCATCGACGGAAAGTAATAACTCTTTATGACAACGCATCAATGCCACTTCAATTCGACTGCGGTTCGGCACCACCATCGGCCGTGACCCCAATGTGTGAGGGCAAATGACGCTAATACCAAAGCCACGAATAGCCGGATGCATAATTGGACCTCCGTTCGATAGTGCATGACCTGTGCTACCCGTTGCGGTCGAAATAATAATTCCATCGCATGAGAATTGACCCACCGGCTCCTGATCAACTTCCAACTTCAACTTAACAATGCGCGAACTCCCTCCCCAGCCCATCACCACATCATTTAGAGCGGGCCATTGTTCCATCTGTCCATTCGCTGAATACCAAGTCGCTAAAGCACCCTCGCGTTCATGTAAATCATAATCACCCGATGCAACTTGATCGAGGGCTTGCACCAACTCATCTTCTGCAACTGCTGTTAAAAACCCCAAGCGTCCCAAATTAATCCCCAATACAGGCACTGTAGAACCCATTAGTGCATGTGCCGCATAAAGTACCGTTCCATCGCCACCAAGCGCCAGTACCAACTCAACTGTATCCGCAAATAAATCCACTGATATCGCCGAAGCACCCAACCGCTCAGCCATCGCGGGCTGATCACATACAAGCTGCCATTCATGACGAACCGCAGCTGATCGCAATTGCTCGAGCGTATTTTCAGCTCGCGCCCGTTTCGGGTTAATAATGACTCCAACTCTCTTCATGTGCGCACTCTATGACGCACATCCCATGTTTGCCAAGGATTGCCGAGCATCTTTTTTTGAAAGGAATATAAAATTCACACGATTAAAGGATGGCAAACGTACTAGAGGGGGATAATTTTGCATGCTGACCCCCTCGGCATGCAGCCCGGGCGTGCTTCTTTTCGGAGAAGCGCGTCCATTTTTTTTTTCGATAAAACTTTCCGTTTGAATGAAGTAGAGTTAGCTTAATTAACATTATGGGGGATACAAATAACGGACCTGAAACATGGTTAGACGATCACGGAGATTATTTACTCCAATTTGCTTATGTACGTTTAAGGAATCGGGCAGCGGCAGAAGACGCTCTGCAAGAGACCTTTCTCGCTGCGATGAAAGCCTTTGAACGATATGATGGGAAAACACCTGTCCGCTATTGGCTACGAGGTATTCTGCGCCACAAAGTTGTAGATTATATACGAAAAGCTTCCCGAGAGGTTGCGGTCGATGATACCGAGAACACTGAAATTCTCGATAGTTTTCGATTCAAAGCACTCGGTGTCCATGATCAAAATCCACCCGACTGGAAATTCGATCCGCAAAATGCGTTTGAAAGAAAAGAATTTATGCAGGTTTTTTATGATTGTCTTACAAACCTCAACGAAAATATGGGCCAAGCATTTGCCCTTCGGGAATTAGAAGGTCTCTCAACAGAAGAGATTTGTAAGCAGCTTGAACTCACTCCGAACAATTTGTGGGTAATATTACATCGTGCCCGCAAACAATTAAAAAGTTGCCTCGAAGCCAATTGGACTGAAGGGGATGGAGTGAATGAATGCTAACATGCAAGCAAGTATCAAAAGCTTTATCTGAAAACAGATATTATGAATTACCGTTAAAAAGGAAAATTGGACTCTTTGTGCACATCATATTGTGTCCCTTCTGTGGAAAAGCAAACAATCAGATTGTTCTGTTACAGAAAGGTATACGAAAATTTTTAGAGCGAGAAGAAAAAGAACACTTTACCGAAATTCGCCTTAAGCCGGAGGAACGTGAGCGAATTCGCGAGCGCATGAATAATTAAAGATGAGCAGAGCAGAACAGCAGAAAAATCATATAAGTTATCCACTTATCCTCATGCACCTCGGCTGCCTCGGTATCTTCTTTGTTCCCTTCTCCATAGCCATGCTCATTCTATTTCTCGTCGTATACTGGTTACACGTATTCACACTAACCGCTGGCTACCATCGCTATTTTTCTCATAAAAGCTTCAAAACAAGCCGTCTTTTTCAATTTATTCTCGCCTTCTTAGGAACTATGGCTGCGCAGAAAGATCCCCTATGGTGGGCTAGCCATCACCGACTTCACCATGAACATGCCGACAGCGAAGATGACCCACACTCGCCTCGTCATGGTGGATTTTGGTGGGCACACATTGGATGGGTCATGCAGCGAAAATTAGATGCAACCCGCTATGACAAAATAAAAGATTTCACCCGATTTCCTGAACTCATGTGGTTAAATCGAAATCCGTTTTTACCTGCGTTATTTTTTGCGAGTACTCTTTTTGGAGCTGGGCTTTTTTTACAACTAACTCAACCCGAATTGGGTATCAGTGGCATCCAACTTTTAATTTATGGGTTCTTTCTAAGTACTGTTGCAGTATATCACGTCACCTTCTGCATTAATTCAGTCGCCCACCGATACGGGACGCGGCGCTATGAAGTCGATGACGATAGCGTGAATAACTGGCTCCTTGCCATTCTCGCCAATGGCGAAGGCTGGCACAATAATCATCATCGATATGCCGTATGCACCCGGCAAGGCTTCCGCTGGTGGGAGCTAGATATGAGCTATATAATTCTAAGAACTCTTCAACTTTTCCGTATCGTATGGGATATTCGTGAGCCCCCTCGCTCGCTCCTCGTCGAAGAATCCAAAGCAGCATGAGCCTATTAATCAGCTCCACCCCACTTCTTCTTCAAGGCTTATTCGGATCGTTTCTTCTTTTCGTTTTTCTATGGCTTATTCAATGCATCCGCAAAGATGCTGGCTGGGTTGATGTAGGCTGGACGGCTGGGGTGGGTATCTTGGCGGCTGCAGCTGTTAAACAAGCAGAAGGATGGCAACCGCGATACTGTTTGGTTGGCACTCTCATTCTTATTTGGGCCATACGCCTCATAATTTACATTATAAAAGATCGCCTCTCTTCAAATGAAGAAGATTCTCGCTATCAATCTTTGCGAGCCTATTTCGGAAAACGGGCTCATCTCGGATTCTTTTTCTTTTTTACCCTCCAATCCTTTTTAGTTGTGCTCTTTGTTATTCCACTGCTACCTGCTTTTAATTATGCGCAACCCTACTGGACATTGTTTGATGGACTAGGCACGGCACTTTGGTTAATTGCCATGGGTGGAGAGTGGCTTGCGGACTATCAATTAACCCTATTTCGCCGCAACTCAGCTCATCGTGGTAAAGTTTGCCGAAAAGGCCTCTGGAGTCGTTCCCGACACCCCAATTATTTCTTTGAATGGCTCCAATGGATTGCTTATGCACTCTTTTCGGTCGGAGCACCCTCTGGTTGGCTCGCCCTCATCGGACCAATTTCTATCTATCTTTTCTTAATGAAACTTACCGGTATTCCTCACGTCGAACGAGAAGCACTCGCAAAACGTGGTGAAGCCTATGCGGCCTATCAACGTGAAGTACCGATCTTTTTTCCCCGCCTCTTCAACTAATCCTGTAAGGATCACTCAAACCGTTCGAAAAACAGATCAACTTAGGGGTGGTTTTTCGTATGAAAGTAGTAACTCAATGGTCAGAAAAAGGACGTTTGCCAGATCTAGCTGTTCGTTTCTTGATTCGTACACTTCTTAAAGCTCGATTAAAAAAAGAAGGTAGTCTAACCTACAGTGACCGCCTCAACGCGCTTATTACCTTTCGCGACCAACTCCAAAAAGAACCCGTTGCACATGCCGTTGATTCTGCAAACGAACAACATTATGAAGTGCCTGCAGATCTTTTCGAAACCTTCATGGGACCGCATCTAAAATACAGTAGTGGATACTGGGCTGACGGTGCCACCACTCTCGCTGAATCCGAAAAACGAATGCTAGAAATAACCTGTGAACGAGCCCAACTCCAAGATGGACAACAGATTCTTGAACTTGGTTGTGGCTGGGGCTCTCTCTCTATGTGGATGGCTCGAAAATATCCCAACTCCACCATCACCGCCGTCTCCAACTCCGCTACCCAAAAAGCCTTTATCGATGCCCAGCAACTTCATAACCTAAACGTAATCACCGCCGATATGAACACTTTTGAAACCGATCAAAAATATGACCGTGTTGTTTCAGTTGAGATGTTTGAGCATATGCGGAATTGGCATCAACTTCTCGAACGTATTGAAAGCTGGCTTACAAAAGAAGGGTGCTTGTTTATCCATGTTTTTGTGCATCGTGAACTTGCATACCTTTTCGACGGCCAAGGGGACGTAAACTGGATGGCAGAACATTTTTTCAAAGAAGGCATGATGCCCGCTGAATCCCTCTTACCGCTCTGCAACCAACATTTAATCACGGAGCGGATATGGCGAGTCAATGGTATTCATTACGCTAAAACATTGCGCGCTTGGCTACAAAAGATCGATAAAAACCGCAGAGCAGCCATCGCGATTTTAAAACGTGATCTGGATTTAAAAGAAGCACACATTCAATGGAGACGGTGGCGAATTTTCTTTATGGCCTGCGAAGAGCTTTTTGGATTCAACGGAGGAAACGAATGGTACGTAGCACACTATCGGCTCATCAAACGTTAATTGGGATTCTTATGGTTTCATTTTTAACACTTATTGGTTGCTCGCGATCAACGCCACCCGAAATAGACCTCAACCGAATTGAGCAAGCGCTACAAAGCACCTCAACTACACCGGCACCGGCACCCCACTCCGATACCGAAGCCACTGCTTTTGAACATTTCACCCACTTCTATGCTGAATACAGTGCCGATCGCATCACGCTAAACGTTCGTAATCTTTACGCCGAAGACGCTTTTTTTGCGGACCCTTATCACTTGGTAGAAGGCATTGATGAAATTGAAGCCTATTTCATAGCCATGGCAGCACCCGCGAAATCATGCACCTTTGAAATTGGAAAAATCCAACGCGCAAATAATGAATTTTATTGTCGATGGACGATGCATCTGATTTCAACCGCCGCACCAGATCAGCCAGTTGTTGCCCAAGGTTTAACACACATGCGCTTAAACGCTGCCGGCAAGATTATCTTTCATCAAGATTACTGGGATACCAGCGTTTTACTCGACCGGCTTCCCGTTGTTGGTTTTTGGACTCAACTTGTAAAGAACCGAATTTTAAAAGGAATGAACCATGAGTAAAATTAACACCTGGATATGCACTGTTATCATCATGACAACGGTTGCCTGTTCGGAAAGGAGCAGCATGACAAGTCTATATGATATTTCCGTACAACCTATTCAAGGAGAATCCATCTCACTCCATAAATTTCGTGGAAAGACACTCCTCATTGTTAACACCGCCAGTCGATGCGGCTTTACCGGTCAATACGAGGGACTACAAACACTCTATGAAACATATCAGGATCAAGGCCTGGTTGTGCTCGCTTTTCCATCCAATAACTTTATGGGGCAAGAGCCCGGCAGCAACGAATCCATTGCCACTTTTTGTGAAACGCGCTTTCAAATCACCTTCCCACTCTTTGCTAAAATTGATGTGAAAGGGAAAAATCAGCATCCGCTTTATGCATGGCTCACATCCAAAGAGAATCATCCATCCTTTGGTGGCGGAGTCTCATGGAACTTTAATAAATTCCTAATCTCACCTGAAGGTGAGCTGATCAATCGATTTGGAAGCCGAATAGCGCCTAATCAAAAACAACTCATTACCGCAATCGAACAAACCCTACCCAACCAAATTTTTGATTAAGAAGAAAACGCGATCGGGCATTGATCTATCGGTAGATATGCCCGAATCTAATCACGTCCAAGGGGGTGGATGTTTCATGAAACTAAACAATACGATTGCACCACAAAGTATCGCTGTTATCGGATCCGGTGCAGCGGGATTGACCGCCACGCACCTCCTACAGCAAAAACATCAAGTTACCCTCTTTGAAGCCTCCGATCGCATCGGCGGACATACCAATACCATTACCCTTCAAAAAGGGGCTGATGCAGGGCTTAAAATCGATACTGGTTTTATCGTCATGAACCACCGTAACTATCCCCTGCTCACAAAACTTTTTGAATCCCTGAATGTACCCCTTCAAGATAGCGATATGTCTTTTGGATATTACGACCTTCCCAGTGGTCTTCAATATTGTGGATCCGGACTTTCAGGTCTATTTGCACAACGTAAAAATCTAATTCGCCCCCGCTTTTACCGCCTTATCAAGGAAGTCTTTCGCTTCTTTTCTACCGCTTCCGTGGATGCTTCTAAAGGACTTCATCCTGAGGAGACATTAGGAGACTATCTCAAGCGCAACCACTTCTCTCAAGACTTCATCGATCACCATTTAATCCCCATGGGATCCGCTATTTGGTCTACCCCCTGCGAAGATATGATGGCCTTCCCCGCTCAAAGTTTTATGAATTTTTTCAAAAATCACGGTCTCCTCGGCATCAAGGATCGACCTCAATGGCGAACCGTACAAGGGGGCAGTTGCACCTACATTGAACTCATGCAGCAAAAATGGAAAAATGTTACCATAATCAAAAACGCACAGATTGAGCATATTCGGCGTATCAAGGACGGAATCGAGATTCAGCGCATCGGAAATATTGAATTCTTTGACCAAGTTGTGATCGCCACCCATGCGGACCAAGCACTGAGGATGCTCGCAGACCCAGATCAATTGGAGCAAAACACGTTGGGAGCTTGGCGCTATGCTCGAAGTAAAACCTACTTGCATACCGATGCTAGCGTTATGCCTCCTTTGCGCCAAGTCTGGTCCTCTTGGAATTTCCAACGAATCAATGGAAACCGAACCACCCTTACCTATCACATGAATCGCTTGCAAAACCTTCCAACCCAAAACGATTATTTTGTATCCCTTGAACTACCGCATGTCCCCAACCAGGTCCATTATGAAATCGACTATGAACACCCCATGTTCACCCAAGCCACCATTTTAAAACGCCCTCAACTGCAAGCCGCCAATGGCCAAAGAAGAACCTGGTTTGCTGGTGCCTATCTCGGCAATGGATTTCATGAAGACGCCGTTCGCTCCGGCATTGAAGTTGCTGAAAAACTCGGAGTGTCTTTATGAACAGTCGCATCTACAGCGGACGCGTAATGCATGCACGCCATCACCCTATTAAACACCGCTTCGAATATCCTATTCTATTTTATGCCATTGATCTTGATGAACTGCCCACATTGGCGCAACAAGTAAAGGGTTTCAGCTCAGGTCCAGGCTCCCCCGTTAGTTTACAATCCAAAGACTACCTATCGGGGAACAACCGATTCCGCGATCTACTTACACCTTATTTTATCCACCCTAAAATTGAACGAATCGTCCTCGTCACTGTTGCCCGTTTTCTCTTACCCACCTTTAATCCGGTTAACTTTTATTATGGATTAAATGCGCAAGGCACCCCAGAGCAACTCTTGGTCGAAGTAAATAACACCTTCAACCAAAAACACATCTACCTCGTCAACGGCGGCGATACCTATCCCATAGAAGCACAGATGGAAAAACAATTCCACGTCTCACCTTTTAATCAAATAGAAGGCCATTACACCGGCAGCTTCAGCGAACCTGGCGATCAAATTCGTATTGGCATTAAACTCATGCATAACGGAAAATATACACTTGATACCGCCCTATGGGGAGCAGGTGAACCCCTCACCAGTCAATCCCTTTGGCGCAATCTTGCTCGCCATCCTTTTACCACCGCTGCCACCCTACCCCGTATTTACTGGCAAGCCGCTCAACTCCATTGGCGGCGAAGCCTTCCCGTCTATAAAACCCCGCCACCCACTCATCCCAATACCTCGTGGAGAAAAAAATGAAACCTACCTTACTAGAAAAAATCTGCCTTGCCCTCGTAGATCGACAACTACAAACCATCAAGAAAGGCTCGCTCACATTAACCCTTCCCGATCAAGAACAGCTCACCTATGGCGATTCCTCTACAACCGACCCGCAACACCTTCACGTGCATCACTACCGCTTTTTCACGCAACTTGTTTTCGCTGGAAATATCGGTCTCGGTGAATCATATACCGAATCTGACTGGAGCACCTCTGACCTACCCCATCTGCTTGCACTCTTCATCTATAATATCAAAGATCTCAAAAAAAGCGGACTCACCCATGCATGGGTCAAAAAACGGCTTCATCAGCTTTCACATGCGATCAACCGCAACACCAAAACCGGTAGTCAAAGAAACATTCAAGCTCACTACGACCTCGGTAACGACTTCTACCAACTCTTTCTCGATGCTGAAACCCTACTCTACTCTTCCGCCCTCTTTGAATTCCCCAATCAATCACTCGGCGATGCCCAACGAGCAAAAATTCAGAATCTAATACGTTTAGCCGGTATCAAATCGCATCATCACATTCTTGAAGTCGGATGCGGCTGGGGTGGGTTTGCTATTGAAGCCGCCCGTACCACCGGCTGCAAAGTCACGGGACTCACCATCTCGCAAGCGCAATATGATCTCGCTATTCAGCGCATTCAAGAGGCCGATCTTTCCGAACAAATCGATATTCAACTCTGCGATTACCGTGATGCACAAGGCACCTATGACCGTATCGTATCGATTGAAATGCTTGAAGCGGTAGGTCACGCCTACTATGGCACCTATTTCTCCACACTAGACCGCCTCCTTAAACCGGGGGGCCGCATCGCCCTTCAAGTGATTACCATCCCCGATCAGCGCTACGACGCCTACCGCCAGAACCCCGACTGGATTCAAAAACACATCTTTCCCGGTGGCATCCTCCCCTCCCTTACCGAACTATCCAAAGCAATGACAAAAGACTCGATGCTCCACATCGATCACATTGAAAATATTGGTATCCACTATGCCGAAACTCTCCGACGATGGCGTACTGCCTGCGAAACCCACTCGGAAAAACTAGAACAAATGGGCTACGACCAAACCTTCCAACGCAAATGGATCTACTACTTAGCCTACTGCGAAGCCGGCTTTCAAACCGAGTTCACCAATGACTTACACATGATCCTTAAACGCCCCGCCGAAACCGTCAATTAATCCAATGGTTCATTCAAATAAAGCGCATATGGCGTTGAAAATGAGGTTCCGATATACCGTTTTCCATCGAAATAAACTAAACCGGGATAATAAGCATCCACGTCGTCACCATAATTACTCCACGGAGATACGCCCTGGTGATCTCCAGATCCAATCGAAAATGTCAGCGGACTCGAAGCCGGATAAACCGATCCCGCTTCTCCATTATTTCCCGAAGCAATATAAATACGTGCACCACGACCGACCGCTGCCTCAATCGCCGCCTCAAAAAAGGGCACTGGCTGATCCGTTCCAAAACTCCAATTAAACTCTCGAATCCCTTGATCGAGTGCATAATTTAACGCCGAAAAAAGCGCATGCGATGAGGTGTAACCATTATCATCAAATAAACAAACTGGAAGCACCTTCACACTCGCCGTATTAGCAGCCATGCCTTCCGGTACAATCGCACCTGATGCAATTAAAGCCACCAATGTTCCATGCCCAGTTGGATCATCCACTGCAGCACCTGGATCAATCGCGTTATATGCTTTTAACATAAATGGTAAATCCTGATATGCCGGATCAATCCCCGAATCAAAAACTGCGATCGCTCGCTCGCCAGACTCTAAATTTAAATTCACACCACTCGGATTTTTACTCAGTGAAACCGCCGGCATCTTATCATTTGAAAACACGCGGTTCGGCTCCGCTTTTTCTACACCCACGCTCAACTGTGCTTCCGCCAACGCTTCTTCCACCCGCATACCGGCCTTAATTTTAATCCGATACAATCCGGGTGGATTAATGACCTCTAATACCGTTCCACCCACCCTCTGTAGTAACACCTTCAACTCTTTCATGCTTGAGCCCGCCTGAAAACCAACCATGATCTCACCTCGAACGTATCGCATTCCATCCGGTCCCACCACCACATCCAGCGTCCGCCGCTTACGATTTAAAATCATCACATCATCTGGTGTATCCTCTCCCATAATAAGAATTCGACTCACTTGGTCTAATGCTCCCAAGGGAGTTTCCATCCGCTTCCAACTCACCACATAATTATTCGGATATGCCAGCTGCTCCACCAGGCGACTAATGGGAATGTGATGCCATTCCCCTGTAATCTTATTTTCAGCCAATGCAGGATCAAGCACCAAGCTAACACCCTGTGCTTCAAACAACTCGGAAATAGACCGAAGAGACTCCTCATTCGCTTGTAACGATGCTCTATCTCCTTGAAGTTGCAATACCGCTCCCTTGCAACCAAGGCTCATCAGTAAAACCATGAAGCAACCTACACAAGCTTTCATGGCATCACACCCTTCGATTCTGGTACACCACTGTGAAAACGAAAATCAGGATCAGGTGATTCAATAGCCTCCTGCTCGATTTTACCAAAGTATTCGATTCGGTCTTCGATTGAACCCGAACTATAGGCCTCTGCTAACGTCAAATAATCTCTGAAATGACGCGCTTCCGAGCGCAATAAAGAACCATAAAACGTAGCCAATTGCTCATCCAAATGCGGCACTAATACTGCAAATCGTTCACACGAACGCGCCTCAATATACGCCCCCACAATTAAGGTATCGATTAGTTGCTCCGGTTGCTTTTTTCGAATGGCCCCATTTAACCGACCCGCATACCGCGATGGTCGTAATATCCGATATCGATAGCCCCGCTCATGTAAAATTTTGTGCACCTGATCAAAATGATTTAGCTCCTCACGCACTAGCTTCGACATTTTTGCCAGTAATTCCGGACGCTCCGGACATCGAAACATCAACGTCATCGCCGTTCGAGCCGCACACTGTTCCAAATAACAATGGTTCAATAAAAGTATCTCTAAATTGAGCTTCGCCGCATCCACCCACACCGAAGGAGTTGTACACGGCAAAAAAGCCATCAACTCCTCCCAATCGTCTTCTTGTATCCACTTCATACAATCCTCACATTGTTTATATTACCGCAGACAAAATAAAAGTACGAATATTCAATGGTATTTCAAAGTTTTCAAAAAGACATGAATTACTTAAGTAGTCCGCATATGAAGAGAGTAACATATAATATGTAATAACCCTACGAGTTGTGTTTTCTCAACGCGCGGCGAGCATCCCGATCGGACTCCCGTTTTTTGATCGTTTCCCTCTTATCGACTACATCCTTACCCCGACCCAGTGCGAGCTTCAATTTGATCTTTCCATTTGAAAGATAGAGACGCAGCGGAACAATCGTAAGCCCTTTTTCACGACTCTTTCCATGGAGCCTTTCAATCTCGTTCCGATGCATTAATAATTTACGCTCACGATCGCTACGATGATTAAAGATATTACCCTGAGCATACGGCTGCACTGTACACCCCACCAACCAAGCCTCCATGCGATCGTCAATCTGCACATATCCCTCTTGAATACTCACATGTCCAAGTTTGATCGACTTTACTTCGGTCCCCGTAAGAACCAATCCGGCCTCACACGATTCCAAAAGCTCATAATCACGACCTGCTTTACGGTTCGATGCTAATACGCCCTCTTGCAAATTATTCTTTTTCTTTCTACCGGACATGATTTAAATCTACCCGAAACCGAGGATCATCCCAACGGCAAACCCAGACATAAAAAAAGCTCGAACGAAAAGATTCGAGCCTCAAAAAACCATTTTCTCGTCTATTAGATTAAGATTGATGCATCGAAATCTAAATCAGTACTTTCTGATGCAACAATTTCATTGTTCATTTCTGCCGTCAATAATCCTTCAGCGATCTCTTTCAAAACCAAATCATGATTATCCATTTCAGCATGATCTCTCTTAACCATAGGCCGAGCACCACTATTTAACTGACGCGTACGGTACGAAATTAAATTCACCAACACCTGCGTGTTAGTTACCTTCTCTTCCGCAATTTTTAAATATTCCATATTCATAACGAACTCCCTATAAGCCACTTAAGAACTACCCACGTCGATCAGATGGGGGCTAAAGTGGCGCGAAGTATATCACCTGCACTGCATGCGTCAACCCAGTAGAAAAAAGAAAACCCGCCCCCAATAACGAGAGCGGGTTTGTAAATGCATAACCAAAGTCGGTTACATCATGCCGCCCATACCACCCATATCAGGATGAGCAGGAGCAGGAGCATCTTTTTCAGGAATGTCTGTGACCATACATTCTGTTGTCAACAACAACCCTGAAATTGAGGCCGCATGTTGCAATGCAGAACGCGTTACTTTAGTCGGATCAATAATACCCGCCGCGATCAGGTCAATATACTCCCCAGTCGCTACGTTATACCCCGATGCTTGTTTTCCCTTCTTCACTTCCTGCACCACTATAGCACCCTCTTCACCTGCATTAGAAACAAGCTGTCGCAAGGGAGCTTCAACTGCATGATGAACAATCGAAGCACCTACTGCCTCATCTCCTTCAAGAGAAAGTTTGGCAAGTGCCTTCTGTACGCGGATCAAAGCAACCCCACCGCCAGGAACAATACCTTCCTCAACAGCCGCACGAGTGGCATGTAACGCATCGTCTACACGATCTTTTTTCTCTTTCATTTCTGCTTCCGTAGCCGCTCCTACGTTGATCACAGCTACACCGCCAGCTAACTTCGCCAACCGCTCTTGCATTTTTTCACGATCATAATCCGAAGTAGTATCTTCGATTTGACGGCGAATCTGATCAATCCGTGCTTTTAGTGCAGCAGTTTTTCCGCCACCCTCAACGATTGTTGTATCATCTTTACCAACCGTAACACGCTTCGCAGTTCCGAGGTCTGCCAACTCGACGTTTTCCAGTTTAATACCAAGATCTTCGGTGATAAATTTACCGCCTGTTAGAATCGCAATATCTTCCATCATCGCTTTACGACGATCCCCAAAACCAGGTGCCTTCACCGCACAAACATTCAGCGTTCCACGCAATTTGTTCACTACGAGAGTCGCCAACGCTTCGCCTTCGATATCTTCTGCAATGATCATAAAAGGCTTGCCTGTTTTCGCAACATTTTGAAGCAACGGTAACATATCCTGCAGATTTGAAATCTTCTTCTCGAAGATCAAAATATAGGGATCTTCCAAAGCCGCTTCCATTGAATTGGCATCGGTCACAAAATAAGGTGACAAATAACCTTTATCGAACTGCATGCCCTCTACAACATCCAAGCTCGTCTCAATCGATTTAGCCTCTTCAACCGTAATGGTTCCATCTTTACCCACTTTATCCATAGCTTCCGCGATGATTGTTCCGATCGTGTCGTCCCCATTAGCAGAGATCGTTCCAACTTGCGCTACTTCTTCGCTAGTTTTAATCTTCTTGCTGAGTTTTTTGAGATCGATAACAAGTGCTTCAACCGCTTTATCTATTCCCCGCTTCAAGCTCATCGGATTCGCACCAGCCGTCACATTTTTCAATCCTTCACGATAGATTGCTTCCGCTAAAACTGTAGCCGTTGTAGTTCCATCACCCGCAATATCAGAGGTCTTGGAAGCCACTTCTTTCACCATTTGAGCGCCCATGTTTTCAAACGCATCTTCCAGCTCAATCTCCTTGGCTACCGATACACCATCTTTGGTAACTGCGGGAGAACCAAACTTCTTATCTAAAATCACATTCCGACCTTTCGGCCCCAAAGTAACTTTAACTGCACTACTTAATTTTTCGACTCCTCGCAACATCGCATCACGAGCTTCTGCATCAAAAATAATTTGCTTTGCCATTTTCTATATCTCCTTAACTTTCTTATCCAATAACCGCGAGAATATCATCCTCACGTACAATTTGATATTCATTCCCATCGATCTTAACCTCTGTACCGCCATATTTAGGCATCAAGACCAGATCTCCTTTTTTCACATTAAACGGAACAACCTTGCCATTCTCATCTAATTTACCGGTACCAACTGCAATAACTTTGCCCTCTTGTGGCTTCTCTTTAGCAGAATCAGGAATAATGATTCCACCTTTTGATACTTCTTCTTCTTTCACAAGCTCGACTAATACGCGCTCACCTAATGGTTTAATTTTCATCCATCTTCTCCTTATGACTTATCCATTATTAAGATTGATATTTATTTTTTATCTTCGTCTTCATCGACGATTTCAAAATCCGCTTCCTCTACATCCGGCGCAGTCTTCTCGCCAACAGGCTCCCCTCCACTGCCCGCAGCAGCACCCTCAGGCCCCGCCTGCTGTGCTTGCGAATACATCTCTGTTGCCGCCGCCTGCATCTTCTCATTCAACGAATCAAGAGAACTCTTCATCGCTTCATAATCCTCCGCCTCTAGTGCTTTCTTTAAAGGCTCCAAAGCGGCTTCAACTTCCGATTTCTGCTCATCTGAAATCTTCTCTTCATTTTCAGATAAGAACTTCTCGGTTTGGAATATCGTCGAATCCGCTTGGTTCTTAAGATCAATCTTTTCGCGCAATTGCTCATCCTCTGCTGCATGCACCTCCGCATCTTTCATCATCTTATCAATCTCTTCATCGCTCAATCCACTTGAAGCCGTAACGGTGATATGTTGTTCTTTGCCGGTTCCCAGGTCTTTTGCACTCACTTTCAAAATCCCGTTTGCATCAATATCAAAAGTAACTTCAATTTGAGGCGTTCCTCTTGGCGCCGGGGGAATTCCATCCAGATTAAAGCGCTCGACTGATTTATTTCCACTTGCTACTTTACGCTCTCCCTGCAACACATGAATTTCTACTGCAGGTTGATTATCGGCAGCGGTCGAAAAGACTTCTGTTTTTTTCGCCGGAATCGTAGTATTTCGCTCAATCAACGGTGTCGATACACCACCCATCGTTTCAATACCCAAGGTCAATGGAGTCACATCTAAAAGCAATACATCCTTCACTTCGCCTTTCAATACTCCCCCCTGAATAGAAGCTCCGATAGAAACCACTTCATCAGGATTCACACCCTTGTGTGGTTCTTTACCAAAAAGCTCTTGAACCGACGATTGCACTTTCGGCATCCGAGTAGAACCTCCAACTAAAATCACTTCATTCACCCCAGAGGCACTCAAGCCAGAATCGTTTAAACAATTGCTTACTGGATTAATAGCTTTTGCTACTAAATCATCACACAACTCTTCCAACTTCGACCGAGACAACGTCATATTCAGATGTTTGGGGCCCGAAGCATCCGCCGTAATGAAGGGAAGATTGATTTCAGTCTGCTGTGAACTAGATAGCTCACATTTCGCCTTTTCAGCGGCTTCTTTCAATCGCTGCAAGACCATCGGATCAGCCGATAAATCAATGCCTTGGTCCGCTTGGAAGCTACTCACAAGCCAATCTATTACCTTCTGGTCGAAATCATCACCACCTAGATGACCATCCCCACTTGTAGCAGTTACCTCAAATACGCCATCGCCAATGTCCAGAATCGACACATCGAACGTACCTCCCCCTAAATCATAAATCGCAATTTTCTCTTCCGATTTCTTATCAAGCCCATAGGCCAAAGAGGCGGCCGTTGGCTCATTGATAATTCTTAACACTTCTAGACCCGCAATCTTACCTGCATCTTTGGTCGCTTGCCGCTGACTATCATTAAAATAAGCAGGTACTGTAATTACAGCTTGGGAAACCGACTCGCCCAAATAAGCCTCCGCATCCGCCTTCAGCTTCTGTAAAATCATCGCTGATATTTCTGGCGGTGAATAGACTTTATCACCCACTTCAACATGAGCATCTCCATTTGAAGCCTTCACCACTTTATATGGCACCAAAGCAACCTCATTCTCAATTTCAGCAAATTTTCGGCCCATAAAACGTTTAATTGAAAAAACCGTATTCAACGGATTTGTTACCGCCTGCCGTTTTGCCGCCGTACCCACTAAACGTTCACCATCTTTCGTAAAGGCAACAATTGACGGCGTTGTTCGTCCACCTTCCGCGTTTGGAATCACAGCCGGCTCTCCACCTTCCATAACCGCCATACACGAGTTTGTTGTTCCTAAATCGATCCCTAAAACTTTTGATCCTGCATTGCTCATAATAACTCCTAATATCTTTTTCTCGATTCCAATAAGTAATGCAAAACCTATGCCAGATAGTATATTATCCATCATAATATATATAAACTATTGTTTAACAACAATTTATATAATTAATAGATTGAAAATAACCGCAAAAAAAATGACTGCTATTATCCAGTATGCGATTTTTAAAGCAATTTAAGTCTCA
Source organism: Pontiellaceae bacterium (assembly GCA_045565965.1). GTDB lineage: Bacteria > Verrucomicrobiota > Kiritimatiellia > Kiritimatiellales > Pontiellaceae > Pontiella. The sequence continues at coordinate 18,408 of JBJLEJ010000004.1, read as the reverse complement.
TTTGAGTCATTATGACTCATTTTAAAATGTGACTTAAACAACCTTTTTCTTGATCCTCTTTCCACAAACTCGCATCTTCTAATCATGGATAGCGAAACAAATCAGATCCTGATCGAATATTGCTCGAAATGCCGCTTTTTGATGCGGGCTGCATGGGTAGCCCAAGAACTCCTACAAACTTTCGATGAGCATCTTGATCAAGTCGCATTAGTACCAAGCAATGAAGCCGGCATCTTTGAACTAACGCTGAACGACACCCTCATCTGGAACCGAAAAATGGACGGAAACATGCCCGATATCAAAAAAATAAAGCAGCGGATTCGAGATCAAATCATTCCCGAAAAAAATCTCGGGCACTCCGATACACCAGAAAATCAATCATCATGAAAATGGAGACCCTGCTTTTAATCGGACTGATTTTTTTTCTAGTCGGTCACTACATAACTCAGAAGAAATTATTACAACGTGGGTTAAAAGAGGAAAAGCCCCTTGCTCAGTTACGGCGCCTTCTTCTTAATGGTTTTCTTCTTATGGTACTTTCCGTTTGGGCTGTTATGCGACATGAACCTCCCTATGGGATATGGGGATCGCTTCTTTTCATAGAAAGCGCTGTATCACTATCCTTTGCGCGAAAATTAATAAAAAAGCGCTAAAATAAATTTATTTTAGCGCCTTCTTTCCATTTACTCAAAATCCAATAAATAGATCGGCTATTTTTCTTATTTAGCGTCTCCAATCAACGCTTTAATATGATTTATATAACTTTCAGCACCCCCGCGCTTATAGCCCGTTTTCTCAATCAACGTACCTTCTTGATTGAGTAAAAGAACCGTTGGAAACCCTCGCACTGTATATTGCTTTGCCAATTCATTATTCTGCCTTTGAAGCGCCTCACTCTGTTCCGATTTTTCACGGGGAAAATCAATTAAAACTTGCACCAAATGTTCCTTTGCGTAGGCCTTCCATACATCCTTCTGAAACACCTCTTCATCCAGTTTGATACACCAGCTGCACCAATCGGAACCACTGAAATCTATTAATAGAGTCTTATTTTCATTCATTGCCTTCTTTTTTGCTTTCTCAAAATCCGTCATCCACCCCTCAGCAGACCAACCCGTTAAAACAGATAAACAAAGCCCTAATAGTACAATTGATTTTTTCATTATATCTCCTAAATTGATGCTTATACACTGAGACAGACCAGAACTGCATATGTTCAAATATAAAAAAAGCCGGCCTTAACGACCGGCTTTTGTCTTGATCGAACTCTCTTAGAAAAGATCGACCGCATTCAAATCGGCAAATGCCTGCTTGACCCGATCAACGAGAGTTACCTGCCCCGCACGCAACCAAACGCGTGGATCATAATATTTTTTATTTGGCACATCATCTCCTTCTGGATTACCCAGCTGACCTTGGAGATATTCTTTATTCTCCTTATAGTATGAATGAACCCCTTCCCAAGTAGCCCATTGCGTATCCGTATCAATATTCATTTTGATCACACCATAAGAAATCGCTTCTTTAATGTGCTCAGGTGAAGATCCAGAACCCCCGTGAAACACGAAGAAGAGAGGATTATCTTCAGGTGTGTTATACTTTTCAGCCACATATTGCTGTGAATCACGCAAAATCGTTGGGGTTAGTTTTACATTACCTGGCTTATACACGCCATGCACATTCCCAAATGCTGCGGCGATTGTAAAATTAGGACTAATCGCGTTCAAACGCTCATACGCATAGGCCACCTCTTCTGGCTGCGTGTAAAGCTTAGACTCATCCACGTCGGTATTATCTACACCATCTTCTTCACCACCTGTAACACCCAATTCTATTTCAAGCGTCATGCCCATCTTGCTCATTCGTTCCAGGTAGGCGCAACAAATATCAATATTTTCTTCAATCGGCTCCTCTGATAGATCGATCATGTGCGAACTAAAAAGCGGACGCCCCTGCTCAGCAAACATTTTCTCACTAGCATCCAATAAACCATCAATCCAAGGTAGTAATTTCTTTGCCGCATGATCGGTATGCAAAATAACCGGTACACCATACGCTTCTGCCATCATGTGGACATGCTGTGCACCTGAAATTGCACCTAATACATCCGCATTTCCCAAAGCTCCTTTTCCGGCATAGAATTTAGAGCCACCATTAGAGAACTGAATCATCACCGGTGCTTTAACCGCAGCAGCAGCTTCTAACACTCCATTAACTGAATCACTACCCACCACATTCACTGCAGGCATCGCCCACTGATTGGCTTTGGCAATCTCAAAAACTTTGCGAACATCGTCACCGTAAAGAACACCTGGCTTAACGGCATCTAGAATCTTTGAAGACATATCGAATCCTTTTTTTTCTACCTTTTATACACCTTTTCAGGCACGAGCGAGGTATAGAACACGGAAAATAGAGGAGCGTCAACTCTTGAAGATGAATCTTAGCCCACAGGAAAATCAAATTCAGTCTCAAAAAGCTGTACCAGACGAGCTGCAAAGGCCTCTTCGTTCGGTCCATTCACCTCAATACGGACACAAGCTCCCTGCTCCAAACCAAGCATAATACATTCCAGAGCAGATTGTAGCGTTGTACTTCCCGACTCACTATGCACCATTACATATCCTTCATATGTAGCGCGCTCCTGAATTAACAGAGCAGACGGTCGACAATGAATACCGGCCTCATTTTTTATGACTGCTTCAACATGTACCATGTGTTCAACACTACGGAGGGTTACTTCATCTCCATCTAGAATATCAACATATCGCTTTTCATTTTCATATACATCACTCTTTTCTGAAAATCTCCAGCAATGAGCTCATTCTTTACCATCTCTCTTTACACAAACCCACTAACAAGTAGATATAAATAGGTTTTTGAAAGAATATTTATTGAATAAAAAAGTTAGAATATTTTTTCAATATTATAAAGGTGCGGTCTTACTACGTTCAATATAGCTGGATTGGTTCGATGAACAGATACCGGCTGACCATCAACCTCGATCGAAAATCGAGGCGTCGCCCCCCAAATCCATGCATCCGAACGAAGCTTATCCAACCGCCCGCTAAATAAAGTTGCATCCGGTTCTATTATATCTCGGTTTATCCCATCGTAATGATCTTGAAAAGAAGCTTTTAATGCCTCTTTCATTTTCTCAACTGATACACCCAAATTAGCCACTTTCACGGGTACTGAAGCCACCGCATGCGTCTTAATAGTCATACAGTCAGATCCAAGATATCGCTCTAATCGATCTAAATCACTTTCGAGTAACAATGTTCCATGATGTAATACACGACCTTTTCGAAAGGCAAAAGCTGTTCCCGATATTTTACCCCCCGATATCCGAATATTACTCTTACACGCCAAAGAGGCATTGGCTCCCACGCGACTTAATGCATCGAGAACCGTCTCAAAAGCTTGCTCCTCTCGATAGGCTTCTCGATCCGTCACGATACAATAATTCAAATTACCCTCATCGTGATAGACAGTCCCTCCTCCCGAGGATCGCCGAGCTAACGGAACGCGCTCCGCCTCCATCAATGCCAGCCGACACTCTTGCCACGGATTTTGATTTTTACCCACCACCACCGCGCACGCACTCTGCCAGAGCATCAAGACCGGTCCAGACACCTCTTCCATCAAATACTCTTCCCATGCCAGATGGGTGAAAACATCCATCCCAGACGGTTCTACTATCATTGCAACTTGCTCCTATTTACGCTTTTCTCCAATTTCGCATTGGAGCCTTTTGTTCAACCTGTTATTTTCCGCTTTTTACAAATCGACCTAACAAGGATTTAAAAATGAGAGCCTATAACTTTTCTGCCGGTCCCGCCATCCTTCCTGAAGAAGTTTTGCAACAAGCACAAGCTGAGTTTGTAGACTATCAAAGCACTGGTATGTCGATCATGGAAATGAGTCATCGAGGAAAAGAATACTCAGCCGTCCATGATGAAACCATCGCAAATATTAAAGAGCTACTCAAAATTCCTGATGGCTACAGTGTCCTCTTCATGACAGGTGGTGCCACCGCTCAATTCGCCCTTGCCCCCATGAACTTGCTTGGCAACGGGAAAATCGCGGACTATACTAACTCAGGAACATGGGCGACCAAAGCTATCAAAGAAGCTAAGCTTATTGGAAACGTCAACGTGGTTGCCGACTGCGCTAAAGAAATTCCCACGCGTGTCCCCACGATCGAGGAGTGCCAATTAACCCCCGATGCAACTTATCTTCACCTCACCTCAAACGAAACCATCTCTGGCGCACAATGGAAAGAATTCCCTAAAACCGAAGCCCCACTAGTTGTTGATATGTCATCCGATATTCTCTCTCGCCCCCTCAACATCGAAGATTTTGGCCTCATCTACGCCGGTGCACAAAAGAACCTCGGACCCGCAGGTATAACCCTCGTTATCATCAAAGATGAACTTGCCGCACGCTGCCCCGACACCGTGCCACAAATTTTCCGCTACCAAACCTTCATTGATAACAACTCGCTCTTTAACACCGTACCCACCTTCCCCGTCTACATGCTCTGCCTTGTGACCCGCTGGCTTAAAGCAAATGGCGGCTTAACGGCCATGCATGCACTAAACCAACGCAAAGCTGCCAAACTCTACGATGCAATTGATGCTACAGACTTCTATTCCGGTACCGCCGTAAAAACCTGCCGATCAGATATGAACATCACCTGGCGTATCGCCAATGAAGACCTTGAATCCGTCTTTATCGAAGAAGCTACTAAAGAGAACTTAAAAACTCTAAAAGGCCACCGCTCCGTTGGTGGTGTGAGAGCCTCCATCTACAACGCCTTCCCTGAAGCTGGCGTAGACGCACTTATTTCCTTCATGAAAGAGTTTGAAGCTCGTCACGGATAACCCTATAACCACGCCACTACGCAGCCATAGTTCAATGGATAGAATAGTGGCCTCCGAAGCCATAGATCTGGGTTCGACTCCCGGTGGCTGCACCATTTAAATAAAAGAGAGAAAAAACATGAGCGAAAAAAATCCTATCGAAGACATCCAATTTAACGGCGATAATATATATAGGGAAGAGACTTTTACCGATCTCGAAGTCGGCACTATTCGCAAACTAACACCAATAAAAGCCGACGGTAGTGAAGACCCTGACCGAAAAGCAAGCTTTAGTGCCACCACTAATATCATGACACCTAGCGGTGCCCTTCCCCTCAATGGTGAAATCGAAGCCGAAACCCTCGAAGAAGCGATTACTGGATTTTCAGCGGCCGTTAACAAAGCCCTTCAAAAACTCCAAGAAGACATGATGAAAATGCAGCAAGAACAAGCTAACAAAATTGTCACCCCCGACGAACTCCGCGGCGGCAACGATCTCATCATCTAAAACCATTTTTCACAAAAATTAAATTCTAAACTACTCTACTTATCAATAGGGCGATTGCGTAATAGCGGCTGGTAATCACCAAACCCCGCATGATAGGGATCGACCGAGAAATCACCGGTCCTCATCCGATCAAGCTGTTTACCCAGTGATGTTGTAAAGCCCGTGGTTAGATCAGCTTCGTCCATCGATATCAATGCTTTCTTCCGTTTTCTAGGGAATACGACAGGATCACGCTCGACAATGATATAGCCCGCCTTTGTTCGAGCATTCACTTCGGGTGTATCAAATACTCCGAAAAAATAGTGCTGTGCAGCAAAGGCATATAAAGGTAATTGACAATCCAATGCACTCATCACCCTTTCAATATAGTCCTCCGCTTTACTCTGCTCCCGACTCGTTCCTTTGTAATCTAGCACATGAAGTTGATCCAATCGCCCATCCTCATCAAAAACGAGATCAATACGATCAATCTTTCCTTTAATCGCCACACCGGCTACCGAAACCCCCAACGACTCGTCAAACGAAAACTCAAACAACGCTGGATACCGACGTTCCACCAAACTGTGCTCCACATCAAACGCGACTGCTGTCTGAACCGATTGAATCAACTTCTCTTGTTCCACCGCCCAAACAGCGGGATGCCCAAGCGCTTCCTGCTTGGCAACCGCCTCTGCGATTTGTTCACGCGCCACATACTCAGCAAATTCTAAAACCGCCTCCTTCTGTTCGGGATGAAACCGCACTAGGGGTATCGCCTCTGCAGCAGGCTGATCACTCAAAAACCAACCTGTCTGATCCTGGACTGCCCATGCCAACGTCGAAGGAACCGCCGGATTACCTTTAGCTAAACGCTTGAACACATGATCAAAAATAGCATGCATCAACTTTCCGCGATCAAGCGGAAACGGAAAATCGTCTAAGTCATTTGGAACCCGCAATTTTAAAATCCGATTCATTAAAAAGAGATACCGACAACGGGTCAAATCCTCCAACGCTGTCGGACTGATCGCCCGTTGCCCCTTAAGCCAAGCCTGAATCGAAGCAGCTATATCAGGTAGATGCCCCGCATAAATCAATTGATTCCGCTTATCTTCTGACTGGTTCAGATACTCTGTCCGCGCATGCTCCATTCGAATGCGTTCCGCTAAAAGTTCAAATTCAGCTGGCACCGCTTCATCCGACTGATCCGCCAAATACGGATGATTCACTGCACACTGCAAAGCTTCATCTTCCGTACGCAGCAATGCTTCCGGAATCCAAGATAAAAAAGACTCACCGGGCATGGGTAATCGCTCTACCGGTTCCACTTGTTTTTGACGCTGCGCATGCCGCATCAAAAAATTATTTTCCGGTAACCGCTTGATCCGCCATTCGTCATAAGGGCTCAAAACAAACTCGTGCTCAAATGCCCAACCTGCCAACATCCATACCTGCCGGTACCACCGACCGCACATCTGCTCGCCCCCCTGTTCATTCACTGCGCTATACGAAAAGAACACATGCTTGCGAGCCATTCCCAGAGCCGATAAAAACCGGACTCGCTGTTGCTCCATTCTTACGGATGGATCAGCTAAGGCCAACATTGGCAACTCCACCTGTTGATCAACCAATTCACTCCGGAGATCCTCACGCTCCTCCGCATGGATTAACGCATCCTGCCGAACCGGTTCAGGACAGCACCCTTCATTCATACAACAAAAACCAACCCAATTAAATTCCAAGCCCACTGCATCTTCATAATTCATAACAGCAATACCCTGCTCGCGGCTCTCCTTCGGACGGATAGTCTCATTCTCCAACAATTGAGCGAGCAGATCAACTAGCTCAGGCAAGGGCAAGGTAACCTCTTTCAATCCCTCCAATGCTCCCTGCAATGATTCCAATGCCTTCGTATTAAAGTGATCGTCAGGCTCAATAATCCATTGATTCAACCGTTCCAGCCCCTCTGCTCCACTGAGCTGTTGGGTTCCTCTGAACCACTCCAACTCAAAGCCAGACAAACGCGGATGAGGATGCGCCTTCAACAGATCCTCCACCTGCTGCTCCCGCATCTCCATTCGAATTGCCGGATGCCGAATCAAATCAATTAATGCATCCCGATTTCCTTCAATCGGATATGCCAACCAACCCATAAAGGCCTTCACGCAAGGCGAAGATAAAACCGGTCGTCCTCGCCGAAAATAATATGGTAAACCAAATCGACCAAACACATGCGGTACAACATCCTGTACCATCGACATATTCGGCACCACGATGGCAAATCGATGGGGAGGTGTTTGATGAGCCTCCATATACCAAACGATCCGACGAGCCACATCCTCGATCTCTCCATAGGTTCCCGCTGACCGCGAAAAATCGATTGACGAACGCTCCAAGCCAGATAGCATCTCGGCGCTCTTCATCACAAATGCATCACCAAGCTCTTCCGCCCAGCCCGCCCAGGGTTCAGTCTGAATTTCAGCCAGCACACGCTGCCCCAATGTTTCGCTCTGAATATCGCTATGCGAGTAAGGTAATGTCGATTCAATCCGCAGCTGCAACCGCTCATTCAATCGCAATACCACCTGCTCTTCAAAAGGGGAAAACCAACGTACATCCCGAAATATGATTCGCCGAACCCCTTTTAAAAATGGAGGCCAATCCGCTTCATCTTTACGAAGCAGTCGAAGTATGCGCCGATGCTGCTCCACCGCATCGGGTAATCCTTCCTGCTGACTTTGCGCTCGCCAGATCTCATACAGCAAACCCATTTGATGCAACCGATGCTCCGCCGGATGCGAGTGCAACCACTTCAATATCTTTTCGGCCTGCATAGGTAGTTGAGCCAATTCTTTTTCTACCTTCTCTAACACCACCTCACAGGCAGAGGAAGACAACCGAGCCAATGAACCCCTATCATCGAAATGACCGCGCGCCGTCTCAACCGCCTGCTTACGCCCCAAAACATTCGAAACCGAAGATCGGATTGCCACAGGCTCAACCGCTGCATCCCGCAAACTACGCAATAGACCCGAAATCGAAAAGTGACCAGCCGTTCGGCAAAACCCATCCGCCAAAGCTTGTTCCATCTGGTAACGCCGCATCGCTAGATCTGTTGGGAAAACCACAATCTCACGTTGAACGGATGTTTTTTTCATGACAAGGATTGAGTGAAACGCGCAATCCGCTTCATAGCTACCTTTATACGATCAAATGATGTGGCATATGAGCAACGAATAAACCCTTCACCACACGCGCCAAACGCTGTTCCCGGCACCACAGCCACATTCTCTGCCTCTAACAGATCAAGCGCGAACTGATGAGCACTGATCCCAAATTGGCTAACGTCCGCAAATGCATAAAAGGCACCCCCCGGTTCAATGCAAGAAATATGCATTTCCTCAAATGAAGCGCGCATATAATTCCGCCTCCGCATATATTCCTGCTTCATGTAAGCAACATCCGAACCACACTGCTCCAACGCCTCAATCGCCGCCTCTTGCGATAAGATCGGCGCACATAACATCGTATATTGATGAATCTTCATCATCGCTTCCGTCAACTCCGGAGGTGCACAGGTAAACCCCATTCGCCAACCTGTCATCGCCCACGCTTTAGAAAAGCCATGCAAATAGATTGTTCTTTCCCGCATACCCGGAACCGAGATAATACTGAAATGATCATCGTCATAAGTAAGCTCATCGTAAATCTCATCGCTCAAGACAATCAGATCATGCTCAATCGCAAATGCGGCAACTGCCTCAACTTCTTCTCGCGAAAGCGTCGCACCAGTAGGATTATTTGGATAATTCAACAAAAGTAATTTACTCTTTGGCGTAACGGCTGCTTCTAGCTCATCACGCGTTAAACGAAATCCATTCTCTTTTTTGGTCTGTATAGCAACCGGAACCCCATAGGCAAATTGAACAATGGGATTATATGACACATAACTCGGCTCATGATAAATCACTTCATCACCCGGTTCAATCAGCGCGCGAATCGCCAAATCAAGACCCTCACTCACTCCAACTGTGATCAAGACCTCATTCTCTGGAGCATATTGAACACCACTTTTTTTAGCCACATAAGTAGCAATCGAACGCCGCAACGACAATAGTCCCATATTCGAGGTGTAACTCGTCTGCCCACGATCCAATGCACGCGATGCCGCATCCCGAATATGCCACGGCGTCACAAAGTCGGGCTCACCAATGCCCAGACTAATCACATCTTTACGCGTACTAACAATATCAAAAAAATCTCGAATTCCCGATCGTGGAATATCCCGGACCGTTCGAGCAATTCGATCATGGAGAGATTTGGAGCCGCTCATCATCCTCTCCTGACTGCATTTCAATTCCATTGAGTTTATAGGTTTTCATCATAAAATGAGTTGCCGTTGACGTAACTCCCGCCATGGTCGCTAGTTTTTCACTAACAAACTGAGCAGCTTCATGCATGGTACGCCCCTTGATGAACACCAATAAATCAAACGTTCCCGACATCAAGAACAATGATTCCACTTCAGCATAATGGCTAATACGCTGCGCGATTCGATCAAACCCACCATCACTTTCAGGCATCACCTTCACCTCAATAACCGTTGTAACCAAGGAATGATCTAACTTCTCCTCATTCACCACCGCCTGATAAGCACGAATAATTCCATCCTCTTCCAGCGCTTCGAGTTGACCCACCACTTCCTCTTCCGAGATGCCTAACATCTTGGCTAAGTTTTCTGATGTTTCACGTCCATTTTTCCGTACCAGTTCCAAGAGTTTGTTCATCTGTACTCTCCTTTGTTCAAAAGATGTAATCTACCTTCAATCCAGCAAACCACCAATCCAAAAAAAACGCCCTGTTAAAACAGGGCGATCCTCGTTCAACTAGGCGCTTGATTAAAAATCATACGCCACGTTGAGACTGCCCCATACTTTTTCATCCGCTTCGTAACCGGCCGCTTGAGCGCCAGTACGAAATGCGTTCCCATTCAAAACCATGTAGTTCAGCGTTGCAGCGGCTGTTACACCTTCCGCTACTTCGTAACCAGCTGTTACATAAAAATTATGATCGCTCCAATCACCATCAAACGTTCCATTTCCATCTGCCGTCCAATAATGATCGTTATAAGAAGTGCTTCCCCAGCCCGCAGAATAACCCCATGCCAAGCTCACATATTCACTCAGATCATAAGGAACAAACACATCAAATAATGCATAGACTCCATCAGCTTCTTCTATATCTCCAAAAACCGTTACCGAAGGAACGAAATCTTTGAAAGAAAGAATAGTTGCACTCAAAAACAGTTCCGTTGTAGATGGATTATTATCCTGCAGGTCCGTTCCATTATCTGGGAAATTATAATTAATGATTCCTAAATCGATAGCCATCTGATTCACATCAATCGGCAACGAATATGCAAAAGAAAAATCAAATTCAGACATATCACTTTTAACGCCATCTTTGTTGGATCCAATGTCATAGTTCGACCACATATTTACACTAAATCCATATTGAGCCAATGTGATCTGCGATTGAACAGCTGTATCATTGTTCAAAACCTGTCCACGCCATACATATGAAGATGCCAATGCCACTTCCAATGTAGCTTCTGTAAAGCCACTGTTAAAAACCGCACCTTGATCAACCATCACAACACCACTCTGAGCAAATGCTGATCCTGCAATCAAACAAACTGCTGCTATCATCGCTTTTTTCATTTTTTGTACCTCCAAGCTCTTTCTCGTTAGGATGCTACGCATATAACATGCATCCGGAAATTGTCTGTGGGGCAAACATTACAGTTGAACTTATATCGTGCAACACCAATTTAGTGAAACTTCTCAGTCTTTTTCGTCTATTTACTTAATTCTTTCAAACCAGATTCAGACAGATTATCGAGTCGGCGGCTTATTTCTTGTTCAACTAATTCACGTTTATGAATCTGATCTTTGGATTCCCCACTTAATTTATTTTTCTCATTTATGAGCTGTTTTAAGATTGATTATATTATTTAACAGTCGATCCTGGTGGCAAATCGCCTTCCACGCTAACTAACTGAAGATCATCGCCCGCAGACGCGGCCAATAACATACCCTCAGAGATAACCCCTCGAAGCTTCGCCGGTTTTAAATTAACCACCACCACTACGGTTTTATTAATCAATGATTCAGGTGCATAATGAAGCGCAATACCTGCCACGATTTGTCGTTTTTCACTTCCCAAATCGACCTGTAATTTCAATAACTTATCCGCACCCTCAATCTTATCAGCTTCCACAATGCGAGCCGTCTTAAGCTGTACCGCCATTACCTGATCAAACGTTACAAGACCTTCATCACTTACTTTGGGCTCCATCGCCTTCTCCTGTTTTTTCTTCTTCACTGGAACTTCTTTTTCCACCGTCTTCCACTCAACTCGCGGAAATAGTGCATCTGGCTGCATAACCTCCGCTCCAGACTCCAACTCGCCAAAAGATCGTATCTTCTCAAGCTCAAGTTGTGACTCATTGACTCCCAAAGCTGCCCTCAACTGCACCATTTTTTCCGGCATTATCGGATGCAACAGAGCCGCACACCTTTGCAACGCATCCGAAGCCACATACAACGTAGCCTCCACATCAGCTTGACGCCCTTCCTTGGCAGCCGCCCATGGAGCTCGCTCTTGTAAAAATACATTGATCGACCGCACCGCACTCATAATTAACGCCACCGCACCATCCAATTTCATATCCGCAATGCATTCCCCCGAATGCATTACCGCATCCTCAACTGCCGCCAACACCTCCCGTGTTGCTACTTCGCCCTCTAATACAGCCATGTTTGGTGCGGGTGGAATACGACTATCGCAGTAACGAGAAAGCATATTTAAAACTCGATTTGCTACATTACCCAAATCATTGGCCAAATCCGAATTATAGCGCTTCACGAATGCCTCCTCGGTAAAGCTCGCATCCTGACCCAATGTCATCTCAGCAATGAGAAAATAGCGAAACGCATCCACCCCATACCGATCAATCATCTCCATCGGATCGACTACATTCCCGAGTGACTTACTCATTTTCGTGCGACCGGTCAGCCACCAACCATGCGCAAAAATCGATTGAGGTAGTTCGACCTGCATCGCCATAAGCATCGTCGGCCAGTAGACTGTATGGGTAGTTAAAATATCCTTACCTATAAGATGTGTAGAGCAAGGCCACCATGTCTTAAACATCTCTTCATCAATTTTATAGCCAATCGCAGAGATGTAGTTTATCAGAGCATCAAACCAGACATAAGTGACAAAATCACTGTCAAACGGAAGCTCTATACCCCAAGCCAAGCGGGACTTTGGCCGAGAAATACAGAGATCTTGTAATGTTTTATTTTTTAAAAAACCCAATGTCTCATTACGGCGATGATCCGGTTGAATGAAAGTTGGGTGCTCTTCAATATGCTCGATGAGCCGTTGTTGGTATTTACCCATTCTAAAGAAATAGTTTGCTTCCGAAATACGGTTGAGAGTTGGTATCTCCTCCGGCGTATCATAGTCGCTGTCACCGACGAGCGTCTCTAGCTCTTTATCGGTGATAAACGTCTCACTACTCACATCGTACCAACCATCATATTCAGCCCGATAGATTTCATCCCGATCAAATAATTCCTGCAATACATCCTGCACGACCTGCTTATGACGCGCTTCGGTCGTGCGGATAAAATCATCATGTTGTATATCAAGACGCTGCCACAGCTCCTGAAAGCGAACTACGGTTTTATCACACTGCTCTTGGGGACTAATCCCATTTCGCTCTGCGGCCTGCTGCACCTTTTGACCATGTTCATCGGTGCCAGTTAGAAAGTAAGTAGGGGCCTCTAACAAACGATGATACTGCGCCAAAACATCCGCCAAAATCGTCGTATACGCATGACCAATGTGCGGTTGATCATTCACATAATAAATAGGCGTCGTTACATAAAAATGGCTTTTCTTCTCACTCATAACTAAAAACTCTCGTCATTGGCGCAACATGGTAAAGAGAACCCCGTAAGATACAAGCGTTGAATTCGACATCCAGTCTATGCCACCATACGCAAATGAAATTTAGACCCTGTATTGATTTACACAATGGAACTGTCAAACAAATCGTTGGCGGCTCCCTCCGTGATGGGCACGAACCCCAAACAAATTACACTGCACCGCATCCCCCCGCTTGGTATGCAAAAACCTATGCCGATGACCAACTTACCGGCGGACACATCATTAAACTGGGTCCCGGCAACGACGAAGCCGCCCGTGAAGCCCTAGCAGCCTGGCCTGGCGGCCTTCAAATAGGCGGAGGCATCCATGCCGAAAACGCAGCAGCTTGGCTTGAAGCTGGCGCAGATAAAGTCATCGTAACTTCCTGGCTCTTCACCCAAGGGGAGATCGACGATTTAAAACTGAATCAATTAGTAAGAGAGATAGGAAAGGAGAACATAGTAATTGATTTAAGCTGTCGCCTCAAAGATGGCAGATATCATGTCGTCACCGACCGCTGGCAAACTTTTTCTCAAACTCTCGTCAACGGCGATACCTTAAACGAAATAAGCCACTATGCTTCCGAATTTCTCATTCATGGGGTAGATGTTGAAGGGAAACAAGCAGGGATTGATCAACCCCTAATCGAACTCCTAGCCGCACACAGTCCCATTCCATGTGTCTACGCCGGAGGCATCTGCTCCATCAACGATCTCACTACGATCAAAGCCATCGGAAACGGAAGAATCGATGTCACCATCGGCTCTGCCCTAGATCTATTCGGTGGGTCATTGCCCTATCGAGAAGTCGTTGACTACTGCAACTAAAAGTCATACATCAATCCGAGATTAAACAATAGATCATTTCGTTTACTCCCGACCGCATCCGGCATATTATCATACTCATCGCGCAATTCAGCAAACAATGACACCGAATCCAGTAACCCACTTTTTAAACCAAGAACCAACCATCCGTAATAATCCTCTAAAGGCTCTTCCAAATTTCCGCTAATCTCGACCTGCGCATAACATGATGCCTGTTCACTAAAATCCCAATTTAAATTGGCTGAAAAACGATACCCAGCATACTGCGAACTCTCCCCAATACCCCGATCATACGTTGCATTGAAACCCGCAGCCACATCCACTTTTAATCCTCCTTCATCCATCACATACATTCCCAAGCTAGGTCCAAGCTGCGTACGCAATCGAATCCCTCGAATTGAATCATGCAATCCCTGAGCAACCACCGAAGCAAAATAAATGGGATTCGAAAAACGCACCCGATATTCGGAACTCGCACGAACCATTCCCTCTGTTTTTTCTCCTTCCGTCTCCCCCTGCTCACCATAAAATCCATACAACCAGTCCGACTCATCTGAATAACGCTCTCTCTTCACATTGAGCGTATATAACGATTTCTCGGTATTTCCTGAACGATAATTTGCCCCCAATGCCATCTCATTTTCCCATACGGGCACCTCATCCACATACCCAATCCACGGCACACAAAAAACGATCAGAATCAATTTCTTCATTTAAGTCCTTATTAAAGATAATTAAAGAAAATAACAACCTCATTACATCTCCGCAACCTCTAAACGAACAAACCCTCATCTGATCTATTCCTATTGTTTTGAACATCCTTTACCTGTTAAGGTCTAGAGGATTAATAGGAGTCATCATGTGCACATTTGAATATACCCCCATGTTTCAGCATCAAGGAATTGAAACCCCTTGGCGCCATATTACCAGCGAAGGCGTCCACACCGAAACCTTCAAAGGAAAAGAGATACTCATCCTCGAACCTGAAATCCTCGAGCAACTCGCCTATGAAGCTTTCTGCGATGTATCCTTTTATCTCCGCCCCGGACATCTCAAACAAGTTGCCGCCATTCTTGACGATCCAGAAGCTAGTGAAAACGATCACTTCGTAGCACGAGCCTTCATCGAAAACTCGATCATCTCCGCCGTAGGTGAACTTCCCACCTGTCAAGACACTGGCACCGCCCTCATCACTGGCCATAAAGGCGCCCAAGTATGGAGCGATTTCAATGAGAAAGAAGCCTTCTCCAAAGGAATATACCGTGCTTTTGAAGAGCGAAACCTCCGTTATTCACAAATTGCACCCCTCAACATGTTTGAGGAAAAAAACACCGGAAATAATTTACCCGCTCAAATCGATATTGCCGCCACATCCGGCAACGAATACCACCTCACCTTTATTGCTAAAGGCGGAGGATCCGCCAATAAATCCTTCCTCTTCCAAAAAACAAAATCGCTTCTCACTGAAGAGCAAATCACCGAATTTATTCGTACCGAACTCTTTAACATCGGTACAGCTGCTTGTCCTCCCTATCACTTCGCGCTCGTCATCGGAGGAACCTCCGCCGAAGCCACCATGAAAACCGTTAAACTCGCCTCTATCGGAGACCTCGACGACCTTCCCACCAAAGGCGACGCAACCGGTCGTGCCTACCGCGATCTAGAATGGGAAAAACGTGTTCTTGAAATGAGTCGAGCCTCCGGCATAGGAGCCCAATTTGGAGGTAAATATTTTTGCCACGATGTACGCGTGATTCGCCTTCCACGTCATGCCGCCAGCTGCCCAGTTGGCCTTGGGGTTTCTTGCTCTGCCGATCGCAATATTCGCGCCAAAATCACCCCCGAAGGAGTATTCCTCGAACAACTCGAATACGACCCTGCCCGCTTTGCGCCGGCAGAACTCAATGCCGATGCTGACGATGCACCAATCATCAACCTCAACCGTCCTATGGAAGAGATTTTAAAAGAACTCTCTACTTACCCCATTTGCACCCGCCTACGCCTCAATGGTACCCTCATCGTCGCCCGCGATAGCGCACATGCTCGCATTCAAGAAATGTTGGAAAACGGAGAACCCATGCCAGACTATTTTAAAAATCACCCCATCTACTACGCAGGTCCCGCCAAAACCCCCATCGGAAAACCCTCTGGCTCTTTCGGCCCCACCACCGCCCAACGAATGGATCCCTACGTCGATCGATTTATGCATGAACGTGGCTCCATGATCATGCTCGCCAAGGGCAACCGCACGCCCCAAGTCACCGAAGCCTGTGGCAAGCACGGAGGCTTCTACCTCGGCTCCGTAGGCGGACCCGCCGCTCTTCTCGCTGAAAAAAATATTAAATCCGTTGAACTCGTCGACTTCAAAGAGCTCGGTATGGAAGCTGTTCGCAAAATCGAAGTCATCGACTTTCCTGCCGTCATTATTGTTGATGACAAAGGCAACAACTTCTTCACCGACATTCTCCAATCCAAAGGATAATACACATGACAAAGCCTATTATCTTTACGCTATCACTTCTACTCAGCACCACTTATGGCGCACTCAACACCGAAGAGCTACGCCAGCAAGCTGCCGACGTCACTGCGCAAGCCTATCCCGATGCTGATACCGTTCTACTAAATGACATAACCTATGTAACCTACCAGCCCGACGGCATCTCACAAACCCACACAGACACCGCTATAAAAATCCTCACTGAAAGAGGTAAGAGGAATAACCGCACCCTCTCCCTCAGCTTTAACATATCCTACGGTACAAACTACTTCACTCATGTCGAACGCATCAGCCCCGAAGGAGAGATCATTCCAATAGATATTGCATCCAATAGCCGTCTCATGGTCAACCCATCCCAGATGAATGCCAACATCTACAACCCCAACTCAAAAATTCTCCAACTCTCCATTCCCGGACTACAAATCGGTGATATCCTTCGCTATGCCACACACGATCAAGTCACCAAAACCGTCGTCCCCAACACATGGAGCGACTACCAAGTATTTGAAGCGGATATTCCCATTCTAAAAGCTACCTACCATGTGAACGCTCCAGCAGAACAACCGCTTAACAATATTCTCCTCAAAGATGAAATCCCCGGCACCATCACACATACCGAAACCCAATCGGAAGATCGCATTCTCTATACATGGAATATAAAGAACGTGCCCCAATACTTTGCCGAACCCAGTATGCCCACGCCCTATACCGTCACGCAACGCCTGCTAATCAGCACCATCGAATCCTGGGAAGAACTCTCCCGCTGGTACTGGAACCTCTGTCTACCTCGTATGGAATGCACCACACCCGCAATGGAAACAAAAGCCCGTGAACTCGCCGCCGGAAAATCCACCCAAGAAATCATAGAAGCCCTCTTCACATTCGTTTCTCAAGAGATTCGCTACATGGGAATCACCACCGAAGAAGAAGCTCCGGGCTACGAACCCCACGATGTCTCTATCACGTTCGAGAACCGCTACGGAGTCTGTCGCGACAAGGCCGCTCTCCTCGCCTCCATGCTCCGTATCGCTGGTGTCGATGCTTTTCCCGTCATCATTATGGCCGGTCCCAAAAAAGACGATGAAGTTCCTCAGCCCTTTTTCAATCATGCCGTCACCGCCGCGCTCAACGATACCGGCGACTATGTGCTCATGGACCCTACCGATGAGAACACAAAAGATATCTTCCCCGCCTACCTTCAAAATATGAGCTACCTCGTCGCCCGTCCCGAAGGCGAAACCCTCAAAACCTCTCCCATCATTCCCGCCGCACAAAATAGAGTCCTCATAAACACCCAAGCTCAGCTCGATGCACAAGGCCAGTTATCCGCCCATACAACCATTGATTTTCAAGGCATCAACGACACCATCTATCGAGCCCACTTCTCCCAACTTAAACCCGAAGAGCGCCGCCAATTTTTTGAAGGGCACCTGCGTAGTGCCAGTGCCTCCGCCACCCTCGATAGCATCACCTTTCATCCCGCCGAACTTCGCGACACCACGCAACCCCTGCGTGTGGAGCTTCACTATCAAGCCTGCGACTTACTCACGCGCAATAGCAACCCCCGACTTCTAAAACTACCCCATCTCGGAAACTCCATTGGCTACGCCAACTTCCTCCTCGATGAAACCGGACTCGTCGAACGCCGCTTTCCCCTCTACACCCGTATCACTGCCGGCATTCAGGAAACCTACCAACTGGAAATCGATTCCACACTCGGAATCCCCCGTATCCCCC
>JBJLEJ010000003.1:0-126939 GCA_045565965.1 Pontiellaceae bacterium | reverse complement strand
AACATCCCTCCGGTCATTACCCAGAGTGAATCACCACAAACATCAACCACTACACATCCATCCAATGAAGCTGAATTCATCAGCTCACCCCGTGCACGCACTACCGCTACTCAACGAGGTATCGATATCACTACACTAACAGGAAGCGGCCCTCATGGAAGAATCATCGAGCAAGATGTGCTCGCAGCCAAACCCGCTCCACAAAAAGCGGTAGCATTTTCTTCCGGAAATGGAGAAGAGCAAACCGAGATCCTAGCCAAAGGCATCCGTAAAGTAGTTGCAGAACGCATGCTCAACTCACTGCAAACCACTGCACAGCTCACCTTAAATAGTTCAGTAGACGCACGTTCTATCCTTCGCTTCAGAAAGCTCTGCAAACAACCTGATCGCCAAGAAAAATTTGGCAAAGTAAGTATCAACGATACGGTTCTCTATGCCACAGTAAAAACTCTTAACGCCTTTCCTGAACTCAATGCTCACTGGGTTGGTGATCGAAGCATCCAGTACAAAAATATTCACCTTGGATTTGCAGTCGACACCCCGCGGGGGTTGATGGTTCCTGTTATAAAAAATGCAAATACCCTTTCACTTCTCGAACTCTCAGCCGAAGCCAAACGACTGGCAAGCAACTGTATTGAAGGAGCGATTGATCCTGATGATTTATCAGGCGGAACATTCACCGTCACAAACCTTGGCGCCATGGGTATCGAAAGCTTCACCCCTGTTTTAAATACTCCCGAAGTGGCGATTCTGGGCGTATGCGCCATTCAACCAAAACCCATCATGAATGGACTCGAAACTGAATTCATCCCCCACATGGGGCTATCACTTACTTTTGATCATTGCGCCATCGACGGAGCACCCGCAGCTCGCTTCATCGCGCATTTGCGTGAAAAAATAAGCAACATAGAACTCACTCTACTAGAAACCCTTTAGCTAAAAGAAAGCAGTATTAACCCATGCCAAAAAAACAAATTATTGATCCTAAAAAAGCCCGTAAAGCGAGTGAAATTACCTTTCAGTCGATCCCGGTAAACCAATATCAATCTAACTTTAAAAAAGAGCTCAAAACTTACGGTAAAGAGCGCCTCATCCGCATCTATGAAGATATGTTGATCATTCGTGAATTTGAAACCATGCTTAACTTGATCAAAACTCAAGGTGCCTACGAAGGCTTTGAATACAATCACCCTGGGCCCGCACATCTTTCTATCGGGCAAGAAGCGGCTGCCGTAGGTCAAGCTGTTCATCTCTTGCCCGAAGATTTCATCTTCGGATCGCATCGCTCCCACGGTGAAATTCTTGCCAAATGCTTCTCTGCGATTCATCAGCTCGACGACCAAATTTTAACCAATATTATGGAGAGTTTCTTTGAAGGTGCCACCTTCAAGGTCATTAAAGACGAAGCACATGCCACCACGCGCGAACAAGCTGAAGCATTTGTCCTCTATGGAACACTGGCTGAAATTTTTGCTCGTGACACCGGATTTAATCGCGGGTTAGGCGGCTCTATGCACGCCTTTTTCATTCCTTTTGGCTCCATGCCCAATAACGCCCTCGTTGGAGGTTCTGCTGATATAGCACTTGGCTCAGCACTCTTTAAACTGGTCAACCGAAAACCCGGCATGGTCATTGCCAACATCGGTGATGCTTCACTTGGTTGTGGACCCGTTTGGGAAAGTTTCTCCTTTGCATCAATGGATCAATTTAATGATCTCTGGGACGACTCATTTGGCCGCCCACCCGTTCTCTTCAACATCATGAACAATCACTACGGTATGGGAGGTCAAACCGCGGGAGAAACCATGGGGTTTGATATGGCCGCTCGAGTGGGCGCAGGTATTAATCCTGACCAAATGCACGCCGAACGAGTCGATGGCTATAATCCACTTGCCGTGGCAGACGCCACTCAACGTAAAAAAGAAATTCTTGCCGCTGGAAAAGGCCCCGCCTTCCTCGATATTGTAACCTACCGCATGTCCGGACATTCGCCCTCCGATGCCTCCTCCTATCGCTCCAAAGAAGAGATGGAACTCTGGGAAGAAGTTGATTGCGTTAAAAGCTACGGAAACTACTTGGTCGAAAACGGAGCCCTCACCAATGAGCAGCTCGAAGAACTACAAAAAATCACCACCGCAAAAATCAAACGGACTCTTGAGCTTGCAACCGATACCGTATGCTCACCTTATTCCGATATTGCCCTGATCGAATCCGTCATGTTTTCAAATCAATCGATTGAAAAATTTGATGATCGGGACCCGGAGGTTCTTCTTCCCCACGAAGAGAATCCCCGCAACAAACAACTTGCACGCAAAGAGCGCTACGCCTTTGAATCTAGCGGTAAACCCTTTTCTGCAAATAAAATCTATACCTATCGTGATGGCATCTTTGAAGCCATGCTTCACCGCTTCCATACTGATCCCACCTTCATCGCTTATGGCGAAGAAAATCGTGACTGGGGCGGTGCCTTTGCTTGCTACCGCGGATTAACCGAATCTATTCCCTATCATCGCCTCTTCAACTCCCCCATCTCTGAAGCCGCCATAGTTGGTACCGCCTGCGGATATGCCATGAGTGGTGGACGCGTCTGTGCAGAGTTAATGTACTGCGATTTTATGGGTCGAGCAGGCGATGAAATTTTTAACCAGATGGCAAAGTGGCAATCGATGTCGGCTGGAATTTTGAAGATGCCGCTCGTACTTAGAGTTTCCGTTGGCAACAAATACGGAGCCCAGCACTCACAAGACTGGACGGCACTCGTCGCCCATATTCCCGGGCTCAAAGTATTCTATCCCGCCACCCCTACTGATGCCAAAGGAATGCTTAACCTCGCGCTAAACGGAACCGACCCGGTCGTCTTTTTTGAATCTCAAAAAACATACGGTATCGGAGAACAGTTTGAAACTGCAGGCGTTCCAGAAGGCTATTACGAAACCGAACAAGGACAGCCCATCGTCCGCCGCGAAGGAACCGACCTAACCCTCGTCACCCTCGGCCCCGTTCTCTACAGCGGTATAACCGCAGCAAAGGAACTAAAACAAACCTATGGACTCGATGTTGAAGTCATTGACCTCCGCTTCGTCAACCCGCTCAACTACGACATATTAATTGAATCGATCCGTAAAACCGGACGCGTTGTTTTCGCTTCCGATGCCGTAGAACGGGGTTCTTCCCTGCACACCATCGCATCCAATATCACCACCCTTTGCTTCGATCATCTTGATGCACCCCCCGTTGTAATTGGTGCAAAAAACTGGATATCACCGGCGGCAGAAATGGAAAAAGAGTACTATCCACAAGCCGATTGGATCATCGATGCCATTCATGAGCGCATTCTTCCCTTAAGCGGATATACGCCCAATCACAACTACACCCGAGAGGAGTTAACTCGAATTGCAAACCTCGGTGTCTAATTCCCATAAACCGGAAGAAGTGAACAACCATGTTCACTCCACCTATTCCTTCAGTCCCTACTCTCCGACGCAGATCACAGAAGCCGCCGTAGAAGCTGGGTTAAAAACAGTTGGATTAATGGACCACGACGCGATTGCAGGCGCCCCAGAATTCCTCGCAGCCGCTCGAACCAATGGTATTGCCGCAACCGTCGGTTGTGAAATCCGAGTTCATCTCGACAGAACTCCTTTGGAGGGTAAACGCGTCAATAACCCCGATGAGCCCAATATCATATATATCGCATTCCATGGCATCCCTGCCACTCAATTTAAAGCCACCGACCAATTTCTCAAACCTATTCGTGCCGCCCGCCTCAAACGAATCCAAGCGGAAACTGAAAAACTTAATGCGTGGTTAAAACAGCGTCACGGCCCCACAATCGACTTTGCGACTGATGTACAATCCTGCGCACGGGTACATGAAGGTGGAACTATCACTGAAAGGCACATTTGTTTTGCCCTCGCTAAAAAAATAATCCAACAACACGGCACAGGAGAAGCGCTCACCACCTATTTAAGCGAACACCTCGGATTATCTCCTTCCAAAAAAATAATCCAACTACTTCATGAGCCTTCGAACCTCCACCGGGTCTATGATTTGCTCGGATTCCTTAAAGCCGAACTCGTGCCCCATTTTTTTATTCCTTCTGGAACCGATGAATGCCCTTCCGCTCGCGATGCCGCTACGTTTGCTCGAAGCATCCATGCCATTCCCGCCTATGCTTATCTCGGTGATGTCTCCGAATCACCCACTGGAGACAAACGCACACAAACCTTTGAAGATAGCTTCCTTGATGAGCTTATCAGCACTTTAAAAGAGCTCGGCTTTCAAGCTATCACCTATATGCCCCCCCGCAATACGCGCAAACAACTAGAACGCCTCCAGCAGTTATGCCGTCATCACGGACTCATGGAAATAAGTGGAGTAGATATCAACAGCTCTCGGCAATCATTTAACTGCCCCATCCTTCTTGATCCAGCTTTTCAGCACCTTTGCGATGCTGCTTGGGCTCTTATTGCTCACGAAAAATATGCCGCACAAAATGAGACTTTTGGCCTCTTTCATCCTGAAAACCCGCTGATCGATCAATCCCTTGAAACCCGTGTGCAACACTATGCTGCCCTTGGGCGAAACATAAATTCCCATCAACCGGAAAATCTAAAGGAGTTGCTATGAATTCACTCGATATCGCACCGCTTCTCCGCGGGCACACCTTTAATGGCACATCCAGTTCCATCGTGCATCAAATAGAACACCTCGACCAACCCGATCTCACCTGCACACTCGCCCAACTCGCCAGCCAGCTCACGCCAACGACGCGCTCTGTTCATATTAAAGAAGTCGGTTTCTTTCTCATTGGGGCCGACTATGACGATGCCGTTAAAGGGACCTCTTATGCACCCCATGCTTCGGGTCGTGAAGCCATTGTTCACAACCGTGTCGCCGTTGTAACAGGAGGAGCTCAAGGTTTCGGCGAAGGAATTGTGCGCGGACTCTGCGATCATGGAGCACTCGTATTTATTGCCGATCTCAATATAGAAGGTGCTGAAACACTCGCCCATGAATTGAATCAGACAGCCGGTCGCACGACTGCCTTTCCCATAGCTTGCAACGTAACCGATGAAGCCTCTGTTCAATCTATGGTTACATCCATCGTTCAAGAGGTCGGCGGCATAGATCTCTTTATCAGCAATGCAGGTGTGCTCAAAGCTGGCAGCGTCAAAACGCTCACCAAAACTGACTTTGAATTAGTGACAGACGTCAACTACCTCGGCTTCTTTCTCTGCACCAAATACGTAGCACCCATAATGGAAATTATGAACCGTCCTTCTGGCAACTATGCAACCGATATTATTAGCATCACCTCCAAATCTGCACTTGAAGGCTCCAATCGAAATGCTGCATATGCTGGATCTAAATTTGGCTCCATTGGGCTCGTTCAAAGTTTCGCCAAAGAACTCGTTGAAGACTGCACCAAAGTCAACACAGTCTGCCCCGGAAACTTCTTTGATGGTCCGCTCTGGTCCGATCCCACCAACGGTCTTTTCGTTCAATACCTCGAAAGCGGAAAAGTGCCCGGCGCCCAAACCATCGAAGAGGTTCGTCGCCACTATGAAGCTCAAATCCCGATGGGACGTGGCTGCTCCAGCGACGATATTCTAAAAGCTATTTTATATCTTGTAGAACAACAATATGAAACTGGACAAGCCCTACCCGTCACCGGTGGACAAGTCATGCTCAACTAAAGGAAATTAAATGAAAACAAAAGCCATCAGACTTCATGGTGAAGGGGACTTACGCCTCGACGAGATTGAATTACCCTCAATCCAGCCCGATGAAATTCTAGCTGAGATTGTTTCCGATTCGATTTGTATGTCATCCTATAAAGCCTCCACACAAGGAATCAGACATAAGCGCATTCCCAATACCATCGCCAACGAACCGATTATGATCGGACATGAGTTTTGTGGAAAAATTCTTGAAGTAGGCGCCACTTGGAAAGATCAATTCACCGCTGGAGAAAAATTCTCTATTCAACCTGCACTCAACGACTCCTCTGGACCCGTTGGCATCCTCTCTGCTCCCGGTTACTCTTACCCCCATATCGGAGGCAATGCACAACATGTTATCATTCCCCCCGAAGTTATGAAAAACAACTGCCTGCTACCCTTTAAAGGAGAAGCTTTCTATCTTGGTTCCCTCGCTGAACCCCTCTCCTGTGTTATCGGTGCGTTTCGCGCCAACTACCACACCACCCCCGGCAGCTATGAACACAAAATGGGGATTGTCGAAGGAGGCTCCCTCGCACTGCTTGGAGGCGTAGGACCTATGGGCCTCGGCGCCATTGACTACATTATTCACTGCGATCGTCGCCCCAGCCAAGTCGTTGTGACAGGGATTGACCAGAAACTTATCGACCGTGCCGCTGCTCTCTACTCCATCGAAGACGCCGCAAACCACGGAGTGGAACTGCACTATATCAACAGTCTCAATATTTCCACCGATGAACTCAAAGCCCTCTCCCCCGAAGGACGTGGATTCGATGATGTATTTGTCTATGCGCCCGTCGCAGCGCTGATCGAACAAGCAGACCAACTCCTTGGATTCGACGGATGCCTCAACTTTTTTGCCGGCCCCACCGATCCTCATTTTTCTGCCAAATTCAACTTCTACAACGTTCACTATGCCGCCACGCATGTCGTAGGAACCAGTGGTGGCAATACAGACGACATGATTGAATCACTCGAACTTATGGCTAAGGGACGCGTCAACCCCTCCGGTCTCATCACCCACATTGGGGGATTAAATACCGTGATTAACACCACCTTAAATCTACCCGATATTCCCGGTGGCAAAAAATTGATCTACACCCATTTCGATCTCCCCCTTGTCGCCCTCGACGAACTCGCCAACCAGACCGGCGAATTATTC
Organism: Pontiellaceae bacterium; assembly: GCA_045565965.1. Classification (GTDB taxonomy): domain Bacteria; phylum Verrucomicrobiota; class Kiritimatiellia; order Kiritimatiellales; family Pontiellaceae; genus Pontiella. The sequence goes on along the minus strand of JBJLEJ010000003.1, from coordinate 120,054 downwards.
AGTGAACTTGATCGGATCGTCACCGCCCACCAAGGACTCTGGAGTCCCGAAGCAGAAAGATTCTTGCTTGAATATGCACCACGCCTATAGGAAAAAGAAGCATGAGCGAAACCTACTTAGCTATCGATATCGGCGCCTCGAACGGACGAACTATTGCTGGACATATCAAAAACGATCAGCTTAAACTTCACGAGATTAACCGCTTCTGGAATGGTCCGATTGCTATCCAAGGCCACCTTCACTGGGATTTTCTTCATCTTTATCGCCAACTCCGAGAAGGGCTTGCTACCGCTCAAAATCATTACCCTGTGCGTTCCCTCTCCGTTGATACATGGGGCGTCGACTTCGGACTACTCGATAACACAGGAAGCCTAATTCAAAACCCCGTTCACTATCGGGATGACCGTACCAATGGCATGTTTAACGCCCTCTTCAAAAAAAGTTCACGCGAACATATATTCGAACAAACCGGCATCCAATTCATGGAGATAAACACTCTCTATCAACTCTACGCCTTACACCTTCAAAACGCCCCCGCCTACACCCATTCAACTCAACTCCTCTTCTCCCCCGACCTCCTCACCTACTGGCTAACAGGAGAAAAAATTGCTGAACGCACCATTGCTAGCACATCCCAATGCTACAACCCACAGACGCAAACATGGGCGCATAACCTACTCCAAACCGTTGGCATTCGAACCGATCTATTTGCCGATCTCGTCGACCCCGGAACACCGATTGGAAAAGTGGATGGTGTATCAGTCGTCGCCGCCGGAGGTCACGATACCGCCTGTGCATTCGCAGCCGTACCTACACTGCCTAACGAACAAGCCGCTTTCATCAGCTCAGGAACCTGGTCACTCTTAGGTTGTGAACTTCCTGAACCCCGTATTAATGGCGACGTTCTCGAAAAAAACTTCACCAACGAAGTCGGTGTTTGCAACACCATTCGCTTCCTAAAAAACCTAAACGGCTTATGGATTATTCAAGAGCTGCAACGGATATGGAAACAACAAGGACATGTATATACCTTTGCTCAAATGGTTGAAATGGCTCAAGCTACCGAACCATTTCATGCCTTTATCAACCCTGCGGATGCCTGTTTCTTTACCCCTGGTGATATGCATGAGCGCATCTGTGAATATTGCCAAGAAACACTCCAAACGCCCCCCCAAACCCACGCCCAAACCATTCGTATCGCCTACGAAGGACTGGCTTTTTTATATGCAGAAACCCTCGACGATCTAGAAACGCTCAGCGAACGAACCTTTGATTGCATTCGGATTGTTGGCGGTGGTGGACGCAACCACCTACTCAATCAAATGACCGCCAATGCAACCGCTCGACCCGTTTATTCTGGCCCTGCCGAAGCCACCGCCATCGGCAACTGTATCATGCAAATGATCGCCCTTGGAGACCTGATCGACCTTGCTGCGGGACGCGCTCTCGTCCGTAACTCCTTCGCCCAAGAAATGGAGAGCTACCATCCCACCAATGCTTCCGAATGGCAAACCGCTCGCCAAAAATGGAAACAAATCATTCACACATCGTAGAAAACCACGTGACAAGCCGTTCTTCCTGTGGCTTCATGGGACATAATGAATAGTGAAATCATCACCCCTGACATTGAATTTGAACAAAAACTTCGCCCTTCGCGTTTTTCAGACTTTACCGGACAAGACAAAATTCGAGAACGCCTCGAGCTTTTCGTCCAAGCCGCCAAAGAACGCAACGACGTCTTAGACCACGTCTTGCTCTGTGGCCCTCCCGGCCTCGGAAAGACTACCCTTTCTTACATACTAGCCGACGCCATGGATTCCAATATTAAATGTACCTCCGGTCCGGTCATCGATAAACCCTCTGATCTCGCTGGTATTCTCACTGGTCTCGAACGTGGCGACGTGCTCTTCATCGATGAAATTCACCGGATGCAACGCTCCGTCGAAGAATATCTCTACTCCGCGATGGAAGATTTCGTTATCGATATCGTGATTGATCAAGGCCCCAACGCCCGCTCCGTACGACTCAATGTACCTCCTTTCACCCTCATTGGTGCTACCACTCGTAGCGGGATGCTCTCCGCCCCCATGCGTTCACGCTTCGGGCTTACCAATCGACTCGACTACTACGACGCCAGCACGCTGGCCACCATCCTCCAACGCTCCGCACTCATTCTGAACGTCAAGCTTGAAGAAGACGGTGCTATAGAAATTGCCCGTCGATCCCGGGGAACCCCAAGAATTGCCAACCAACTATTACGCCGCGCCCGCGACTATGCCCAAGTCAAAGCAGATAACATCATCACCGCCGACCTTGCCGACCAAGCCCTGAACCTACTTGATATCGACGGCGACGGTCTCGAAGAGATGGATAAACGACTACTCACAACGCTCATCGAAAAATTCAACGGAGGACCCGTTGGAATCAACTCTCTCTCTGTATCCATCGGGGAAGAAGCCGAAACCCTCGAAGAAGTATATGAACCCTACCTCATACAAGAAGGGTTTCTGAAAAGAACCTCGCAAGGGCGCGTCGCAACCGAGCACGCCTATAACAAGTTTGGGCTCACACCCCCTGAGCGCAATTAGTCTGTCCGCTGCGTCACTTCCACCAAGTGGAAGCCAAACTGTGTTTGAACCGGCCCTTGCACCTCACCCACGGGCGCACTAAAAACCACTTCATCAAATTCTTTCACCATTTGGCCTCGACCAAATGTTCCTAGTGCACCGCCTTGCGCTCCACTCGGACACTGAGAATGCTCCTGTGCCAAGGCCGCAAAATCTGCTCCGTTAGCAATCTGGTCTTTTAAATCAGTACATGCCGCTTCTGTTGCGACCAATATATGTCTTGCTGCTGCTTCTGCCATGTCTATCTCCTATTAATGTCAAAACATCAATCTGCACACACCCGCCTTCGCTTGCAAGCTTCTCCTTGCTTTTCCCATAATCAGAGTTGAGACCGGTCGCACATATTGATATGAATGCTCCTTCCAAAAAAAAAAGATTGGTAACAAAAATGCATCCAAAAGCCGGACATCCTGTTGACGCCACCTCACTGACCGATATTTCAGAGCTCATCTGCCTCTATTATGAAACGGAACCAGACCTAACCGATCCCGCCCAGCAGGTCGTTTTTGGAACCTCCGGACATCGTGGAACCTCTCTCAACGGAAGTTTTACTGAAGATCACATAATGGCTATTACCCAAGCCATCTGTGAGTACCGAAAAGCACAAGGCACCCATGGCCCACTCTTTATCGGGCGTGACACCCACGCCCTCTCAACTCCGGCCCTCAAAAGTGCTGTGCAGGTTTTTGCTGCCAATGGAGTCACGCTCATGTTGGACCGTGACCATGGCTACACCCCAACCCCCGTCATCTCTCACGCCATTCTTTCCTATAACCAAGGGCGCGATGATGGGCATGCTGATGGGGTTGTGATCACGCCCTCACACAACCCTCCAACAGATGGCGGCTTTAAATACAATCCTCCGCACGGGGGGCCTGCAGATACCGCTGCTACCACGTGGATAGCCGACCGTGCCAATGAACTGCTTGCTGAAAACAATAATCAAGTTGAGTCCATCTACTATCCCGATGCACTCACCGCCGAAACCACCATTTCCTACGACTATATAACCCCCTATGTTGAAGATCTAAAAAACGTCATCAACATGGAAGCCATCGTCGAAGCCGACCTCTCCATTTGCGCCGATGCAATGGGCGGAGCAGGCGGAGCCTATTGGCATGCGATCCGCGATACTTATGGACTCAACCTGGATATTCGTAATGATATCACTGATCCCACCTTTGCCTTCATGCACCGCGATCACGACGGAAAAACTCGCATGGATTGTTCCTCTCCTTTTGCAATGGCCGGACTCATCGAACTTAAAGACCACTATGATATCGCCTTTGGAAACGACCCCGATTTTGATCGGCATGGGATTGTTGCTCCCTCCTGCGGTCTGCTCAATCCCAACCACTACCTAGCCGTTGCCATAGAATATCTGTACACCCACCGCCCCAATTGGCCGACCAACGCCGGCATCGGCAAAACCCTTGTCAGCTCATCTATGATCGATCGCATTGCCCAGGAACTAAATCGCGAACTCAAAGAGGTTCCTGTCGGTTTCAAATGGTTTGTCAATGGACTCCTCGAAGGCACCACCGCCTTTGGAGGTGAAGAGTCTGCTGGCGCCTCTTTTCTTCGGCATGATGGCAGCGTTTGGAGTACCGATAAAGATGGCATTATTCTAGCTCTCCTAGCCGCTGAAATTTGTGCGATAACCAAGCAAGATCCAGGACTCCACTACAAAGCAATGACACAACGCCATGGAAACTCCTACTATGAACGGATGGATGCACCTGCCTCCCTTAAAGAAAAACAGCAGCTCGCCGCACTCATCCCAGAAAATGTCCGCACCCAAACCCTTGCCGGTGAATCCATCATCGCCAAACTCACTCACGCGCCTGCCAATGGAGCCCCCATCGGAGGACTTAAAGTCTGTACAGAAAATGGCTGGTTTGCTGCACGTCCTTCGGGTACTGAAGATATATATAAAATCTATGCAGAAAGTTTTATAAGTCGTGAGCACCTGCATAAAATCCAAGAAGATGCTCAAAATATCGTATCATCTGCCTTAAATTAACAAATTTAGCCCACTAATTATCAGAGCCCTTGAACACAAGCGGCAACCGTCTCACTCAAAGAACCAGTTGCTAAACATATCGCAAAATCACAAGCTCCATAATAAAGCCGGATCTGATCTTTATCATAATCAGCAATTGCTCCGCATGGAAATATGACATTATCGCAATTGCCGTGTTGCTCCCATGGCTCTTCCGGCATCATGAGATAAGAATTAGTCTTGCCAATTACCTTCCATGGCTCATCAAGATCAAGAAGCATTGCTCCAATATAATAGTAGGTTCCACCAGCGGGCGTGAATACCCCATGAATAATATCCAACCATCCTTGATCCGTTTTAATTGGAGGAGTAGGGCCTATCTTTTGGACATTCCAGAACCGATATCCTGCTGCTAAAACTGGCTTAAATTCTCCCCAATGAATAAGATCTGGTGAGGCGCTAATCCAAATATCACCATCACCTCCATCACCTCCACCGGGACGGTCTAATTTGTAATATTTACCGTTAATTTTTTCTGGGAAAAGTGATGCACCGCGATTCTTTGGTTGGGTAATAGTATCGATCCTTTCATATTTCACAAAGTCCTTTGTTCTTCCCAGCATACCAATAGGAGAATCGAATCCGTTAACCATTACAGGTGTAATTATATAGTACCAGTCGTCAATTTTTGTGATTCGATTATCAATGAAATGATGATAACGATCCCATGGCTCACCATGCATTTGAGTTTCAATAAAGTTTGTATCCGACAATTCAAAATTTATTCCATCATGAGAACGTGCAACCCTAGTTTGACCAACATCACGTCCATAGCCATGCATGGCAGCATGTTCCACAACTGAAACTAATAAAATAGTCTCGTCACCGAATCTTACAGGTGCAGGATTGTAGATCTGCGCTTTACCTGGAAAATCTTTTATATGCAGTAGAGGCCCACCTTCGTGTCTTTTAAAAATTTGAGTAGCGTCTTTCATCAAGAGACTCCATTTGTATTAGTGATTAATTATATAACTTCCTGCTCGTGCTTTAAAATACAAGTCATCATCAAAATGATTTCTAACCTTTTGACGTTTGCCGTTCTCTAATCGATATACGCTGGTTAATTTTGAAGTTTTAGGTAAATCTATTCTAAAGAGATGTTCAACATCATCCTTTATCGAAACAACTTTTTCTTTGCGTTTATTAGTTAAATAAAACGGAGCTATAAAGGTCGCATCAGGCAAGATCGTTATCTCAACACTTTTTGAGTTCATGCGATTAATAAAATAAAGCCCCGATCCATCATAACTTGCTAGAGGTGAGTGACCTTTGCCTATTACTCTTGATAATGAAGACTTATCATACTTTAAATTTTCAATAAACTCTGGCGGCAAACTTTCACTGTAGATTAATTTTTTTTCATCAGCATAAGCACTTGATCCAATCCGATAGGATAATGCGAAATGCTCCGAATAATCACTATATTCTGTTGTTGTTACAAAAGGTTCATACCTTGATAAATTGCGCATTATCTCTCCAGCAATCAAAAATGATGCTGCTTTATTAGGTGTAGTTTTTAAATTAAGATGATGTGATGCAGCAGTATATTCAGCCTGCCCAGGCAATAAATATGTCCACATGGCAGCTGCCTGTATACCTTGCGCCCGAAAATATTTCGCCATCAAAGGATACAGATATGAGCTATGATTATAATATGTTTCAAATTCATAGACTATACGTGCTTTATTAAGAAACCTTTTCTCTCGCATCCAGCCATGCCATTCAGGCAGATCATAGCAATTCTGAATATATTCAAAATAATTCTTCTCACCCACATCCTTGAGATCATTTGACTTTTTCCCATACGCCACTGATTGTCCTGGATAAAGACAAACCGATAATACCTCTACATCTGACTCAGCTGCCGCCACAAAAACATCGGGACCCGTCCATTCCATCATGCGTGGCCACTCCATTGACCAAACCATTGGTGCAGAGACTTTCTCCTCCTTAAATAATTTTACCATCTTATTTATATATGACTTTGTTGTATGCATTCTCCATTCTGAAAATGCTTCATCACTATCAACTTTCTCTTTATTCGAAAGCCAATCTATATAAATTTTTTTACATCGATGAGACGAAGCAATCGTCTCACGAGTAAAATAATCAGGTTCATTAATTGGTTCAACAAAAGCCAATGCAGGACTGTCTTTATACTTCACTCCATTCGCGTATTTGTTTTTTCGATTCAATAATTGTCTAATATATAAGTCTGATTTGACGATAAAATCAGGATCAATCATCCATAAAGGTTTACTATGCTTATTTTTAGGAATGAATGTATTTTCACCACGATCTCTACCCAATGAGTTTAACAATGCAAGGTAAGTATACATATTGCGCTTCTCGGCTTCTGCTAATACATAGTCTGTTAGATCTAACCAATGATTTTCTACCAGATTACCATTCTTATCAGTAATATCCCCCGGAGATAAATGAATACGAATAAGATTGCACCCTAGCATCTGTAGCTCTGAAAAAGCCTCATCAATCATTTTTTTATAGCTTTTCAAATTGAGTGGAGAGTGTAATCCATGACGCTTCATACGATTATATTCCCAAGATAATGAAGGCTGAAGGTTTACACCCCAAAAGACTGCTTCTTCACCATTTTCAAAAAAAAGTGCTCCATCTTTCACATGAAGGCGTTGAAAATCAGCAGAGGCAAATTGAATGATTGTAATCAGAAAATTCGTAATGATAATGATTCTAATGGAAGTCATATAAGGTCAATCAAGAGCGGGGGTTAAGCCTTCAGCTTTATACTGTTTCACATATCTTTTATATGAATTGATATTTTTAATTGGATTATCTGCATCCGCCACATTGTAAAGCTCTCTTCCAGATGCAACTTGTGAAGCTTCATTCTTAGGGAGCCACTTCATGAACGATTTCTTAATATCATCATATTCCGAGAATAATGCTAAATTAGTCCATTCGTTACTATCTGTAATCTGATTATAAAGCTCTTCAGAACCATCAAAATAACGTGTGTATCGCCACTCCTTACTTCGAAGTGTATAATTTCCTCTTCCCCAGGTCGTCATCGCAGGACTACTTCTAGGCAAAGAAGGGTTTTTAATCCAGGGAACAAGACTTTGACCATCAAGATATTCTGGAGGCTCCAAATTCGTCAAATCTGCTAATGTTTTATATACGTTTATCAATCCCACTGGTTCGCTACATTCCTTCCCATTACCTTTATCATTCCTCGGATCATAAATAATAAAGGGCGTTCTAGTTGATTCATTCCAAAGTGAAAACTTACTAAAGCTCCTTTTTTCACCAAGATGATATCCGTGATCAGACCAAAGAATAATAATTGTATTTTCACTGTATGGGCTGTTTTCTAACGCGGTTAATACTCGTCCAACATTGTCATCTGTAAAATTAATTGATGCCAGATATCCGCGTCTAATTTCTTCCCACGCGCAATCACGTCGAACAGGAAGCTCAACATAAATCTGAGCATTAGCCTGACCCACAATTGGTATATCCTCGAGATCATCAGGTTTTATGTATGGTTCTATTATCGGAAAATTAAAACGATCCCAATTTTCTTCAGGCATTAGAAATGAAGTGTGAGGAAGAATGAACCCGACTGCCAAAAAAAACGGTTGATCATGATTCCGTTTCAAAACCTCGACGGCATGTTCTGCTGAAAGATAATCTTGAAAATCTTCCAAGGGATTACTAACTGGACATGCTACTGTTCTTTTATTAAACGGCTCAGGATGATAGCCCTTACTTGTAATTTTTTTTAATTTCGCATTACTGTAATATTTGTATTCATCCCATTGCTCATTCTCTCGCCAAAATCGATCTGGATTGTGATAAACCTTAGTTATTCCAATGGTCGTATAACCATGATCTTTAAACATTTTGGGCAAAGGAGTTGTATATTGATCAAGCTCACCGGTTGTAACTTTATTTAAATTATAAAATGGATATAAGCCAGACCGATGAGGCTCTACTCCCAACATCAATGCATTGCGACTTGGTGAACAACCGGGAGATGTGCAATGTGCATTTGTAAAATTTACACCCTTCTTTGCTAACTTATCCATATTAGGAGTCTTAGACTGCGGATGCCCATTCAAGAAACCACACCAATCATTCATATCATCGATACATATCATTAAAACATTTGGTTTTTGCTTACCAGTGGCACATAAACAGATAAGGCTTGAAATTAAGACTATGGTAGTAAATTTATACAATTAATGACCCCAACCTTCTTCAAGTACCTTACGATGAATGTTAAGAGCTTCTCGCTCAATTAAGTATTCTCCAGGAATTGCCTCAAAACTTACCAAACCTTCCAGTTCTTCGATAAGATTCCATTTGCTTGCTTCACGGCGATATATCCAATATTTTCCCTTATCAAGATATTTAAATTTAAAAAGATTCGAGGATTCATAATCTAAAGCGACAACCTGTTCCCCCGTATGGAGCTCTTTCCAATGTGGCTTAATAAACTCTGCATCTGGCAAAATTTCCAAATGAATAGCACTATTCTCGACCTGCTCTATAAAATAAATCCCTGAACCCTCATAATTAATATATGCAGAATTCCCTAATCCAATGATTACTTCCGGATTCTCAGACACTTCAATATCTATATTACCTGAATAAATCAAACTTCCTTCATTAAATACAGCACTTGAATTTGACTCATGTGAATATGTTGTATCCACGTCTTTAAATTGTTGCTTGGCTACCATAAAAGATGCGGCTTTTTTTGGTGTAGTTTTTAAATTAAAAACATGACTCCCTCCAAGATATTCTGCGTAACTAGTTAGCCCATATGTCCATTGAGCAGCAATTTGAACATTCACCGAACGATAAAATTCAGCCATTGCTGGATATAAGTAACCACTTTGATTACAAAATGTTTCATACTCATATACCAATTTTGCTTTATCTTTAAAAAGGTCTGTCTTTAACCATCCTAACCAGTCCTCATTCTCCGCACATTTCTGAATATAGGGCAGATAATTACGTTCACTCAAATCAACAGTATTCTCCCAAAAAGGTGATCTAAGATCACTTTGGCCCGGATATAAACAGAAAGAAATTGCGTCAGCGTCGGAATCCGCGATGCCACGATATGAGGCTTTGTTATCCTTAATAAGTTTTGCCCATCCACAGTTCCAAACAATAGGTTGTGATAGGCCTTCTTCTCGTAATAAATGGACCATCTGATTAATATAGCTCAGTGTTTTTTTATAAGCGGCTGCTTCATATGCCTCATAGCAATTATTATTATTTAATTGCGCCCATTTTTTATAATCCAAATACTTTGGTTCATTAATTGGTTCAATCACAGCTAAATTCGAATGCTCTTTTAGTCTTAACCCATTATATGGGTTTTTCATATTTAGGAGCCCTCGAAAATAATTTTTTGAAGCATTAATTGCTAATTCATCAAACATCCAATCTTCCCTTTTAATATCAGCCGCAAATGAAGATGGATTATAAGGGAATTGAGTTCCATCGTGATTAAGGTGGTTAAGTAATGTTAGGTAAACATACAGTCCACGGTTTCTTGCCTCCTTCATTACATACATGAAATGATCTAACCAGATTGTATCTATAAGATTTCCATTACAATCAGTGAAATCAGCAGGCATTAAATGAATACGTATTAATTCAGCACCAAGTTTCTTAATTTCTTCCAAACTTTCGTCGGTTATGCGTCTTAAATCACGAGACTTTAAGGGCATTAAAATCCCTTGATTATGCATACGTGCACCATGCTCCCAACTAAGACAAGACTGAAAATTAAAGCCAAAAAGATTAACTTTTTTGCCATCCTCAAAATACAAAACTCCCTCCTTTGAATGAATTTTTTGGAAAGAATTCTCGGTTGCCTCTACATGCTGTAAAGATAATGCCATTACAAAAGTCACGGCTGAGAACTGGAGTGCAAAATTACGCTTGAATGTAACTTTTTGCATCATTTTTAACCTATACTCGACCACGTCGTTCTTCAAGTTCGGCACGGATTGAATAAGCATCCTCTTCATTGATTGAATATAATTTTAAACAACAAATTGCTAAGACAGGAGCAAGTACGGAAGATCCAACAAAAAATATTCTCAGAAGTTTCATCGTATACTCTGGCTGATCTACGCCAAGCGTCTCATCAAATCCACTATAATGTAAGGCAATCCCAGAAACAAGAAATGTAAAAGAAGTTCCAAATTTAGTTATCCATGAAAAAACAGAGCTAATTATACCCTCCCGCCGCTCACCAAATTTGTATTCATCCCAATCACATAGATCAGCTATCATGGATGGTATAATTACACCGAGAGATACCCAGACTGGCCCATTTAAAACAGCATCAAGCAAAAGTAAATTTGGCATATTAGGATTAAAAATAAACCACTTTGAAACCCCGCCAAATATCGTTAGCAATAATACGAGAAACATTGCCTGCCGCTTCCCGTAACGCAGTGCAAGCCAGCGCAAAACAAAAATGCCTAAGAAACCAACAATTGCAAATCCTGTTCCGTTTAGCGCATTCAGTACAATACCTTGTTCTATATTACCTCCCATCACGTAATATATTACTATGTACAATGCGATGCTCCCCGCGATGGTCCCACAAAAGTTTAAAGCAAAAACGATTCCCACTAATCCCAACATTGGCTTTGATGACGCCGCTTGCCTTATCGCTTTAAGGAACCCTATCTTTTTTTCTGACTTTTCAGCTATTTCATAAAACCTTTCTTTGCCAAAAAAAGCGGGGAGAACGCCCATTCCAATAAAAACGATTAAAGCGAGAATTAACGCAATCCAACGAGCTCCGATTAGAGTATTTTCGAAAATACTCATATTAGTTAAGGGCACGTACCAATTTACACAGAGATTACCTATATTGAAAAAAAGTGCCCAAAAAAACATCAGCCGTGTTCGTTCATGATAATCAGGCGTTTGTTCATAGACGAGTGCATTACAGGGCACTGAATAAATTGTGTATGATGTAAAAAACAAAATACTTGTGCTAACTAGCCATAGAAAAATACCAATCTCAGATAAATTTTTCGGAACCATCCAAATTGAAAAAAAAGAAATGGCCATTAAAAACGCACCTGTAAAAATAAATGGTCTACGGCGTCCCCATTTTGACTGATATCTATCTGAATAACGTCCCATTATGGGATCTGTAAATGCATCCCATATCCTAGGTATAGTCATCGCTAAACCAAAAAGTGCAGGATTTAGCCCAAGAAAAATTTGAAAAATCGGCTGCGCCATATATTGCACCACTAAACCCCCATTTTGCACAGGAAATGCACCAGCGCTGACTGCAATTTTACGTCCTGTAGGAATGTGATCGCTAGTGGTAGTAAGATGTTTGCTTTTAATCATAAGTTATACATAACTAATTTTTTTAGTTTAAATTGGTTGTTGTTCAAGAGGAATCTCAAATAGGCCTGGAACTTCTTTTAAAAGAATATCCTGCCATCCAGGTAATTTCAGAGAGAATGAGATAGATTTTTCATTGTCAAGATATGTGACAAGTTCACCATCTGCATGCCACCGCCATGCTTCACGGATAAACTGTGCTTGAGGTAATAATTCAACCTGGACTGAATCTTTTCCAACATCAATAAAATATAAGCCTGTGCTGTTACAAGTAACGAATGGTGAATCTCCATAGCCAATAATTTTTTTTGGCAAGGAAGGAAGATCAATGGGACACCAATCCAAATTCCCAGAATACACCAACTCATCACCACAGCATACCATAGAAACATCATGATCAAAAGATAGGGCATATTGATCTGATATATCACCTTCCAGATTTAATGAATTAAATTCAAAATTACATGGAAGAAGCCTGAAAACTCGACTTGCTACGATGAATCCTGCAGCCTTTTTTGGTGTTGTTTTTAAATTTAGATTATGGGCGCATCCCATGTGAGAAGAATACACGTTAAAACAATGCGTCCATGACGCTGCAATCTGTACACCAAGTGCACGAAATAATTTAGCCATTGCTGTATGGATATGAGAATTTGTATTATTATACATTGTTTCAAATTCATAAACACACTTCGCCTTTTTAGAAAATGCCTCTGATTTTAACCACCCCAAATGATCATAATCATCAAAACAATGTTTTAGAAATGGTAAATAATTTTTACCACTAGTATCAGCCGGATTCTCCATAAAAGGGTCGCCTACTTCATCTTGACCTGGATAAAGGCAAAAGGAAACGACTTCTGCATGTGAGTCTGCAATTGCACTGAAAACATCGCGTCGAGAATCAATCATACGCGGCCAGTTACAGTTCCAAACAACTGGCTGCCTTGCACCTTCCTCTCTTATTAATTGATATAACGAATTAATAAACTGTTTTACTTTGCTGTAACGGTACTTAGAAAAATAATAGTCATTGAATGCCCCGCCGTTTTGATCTACCCAAAGAGAAAATTCTGTCTTATAAAAATCATCATTTATCATCTGATCATAAGTCAGGTATTCAGGCTCATTTATTAATTCCAAAACACAGACTGTCTTATCAGTTTTGAATTGAATTCCGTTATACGGATTTGCCCAATTAAGAAGTTGATGAACCATCTTTTCTATTTTTTTCACACATTCGGAATTAAAGATCCAATCCTCACGGGAATATCTATTAAGAAAAGAGTTCTCAATAAAACCATATTCCATTTGGTTGATAAATGTAATGTATACATAGATGTCATTTTTTCGTGCTTCGCTAATCATATACCCTAATAAATCTAACCACATATTCTCGACAAGATTTCCTTCTGAATCAGTAAAATCGGATGGTGATAAATGACATCTAATAACGTCAAACCCCATCTTTTTAAGATCCATAAATCCATCATCACACATCAACTTCATTACTTCAGAGGTCATGGGTATACCCATATGCTCCATTCGAAATTTATATTCCCAATATAAATTTGGCTGGAAATTACTACCCCAAAGGACAACTTCGCTTCCATCTTCATAACGCAGTTGCCCTGCATCAACTTGCATTTGCATAGGAAAATATTTACTCATAATGATTTAAGGTAAGTTGTTTTTTTTGAGTATATCGCACATGGGTGTCTAAGAATGAATATAACTCTTTCGCAACTTTCGAGTATTTCGGGTCATCTACCAAATTACTTTTCTCAGGCTGATCAACATTATAATCATAAAGCTCACAAACAGATGGAGATTCTGCTAATTCCACGCCATTTCGGCCCTCTTTTTTCCATCCCCTGTACCAGCCAACAAAACGATACCTATCAGTTCGAATCGCAACCCCATAATAACCACTTCGGGGATATATACTCGCAGCAAAATCATGTGTTTTAATCAGCGGATTTCTTATGATAGGCATTAAGCTCTCACCGTCCAATCCTTCCGGAATTTGTATCCCTGCGACTTCACACAAGGTTGGAAATATATCAATTAGATTAACTGGTTGATTTGACTCTCCTTTTGGCCCTCCAGTATTAGCAAAAATAAGAGGACAACGAGTTGCCTCTTCATAGTTGGTATGTTTCCCCCAAATTTGCTTATCACCTAAATGAAAGCCATGATCTCCCCATAAAACAATTACCGTATTATCATATAAGCCAGTTTCTCTTAATTTATCCAACACCTTGCCAATCTGAGCATCTATGTAAGAAATGCATGCAAGATAACCATGCATTAATTCTCTTTGTGTTGATTCTGAAATTGCGCCTTGTTTTGGAACTCCACTATAACCTCGAGCCTCAATGTAATCGGTTTCTGCAAAAGATGGGGCTCCTTTTGGGTAATTTTGAAGAGTAGCCAAATCTAAGCTATCTCGATCATAAAGATCCCAATATTTTTTTGGTGCAACGAATGGAAGATGCGGCTTTAAAAATCCGAGAGCTAAAAAGAAGGGTTGTTTCGCATCTTTTAGATGTTCCAATTGCTGAATGCCACGATTAGCTATTGCACCATCTTTGTATGCATCATCTGGAATTTCTATAGCCTCAGTAGCTGGACCTCCGCCATGATCACGCACATAAAATCTAAGCTCTTTTCCTCTTAAACCTTTCTCTCTTCCCTCTTCTTCTAATGTCAAAGATAACTCTTTTAAATTAGAATCGTGATAATGACCTCCATAAATTGGACCTCCTACCAAAGTGTTATAAGGATTATTTCCAAAAAATTTTGTCCAAGAAATTTTGTCTTGAGGTCCATTCCAGTCATCTTCAACATTCCGAGGGTCAAATATTTTCCCCGTTCCAATTGTTACATAACCCATATTCTTAAAATATTGTGGTAATGTGAGAATATTAGGATGAATTTGCCGCATCTTATATTGCATGCCATAAATTCCCGTTGTATCTGGATACAATCCAGTTAAAACACTAACACGAGATGGCCCACACAACGCCTGTTGACAATGAGCATTTAAAAAGACAGTTCCTGCATCAGCAAGATTATCAATATTTGGTGTAATTGCTTTTTCATATCCATATGAACCGAGCATTGGCTTCAAATCATCGATCGCAATAAAAAGTACATTCTTAGGTTGAGCAAACACACCTAAATGAAGACAAACTACAAATGGTAAAAAAAAGTAATATTTCAAATTCATCATTCTATTTATTCTTTCTAGCTGCATGAGGCCCAAAAGTGGCTTCTTTACCCCAAGGCAAGAAATCAGGTGCTAGATTATTTGAGGACAAATTTACGATATCCTCTGGCAAAGCCTTCTTCCATCCAGCAGCTAGTTGCGTCTTTAAATCTTCAATTAAATCTTCGTAACCAGGATCATCGACTATATTGACTGATTCACATGAATAATATTTATGATCGTAAAGTTCATGTGATATGAAAGTGCCATCAAGTTCGCGCCATTGAATGTAATTATAACGTTTCGTCCGAATAGAATACCCTTCAAACTTTGTTTTTGGCCAGCCACGAGGATATTGGCTAAAAACCGCTTTTTTCCACTCTCGATTAGGGTTCAAAAATAATGGAAGAACACTAATACCTTCAAGATAAGCAGGAAGATCTATACCGGTAATATCACATATTGTTGGATAAATATCCACATACTCGACTAATGCATCAATCTCTTGTCTTTTAATAATTCCAGGAGCCGAGATAATTAGAGGTGCTCTCGTAGCGTATTCAAAATTAGTCGATTTTCCCCAATGATTTTGTTCCCCTAAGTGCCAACCATGATCAGAAATTAAGACAACCATCGTTCGATTTTCTAAATTAAGTTCTTCTAATGTATATAGTAATTTACCAATTTGAGCATCAACATATGAAACACAAGCTGCATAAGCGTGTTTTAGTTTCTGCGCATATCTTGGATCGCCAACCAATAAATTATTGGGTGATTCTTCAAGTTTATATTTTTGAAGATTACAATAATCAGTGGAGAATAATGGTGAATTTTCCGGATGTCGCGGATTTTGTGCCAAGGGAATATCTTGAATATTATATAAATCCCAATATTTAGCAGGTGCATTCCAAGGCAAATGAGGCTTCCAATATCCCATCGCTAAAAAAAAGGGTTTATCTTGTTTTGCCATTCGATGAAGAGTTGAAATAGCTTCCACTGTATTTTTACCATCATCATAGTATCGGTCATCAACTAACCCTCTTTCAAATGGTATTTTTTCAGCCTTTTCTGCATAATTCACAGATGTATCCGCATACCTTGTTCCATAACCAGAACTAAATGACTTTTCAGAAAAGTCTTCATTATATCCGTGGTGAATTTTACCAATACTTCGGACATAATAACCTTGCCTCATAAAATGTCGCATAATTGAAGGGCGATCCCCTTCAAAAAGATTCTCAACTGTGTAAATCGAATATGGATAATCACTTCCTGTTGAATCTGGACGAAGTCCGGTTAAAAAACTCGCGCGAGAGGCAGAGCATACCGCTTGTTGGACAAATGCATTCTTAAATATAGCACCACTTGAAGCTAACTTATCAATATTTGGAGTTTTTATATAATTTACACCGTAACAACCAAGTTCAGGACGCAAATCATCAACAATGATGAATAGAACATTCATAGCCTCATCAGCAGCCATAACTGTGAAGGATAGAGATAGAATGAAAAGAATTTGCCGGAATTTAGATTTCATTTTTTTATTTACCAAATTCTCCGAAAGTATGCGGAAGATCCTTAACATGTGAACTAAGCTCATCCTTCATCATTCTTACATATGTTGAATACTGCACGTTACTTATGAGGTTATCCTGTTCATATAAATCTTCTTTTAAATCAAAAAACTGATCAGCCTCCCAGAAAGTAGGATACATACTTTCATTCTGATAATTATGATGGTCGTAGCCAGTCCAATAAACTTCATGAGGTCGCATCTTCATCTTAACTGCAACCTCTTTAGTTACCCGATTAGCAATATACTTCCAATCTCGAGAAACTACACCTTTAGTGTTTCCAGCTTCAATAAGGAGTGTTTTCCGCCAATCATTAGGCTCATCTTCTCCAATCAATTGCCATTTGAAACTATGTCCATCCATACCTCGGTTATCAAAAATTGATCCACTTGCTATCTCCAGCAAAGTTGATGCAATGTCAACGCTACCTATTAAACTATCACTTAACGATCCAGCCTCGACAACTTTTGGCCATGTAATAATCATGGGGACTTTTGCACCCCCCTCGTAAACACTATTTTTACCGCGACTACCATGATCGCTTGTAAATATAATGAGTGTATTATCTCGAAGATCTAATTTTTCTAAACTCATAATAATCTTACCGATATAATCATCCATATGAGTTGCCATTGCATTTACCCGCGGAACATTGGCTTTTTTACACCGCTCCAAAATATTTGAAACTGATGGCAATAACTCCATTTTCGTATCCAAAATGCCCGCTGAGGTTACACTGCGATCATACGATTCGATCTGGTTGTAATCGAACCGATATTGCCCATGCGGTACTGGTAAGGCACAATATAGAAAAAACGGTCTTGATTGATTAGATTCAATAAAATTAAGGGCTCCCTCACATTGCCAGTCCAAATTAACAATAGAATTACCCCACTCCATACGATCCACTACATCCCACCCGAATCCATTTAACAAGCCTTCTCTGAGGAGCTCATATCGCTCACTAATGGACTTCTCTATTGCTTCCATCTCATCAAGCGTAGGGTTTGCTTTACGCTCGACCTTCATTGCTTTTCTAATCGATTTCTCCGATAAATCTGATTCGCCATTATGCCATTTTCCGATTATGCCGGTTGTATACCCCAGCCTCTTTAATTCTTTGGGCAAACTAGATTCTGAACGCAATATCCACGGGCGCCATTCTAATGTTGCATGAGTGCCTACAGGATAATCCCTCAGTAAGTCCTCACCATTTGTCGCATAGCGCCCTGTCAACAAAGTATATCGACTTGATGAACAAACCGTTCCATTGACGTAAAATCGCTCAAAAAGCATTCCATTCTTCGCAAGAGAATCTATGTGTGGCGTCAAGACTCTTGGGTTACAATCTTTACTCCATAGACCTCTTACACTAGCTCCAGTATGGGTTGCCCAAACATCATGCATCTCTGATGTGTAATTGATCTCATCTGCATCTAAATCATCTGCTAAAATTATTATAATATTCGGTTTTTCGGCAACTACTATGAATGTTGTTACTGTTAAGATCAGGATCAAAAAAAATCTCTTCATTTTTTCATTAACTCCAAACTAAAAAATTCCATTTTTGGCAGCGATTCAGTATTCCCCGTATCCACTAATTGTAGAGAAAAAACTTGTTCTCCGGCACCTAGAGCTAGAACACCGAGATCATGGTATTTTTCACCTGGCTTCAAATATGTTTCAACCGAAGAATTTGCAGTTATCAAGCGGACTATTGTATCTTCTGCAATGTTTAAAGCGCGTAGGCGAGCATGATAATTTCCTTTTTCAAGAACCTTCACTTTTAATTCCTGAATAGCACCTACCTCATAAAAAAATGTATTTGCCCAAGTGACTGCATTCCTTCCTTTCATCCGGAAAACACATTCCAATTCTAAATACGCATTTTCACATACTTCTTGAATTGGATCACTCCAAGCATGCGGATCCCCTTTAATTTTTTCTAATTCGTTAAAATATGTATCCTTCATTTTTGAAAACTTCTCGTGCTCAATTTCTTTTAAATCGATGCTCTGCTTGGGATCAGACGACAAATTATATAATCCCCAGCGATTATAATCATTTACAAGCGACCATTCCCCATCGACTAAACATGTTTGTCTTTCTTCTAAAGGGAAAGATAAATTAGAAAATCGATAAAACCATCCGTCTTCTTTCATAATTTGCGCAGGTTTACCTGTTTCACCAGTAAAGTATCTTCTTTTTGGCCAAAAACCTTCTCCATCAATTAATGGCTCCAAATTTATACCATCTAATTCGGGCTTATCAGTAGATCGAACTCCTCCTGCCCAAGAAATAATTGTGGGGTATATATCCATTACCAAAGTCATCTCATTCACCACTTTTGGTGCAAACTTTTTAGGACAATAAATAGACAGTCGATTGCGAATTGCATTTTCCCAAGCTGTTGCTTTTTTTGAACGTAATCCAGAAGGATTCCTTTGTTCCCACTCCTCTTCAGTCATAGTATAAAAATTAGGAGTTAAAGAATAATATCCATTCTCTTCTTTTAGAATCCTTGTTGTGGGAGTTGGTCCATTATCTCCGAAGAAAATAATTATTGTTTTCTCAGAAAGTTCATTATTTTCTACGCATTCTAAAATACGCCCTACTTGAGTATCTAGTTGTTCCATCATACCTAAAAACATTGCATAGGATTCACTAATTCCCATTTGCATGTATTTTTCATGAAGATCTTTTGGACAGTTCCATGGTTCATGCGGGGCGGCATATGGAACATATAAAAAAAAGGGCTCGTCTTTATTTTTCTCGATAAAATTAATCGCTTTATCTGTACAAATTTCAACTTGCCATCCTTCTTCTCTTCCAGCGTACCGCCCATTCTTAAAAAATGGCGGATTAAAATGCTCATAACGTCCATAACTGCGCACATCTTCACGTACAACTGGCCATGCTAAATCAAAGCCCCGACGTGATGGTAGATCTCCATCAGATAGTCCTAGATTCCATTTTCCAATCATACCTGTGATGTAGCCTGCATCCTTCATAGCTTCAGATAAGAAATATTCATCTGCATGTGGAGCCTCTGCACCAAATCCTACTGCTGAGGTTCCTGTTCGCATGAAATTTCGGCCTGTCATTAAGGACGCTCTTGTCGGAGCACATGCAGCTGCTGTATAAAAACGAGTGAACTGAACACCATCTTTCATTAACCGATCCATGACTGGAGTTTCGAGAGCATCTTGACAAAACCCATAATCATCAAAGCCCTGATCATCTGTGAGAATTAGTATTATATTAGGTTTATCAGCCTTAACTAAAAAACCCGCAGACAAAAATACTATGCATACAAATCGTAACACGACTAATCAACAAACTCCCCGAAAGGACGACCTATATCTTGAACTACTTCAGCAAGATATTGCCGCATTATTTTAACAACCTGAGCATTCTTAGGATCTCCTATGACGTTTTTTTCTTCATTTGGATCCATACGCAGGTCATATAATTGATCTTGGTCAACACATCCAACATCCGCTTTAATCTGCCCAAAAGGTGTTTTTTTCCATAGTAAATCCAAATTACCAGCAGCAATATTCTCACCCACTTTTCCAGTTATGTTTGGATTAAAACCACGATCAAGAACGTCATCGTTGTAGCGAATTGCAATATATTTCCAATTTTTTGTAACAACTCCTTTCGCATATCCTATTTCCGTATAGATTGAACGCTTTAATTCATTAGTTTTGCCAGACCAAACAGGCAATATACTTAAACCATCAAGCATTAAACCTTCAACAGGTTTAGCATTAGCTACATCCATGATTGTTGCGGCTAAATCAGTGACATCAACTAATGTATGATTAACCAATCCAGCTTTTAGTCCACCAGCAGGCCAGCGCACAATAAAAGGAATATTATTTCCACTCTCATATGGAGTACTTTTACCAGTGTTCTGTTGATCGGAAAGAAAGACAATTAATGTATTATCTAATCGGCCCTGTTTCTCTAGCTCATTCAAAATAACGCCAATACCCTCATCCATCCAAACCACAGTTTGCTCTGTAATATTCTTGTGTTTTTTTACAATCTCAGACCGTTTTTTCATTACGCCAATAGCCTTATCTGTATATCCCTCGGGAGTTACTGTAATATCACCACTTTGAATTGGCTCACGTGGTCCATGAACAGTCGTAAAAGCTGTCCATAAGAAAAAAGGCTGACTCTTTGGCGCTTTATTTAAGAAATCTAAAGCACCTTTTACTACATATTCGACATTATGATGCTCAAGTGCTTTAGGATATTGATCCTCAACATTTCCTGCAACTATGTACTCTGCATAATCGAACCCATAACTTTTTATTAATTTCCGCTGAATACGGACAGAATCGTTCAACATCTTCTTTACAGATGGATCATTTGGATCAGCGTCCTGATGTATCTCGTGTAAGGGTAATAGATCATGATAATCATTATGCCACTTGCCGCTAATGCCGGTGTAATATCCAGACTCCTGAAGAGCTTCAACGATAGTACGGTCGTGCTCGCAAAAAAATGCGCCATTACGGATGGCCGGTTGATAATTATAGCTTTTAAAATACCGATTACGCGAACGACTAGGATAAGATCCTGTCAAACAACTATAACGAGTCGGAACACACAAAGATGAAGTTGTGTATGCTCGCGTATGCCTTATGCCCTCAGAAGCTAAACGGTCAATATGCGGAGTTTTATAACGAGCTCCATAAGCCCCAATTGAATCCTTATTCTGGTCATCACTAATTAAAACTAGAATATTTGGCCGTTCCACCGCTAAACTTGAAAAGTTTAACATTAATATAATACTCGTAATATAACGTATCAAAACTTACCTTCTCCTGGGAATGACTATAGCAATTTAAATTCTAATATATTGTTACTCCAGATGTCTTTTTTTTTCAACCATCTCAATTACTTATTGAGATGGAGGTATTAACTAAAGTTCAAAATATAACCGATCTATACATCTATCTTTCTGGAAGTCGAATTTGCTCTACCATCTCAACCACCTCTTTAGGCGGCGGAGTTGTAAACATACAGACCACAAAAGAAACAATAAAATTAATCAACATGCCTACAAAGCCAATACCCTCGGGAGTAATCCCCCATAAATACTGATCCACCGTTCCGCCTAAGAATTGGAAATAGATAATATAAGAAAATGTGAACATAAGCCCAATGCCCATTCCCGCCATACCACCCATTTTATTCATCTTCTTTGAGAAGATGCCCATCAGAAGCGTCGGAAAAAATGAACTTGCCGCTAATCCAAATGCAAATGCTACCGTCTTCGCAATGAAAGCGGCCGGCGGATTAATCCCAAAATAGGTCGCTACAACCAGCGCACCAAACGAGGCCCAACGCGCCCACCGAACCTCCTCCCGATCGCTTAAATCAGGTTTAATAATTTTTTTTCCTAAATCATGCGCAATTGAAGTCGATAAAACCAACAGGAGCCCTGCTGCCGTTGAAAGCGCCGCAGCAATGCATCCCGCCATCAATAACGCCACCACCCACATGGGCAACTCTGCAATACTTGGATTGGCCATCACCATCATATCCGTTCCAAAAATAAGTTCATTCTCCTCGGGATGCTCAGGTCCTCGATACTGCACGCATCCATCTCCATTCACATCCGTCCATGTAAGTTGCCCCGTCTGCTCAAATGCCTCAAACCATCTAGGCAACTCCACGCGAGATACCTCATTCACTGCCTTGATCAAATTCACACGTGCAAAAGCTCCAATCGCCGGAGCCGTTAAATAGATCACCGCGATAAACACAAGCGTCCATGCAGCCGAGACCCTTACAGCCCGTACATTTTTGACCGTAAAATAGCGCACGATCACATGCGGTAACCCAGCGGTTCCGCACATCAAAGCCGCAGTAATACAAAACATATTTAATTTCGATAACTTACCCGACGTATAAGCCGCAAAACCCAACTCGCGATTAATCGCATCTAATTTATCTAAAAAAGGAAAGCCCGCAACCGTCTCGCTTACCAAGCCCACTTGAGGTAATACATGTCCTGTCAACGCAAACGAAATAAACAGCGCCGGAAGAGTATACGCAAATGCCATTACCATATACTGCGCAACCTGCGTGTAAGTAATTCCCTTCATACCCCCTAAGCCTGCATAGAAAAAAACAATCGTCGCTCCAATGATCACCCCGGCCGGAATAGAAATGCCAAAGAGCTGAGAAAAGACCACACCCACACCCCGCATCTGTCCCATAATATAAGTCGTACAAATAAAGAGGGCACACACGACTGCAAGCGCACGAGCTCCCCGGCTATAATATCGATCACCAATAAAATCGGGTACCGTCGCTTTTCCAAATTTCCGCAAATACGGAACCATCAACATGGTTAAAAGGACAAATCCACCCGTCCAACCCATCAAAAAACGCGAACCATCATAACCGCTAATCGCCACCGTACCCGCCATCGAAATAAACGTGGCTGCGCTCATCCAATCCGCTGCTGTTGCCATCCCATTTGCTAACGGTGAAACCCCACCACCTGCCACATAAAACTCGGTGGTTGAGGCCGCACGAGAGCGAAAAGCGATAAAGATATAAAGGGCAAAACTAAGCCCAATAAAGAGATAATTTAAGATCTCTTGGCTCATGCCGCATCCTCTCTATCTTTCAGCTCAAGATAGCGGCGGTCTAATCGGTTCATGGCAATCGCATAGATAATGAGCAACAAGACAAAACCCAGAATAGCGCCTTGCTGCGCCATCCAGAATCCAAACGGAGCATGCCCGATCGGCGGCATATGCACATCCAGCCAATCACGCAATAGAATGGCACATCCAAAACTGATGATAAACCAAATACTCAATAAGCCCAAAAGAAGGCTTAAAGCTAGCCGATGATAACTAGAACGATTTTGTATTTTCATAGATAGTAAGTTATCCTGTCATAAACCCTGTTGACAACGCCAATTTATCAATCTTGCTATTTCAAAAGCAGAAACCTTTATTCTAATCCGCTCAAGCTAGGTTATAAACCTGATAGAGACTACAAATCAGATCTATCTTTCACCGCAGCATACAAAATCTCAACAGCACCTTCATATCGTAAATATCAAAAGCCTCGTTAGCTTGACCTCTTTGGCATTTAGCTCTCCATGTGTGGAGCCCTCATCGTCTATTCAAATTAAACTGGAGGTAATAATCTAGGTAAGCCCGCAGAAGCCAACATCTATTTATTTTAAAATGAAAACTTTCCTTTAACTTTCTCATATTTCTGCAAAAAATCGGCACGCATTTTGATATGTCATAGAAGCCACATACGCTTCTGATTCACCCCGCAAGAAAGCCGCACAAGCCAGTATTAAAGGCAAATTTCTTGGTTCATTGACTGGACTTTCCGCTCCGACCGGCAATAAATCCGGTGCATCGGTTTCAAGTAACAATCGCTCTGCGGGCACGCACGGCAAGACCTCCGCAGCCTTTCGATTAGCTGGGCGGGTGATCGTTCCAGAAAAAGAGAGATAGGCTCCTCTACGCAATAGCTCTTGCGCCATTTCCTTCGAACCTCCAAAGCAATGAATCATCCAACTATTTGGCAATGGACCCGCCCTATCGAGTAACTCCAACAAGCGCCCCCACGCATGCCGACAATGAATCGACACCGGACGCTTCCACCGCTTAGCTATTTCCAACTGCGCAAGAAAAATCTCCTCTTGCACCTCCATTGACTCTGCCTGATACCCCTTCGGTTCTGGATCGATTCCAATTTCGCCCACTCCAGCCTGCGGATATTTTTCAAGTAACATATTGAGCCGCGCAGCCCACTTCAACGACCGCTGCTTCAAAAACCAAGGGTGCAAACCAAACGAGGGATATAAGAAAGAATCCGATTCAACCAATAACTCCACCTCCGACCAATCTGCCTCTGACGCTCCTTTGATCGCAATTCGTTTAACCCCCACAGCTCGCGCCCGCGACAAAACACCCGCTCGATCCTCTGACAGCCGTACATCCTGTAAGTGACAATGTGCATCAAAGAGATTCATAACTTTTATCTACCTCAATACACCGCATCTGTATATAACGAAGGTATGAGATATGGAATGTTAGTTCTACTCATCTTCGTTTTGCAGAGCGAAGCTCGGGTCTGGACCGAGAAGGAGAGTGGTCGGCAAATCAAAGCTGACGTCGTCAAAGTTTACTCCCGTCGAGAAGTCGTTCTTAAAAAAGAGAACCGCCAAACTATCACCGTACCGTTCGATATTTTTATTTCCGCTGATGTTGAGCACCTTGAATATCTCCTTATACACCGCAATCGTGGACGGCTTCATCCAGTTCATTGGCAGGAGATGAATGCCTGTTTTGGCATCGATCTCTGGCAAGACGAATGGTTATGGGATGATACCACCTCGATTACAGCCGATCGCCTCCGTATCCAGTTTGAATCAAAAACCGATTTCATGGAAAATTATCGCGGCTACATGAATGGAGAAACTAGTATTCTTAGCGAACCCGCCTATGCAACTGCGCTTTATGGAAAAGAGGATCAGATCGACAGCTTTAATATCATTTTCCTCAATCAAGGCGACGCCCCATACCGCAACAGACGCGAAGCGAAAGAAGCCATTGAAAAAGCTGCTGAACGGCTTGAGAAAAACCTTCGCCATCTACTTGGGAAGCCTCGCAGAGACTCTATCGGCCGCGAAGATATGCGTGAAAAAGTCTGGCGCTGGGACTGGAATCATCACGCCCTCCTGCTCTCTCACATGGAAGGCAAATTCGTAACTCTACGTATCATGTCCTGCGAACGCGCCGAGCGCGGAGGGCGAAACGATAAATTAGGTTACAACGCTTTGCGCACACGTGTTGCAAGCTGCGTCAAAACGCACCCTAATGGAGATGTCATTATCAAAAACATCCCCATGATCAACCAAGGTGCAAAAGGTTACTGTTCCCCCGCTACGTGGGAGCGTTATTTACGCTATTTTGACATTCCAGCCGATATGTATCTCATTGCTGTGGTTGCCAACACCTCAGCAGGCGGCGGAACCTATACACATGAAATTAAAAAAGCGATGCAGCCCTTACTATCCACTTATGGACGCGATCTCATTGAATTAGAAAGCCGTATCGAAATGGATGAAATCGTAAAACAGATCGACCGCGGACTCCCCCTCATGTGGTCTTTCATAAGCACCCCCGGATTTCAAGCCATTGCCAACCACCATAACGCCATTCGTTCAGGCAAAGAACCTAAAGAGCCCGTCCTCGACATCGAAGCACTCGAATTTCGTCGAGGCGGAGGTCATATCTGCATGATCATCGGCTATAACCGCCAAACCGACGAATGCTGCATCACCGATAGTTGGGGCCCCAGCTATAATCAACGATGGGTTCCCATGAAGCATCTGCGCAATGCCAACACCTTCTCTCTTTCCGTCTTACGTTGGTAAAACACACAAACTTCTCACGTAATTTTGTTTGCGAGCATCTAGGTCGACGCCTATATTCACGCCTTCGTTAAGGAAAGCCTAAACAGGTTGTAAATTTATAGGAGAAAAACATGTCTGAAATTATTGATATAATCGCACGCGAAATCCTAGATTCTCGCGGAAACCCAACCCTGGAAGTGGATATCATACTTGATTCGGGAGCAACTGGTCGAGCGGCAGTACCATCAGGTGCATCTACAGGCGTCAATGAAGCTCTCGAATTACGTGATGGAGATAAAGCACGCTACCTTGGAAAAGGCTGTCAAAAAGCCGTTGATAACGTTAATGACATCATTGCACCCGCCATTCTTGGCATGGACGCGATTGATCAGGTCGGTATCGATAATCTAATGCTAGAGCTCGACGGAACCGAAACTAAATCCAAACTAGGTGCCAACGCCATGTTAGGGGTTTCACTCGCAACCGCGCACGCCGCGGCGGATGAACTCGGCATTCCGCTATTCCGTTATATTGGTGGCACCAATTCAAAAGCACTTCCCGTACCTATGATGAACATCATCAATGGCGGCTCGCACTCCGACGCTCCCATCGCATTCCAAGAATTCATGATTCGCCCTGTTGGGGCCGAAACTTTTAAAGAAGGGCTTCGTTGTGGCGCTGAAGTTTTCCATGCACTCAAATCGATCATTAAAGCGAAAGGACTCTCTACCGCCGTAGGCGACGAGGGTGGATTTGCTCCTAATTTCGAAGGTGGTACCGAAGAAGCACTCGATTCAATCATGCAAGCCGTAAGGAACGCAGGATACGAGCCTGGCCAAGATGTAACCATTGCCCTCGACTGCGCGGCCTCTGAATTTTTTGAAGAGGGCGTCTACAACTATGCCAAGTTTGAAGGCGATGAAGGTGCGAAGCGTTCATCGGAAGAGCAAGCCGATTATCTTGCTTCCTTGATTGACTCCTACCCAATCGATTCAATCGAAGATGGAATGAACGAAGAGGACTGGAGCGGCTGGAGATTATTAACCGAAAAAGTGGGCGATCGCTGCCAGCTTGTCGGAGATGATCTCTTCGTGACTAATGTTAAATTCCTCGCCCGCGGCATCGAAGAAGGCTGCGGAAACTCAATCCTAATTAAGGTCAACCAGATTGGAACCCTAACCGAAACATTAGACGCTATCGAAATGGCACACAAAGCTGGCTTCACTGCCGTGGTTTCTCACCGTTCCGGCGAAACCTCCGACAACACCATTGCCGATATCGCCGTCGCAACCAACGCGGGACAAATTAAAACCGGTTCATTAAGTCGTTCTGATCGTATTTCTAAATACAATCAACTTCTACGTATCGAAGAGATGCTCGGAAGCGACAGTCGATACGGCGACGCATAAGCGTTCAACCCAAATGCAAAATAAAAAGGCGGCTTATTAAGCCGCCTTTTTTCGCTCTTGCGACCTTCCCTTTCAACCATTACTATCGAGAAACAGGAATAATATGCAACAGACTGAAAAATATTGGAATCTAATCAACCGAGTGGTACTCGGTGTTTTGCTTGGCGTTGTTGTCGTCGGAATTGCACTCGCATTTATACCAAAAGTGCGCCAATTCAATACCTATCAAGAGAAAAGTCAAACGCTTCAACGCGAAATCGACCAAACACTCCTTGCGGAACAAACTCTTAAAGAACAACAACGACGTTTTACCACCGATCGCGATTTTGTGGAACGAATTGCTCATAAAGTCGGATATGCTCATCCCGATGAAACCATTTTTCACTTTCCGAATGTACCCGAGACCGATGAGCGCTAAAATACATATCGCTTGGACGATGGCTGGATCTGATAGCGGCGGTGGAGCAGGAATTCAAGCCGACTTGCAAGTCTTTCGTGCTTTCGGTCTGCACGGCTGCTCAATCACCACAGCACTAACAGCTCAAAATACACAAGGCATTAAATCTATCGAGCCCGTTTCCAATCCATTTATACAATCCCAGTGGGATAGCCTAATTAACGACCTTCCTCCCACTGTTATCAAATCCGGCATGCTTGCAAATGCCGTCGAAACAATTGCCGATCTACTAGCATCGAACCCTACCATTCCCTACATCTGCGACCCCGTAATCCGCTCGACCTCCGACACACCCCTTCTATCCGACAAAGCTCTTTCAATCCTCCAAAAACGCATCATACCACGTGCCATGCTACTCACCCCCAACCTGCCTGAAGCCCGAAAATTGACCGGTCTTCCAAATGCTTCACCCCAAAAATTAGCTAACGCCTTGCTCGAAATCGGTGCACAAGCCGTACTACTTAAAGGCGGGCATGCTGATGGCGATCACTGCTCTGATCTTTTTATGGATGACTCCCAATGCTTCCTTATGGAAAGTCCGCGCATAAATACCAGCGCTACCCATGGGACCGGGTGCATATTTGCTTCGGCAACCGCAGCCGCATTCGCCCGTGGCGAACCCCTCCCAAAAGCGGTCCAAACCGCAAAAACCTATCTAAATCAAAATCTAAAGCACGCAATGGCTCTGGGTACAGGCAAGGGTCCACTCCCCTTTCTTTCGCCCTGTAATGCCAAACCCGATCAACCGAACATTATCTGCTATCCGCAGATTATGGGAGTACAATAAAAATGGAACCGACTACCTTATACAGCACACTTGTTCTAAGCGGATTTGTTCTTCTCGGTATGGAGATTTTTATACCGGGAGGACTACTAGGAATCATCGGTGCACTTATCTGGCTCGCTGCCGCGGCCGTTGGATACTTTCAGTTTGACGCCCCTTGGAATGCCCTAAGTGCCATCGGGTTACTTTTTCTACTCATCCTCACCTTCATTTTATGGATGCGCTTTTTCCCCAAAAGCCGGATGGGACGCGGTCTTATGTTAAGCGAGAATCTCAACCACTCTCAATCTCATGCCGAACCCAACATCCATATTGGGGCCACAGGTGAATCGCTCTCTAATTTACGTCCCGCGGGTATCGCTTTAATCGAGGGGAAACGTGTCGACGTAATGGCAGATGCTGACTGGATTGAAGCGGGTAAACCTGTCCATGTAGTCGCAATACAAAATGCCACCATTATGGTGCGGGAGGATACTCCATGCGAAACATCTTAATTGCAGTCCTCCTACTCCCACTGTTCGCCACTGCTTTCACCATTACAAACCAATATATTATTCCAGAAATGCAACAAATCGAAGATGAACAGTGGGTTATAGCCACCATCGCACAGCCCGACGGAATCTTTCTCAACGACTTATTTATTGTATGCGCCAACCCCCTCTATTACAACGGAACTTACAAAGGCAATGTCAACGGAATAGCGGGCATGGAAACCGTTTTAAACGGAACTGCCGAGCGCAATGTGCGCATCACTGGAAAAGTAGTTCGCATTGAAGGAGCCATCGAAGGCAATTTAACAATTCTTGCCGATACCGTAACCATTTCCAATACCGCCACGATTGAAGGCACGGTTCGATTAATCGCAGATAAAGCTATCCTTGAAGGATCTATCGGCGGTGATCTACATGTTACAGCAGGAACCTTGCTCACCCTAGATGGAGCCATCGCCGGCAATACTCATATTAAGGCTCGTGAAACGTTGATAGCTGATGGGTTGCGAGTAGCAGGCGACTTTACCTACCGTACTGATCAAATTCTTATCATCGAGTCCGCTCAAGTTGGAGGAACAATTTTCAAAGAGGAGGCCAACTCTGCTGTTTCACCCTTTTCAATTGCCCAACTCAAATCACGCGGTCTTTGGCTCTTTGCCGCCTTTATATCTGGCGCACTCTACCTCCTCTTGTTTCCTGGACAAGCTGCTCACGCCACCCATCTTATTTATTCCGCCCCACTCAAATGCTCTCTGATCGGCTTTCTTGCTTCGGGTGTATTACCGATCATCGGTGTTTTCTGCCTCACCTCTTTGGTTGGCCTTCCCACGGGCTTGTTCATGCTAGGTCTCTGGGGTGCGTGGATCTATTTAAGCCAAATTATTACGGCCTGTCTCATCGGCATGCTCCTCCTTAAATTAAGCGGTGCCGAAGCCGGAAGACTCCTGCTCTCCTCCGCAATCGGCTTGCTACTTCTCTCCCTGATCGGTTTAATCCCGAGATTGGGTGTACCGATTCAAGCCGTGAGTCTCTGGCTCGGAATGGGTGCTATTCTACAAGCCATTTTTTTAAAGCGCAGAGAAACAGTGATGCTAGCAAATCGCCTGCACACTCAGAAACTGCAACCATTGGATAACTAGTAACAAAGGAAAGTGTATTATGTTCTATATCATTGCAATTCCCCTAACCATTATCGTCCTTGTCATACTTGGACTTGCTATATCTGTCATCAACTTATGGGTACGTGCTCTTTTTGCCGAAGCCCCTGTGCGAATTCGCGACCTAATCGGCATGAAATTACGCCGAGTTCCGCCCACACAAGTTGTTCTAACATACATCTCTGCGATGAAAGCAGGATTAAAACTAACAACAGGCATGCTTGAAGCCCATTTCTTAGCCGGTGGTAGCATCATGAATGTAGTTCGCGCTTTAATCGCAGCGGAGAAGGCCAATATTACAATCTCCTTTCAGCAAGCGGCGGCCATTGATCTCGCCGGAAGAAATATCGTGGATGCCGTCCAAACCAGTGTAAACCCCAAAGTTATTGACTGCCCCGATCCAAACAAAACTGCAGGCGGCATGCTTGATGCAGTAGCAAAAGATGGAATTCGCCTTCTCGTCAAAGCGCGGGTAACCGTTCGAACCAACCTCGACCGTCTTGTAGGCGGCGCGACTGAAGACACCATTATCGCTCGTGTCGGACAAGGGATCGTAAGTGCTATTGGCTCCATGGACTCCTATAAAAACGTTTTAGAAAATCCAGATGCCATCAGTCGGAAAGTACTTGGAAGCGGTCTCGATGCGCAAACCGCCTTTGAAATTGTCTCCATTGATATTGCTGATATTTCCGTTGCCGGGGTCGGACAAATTTCAAACGTAGGTGCCAAATTGGAAACCGACCGAGCAGATGCTGATAAGATTATGCGCCAAGCAGAAGCTGAAGGACGAAAAGCCATGGCGATTGCAGCTGAACAAGAGATGCGCGCACGCGTTCAAGAGATGCAATCAAAAGTGATTGAAGCTCAAGCCGAAGTTCCACTTGCGCTGGCGGAAGCTTTCCGGCAAGGCAACCTAGGTGTGATGGACTTCTATCGCATGCAAAATATTATGGCAGATACCTCTATGCGCGAATCACTCGCAAATGGAGATGACGAGCAACCAGAAAAGTAATCTCGATGGATGATCTCATTCCATTTCTAATCTTTGTGGCTGTGGCCTTGATCAATCTGATTAAGACTGCCATTGAGCGTAGCGGTGCCAAACCGGCACCGCGACCCGCTCCTCGTAAAGTAACCCCATCACCCCAAGAACCTCCCACCACGCTCGAAGAGTTCTTCGAGACCATCTCCGAGCAATTTGGGATGGAGGAAGAAACAGAAGAGGAAGAAGATTTTTTTGAACCGCAAGAACCGACTATTTTCAACGAAACAACTCCCTACATAGAACCAACCCCAGTCCCCATTATCTCACTCCCGTCAGAAAAAGCATCCCCGACCGAACAGGCTAATATGCATAAAAAAGCCATTGGCACGGCGATGAAATCCATGCCTAACACCTTGCTTTCATTTGATGCTATGAAACTTCCAGCAATTCCGCTTCTCTCTGCCAAACATCAAGGCACCCTCGACTTCCCCCTACAAAACCGAAAAACTTTCAAAAACGCTATGATTGCAAATATCATTTTTAGCCCTCCCCGCGCCTACGACTCCGAATACAAGAACACCAACCTCAGCTAGACGCTCCCACACAAATCTTCTTTCTCACGAGTTGACCCTCTGAGTGGGAGGCGTTAAATTTGCGGTTCATTTTTTACGGAGAATTGTCGAATGGCCATGTTGATCACGAATTTTAATAAATTAATCCAATCCAAAATTGTCTGGGGCCTCTTTATTGGTCTTGTCGTTTTTGCCTTTGTTGCCATGGATATGGCAACCCCAGATGCCAGCCCCCAACGAAGTGCCAACGATCCGGTTGGAACTGTTTTCGGCGAAGAAATCACCCGAGCAGAGTTTTTAACCTCTTACCGAAATGTATATCTGATCTACAGCATCATGACCGGCGAAGCCTTACAAGTGGATGAAGAAACAGATCGAGCCCTAACCGAAGCCGCCTGGAATCGATTAGCGGTGCTCAAAAAAGCTCGTGAACAAGGCTTCAGTGCCTCCCCAGAACAGATCATAGGCGCAATCAAAAGCCTTCCCATTTTTCAAAATCAACAAACCGGACAGTTCGACACCAACGCCTACAACTCATTTGTCGATAATTTCCTATCAGGTCTTGGCATGGATGCAAAAGAGTTTGAAAATGCTTACGCAGAAAACATCATTCTCGAACACGCCGCTCAAGTTGCTGGAGAAGGGGTACTCGTTACCGAGGAAGAAGTGCTCGAAACATATCACCTTCTCAACGACTTAATTACACTCGACACCGCCCTCATCCCCTTTAAAGGCATCTCGGCTCCAGCCGTTACCGAAGCCGATACTCAAACGTTCTATGAGGCCAACCGCGCAACCTTCGAATTACCTGCAAAAGTAAGCGTCCACTACGTTCAATTTGATGTTGCTGATTACACGGATGCTATCGACGTGACCGATGAAATGCTTGCACAAGTATACTCAAATAATCTTGAACGCTATCGCGTCGAAACCGATCCAGGAAACCCCACGGCAGACCCCAGCTATCTACCTCTCGACGAAGTCCGCAGCGCTCTCGTGCTCATCGTTCAAACCGAACTAGCCCGACAAGACGCCTTCCGTGCCGCTGATAATTTAGTTGCTGCTTTATCAGATGAAGGCGCCGACTTTGCCACCAAGGCCACCGCAGCAGGAAAGGAAATTATTAGAAATATACCTCCGTTTTCTGCCAACGAAACCGTAGCGCAAATCGATCCAACCGCTCCATTTTCAACAGCAAGTTTTAATCTGGACCTTACCCCAAACCAATATTACAGCGACCCAGTTGTCGGACGCGATCATGTCTATGTAATTGCACTTCAGAAAAAATTACCCGCATTTATTCCTGCATTTGCAGCCGTTAAAGAACTCGCGAAGCAACGAGCGCAACAACAAGCAGATGCCAATGCTTATCGCGAATACATAACCACGCTCTATACACAAGTACAAGAAGCAGTCGCCGATGGAACCTCATTCGCTGACGCTATAAAAGCTACCTCCTTCTCTCTAGAAACTCTCACTCCATACAACAGCGAGCAGCCTCTGGAACATCCGCAGGCGGCGCTCTTGATGGAACAAACCTATCAATTGGAAACCGCTCAACTAGCCGCCCCCATTGAAACCGAAGCCGGTGTCTTATTAACCGCTGTCAAGCAACGTAAAGAAGCTGATATCTCCGGACTGAACACCCAACGACCCCGCATTGAAGCCTCACTTATCCAACAAAAAAGAGCTAATCGGATCTCCACATGGCAAGCAGGTATCGTAGCCGAAGCCGAAATAGATATCTTTGAAGAAGAACCTGAGTCATAAAACAGATGCGTCTACCCCCCTTATTGCTCATCTTCATTGGACTCCCAATTCTTGAATTGGTACTACTCTTTGAAGTTCACGGCATTCTAGGATTTCTGCCAACCGTACTTTTAGTATTTGCAACCGGCATCGTAGGCGCCACACTGGTACGACAACAAGGCATTCAAACCGTAGTCCACATACGTCAAGAACTTGCTCTTGGAAATCTGCCCGCCCCCCAAATGATCGATGGCATTATGATTCTAATCTCCGGTGCATTCCTCATTACACCTGGTTTACTCACCGACACCCTCGGCTTTTCCCTTTTGATCAGTGCCGTGCGCACCCTTCTTCGTAAAGCGGTCCTGAAACGAATCGAAAAAGGATTTCAACAGGGCTATATCAGAGTAAAACACGTTGAAGAAGACACTTTTTAGGAGCGCCTTTTGGAAACTCAATCTATTCAAATCGACCCCATACCCCTCTGTATTGATCTTGATGGAACGCTCGTCAAATTAGACACACTCCACCAAGCCATCTGCTTACTTTTACGGCGAAATCCAACCGCCCTTCTTTCACTCCCTCGATGGATCAGACAAGGCAGAGCCTTCACAAAAAACGAAGTCGCAAAGCGCATCGACCTTAATGTTGAAAATCTCCCCTACAACACTGCGCTACTCGATTATCTTCACGCAGAAAAAAAGGCCGGTCGTCGAATCATTCTCGTAACTGCCGCCAACTACCGAACAGCCGAAGCCGTTGCCACTCATATCGGGCTCTTCGATGAAGTGCTTGCCTCCACTGCTAAACATAACCTCTTTAGTACAGCCAAACGCGATGCCCTTGTTCGACGATTCACCACCTTTGACTATGCTGGAGACAGCATCTCCGATCTCTCTGTATGGCAGGAAGCTCGCCAAAAAATCCTCGTAAACCCCAGCCATCAAGCGCAGAAGGCGCAGCCAGCAGACCTCCTTATTGAAGACCGCCAATCCCTTCACCGAACGCTTCCACGCATGCTCCGGCTTCATCATTGGGTAAAAAATTTACTCGTCTTCTCCCCCCTCTTACTTGCCCATCGTATCAGCGAAACCAGTACACTTAGCCAAACCATTCTCGCCTTTGCCTCCTTTAGTTTAGTAGCGTCAGCTATTTATATCATAAATGATCTACTCGATTTGTCTGCCGATCAAACCCATCCACGCAAACAACACCGCCCCTTTGCCGCAGGAGACCTTCAACTAATTCAAGGCGTACAGCTTATTCCAATGCTTCTACTAGGAGCCTTTTGGGTCAGTTCTTTTTTGCCCCTCACTTTTTCAGCCACTCTTCTTTTATACCTCCTCCTCACCACCCTCTATTCTATTAAGCTAAAGAACCTTTTTGTATGGGATCTGCTAATTTTGACTGGTCTTTACACTCTCCGGATTATTGCCGGAGGCGCCGCCACCCATACGCCCGTATCCATATGGTTGCTAGCCTTCTCTATCCTCTTCTTTCTCTCGCTTGCACTCGCTAAGCGCTGCACGGAATTAAAGGAACTGAGTGTCAGCGACACGATAAACAACTCGCATCGAGAACGACCTTATCAACCTACACACTACCCCGCCCTCTTCCTAATCGGCATAACCATTGCCGCAGGTAGTTGCCTAATTTTAATCGGTTATCTCTTGAGCGATAAGGTAGTGAAACTCTATCAACAACCCCTCTATTTATGGGGTATTTTACCTCTCATTTTATACTGGTTTTGGCGCATTTGGAATCGCGTCAAAAAAGGAATACTGCATTACGACCCACTCGTTTTTGCCGTTTCCGATTTGCAAACCTATTGCATTGGCTTGATTGTTTGCTTATTAGTTCACTTAGCTTCATAAACGAAGAGGTCGCTTATGTCACAACCCATCAACCTAACCATCGTCGGATCCATTGGAATCGATACCATTGAAACCCCAACTGAAAAACGCGAAGAGATTCTTGGCGGCTCCGTTAGCTACGCCTGTGCCGCAGCCTCCTTCTTTACACAAGCGGGCATGGTCGGAGTGGTTGGAACTGATTTTCCACAAACCTTTAAAGATCGCTGGAAACTAATGAATATCAACCTTGACGGACTCCAAACGCAAGAAGGAAAAACCTTTCGCTGGTCAGGTATCTACGAAGCCAATATGGATAACCGAACCACCCTATCCACCGAACTCAATGTCTTTGAAGAGTTCTCCCCGAATCTGCCTGAAACCTATCGCAACGCGCCCTATCTCTTTCTTGGTAATATCCACCCTGCCCTTCAACTACATGTGTTAGAGCAAGTTCATACTCCCCGATTTGTACTCATAGACACTATGGACCTATGGATTAACATCGCAAAAGAAGAGCTCACCCAAGTTATTGGCAAATGCGATATGCTCACTCTCAATGAATCGGAAGCTCAACTCTTCACGGGTGAGCACAGCCTCATACAAGCGGCAAAGGCCTTAATCGAAATCGGGCCCGACTACGTCCTCATTAAAAAAGGCGGGAATGGCTCCATGCTCTACAGCCGCGACGATCTCTTCTTATTGCATGCATATCCTTTGGATACCTTCGCCGACCCCACGGGCGCGGGTGATAGCTTTGCGGGCGGTCTGATGGGTGCTCTTGCTGCATCTGGAAAAACCGATGCAGAAGCTATCCGCCAAGCGATGGCTTATGGAAGCGTTGTAGCCTCCTTTGGTGTTGAAGAATTTAGCCTCGACCGTCTTCAACGCCTCGACCGTAATCAAATTGATCAACGCCTGAATCAATTTCGCTCAATTTGCCGATTATAACTCCCGTCATAACTGACCTAACTCTTGCTGGTCTTGCTCCGCCTAAAACCATATTCAAACGCTTATTTAAGAGTAATTAAAAACACAATTTACCTTTAACTAGCGTAACCTTTACAAGAGCGAAGTGGCATCCACATCAACGATGACTCTGATATCCTTCGGTAAACGGATTTTCGCAAGTACAAACTTAACCGGCTTAGTCATTTTCACTGTATGCTCACACCGAAGCATCACCTGATACCGATAAAACCCTTTCGCTCGAGCTAAAGGAGCCGGCATCGGCGGGGTCACCTGAACAGTCCTAGGTAAGAGCGGAGATAATCGCGTCATAAATCCATCGATATGACTGGCTACCTCGGATTCAAGCAGCCCCTTGAATGTAATCAAAACCAGATGGGCATAGGGTGGATAATTCAACTGTTTCCGAAAAAGAAGATCCTCCTCCATATAAATTGACGTATCCATTTTTTGTGCAGCTTGAATCGCCGGATGATGCGGCGTGTAGGTTTGAATCAATACCTCCCCCGGAACATCTCCTCGTCCCGCACGCCCTGCCACCTGAGTCAGCAACTGATACGAACGCTCCCCTGCTCGAAAATCAGGCATATGTAACTGAATATCGGCATTCAGGACGCCTACCAAAGTTACATTTGGGAAATCGAGTCCTTTTGCAATCATCTGCGTACCCAGTAAAATATCAATCTGCCCACTCCGAAACCGCCCTAGCACCTCTTGATACGCCTCTTTCCGACGCATAGTATCGGAGTCCATCCGAGCAATTCGAGCCTGGGAGCAAAGCTTTCCTAAAATCTCTTCAATCTTCTCCGTACCACTACCCACATATTTGAAAGGCGCCTGACCACAAGAAGGACAACTTTTAGGTAACCGTTCCTCACTGCCACAAACATGACATAAAAGACGCCTCTCAGCCTTATGATAATTTCGAGTTACACTACACGCCGAACACTCGTTTACATACCCACACGCCTCACATTGTATTGATGAAGAAAACCCCCTTCGATTCAAAAAAAGCATCACTTGCTCTCCCCGATCTAACCGATCATAGATGCCCTCAATCAACGCCGAAGAAAAGAGCGAAGACTGACCATTACGCTCGGCTTCCTCCACCATATCAATCACCCGAATCAACGGCATTGCTCGATGATCGACCCGATCATCCATTCGAGCCAACCGATACCGCCCACTCTGCACATTCCGACTCGATTCCAAAGAAGGCGTGGCCGATCCAAGCACAACACAACATCCCTCCAATCGACCCCGCATCACCGCCGCATCTCGCGCATGATACCGAGGCGACTCCTCCTGTTTATAGGTTGGCTCATGCTCTTCATCGACCACGATCAAACCCAACGACTCAATCGGTGCAAAGAGGGCCGAACGAGCTCCCACTGCAATCCGAGCCTTTCCCTCTCTAATCCGATGCCACTCATCATGGCGCTCACCATCTGATAGTCCAGAATGCAACACCGCCACTCCCGCTCCAAATCTTGCCCGAAAACGCTCCACGGTTTGAGGGGTTAGGGCAATTTCCGGCACCAATACAATCGCACCCTCCCCTCGATCCAGTGTCGATTGGATGGCTTGGAGATATACTTCCGTCTTACCACTTCCTGTAACACCCTGTAATAAAACCGTTTCACGAGGGGTGGCCTCTAATGCCTGATGGATTATATCGAGTGCTCTTTGTTGACCCTCCATTAAATCAAATGGCTGGGTTCGGATCATCTCCATCCCTGCCAACGGATCACGTAGTTGAGCCACCGATTTTATCGCCACAATCTTTTGCTTATCCAACGTCCGAATCGGTGACTCTGAACACCCCAGCTCGGCTTTTAAATCTCGCATCAACATCGGTCCCCGCTCATGCAGCAACTCCACTACTTTTTTCTGAAGCGCCGACGAACCTACCCCATCTGGATCGAGTATGCTCACTACCAACTTTTTCTTATGCTGCGCACCTCGCCGCCGAACCGCACTCGGCAGCACCGTTCGGACTGCATGCTCGATCGGTGCACAATAATACTCCGCAATCCAATATGCCAACTTCATCACCCGATCCGGAATAAGTGGACGATCTCCCACAACGCCCGTAATTTCTTTCAGGCGTACTTCATGCGCCGATTGCTCCGCCAGTGCTACAACAAAGCCCCTCAAATCACGCCCATGAAAAGGAACCTGCACTTGAGACCCAACCTCAATGCTAGATTGCAACGAAGTTGGAATAAGATAATCAAACTCCCGATCCAATGAAATTTCCACAACTACTTTTGCAATTCGTCCCATTTCGAAACAGTAACGAGGCACTCCATGAAAGACAGTAAAAAAAGAGTCCTCTTGAAAATGAATAGGAGGCGCGTACTATATACCCATGAGTTTCGTACTCCCAGTCAATCCCAATCAGCTAGATGCAGCTGTGATCGCAAAAGCTGCAAAGTGCCTAGCTTCGGGAGGATTGGTGATTCTACCCACTGAAACCGTCTACGGTATTGCCTGCGATCCCATCCAACCCGAAGCTCTAAAACGCCTTCAATCTATAAAAGGACGCGACGCCAACAAACCCATCGCTCGGCTCGTCGCCTCTTCCACTCAAGCTAAATCGCTAGCCCTTCATTGGAACAAAGGCATCCAAGCCCTC
Organism: Pontiellaceae bacterium; assembly: GCA_045565965.1. Lineage (GTDB taxonomy): Bacteria > Verrucomicrobiota > Kiritimatiellia > Kiritimatiellales > Pontiellaceae > Pontiella. Next base: position 80,721 of record JBJLEJ010000003.1, on the reverse strand, counting down.
TGTCAAACCTACTGGCCAGGACCGCTAACCTTAGTGCTTGAAACCGAAATGGGCTGGACCGGTTTCCGCGTGCCCGACCACTCCATTCCTATAGCCGTAGCAACTGCCTTCGGATCTTCCATTGCACTCACCAGTGCAAATCGAAGCGGAGAAAGGGATCCTCGCACCGCCGATGAAACAAATCACCTAGCGGCTGATCTCACCTTAGACAGCGGACCAACTGCCGAACAAGCCATCCCCAGTGCTGTGATAAAAATCCATAACCACCACCTCGAAAGTCTCCGTGAAGGAGCCCTCAGCTTCTCCATGCTCGAGACCGTCTTTAACAACGGGTTGGCTTCATGAAAAATATTCTTTTTATCTGCACAGGTAATACATGCCGTAGCCCCATGGCAGAAGCCCTTTTTCGACTCCGTGCAGGCAATAAAAATCCATGGAAAGTACGATCAGCCGGTCTCAACGCCCATATCGGAATGCCCGCCTCACTCGAAGCGCGCATTGTTACGAGCGAACTGGGGGCAGATCTTTCACGTCATAGCAGCCAGCTTCTCACCGCTGAAATAGTTGACCAAGCCGACCTCATTCTCGTCATGACCGAATCCCATCGCGAACACCTCCACAACACTTTTCCTGAGGTTGCTCACCGAGTTTACTTGATTAACGAACTCGGAACCTCGAAAGTCGAAGATATTTGCGACCCGTTTGGCGGATCGTTAGAAATTTATAAACAGACGCGAGATGAGATTGAACGAGCTGTTCTTGAGCTCATTCTTTTCTTGCGCCTAGGTGAACCCTGAAAAAAGAAAAGGAATAAAATGAAGATTGCGATTGGATCGGATCATGGGGGATTTAATCTGAAACACCTTTTGGTGGAACTACTCGAGGAACGTGGAATAGCGATCGAAGATCATGGCTGCTTTGGAACTGAATCAGCCGACTATCCCGATCACGCCGCCGCCGTGGCAGCAGACGTCTCTCAAGGACGAGCAGATCAAGGTATCATTGTCTGTAAATCCGGTATTGGCATGAGTATCACGGCCAATAAATTTCCGGGCGTTCGCGCTGCCCTATGCGTTAACACCGAAACCACGCGTCTCTCCCGAGAACACAACAATGCTAATGTCCTCTGTCTCGGCAGCCTACATACTGATGAATCAAAAGCAACTGATATCCTTACCGTATGGCTCAAAACTGCATTTGCCGGAGATCGCCATAAACGACGTATAGATAAAATAAACTCACATGCAAGCGAAGTCGACGGAACCCTCACCATTCGACAAAGTGATCCCGCCATTTACAAACTCCTCCAACAAGAGGATCAGCGGCAAAAAGAAAATATCGAACTTATCGCCTCCGAAAATATTACCAGTAAAGCCGTACGCGAAGTACAAGGCTCCCGCATGACTAATAAATATGCAGAAGGCTACCCCGGAAAACGCTGGTACAACGGCTGCGAATGGGTTGATGGCGCCGAAAAGCTAGCGATCGATCGAGCCAAAGAACTCTTTGGTGCCGAACACGCCAATGTTCAACCGCACAGCGGGAGCGGCGCCAACATGGCAGTCTATTTTTCGCAACTTCAACCCGGCGATACCATCTTAGCGATGAGTCTCGCAGAAGGCGGTCACCTCACCCACGGTCACCCCATGAACTTTTCAGGACGCCTCTTCAATATTGTTCCCTATGGTGTGAATCAAGAAACCGAACAGATTGATTACGAAAATATTCAAAAGCTCGCTCAAGAACATCAGCCCAAGCTGATTGTTGCCGGAGCAAGCGCATACTCACGCATCATCGATTTTAAGCGCATTCGCGAAATTGCCGATGAAGTGGGCGCACTAATGATGGTAGATATGGCGCATATCTCAGGCTTAGTAGCGGCTGGATGTCATCCTAATCCTGCGCCTCTTGCTGACTTCGTAACTACCACCACACATAAAACCCTACGTGGCCCTCGTGGTGGCCTCATTCTTTGCAAAGAAGCCTATGCTGCCGATATCGATAAACATATCTTCCCAGGCACACAAGGCGGGCCGCTCATGCATACCATTGCAGCCAAAGCGGTCTGTTTTGGTGAAGCTCTACAGCCGGCCTTTAAAGACTATATGAAACAAGTCGTTAAAAATGCCGTAAGTATGGCTACTGCCCTGACCGATGAGTCCATTAGACTCGTCTCTGGGGGCACCGATAATCATCTTATGCTTGTGGATTTATCTGCCACTGAAACCACTGGAAAAGATGCGGCCGCGGCGCTTGATCGAGCAGCCATTACCGTAAATAAAAACTCCATTCCTTTCGATACGAAGAGTCCTTTCGTAACCTCCGGCATTCGAATTGGAACCCCTGCTGTGACAACCCGCGGTATGAAAGAGGCTGAAATGGAACAGATTGCTTCGCTAATCAAACGGGTTGTCAACCGCCCGCAAGATGATGCTTCTATTAAGGAAGTCCGAAAAGAAGTCCTACAACTCACCGCTCATTTCCCAATTCCCTAGAAGATAAAAAAGCAGGGGCACGTATCCCTCCGCGCCTCTCTTTAGGAGATAACGATTGAATAAATACTTACTCAAATTCAAAATTGGCAGGCAATACAGTTCCATCGCCCCCCGTGGGCGGAGCAAATAAACGATGATGAGCCGGTAAATCGGGATAGGTCTCCTCATCATCCAGAGGCAACTCCTCCACAGGAAGCCCACTTAAATCAGCGTCTGCAACCGCACTCATTTCTGAGTGGGTTTGATCGATTCCTATAACCTGTATGAAAGAAAAAAAGAGAAGAATTAACGCCAATGTAAAACCATATTTGGGCTCCGCACAGACCTCTCCCCAATACGCCTTTAACCAATCCTGTATAGGCGACTTCCGTTCTGCCTGAATAGAACGCACTTCCCGCATAATATGTTGCCGATTCTGGAGCATCCGCTCTCTATCCGCCGATTCATATCTTTTTAAATGCAGCATCTTCACAAGCTGATCCTCACTCGACCCTGACTCTCGCTCTCTCTGTTGGCTCATCTAATGTACTCCCCTAAATCCGCCTGTAATTGTCGACGGGCGTAAAATAACCGAGACCGAATAGTTCCCACTGAAACCCCAACAACTTTTGCGATTTCATCATGCGGCATTCCTTGCATATCATGCATAACTACAACGGTTCTGTGTTTTTCTGACAGCCGTTGCATCGCTTCGTTCAATTTTAATTGTAACTCACTTAAACTCAGATTACGCAACGGTGAGTCTTTACTAATCAGATCATGATAACTCTCATCCTGCTTCACCTCCTGCTCCATCGCATCCAAACTCAACGGGCGATTGCGATTACGCTTCTTCCGATAATTAATCGTTTTATTAATCCCAATCCGATAAAGCCATGTATAAAAAGAGGCCTTCCCTTTAAACCGAGGTAAAGCCTCAAACGCCTTCACAAAAATTTCTTGGGTTAAATCTTCCGCATCCTCCCGATTCGAGGTCATTTGATACGTTAATGTGTAAATCCGAGAATGGTAGAGATTGACTAATTTATTAAACGCAGCCGTATCGCCTATTTTCGCTAATTCAACCCACTGGCTATCATCCTGCTTCGGCTCTAGATTTTCGTCCGTCATACGTCTATTACTCGCCTATCCAAACGCCTTCTGACCTCGAATCGATCAACTCGTTCAAGTCTACTTCAGATATTCCATTACCCGCTGTAAATCTTGCCAGGTCTCCTTCTTCACCGAAGGGCTTTTCAGCATATGGCTCAGGGCATGCGTTGGCATCAACCGTACCCCATTTAACTCAATCCAACGCCCGCGCATCGATTCAAAAGCCACCCGCTTACCCAGCAGATGCTCTAGAATCGTCCCACCAAAAACCACACAAGAACGAGGGGAAACCTCCTCAAAAAGAGAGCCCATCTCATCAACTCCATTTTTCAGATTCGAGGGCAACCGCACAACCCCCACCTGATCCTCCGTCTGCTCCATCGCCTTAATCATACGGCTCAATAAAGCGCCCTGCTCATCCGCATACACCGATGCGGCCTCACTCTCTTCACATAAAAAAAGAATCGCTGGCATATTCGACAGACCCTCTACCACAAACAACTCCTTTAAGGTATCAGGTAACAACGGGGCCTCCAAGGTCTTCCCTTCTGAAGCCCTAATCACCGACAGATCCACCTCTTCAAGCAACGAATCACGCACCGCTTGATTCATCTCCACCCGCGTGACTCCTTGCAGTTTTTCATAGGCTAAATAGGACTCTAATCCCGCAAGAACTGATGATAAAGATGGCTCCACCATTACATACACTCCCGTAGTTTTTCAATACACTGGATCATATCATCCGGCAAAGGCACCTCAAAGCAAAAGTGCTTTTCACTCTCCGGATGCCTAAAAGAAAGCCGACTTGCATGCAACATCTGCCGCCCCACTTCCACCGCTGAAAAACGTTTGCGCGGGCTATACAACGCATCTCCGAGAACCGCATGGCCCATATGCGCCATCTGCACCCGAATCTGATGTGTTCGCCCCGTCTCAATTTCTACCCCCACCTGAGCAGCGGCTCCAAAAATCGCCTCTCGATATACCTGCGAAATAGCCATCCTACCTTCCTTCTTTAAAACCGCTTGTTTTTTTCGATGCACCGGATGTCGCCCCAATTTATGCTCCAACTGCATCGCTGCTGGAGGAATGCCCTGCACCAACGCCGTATAGCGCTTCTCCGTTGTTCGCCATTTAAACTGAGCCTGCAAATTCATCTGAGCCGATTCCGTCTTTGCCACCACGAGCACCCCACTTGTATCTTTATCCAGCCGATGAACAATCCCTGCCCGGTCGACCGAAGAAAAAACAGCATCATACCCAAGCAACCCATTCAACAGCGTCCCACCCCGATGTCCTGCACCCGGATGTACCAACAATCCCGCCGGCTTGTTCAATACCAAAATAGACTCATCCTCAAACAGTACATCCAGCGCAATCGCCTCAGGCTGGGGTCCCTCCTCTATTAAAGCCTCGCACACCCAAGCAATTGAATCTCCCACCGACAACGAAGCCCGTGCTTTGACCATAACCCCATTCAGGGTAACCCGACCACTCTCAATCAACCGCTTCACCTGCGATCGACTCATCTCCGTGCCAGCTGCCATTGCCTGATCCAACCGCAAACCCACCATCGATTCATCTACTTGTATAGAATCTTTCATCTCAAACAACCTAGAAAATCTATCCCGTCTCGTAAAGAAACCTCGCATTGATCTTCAGCTCCTGTATCAACATACCAATTCATACGAAGAAAATAGAGGATACAAATCGAAAGAAGTATTATGAAACCAACCGCTGAACTCATCTCCATTGGCAACGAACTTTTATCTGGACGCACGCTCAATACGCACGGACGAGATCTCGGGGCGGCTCTCTTCTCGATTGGCATTGATCTCACGCGTGATACCTCTATTGGAGATGATATCGGCCTCATCAAATCCGTTGCACAAGAAGCACTCAAACGCACGCCCATCCTATTTATCAGCGGCGGGCTCGGTCCCACCGTCGATGATATCACTCGTGATGCCCTTGCCGACCTATTCAATCGTAGCATTCAACAGCACACGCCCACCGCCAACTATCTCGAAGAGTGGTATCAAAAGCGCGGTCGAAGACTCAACGCCATTGGTCTACGCCAAGCACTCATCCTCGGAGAGGCTACCGTCCTACCCAACCCCATCGGAGCCGCTCCCGCCCAACGAATTGATCTACCCGAAAACAAATGTTGCTATCTTCTCCCTGGGCCGCCGAATGAATTTAATGCTATCATCGAAAAATCCATTCTTCCTGAACTAAAAAATCAATACGCTCACCTCACCCCCAAGCTGATTCGATCCATTCACACCCGCGGCATCGGCGAATCTGATATTGTTGAACGAATGCAGCTCTATAACCTCTCGCTACCTAAAGGAATTGAACCCGGCTTCTATCCTGCACAAGGACGCGTCGAAATCCGACTCACCGCCGAAGCCAATATCGAAAACGAGTTAGAGCACTATTATACCCATCTACTCAAACTATTTAGCGACTGCCTCGAGCCACCCGAGGAGCGAAGTGATTAAAGATCCACAAAGGTGTGCTTTTCTGCCTTTGCTCCGGGGTGCGTAACCGCGCCATCACGTGCGGGACCTACCAGCTGAGCAAATTTGTGCAAGGCGCCCGATGTGTATTGAGTTTCGCGGGGCTGCCAAGCCGCTTTCCGATCCACCAGCTCTTCATCACTTAACTTCACATCTAACGTGCCCGCCTCGGCATCTATACGGATTATATCTCCGTCTCGTAACAACCCGATTGGACCGCCCACAGCCGCCTCGGGACCGATATGCCCAATACAAAATCCACGCGTGCCTCCTGAAAAACGGCCATCAGTAATCAAGGCTACTTTGTCTCCGGCTCCCTGCCCATAGAGTGCAGCCGTTGTGGATAGCATTTCTCGCATACCAGGGCCGCCTTTGGCTCCCTCATAGCGAACCACCAATACTTCACCATCCTCATATTCTCTCTTTTGGACCGCCTCAAATGCCTCCTGTTCTCCGTCAAATACTCGCGCCGGCCCTTCAAACACCAGCTCTTTGAGTCCAGCAATCTTTACAATACCACCTTCGGGAGCGAGGTTACCTTTCAAACCGACCACGCCTCCGGTTGGATGAATCGGATTTGAAATAGGAAAAACTACATCCTGATTCTCAGGTAAGGTTACCTGTGCATAATTTTCCGCCAACGTCTTGCCGGTAACCGTAATGCAATCGCCATGCATATAGCCATAATCGAGCAATTCTTTGATAACGATTCCGACCCCACCCACATCAAATAGATCTTTGGCTACATATTTTCCGCCGGGTCGTAAATTAGCGATATAAGGTGTCTTTTTGAAGATTTCAGCGACATCAAACAGATTAAAATCGATGCCCGCTTCATGCGCCATCGCCGGAAGATGTAAAGCGGCGTTGGTTGAGCCCCCCGTGGCAGCCACAATAGCCGCCGCATTTTCCATCGATTTACGCGTTACAATATCTCTTGGATAGGGTCCACCATTTTTAATCAATTCTACCACAGCCGCACCGGACGCCTCTGCATAAGCATCTCGACTCTCGTAGGGAGCAGGAGCACCAGCTGAATTGGGAAGGGCCAGCCCAATGGCTTCAGATACACATGCCATCGTATTGGCTGTAAATTGTCCACCGCAAGCACCCGCCGATGGACAGGCAACGCACTCAAGTTCTTTTAAATCGGCATCCGAGAATTCGCCACTGGCGTGTTTACCGACTGCCTCAAAGACATTAACCACATCCACATCTTTGCCCCGAAAATTACCAGGCAAGATAGTCCCACCATACATGAATACCGAAGGAACATTTAAGCGCAACATCACCATCATCATCGCCGGTAGTGATTTATCGCAGCCAGCGAGCCCAACTAAAGCGTCATAACAATGACCGCGCATGGTTAACTCAACCGAATCCGCAATCACCTCACGAGAGACCAGCGACGAACGCATCCCTTCATGCCCCATGGCTATGCCATCGGTCACCGTAATGGTTGTAAATTCGCGCGGGGTGGCTTCAGCGGCATCTACCCCTTTTTTGACCGCTTGCGCCTGACGAGAAAGAGCAATATTGCAAGGCGCTGCCTCATTCCAACAGGTAGCTACCCCAACTAGAGGTTGATGAATCTGCTCTTCGCTGAGCCCCATGGCATAATAATAGGATCTGTGTGGAGCACTTTCTACACCCTCTGTCACATAGCGACTGACTAACTTACTCTTATCCCATCCATCTGGATGGGCACGATTTTGATCAAAACTCATATCTCACTCCCAAAACTGAACGTAAACAACGTATCAGCTGATGCACCTAATGAAAATCTAAAAGCACTATAGCTCTCCAGCTACGATCATCTGCGATATTGAATCATAAATAATTTCCCACTCCTGATTTAAGACAGTATCTTTTTCTGATGATGGATGAGAATTGGATTCAAAAAAAGCTCGATGATGCAACAGGTCAGGGTTTGACTCGCCAAGCGCGTGTGCATGCACAGACCGGTGGAGTGATCATGCATGCGGATAAGCGTATTCTTAATTTTTCCGGAAATGATTATCTCAACCTTTCAAAGCACCCTCATGTCATTGAACGCGCAAGAACCGCACTCGAAACCTATGGAAGCGGAGCAACCGCATCACGATTAGTCAGTGGCACCCTATCCCTGCACGAAGAATTAGAAGATCGCTTGGCTCTACATAAAAACTATCCTCATGCGCTCCTCTACGGTTCAGGCTATCTAACCAGTCTCGGAACCATTCCTCATATCATAGATCGGTATGACCTCATCTTTGCCGACCGTCTAATTCACGCGTGTATGCTTGATGGAGTGCGCCTCTCCGGTGCTAAATTGTTGCGCTTCAAACACAATGATCCGGCGGATCTCAAAAAACTACTCGAAAGCCATGCGGGAAAAAGACAACGGAAACTGATCCTAGTTGAATCGGTTTACAGTATGGACGGTGATCTTGCACCTCTGAGAGAACTTGCTCAGATTGCTGCTGATAATGAGGCTATGTTGATGGTGGATGAAGCGCATGCTGTGGGCTTATATGGACCAAATGGAGAGGGGCGTGTCTGCGAGCTCGATCTTACCTCTTCGGTAACGCTTAGCATGGGCACACTCAGCAAAGCTCTTGCAGGCTATGGCGGCTATGTCTGCTGTTCCGAACAGATGCGAAGTTATCTCGTACAACACTCACGCTCCTTTATCTATACCACAGCACCTCCACCGGCTCAGGTGGGCGCAGCACTCGGTGCACTAGACGTACTTGAGCAAACTCCCAATATGGGCAGAACACTTCTTGAGCGCGCAAGTCGGTTTCGTGCTGCTCTACACGAAAATGGATTAAATACCCTTCAGTCGGAAAGCCAAATCATTCCTGTTGTTGTTGGAGAAAATGAGGAGGTTATGCATATCGCTCATCGCTTGAGAGAGCAGGATATTTTAGTAGGTGCGATTCGTCCACCCACTGTTCCGGAAGGCACGGCGCGTTTACGTGTCAGCCTGAGTCTCGCGCACAGCGACGCGGATATAGACCACGCCATCGAGCTTATCACACGCGCGGTGCATTCATGAAAAGACTCTTAATTATCTCTGGATGGGCGCACAGCACGCATGCCATTGAGCCTATCGGCAAACGCTTTGCTCATCAATGTAAGGTTGAGTTGCTCAGCGGAGCAGAAGCGCTGCAACGATCTTGTCTACCCGAAGCAGACGCCATACTTACAGGATCAATGGGAGGTCTACTCGCTTTTGAACGACTTCCCGCGTCTTGTAAAAAGGTAGTTCTTCTGTCCGGTACTGCATGCTTTTGTAAAAAAGAGGATTATGTACACGGATCAGCCGAACGGGTTCTGGATCGTATGATCGATCAACTTGAAAAAGATCCGGAATCACTCTTAGACGCTTTTTTTAGCAATGTGCACGCCCCTCAAAAACCCAGCCGTCAAAATAGACCCCATCCGCCTGCTGATCTACATGCCCTACAAGAGGGTCTACGCTATTTACGCGACACCGATTTACGCAGCCTTATCCCCTCATTACACCTACCCGTTCTACTGATGCATGGGACAGCTGATCAAATTATTCCGGTGGACGCGGCACATTGGCTAGACCAATATCTTCCTGAAAGCCAGCTCATTATCTATGAAGGGCTCGGACATGCACTGGCCGCCCATGCCTTTGAGCAGACTATGCAGGCGGCGGAACATTTTCTGGTGTAAAATAGCGAACCGTTGGGTACGCCAAGTCAATCTGTGCTTCCGCCTGAAACGCCAATAAAATTTCTTCCCAGATTTTTTGTTCCGTTCCACGTCGCATTCGCGGGTTCACCAAATAACGAATCGTCAACATGACGCCCGAATCTTTTACACTCGTATAGACGATTGGTGTTAACTTACCCGCTACAATTAAATACTTTCGCGCCGCTCGGCGAATCTGATTTTGAGCGCCCGCAGAAAGCGACTCTGCCTGCTCACTCGCAATCGCCAACATCAACTCCTTCGCTCGTTTCCAATCACTCTCAAACGTGATTAACACCGGAATTTCATTCCAAATATACTCAAATCCCACGTGTGAATTCGCCGTCGCATACTTTAATACATGGCTATTAGGCACATGAATAATCCGACCTGTACTCTGATCCGCATCCACCCAATTACCTACCTCCACAATACTAAACTGAAATAGCCGCACATCAATTACATCCCCCTGCACTCCATTGATTTCTACCCGATCTCCCACTCGGAATGGCTTCCGCGCCTCAATAAACAAAAAACCCGCCAAATTAGCAATCGTATCGTGTAACGCAATCGCCAGACCTGCACTCGTCAGCCCCAAGAACGTTCCGATCGATTCCATCCCATTCAGCCAGATCGAACCCAACGAAAAAAGAAACAGCCCCGAATACACATACGTAAACGTCTTACGCAAATTATATGACCGTTTCTCATCCTGCACGTTTCGCCGAATGATCATAGATGTCATCAGCCGTAACGCCACGAAAATAAGCAGCGCGCCCAATGTATACACCAAATGCTCTGTCATTATTTCACTTAAATTTAAAATCGCTGCTAGTTCCAAAATCATATGACGATTCTATCGAACCCCCCGCTGCTACGCAACGGTTGCGTTTGCAATTTCCAACCATGTTCTCTATCTTCGTCATAAGAGGGAAAAATGAACAACAACCGATTTTCAAACGCAGCTTCAACCTACAATCAACACGCAGCTCCCCAGCTCGAACTGATTGAAGCACTGCTTGAACAAGCGCCTGCAAAAGCCCCCCATCGCATTCTCGATGTCGGCGCAGGAACCGGTCTACTCACCGAGCAACTCGCCACACGCTATCCAACGACCCCCATCGACGCCATCGATCTTGCCGAAGAGATGATTGAACAGAGCCAAAAGCGCCTCCATCATCTCCCCCAAATCAACTGGATTCAAGCCGACGCTGAAACCTATATCCCCCAACAACCCTATACACTCATCGCCTCAAGTGCCGCTCTCCACTGGTCGTCCAATCTCACCGCCACCCTACAAAATCTATACAACGCCCTGCGACCCGGCGGCCACTTCCTTCTTGGTCTCATGCTCCGTGGTACGCTCTGGGAACTCCGTGAACTGCGTCGCCGCATTGCTCCCACCAAAGGAATCGGGCTCACCCTTCCTACCGAAAACATCGTCACCGAACAGATCCAACATGTCGGCTTCGATATCCTCTACTCCACAATCGCCGAACGTCGCCACATCTATTCCAACACCCGCGACTTTCTTCAAGCTATTCATGAGCAGGGTGTCACCGCCCTTCCACAAAACGATCTCCCCCTCAACCGGAGCGAACTCCTCGCACTTATCCACGCCTACGAAACCAACCATGCGACCGCTGGTGGCATCTACGCCACGTATGAAACAGCCCGCTATCTAGTCAAAAAACCGGAGGTCTCCGCCCCATGAGCAGTTTTTTCATCACCGGAACCGACACCGACGCAGGTAAAACCGTTTTAACCGCACTACTTCTCTCCGCCCTCCACCAACGCGGATACAACGCCCTGCCCATGAAGCCCGCCCAAAGTGGCTGCACTGACAACATCCCCGACCTTGATTACGCCCTTGCTCTTAGCGGTATCCAAGCCGACCCCACCCTCAGAGCCCTCTTGGCTCCCGCCTGCTATGCCCCCGCCTGCTCCCCCCACCTCGCCGCAGAAATGGAAAACCGCCCTCTCACCCTTCAACACTTAGTCGACACCTATCACGCACTCCGCACTCAGGCAGAAACCCTGCTTGTCGAAGGCGCCGGAGGCGCCCTCGTCCCCCTCAACCGAGAAGAAACCATGCTCGACCTCATGACCGAACTTCAACTCCCCATCCTCATCGCCGCCCGCCCCGGACTCGGCACCATCAACCACACTCTCCTCACCATCAAAGCCCTTCACCAGCGCAACCTCCGCATTGCTGGCTTCGTCTTCATCCACACCCGCCCCGATGGCAGCGATTTCACCGAGCCCGACAATGCCCGAACCATTGCCGAATTTGGGCAAACACCTTGGCTTGGAACCATTCCCTATATCCCCGAACTCGACACCCCCAACCCCAACCCCTTTTCAAAGCTACCTACAGCTGTGCAAACGTTAACCCAAGAAATCCTAGAAAAAATCCTTCCATGAGCCACCTCTTTCACCCCTACACCCCCTTCTCCGCCATCCAAGCCGGTAACTTTCCTCACATCGTACGGGGCGAAGGCATCTATCTCTTCGACGACCAAGGCAATCGCTATGTTGATGTTGTCTCCAGCTGGTGGGCCTGTGCTCTCGGTCACAACCACCCTCAGATCGTTCAAGCGATTCAACAACAAGCCGGTAGCCTCCAGCACTCCATCACCGGCGGCATGACCCACCCCCATGTTATCGAACTCGCCGAAACCCTCGCCCACCTCATGCCAACTCCCGACCGCCACGTCGTATTTGCTAGCGACGGCGCCAGCGCCGTAGAAGCCGCCCTCAAGATTGCCGTCCAATACTGGCACAACATCGGTCGCCCAGAAAAAAGAGCGCTCATCGGCATGGACCAAGGCTACCACGGCGACTCCCTCGGCGCATTGGGCGTTGGATTTGTAGATAACTTCCACGCACCTTATAGTGAGATTATCAACCATACCGACAAACTCCCCTTTCCTCAGCCTACCTCAGCAGATCCCAACGGTTTTGAACCGAGTCGTACGGTCATCGAAGCCCATGCCGAAAAACTCGCAGCCGTTATTTTAGAACCTCTCTGTCTCGGCTCAGCGGGCATGAAAATGTATCCTTCCGGCTATCTAAAACAACTCGCTGATTGCTGCAAAGAAAACGAAGTCCTTATGATTGTGGATGAAATCGCCATGGGCTTCGGACGCACCGGTAAACGCTTCGCCCATAACCACGCCGGAATCGACCCCGACCTCGTCTGCATCGGAAAAGCTCTCACCGGCGGCTACATGCCCCTAAGCGCCTGTATTGTGAAGGATGTGCTCTATGATACCTTCTCGAATCTCGGGGAAAAAGATTGTACCTTCTACCACGGCAACACTTACGCAGGACACCCCATTGGCTGTGCCGCTGCCCTCGCCGCCCTCCGTATCTACGAAGCCGAGAATACCGTTCTTAATACCGCCGAAAAAGCCGCCACAATGCGTGAGCAAATGAAAACCCTAGAGCAACGCAGTTGCGTCAAAGAGACCCGCTTCCTCGGCATGATCGGCGTCGTTGAACTCCATGCCGAGTACGCCGATAAGATGCCTCATATCAAACAGACTTTGCGCCAAGCCGGCTACCTTTTCCGCCCCCTCGGTACTATTATCTACCTTATGCCACCCCTGATTATTTCCATCGACGATCTCACCCAAGCCATCATTGCCCTTGCCGATGCTCTACCCAGTGAGTAGATTCATTCTTTAAATCCCAACAGACCAATTGGAAAAGTTTTTAAGCATCTGCAGTCCCGCCTGCTGAGATTTCTCAGGGTGGAACTGGGTGGCAAAGACATTGTCGCGCCAAATACAGGAGCAGTAGTCGATGCCATAGTTCGTTTTTCCAGCGATCAAGCCATGGTCGGGTGTGTCGACATAAAACGAGTGTACGAGATAAAAATGAGCGTTGGGCTTGATGCCCGTAAACATTGGACAATCCGGTTGCACTGCTTCCACCCGATTCCAACCAATCTGCGGCACCTTATGATCTGCAGGCAATCTAAAGTGTTTTACCGTACCTTCAAAAAGCGAGAGTCCAGACACTCCTGGCGACTCTTCCGATGCGGCAAACAGTGCTTGCAACCCCAAACATATGCCCATTAACGGACGTCCGGCGGACACCCACTCGCGAATCAAATCCACAAAACCATATGCTTCGAGATGCTCCATACAGTCACCAAATGCACCGACTCCGGGCAAGATTAGCGCATGGCACCGATCCGCCTCCTCGCGACGCTCTATAAGGCGCACCTCTTGCCCAAGATAGTGCAGAGCGTTCGCAACACTGCCCAGATTGCCCATACCGTAATCAATCAAACCGATCATGAATCCCTCATGTTCCAAGTCGCCCTTTACTCGAAGGCACTTGATCGAGCGCACGGGGATCTTGTGCACACGCCATGCGCATCGCGCGCGCCACAGCTTTAAAGACCGCCTCGATACAATGGTGCAAATCTTCGCCAAACTTAAGCTCAATGTGCAGGTTCATCTGAGCGGTATCTGAGAAGGAACGCCAAAAATGCTTCATGATCGTGACATCAAAATCGCGGATATATTTCTGCTCATGCTCGAAGGTATAGACGAAGAACGGACGTCCGCTCAAATCGAGGCAAACTTCGGCTTGCGCTTGCGCCTCATCCATGGGTAGCACCCAAAATCCATAACGATTAATCCCTTTGCGATCACCAACCGCTTCCTTAAAAGCGCTTCCCAAGACAATCCCGACATCTTCAACAAGGTGATGATAATCCACCTCCACGTCGCCCGTAGCTTTAACCTCTAAGTCGAGCAAAGCGTGTTTCGCAAATAGATCAAGCATATGATTCAAGAAAGGAATCGGGGTTTCATTGGTATAGTTTCCCGAGCCATCTATGTTCAACTCTAAGGCAATTTGTGTTTCAGTTGTGTTTCTCTCAATCGATGCTGTTCGTTTACTCATAATTGACCCTCTTTGTGAACATACGACCCCCATCGAGCTCCATCAAGAACGAATCGATGCTGAACTCGCTTAGAGTGTCTGGGTGGTATCGGGTGCAGAGATCTGAATTGATTCCTCAAAAACCATAGGCTTTAACGGTTTTGAATCGGAAGCCGCCCTCACTTCGGAGGAAGGGGTAGCATCTAATGCACCCGATTCCATGCTAGACTCCACCTTGTCTGCGCCATGATCGTTCAAAAAAGAGAGTGAAAAACAGCCGGTAAGGCTGAGCTGAAGGGCGAGTAAAAACCCGTTTAATATTGTCATTTGCCATTTCATATTCTGATAAGCACGAGAACCTACCAGAACGCATTAGGTCGTCAACCTCTATCGACCAATCACCACGATTTGTCCTTGTACTATCTTCGATGGACTTCTACGATCTGCCCTCAATTAGGAGATAAAAAATGGCAATGATTACACTTAAAGGAAACCCCATCAACACGCTTGGAACATTACCTCCAACCGATCAACCCGCCCCTGCATTCGAAGGTGTGTTAACCGATCTAAGTTCACTCACCCTTGCAGACCTAAAAGGCAAAACGGTTCTCTTAAATATCTTCCCAAGTATTGATACCGGCGTCTGTGCCGCCTCCACACAACGCTTTAATCAAGCCGCCAGCGCAGTTACAGACACCGTTATTCTCTGCGTTTCGATGGACCTTCCCTTTGCTCTTAATCGTTTTTGTAGTGCCGAAGGACTGGAGACTGTAAAACCCGTATCGGTCTTTCGCTCCTCGTTTGGCATCGACTATGGCGTAACCATCACCGACGGACCGCTCGCAGGATTGCTCTCACGCGCTGTCGTCGTGATCAACGCCGCCGGCAACGTGGTCTATACCGAGCAAGTACCAGAAATTGCTCAAGAGCCTGATTATGATGCTGCATTGGCAGCCGCTACTTCCTAATGGTTCTCCGCTTTAACAACCTAAAAAAAAGACCGACCGAAGGGCGTTGTCCGATCACTCAGATCAAATTCAACAAGCCTTTAAAAGCCCTTTCGAAACGAGAGCGGCAGATTCGTTTTTACTTTCAGTCGATCCGCATAGTTGCATTTATTCATCTATTAATCGCCATCGGAATCCCACTCAATAAAGCGATTATATTGGAGGCACAGATTATTCTAATCATTGTCAATCTCTTCATTGCCTTGCTACTCAGCCGCTTCATCCTTTTAGGCTATCGAATAGCTGTTGTCTACTACTTCCTTTTTGGCATGGTTTCAACGCTCACCATCCAACGCGGCAGCGGCGAACAGTTTATTGGGATCATTCTCGCCTTGATTGCGCTGTACCTCATCGGTAACCAGACCTCCAAATCAATGTTCGATCGATCCATCGAGGCTGAAAGTGTGTAAAAAAACCGCCTTAAAGACGGTGTTTTTTAATGTTATCAATCGCTTATTAACGGGCGCTGATATCGGTATAATCTCTCAAAGCGGCACCGGTGTAAATCTGACGGGGACGCCCGATCCGTTGCCCTTGAACATGTAATTCGCGGTAGTTGGCAATCCAGCCAGGGATTCGACCAATCGCGAAGAGAACCGTGAACATATCGATCGGAATATTCAATGCCTTAAGCAGAATTCCACTGTAAAAATCTACATTCGGATAGAGATTCCGATCTACAAAGTAGCTATCACTTCGCGCCATCTCCTCGAGCTCTTTGGCAATATCCATCAACGGATCTTCAATGTTTAGCGCTTCGAGCACATTATCCACCTGCACCTTGAGCACTTTTGCACGCGGATCAAAGTTTTTGTACACGCGATGCCCAAAGCCCATGAGTTTGACGTTTGAAGTCTTATCTTTTGCTTGAGCCACAAAATCACTCGGAGCGATCCCATCGTTATGTATACTATTAAGCATTTTGATGACTTCACAATTAGCTCCACCGTGCAATGGTCCCCATAGCGCCCCGATACCTGCAGAGACCGAGCTGAAGAGGTTTGAGCGCGAACTGCCTACGATACGTACCGTAGAAGTAGAACAATTTTGCTCATGGTCTGCGTGAAGAATCAAAAAAAGATCCATCGCTTTTTCAACCGCAGGCAACACTTCGTAAGGCTGTCCGGGTTCTGAGAACATGAGATGCATAAAATTAGCGGCATAACTTAAGTCAGGATTATAGGTGTTTGGTGTTTTCCCTAGATTGACACGATATTGACCGGCAGCTAACTCAAGCACCTGTGCCATGATCGTGTAAAGCGGTCTCGTGAAACTTTCGCCTTCAACTGCCACACCTAGATCGTCTGTATTATGTGCCGCCAAGACACTAATTAACGACGAGAGGGTTGCCATTGGTGGTGCATCTTTGGGAAATGCATTGAGATGACCCAAGATATCAGCCGGCATACCAGCAGCACTCTCGATGCCTGTTTGAAAAGAGGCTTTCTCCTCTGCGGTTGGAAGATCTCCATAAAGAACCAAAAAAGCACTTTCCAGAAAGTCTGATTTTTCACAAAGCTCCTCGATGGCGTAGCCCCGATACCGAAGGATGCCTTTACCCCCGTCAATGAATGTAATATCCGAGGTACACGAACCGGTATTTCCATAGGCTGGATCTAATGTGATCAATCCCGTCTCCGCTCGCAGTTTCGTGATATCCAAACCCGTTTCATTCTCGGTTCCGGTTAACGAATCTAATTCGATTGTTTTTCCATCAAATTCTAATACTGCCTTCTTTTCACTCATACCTATCTCCACTTATTCTAGCTTAAAGCTTGTCTAACCGTTTTACCAATATCTGCAGGGGATTCAACTACAACCACACCGCATTCTTCCATAACCGCTTTTTTTGCCGCCGCAGACTCATCTGCTCCGGAAACAATTGCTCCGGCGTGTCCCATTCGTCGCCCTGGTGGCGCTGTCTGCCCCGCAATGAATCCAATTACCGGTTTAGTAACGTGTGCTTTGGCATACTTCGCTGCCTCGATCTCCATTGATCCACCAATTTCTCCAATCATTACAATCGCATCGGTTCCAGGATCCGCTTCAAAAAGCTCTAAGAGCTCTTTCATCGTAGTGCCAATAATCGGATCCCCTCCTATACCCACACAGGTCGATTGACCCAATCCTTCACGAACCAATTGATCCACGGCTTCGTAGGTCAACGTTCCCGATTTAGAAATAACCCCCACTCGACCCTCTTTTGCGATAAAACCGGGCATAATGCCTACCTTGGCGGCACCTGGCGTCAATACGCCCGGACAGTTCGGTCCAATAAAGCGCGAACCGGTCTGTTCGACAAATGATTTCACTTCAACCATCTGCGCCACCGGTATGCCTTCCGTAATACAAACGATTAACTCGATTCCCGCTGCAGCGGCTTCCATAATGGCATCCGCCGCGAACGGTGGCGGAACAAAAATCAACGAAACATTCGCACCGACTTGCTCACGCGCTTCCGCACAGGAATCAAATACTGGCACATTGCCTTCAAGAGCCATCTGCCCCCCTTTGCCTGGCGTTACACCCCCAACCACATTGTCGCCATAGGCAAGACACTGCTCTGCATGAAAGCTTCCTTCGGCACCCGTGATGCCCTGCACAATAATCCGCGAATCTTTATCTACTAAAATCGCCATGTTATGCCCCCTTAGCTGCCGCAACTACTTTGTGTGCCGCATCCTCAAAATGATCCGCAGAAATGATCGATACTCCAGAGTTGGAGAGCAGCTCTTTCGCCACTTCCGCGTTTGTTCCTGCCAAACGCACGACAACTGGCACATTCAAATCGAGCTCTTTTACGGCTTCAATAATCCCATTAGCGATTCGATCACATCGAACGATCCCCCCGAAAATATTAATCAAGACCGCCTTCACATTCGCATCGGCTAAAATAATCCTAAATCCATTTTTCACTGTCTCTACGTTAGCGCCGCCACCGACATCCAAGAAGTTGGCCGGCGAACCACCGACTTGCTTGATGATATCCATGGTCGCCATCGCCAACCCCGCTCCATTAACCATGCAGCCCACTTCGCCATCTAACTTGATGTAGTTAAGATTGTATTTATCTGCTTCAACTTCTGCCGGATCTTCTTCATCTAGATCACGCATCTCAACCACATCAGAGTGCATGTAGAGCGCATTGCCATCAAAATTCATCTTGGCATCCAACGCGACTAAGGCCCCCCGTTCAGTAACGATCAATGGATTAATCTCCACGATAGAGGAATCCATTTCGCGGTAGAGCGTATAGAGCTTCTGAAACATTGCCGCAGCTTGGCGTGCCAGTTTACCTTCAAGCCCGAGAGATTTTGCCAAGCGCCGACCTTGAAAACCAAGCAATCCAAGTCCCGGTGTTACCGCTTCACGAACAATTTTTTCTGGCGCTGTTTTCGCCACTTCTTCAATCTCCATACCGCCTTCGGAGGAAACCATAAAGACATCTTTTCCAGATGATCGGTCGAGCGTAATCGCCACATAAAATTCCTGCGCAATATCCAACGCTTCGGCAACCATTACCTTCTTGACTAATCGCCCTTCCGAACCTGTTTGGTGCGTGATCAACGTCATGCCTAAGATTTCATTAATCTTTTCGAGAGCCGTCGCGCGATCAGAGCAGAACTTAACACCACCGCCCTTGCCTCGCCCACCCGCATGAATCTGGGCTTTAATTACAAATTGCTCAGCCCCAAAATCTGCCTCCACCTGATCTAAGGCAACTTCTGCTTGTTCAAGGGTATCAATGGTAATGCCATCCTGAATCGGGATGGCATATCTCTTCAAAAGCTCTTTGGCTTGAAATTCATGTATCTTCATTTTTTCTTTCGGGTTCGAGACGCAATGAACTCACGATTGAGTCGTGCTATATGTTTCACATCAATCCCTTTAGGGCAAGCCACGGCGCACTCATATTCGTTCGAACAGTTTCCAAAACCAAGTTGATCCATGGTCTCCACCATCTCTTCCACTCGCGACGCTCGCTCAGGAGCTCCCTGCGGTAATAACGCAAACTGGGAAACTTTTGCAGAAGTGAAAAGCATCGCCGCTCCGTTTGGACAGGCGGCCACACACGCACCACATCCAATGCACGCCGCCGCATCCATTGCTGCATCTGCAAAATTCTTTTCGATCGGAATCGTGGAAGCTTCTGGTGCGCTTCCTGTTTTTACCGATACATATCCGCCCGAGGAAACAATCTTGTCTAACGCACTTCGATCAACAATCAGATCTTTGATCACCGGAAAAGCATCCGCGCGGAACGGCTCAATCGTTAGCTCATCTCCATCATTAAAACTGCGCATATGCAACTGACATAGTGTTGTTCGATCATGCGATCCATGGGTTTTTCCTGCAACTAATGCCCCACAAGATCCGCAAATTCCTTCCCGACAATCATGCTCAAAAGCAATCGGTTCTTTCCCAGCACGAGTCAGGTTTTCGTTCACCACATCCAGCATTTCGAGAAATGAAGCATTCGTATCGATATTTTCCGCTTTGTAAGTTGCGAAAGCCCCTTCTTGACCTGCCTGCTGACGCCACACATTCAGCGTTAGATTAATCTTTTCATCTGCCATTATTTATACGACCTCTGACTTAATGGTACCTCTTCAAACACGAGCGGTTCTTTATGCAGCGCGGGCTCCTCGCCTACACCTTTAAATTCCCACGCCGATACATAGGCAAAAGCTTCATCATCCCGAAGCGCTTCTCCCTCCTCTGTCTGACTCTCTACGCGGAAGTGGCCCCCACAAGATTCATTACGATTTAATGCATCTTGCAACATCACTTCTGCAAACTCCAAGAAATCCGCTACCCGATTTGCTTTTTCAAGAGCTTGATTCAAATCATCGCCCGATCCAGGTACATTGACATCGCTCCAGAACGCATCGCGTAGTTTTGGTAGCTCTTCAAGTGCTTTCTTTAACCCCGCCTCACTGCGCGCCATGCCACACTCATTCCACATTAGCAGACCAAGCTCTCGATGAAAATCATCCACTGTTCGGGTTCCTCTTACCGCCAAGAGTTTTTCTAATTTAGCCGCGGCTGTTTCCTCCGCTTCCACAAAAGCAGGATGCGAATCATCCAACGTATCACGCTCTAAATCAGCGAGGTAATTATTAATAGTGTTCGGCAAGACAAAATAGCCATCAGCCAGTCCCTGCATCAAAGCTGAAGCGCCTAATCGGTTTGCTCCATGATCCGAAAAGTTGGCTTCTCCGATGGCATACAAGCCAGGCACCGTCGTCATTAAATTATAATCCACCCACAATCCTCCCATGGTGTAATGCACCGCGGGATAGATCATCATCGGCATCTCATAGGGATTGTCATCAGTAATACGATTGTACATCTCAAATAAATTGCCATAACGCGCCTCAATTAAATCTCGACCCAAGCGACCAATCGCTTCAGAAAAATCGAGATAAACTGCATCGCCCGTCGGCCCGACCCCATATCCGGCATCACAAACTTCCTTTGCATTCCGAGAGGCCAAATCTCGCGGTACAAGATTGCCAAAACTAGGATATTTACGCTCCAAATAATAATCACGTTCATCTTCAGGAATTTCGGAAGCCGGACGAGTATCGCCCTTCTTCTTCGGCACCCAGATTCGACCATCATTACGCAAACTTTCCGACATTAACGTGAGCTTCGACTGATACTCCCCATGCACGGGAATACAAGTGGGATGAATTTGCGTAAAACAAGGATTTGCAAACCACGCTCCTTTTTTACACGCCCGCCATGCTGCACTTGCGTTGCAATTCATTGCGTTCGTTGAAAGATAAAACACATTTCCATATCCGCCGGTTGCCAACACCACTGCATCACCTATGTGGCGCTCAATCTCTCCTGTCACTAGATTACGTGTGATGATACCTCGAGCTCGACCATCGATGATCACAACGTCGATCAATTCGCAACGGGTGTGCATCTTGACCGCTCCGTTGGAGATCTCTTTTTGCAACGCACCATACGCTCCTAAGAGCAACTGCTGTCCGGTTTGTCCGCGCGCATAAAATGTTCGCGATACCTGTGCACCTCCAAACGAACGATTGGCGAGATTACCGCCATATTCTCGCGCAAATGGAATCCCTTGTGCTACGCAATGATCGATAATTTGATTACTTACTTCCGCCAAGCGATGCACATTTGCCTCACGTGAACGATAGTCCCCGCCTTTGACGGTGTCATAAAAAAGCCGGTGAATTGAATCACCATCGTTGGGATAATTCTTCGCCGCATTAATTCCCCCCTGTGC
Organism: Pontiellaceae bacterium; assembly: GCA_045565965.1. GTDB lineage: Bacteria > Verrucomicrobiota > Kiritimatiellia > Kiritimatiellales > Pontiellaceae > Pontiella. The sequence goes on along the minus strand of JBJLEJ010000003.1, from coordinate 58,736 downwards.
GGCAATTGAGTGCGCACGACGCGGAGTGTCGGAATACGTGAAGCTCTCTACTTGATATCCCAATTCCGCCATAGTGGCGGCTGCCGAAGCCCCTGCCAAGCCCGTACCCACTACCAACACTTTGTATTTTCGCTTATTGGAAGGATTTACCAATTTAACGCCAAATTTATGCCGCGTCCACTTTTCAGCCATCGGTCCTTCAGGAATGTTTGCATTTAATTCTACCATGATCTTCCTCGAGTTATTTCAAATATGCGATAATTGGAATGATAGCGAAGGTCGATGCCATACCAATGGCGATCCACATGCTCGCCGCTTTTATCTTACTTCCCGACCGCGGGACATACACCCCATAAGTTTGCAACGCACTTTGAAGCGCGTGGCTCAAGTGCAAGCCAACGGCTACCATAAAGAAAAGATAAATACCCACATACCAGAGATCCCCCTGAAAACGACTCAATACCATGCCGTATACATCATAGACTTCATGTCCATTCAGCATCGTTTTTGATTTTTCATAAAATTTAAAATTTGCCAAATGAATGACGATAAAAGCAAAAATCATAATGCCCGACCACGGCATAAGACGCGCAGCCAAAGAGCGCTCTTTTGATCCTTTTTGTGAATAGCGAGAAGAGGCTGCCTTCCGATTTGCCCATGTCGTACGAGTCGCCATAATCATGTGTACGGAGATGGAGACTAACATCAATACCTCAATGCCGATCACGATCGGAATAAGTTTATGCAGGTGGTGTGCATAGGAATTGAAAAGGTCTGGTCCAAACAGAAATAGAACATTCCCGCCCATGTGCGGAATCAAAAATAACAGGAACATAATCGTGCCTGAGGTTGCTAACAAAAACTTTTGCCCGATAGAACTCCATAAAAAACGCGCACTATTCATTCTCATTACTTTCTTTTTCTCTCCGCTTCTAGTACCTATATAAAACCAAATAAGCGTCTAATAAAATCCCTAAAACAAAGGAAATTCAATCAATTTGACCTGTTTGCAAAAAAATACGTGCAAACGCGTTGCAGGTACTGACTCTCATTGATAGTTTCGGCTCTTCGGAAAGAATATTACAGCGTTTCAGAAGGAGAAATATGTCTAGAAAGAAAATTGCACTCGTCGGCGCCGGTCAGATTGGCGGAACTATGGCTCTGTTGGCCGCTCAAAAAGAGCTAGGTGATGTGGTCACAATCGATATTTCTGAAGGTATTCCACAAGGGAAAAGCCTTGATATTACCCATGGCGCAACCGTTATTCCATCTTCAAGCAACCTCGTCGGTTCCAATGAATATGATGCGATGAAAGATGCCGACGTTGTGATTGTTACCGCTGGGCTCCCTCGGAAGCCGGGCATGAGCCGTGATGATCTGCTTGAAGTAAACTGCGGTATTATCAAATCCGTTGGCGAAAATATTAAAATTCAAGCACCCAATGCCTTTGTCATTGTCGTAACCAATCCGCTAGATGCCATGGTATATGCGATGCAGAAAGTAACCGGTTTCCCCGCCCATAAAGTTTGCGGTATGGCCGGTGTACTCGATAGTTCACGCTTCTCTTCGTTAATCGCCCTTGAACTCGGCGTAGCAGCAGAGGATGTGACTGCCATGGTAATGGGCGGACATGGAGATACCATGGTTCCACTGATTCGGTATGCAACAGCAGGTGGAGTCCCCATTACCCAACTTCTTCCAATGGAAACCCTCGAGACGATTGCCGCTCGGACTGCAAAATCAGGTGGCGAAATTGTCGGGCTCCTAAAAACCGGATCGGCCTACTATTCGCCCGCTCTATCGGCGATCAAAATGGCGGAGGCTTACTTGAAGGATAAGAAAAACGTTCTTACCTGTGCGGCGTTGCTCAGCGGAGAATACGGCATCGACGGTCTCTATGCGGGGGTTCCTGTGGTTATGGGAGCCGGTGGGGTAGAAAAGATTATTGAAGTTGAACTCGACGAAACTGAAAAAGCTGCTTTCGATATATCTATCTCCGCCGTGCAAGATCTAACCGCTTGGGTGGAGAACAACTTTAGCGCATAAAATCAACCCCCCACTCATCTCAGTAGGCGTACAATCTTGTGCGCCTATTTTTTTTGTGCCTCCATTAGCTGATCGACGCGAGCTATTACTTGAGGATCTTCCAACAAGGGCGGTGCATTGTGCGGCTTGAAACGTGCGTCAATCACCAATGAGCCAGAGCACCCCCAGTGTTTGAATTCCGTTTTAGATTCTATCCCATAGATATCGTGCGAAGGATTTGAACGCGTGAATGTAGCCCACAAGAAATTGTTAAAATCAGCTGCTAAGAATTCAGGTTCGTCACAGGCAATAATCAAGGGAAACGCATCCTCATCCACCCGCCCTTTCAAGTTTGAAATCAATGCCTCCATCTCTCGAGGAGCTTTCGCATAGTCTTCACTAGATTTTACCTGCACCGCCAGAATCCCTGCATCGACCACGGCACAAACGGTTTCACTCTCTAAGATGGGTGGCGTTTTCGCTAATGTCCGACGGGGCTCGCCCGTACAAGCCCACACCACTTTTGAGCCCACATTCAAATCTGCACTCGAATAGTCCAACGTATCAATCGTAGTCTCGGTTTGAAAGTGAACATCACGTCGCCAATCGACGCGCTCTAACAGATGACGAAAGAATTGGGGAATATCATGAATATCCGGCTGATCGGCCGCATCAGCAATTAGCAAATACTTAGCCAAAGAGAGTTGCCCCTTTCCTAATATTGCATTTGAGAGCGTCAACAGCTCCGAGGGACGCTCGGTTTTCTCGAAGGGGGTATAACGCTCCTCACCCACCGCAAGCAGGAGGGGATGAACCCCAGCCGCATCAACTGCATTCACCGCTTTGAGCCCAGGAATCTCTGTGGGAATGACCGCGCCGGTTAGATCATGAATCACCTCTCCGAACGTGGTGTCTTCTTGCGGAGGACGACCGACCACCGTGAAGGGCCATATCGCATCTTTTCGATGAAAAACGGTCTCGATTTCGAGACACGGAAAATCATGGATTAAACTATAATAACCTAAATGATCCCCAAACGGACCCTCTGGTTTTGGTTTTGGTTGTAAGGTACCAATAAGAGCAAAATCAGCATCGGCAGCAAGCGTCCAATTCTTGTACCGCGTATACCGAAAATTCCGTCCGGCCATCAATCCCGAAAACGCCACTTCCGGCAAGCCCTCTGGAAGGGGCATTACCGCTGAAAACGCCATAGAAGGAGCCCCTCCCACGAACACCGCAACACGAAATGGTTTACCCTGCTCCTGATGTAGTTTTTGATGAACGCCAATCCCGCGATGAATCTGATAATGAATTCCAATTTCTCGATCCTTCTCGTAGGCATTACCGGAAAGTTGAACTCGATACATCCCTAAATTACTTTTAAGAGGATTTCCCTGATGATTGGGATGCTCCGAGTAGACCTGTGGTAACGTCACGAACGGGCCCCCATCCATCGGCCAACTCACGATGGGGGGCAAGTCGCTCACTTTACATTGTGCCTGCATGACGGGTGCGACTCGATTTGGAACTGGGATAGGCAACCCATTCGCCGCCGTAAATGCCGCCTGCAACGCGCCAAGAGGATGTTTCAATAGACCCATCGGATCGGCTTTTGCACTGACCACTGCCTGCACGGCTCCATATGTTTTTTTGAACAACAACTTCGCGCGTTCAGGGGTTCCATACATATTTGAAACACACGGAAATGAACATCCCTTCACGTTTTCAAAGAGAATCGCCGGCCCAGTCTCACGATAAATCCGGCGTTGAATTTCGGCCATCTCTAAATACGGATCTACTTCATCATGAATACGAAGAAGCTCATCATGCGCTTCTAAATAAGCAACTACGTCGGCAGTCGATTTCAGTTTCATGCTCCATCCCATTGTTTATCTGAAATTACAAGTATGAGGGAAAAATGAAAAAAAACAACTACGAGGACGCGACCGATCCCCGTCCTCCATCCAGCCCAATCACCTGACCAGTCATCCAACTAGCTTCACTGGATAGAACAAACTGAGCTAAGGCGGCAACATCTTCAGCTTGACCTAAACGCTTAAGCGCGTGCATGGAGGCTAAACTTTCCTTCATCTTATCGTTCAGTAGGACTTTGCTTCCTAGGGGCGTTTCGCACAACGAAGGAGCAATCGCATTGACACGCACCGCCGGCGACAATTCAGCCGCTAACGAAACCGTAAGACCATTGATGGCCCCTTTAGCCGCACCAATCGATGCATGCATTGGCAACCCCAATTGAGCAGCTACGCTCGAAAAGAAGAGAATAGATCCTTTATTTTTCTTCAGCATACCAATCGATGCTTGAACCGCTAATGCAGCACCCACCACATTTACCTGATAATCTTGCAGAAAATCTTCTGGTGTTAATCGCCCTAGCCCTTTCAAATTTATCGTGCCGACCGCGTATGCTACCGCACTCACTTCCTCTCCTGCCTGAGCAACTACTTCGCTAAAAAAGCTAGAGTCGCATACATCCCCAACAGTAAATGAACATGCCAACTGAGTTGATAACGTCTTCACGGTCTCTTCATTTCTACCAGCTAAATGTACGCTCCCACCTGCTGCGACGATTCGTCGAGCTAATTGTGCTCCGACGCCTCCTGATCCATATATGATTACTTTACTCATAATTAACGTTCATAAAACAGAAACATTCCTTACTGACGTAAACTCGCTGAAAAATAATGAGATTAGAATATATCCCTTCGTGGTGAGATAATACTGTTTTCATATGTTGTTAATGGTGTTGACCTTGCGGGCTGGATACTCCACATTGTTATTATATTTTTTTAATGAATTTAGTAAAGATGAGGTAAATCGATGCTAAACCGAGCATTGGGACTTTTTTCAAGTGATATAGGAATAGACTTAGGCACAGCTAATACGCTGGTGTATGCACGTGATCGGGGTATCGTGATTCGCGAACCTTCCGTGGTTGCAGTACAATCTGGAACCAATCGCGTGCTAGCAGTTGGAGATGAAGCTAAACGGATGTTAGGTCGTACACCGGGTAATATCGTTGCCATACGCCCTCTCAAAAGCGGTGTTATTGCCGACTTTGAAGTGACCGAAGCCATGCTTCGCTATTTTATTCAAAAGGTGCACAACCGCCGCATGATGATCCGACCACGCGTTGTCATCGCCGTTCCAAGCGGTATTACCGAAGTAGAAAAACGTGCCGTCAAAGATTCGGCACTGCATGCCGGTGCACGAGATGTGTTTTTGATTGAAGAACCGATGGCTGCTGCAATCGGCGTTGGGTTACCTGTTCAGGAGCCTGCGGGCAATATGATTGTTGATATTGGGGGAGGTACAACGGAAGTTGCCGTAATTTCTCTCGCAGGTATTGTCTACAGCCGCAGCGTGCGAGTCGGGGGGGATGAAATGGACGAGGCAATTATTCAGCATATCAAGCGGGAGTATAACCTGCTGATTGGCGAACGGACTGCTGAGGAAATAAAGATTACGATGGGCTCTGCAGTTGAAATTGCAGACGGAAGCACCATGGAAGTTAAAGGCCGGGACCTCGTGGCAGGCTTGCCACGTACCCTCACTATTAGTTCAGAAGAGATACGGCAAGCACTGCTTGAACCACTCAATGCTATTGTAGAAGCGGTTCGTGTTACGCTTGAGCGCTGTTTACCTGAACTCTCCGCCGATCTGGTTGATCGCGGAATGGTGATTGCAGGTGGTGGCGCACTTCTAAAAGGGTTAGATCAGCTAATTTCAGAAAAAACCGGTCTTCCGGTTCATGTAGCAGAAGATCCACTAAGCGCCGTTGCTGAAGGCACCGGCATCGTGCTTCACGAAATTAATTTCCTTCGCAAAATGGCCAATCAATAGGTTGGGTAAAAGCTTCGTCCACCTGATAAAAAGGGGTGGATTTTTTGAAGAGTAAGAGACAGCGTTGGATGCTGATTGCAGGCTTTGTGGGTATCACCATTCTTTTGGTATGGCCCCAAGCAACCTATATCGGGAAGCAATCCGTTCGAACCAGCATCGCCCCTTCTGAAGAGGTTGGTGCAAGTGTTTTTAGACGCTTCACCGATTGGGGAAAAGCGCTTCGGGGTCTGAGTGGAGCTGCAGAACGAGAACAACAACTCTCCCTTGAATTGGTGCGAACCCAAGCAGAACTCAACCGATTACGGGATATTGAAATAGAAAATCAACGCCTTCTGCGAGCCCTCGGTTTTCAACAAGCCACTCCCTACGCATTAACCCCTGCCACTGTCATTAGCCGAAACATAAGCGGCTGGTGGAATACCCTTCGAATTCAGCCAAGTAGCAAAAAATCACTCTACGTAGATAGTGCTGTTTTGAGTCCAGACGGGCTCATTGGACGCGTGCTAGAAGTGAATCCACTGAGTGCAGAAGTTTTACTGGTATGCGATCCCGCTTTTCGAGTGGCCGCACGCATTTCTGGGCGGGAGATTTTTGGGGTCGTGCGAGGCATGGGAAGTTCTATCAGCGGACAACCCCGTGTTCGGATGGAATTTATCAACAAAGATGCAGTCATTCAACTCGGTGAAGAAGTGACCACCTCTGGCTCGACCCGCTCCGAAGGCTTTTTTCCCGGGGGCATTCATATTGGCTATATAAAACAAGTACACCGAGATGACTCCGGACTCTATCAATATGCTGAAATTGTTCCTCGCGCAACCAGTGGCTTGCTTGATTACCTTTTTGTGGTAGGCAACGCTGTGGAGGTTCCATGAAGACCTTTCTTCGTATTCTACTCCTCTTGATCGTCAGCGTAATCCTCCAGCAAGCGCTTCCCAGTTGGCCTATCTTTAATAATCTAAAACCGCCGCTGATGGGTGCTTTACTGGTTCATCTAGCCTTTCGTCTACCCGCTCGATCCACCTGGCAATTTACACTGGCATCCGCTGTGATCTACGACAGCCTTGAACCCGGTCCTTATGGACCCGCCCTACTTGCCTTCCCGATCATTACCTATCTCACCCTTCGATTTCGCCATGATCTCTTCGGCAACGGCGTGATCACCCAACTTTTCTGCGGAGGCATCGCGGGATTAATTGTAGTTACCTCAGCAACCCTTGTCTATCTCGTGACCAATGCCCGACCACTGGATTCAATGGTTAGCACCTTCTTCGGCGGGCTCTTCATCGGCGCCTTGCTCCAACCCATTCTTTCTCAAATCCTGCAAAAGAGTGATTGGATTTCACAGAGAGGCAGTTGGTCATGAAAGTCCGGCAACCCCAACGCTCTAGTCAACTCGTTATCGGAGCTTTACTCATCATTATCCTTAGCGGCTTCACGTTATTAGGCGCCGAGCTCTGGCAACTACAAGTTCGAGAGCAAGATGGCTTTGAAACCCTCTTTCGAAACCAAAGCCTTCGGCGGGTTCGTTTGCCCGCGGTGCGAGGTAAAATTTATGACACAAAAGATCGAGTGCTTGCGGATAGCATCCCAAACTACTGCATTGCTATCTACACACATGAGCTGCGCGCGCCGCGGTCCGGAGTGGCCAATGTGCTCGAACAAGTGCACGAAATATGGAGTCGGGTTGGGCGTCCGCCAAATGTCTCCTATGAGCAAATTAAAACCCATATGCTGGAACACCCTGAACAACCGCTTACCGTCTACTCCCATTTAACCGATGATGAAATACTCCGCTGGAGAACCGAATTTGAAAAGTGGACCGCTCCTAAACGAGGCTCATTCCGTCGCCAAAAAATAGCGGGGCTCAATTTGGGTCGACCCATCCAAGGACGCGACATCATTCTGGACACTGATTCACTGTCCCGTCGACGCACATCGACTGCAGCCAATACGCTTGAACTTGTCTATCGTATTTCCGATCGCCTCGACAAACCCCGAGCCATTCGCTATCAACAAATTAAAGATCATATTTTTGCCCGTCGCCCCCTGCCGCTCATCGCTTGGACCCACCTAAACAAAGACGACCTTGCTCGATGGGCCGACCGCTGCTCTACCCTACCTGGAACCGATATTTTATGCTTGCCCGCACGCACCTATCCGGAAAAAACCCACACTGCCCATCTGATCGGATATACGCTTCAAGCAGATACAGATAAAAGCCCCTCCCAAGCCGGACGCGTGCATTATGACTTACGAGGCTTAAAAGGTCGCAAAGGGCTCGAACATATTTATAATCCTCTTCTCACCGGAACTTACGGATATCAACTCCTTCAGATTGATGCTGCCGGATTTCACAATCATACGCTGCAAATAACACAACCCAAAGCAGGTGGCGATCTCAAACTCACCATCGATGCGGAAATCCAACGCATGGCGACCGAAGCCCTCGCCAATAAACAGACTGGTGAATATACCGGTCCGGTTAAAGGCGCCGCCGTCGTTCTCGATGCAACCAATGGGGATGTTCTGGCTTTGGTAAGCTCCCCTTCGTTTGACCCTAATCGCTACATGGAATCCTCCATCTACCGACAACAACTTCTCACCGATGCCTATGCGCGTACGTTTCAGCGAGCTGTCTTTGGTCAATACCCACCCGGCAGCACATTCAAAACCATTACAGCCCTCAGTGCGCTCAAAGAAAATATCCTCCTTTCGCAAGAAAAACATACTTGTGTAAAAGGTTATCGAAATGAGAGCGGTCGACCGATGCGATGCTGGATACACTCACAAGGGGGCTCCCACGGCTCAATTGATATGCAAGAAGCACTCATGTACTCATGCAACATCTATTTTTACGAAATTGCACAAGAAATGGGCTATTCCTCGATTTATGAAACTGCTCGAGCCTTTGGAATTGGTCAATATGCAGGTCTTTTCCCTGACCTTAAAGCCCCGCCAGAGCATCAGGAAATGCGCTATGGGAATTTGCCTGAAACCGCCGCCAATCCAACCGATCTATGCAACCTTTCGATCGGACAAGGACAACTACTCACCAGTCCGCTACAGATGGCGATGGTTGTAAAGGCTATTGCAAATGGCGGCACCCTCTATCGTCCTCGACTGGTGAGACAATTTAGAACACAACCTGACTTGCCTTATCAGGAAAACCCCACATGGGCAATCCGACGTATTGATGTGGAGATAGAATCTCTTGAAAAAGTCCGCAAGGGCATGCGGGATGTAGTTATGCACCCCAATGGAACCGCTCGAAGCGCTCAAGTGAAAGGCGTCTCCATCGCGGGAAAAACCGGCTCTGCTCAATACCGAAAAAAAGTCGGAGATCAAGTAGAAGATCGCGTCTATGCGTGGATGATCTCCTATGCCCCCTATGAATCTCCGCGCTATGCAATTGCCATGTTGGTCGAAGAAGGTGTCTCTGGCGGGCAGACAATCGCTCCTCGTCTATCGCAACTTTACCGTATGCTTTTCGAATATGATGGCACCTTATCAGGAGGACAGGGATGAATGGACTGGCTCCCAAACGAATGGACTGGCCTCTGACGGGCACCATACTTGCGCTCTTGGCGATCAGCATCCTATTTATCTACAGCGCCCAATTTCAGGCAACTGGATCTGTGGGCTCCACGTGGCAAAGACAGTTTTTCTTTGGTGGATTGGGCTTCGGGCTTTATCTCTTGACCGCCTGGTTTGATTATCGCGCCCTCATCCGCTGGGTCGGATGGCTTTATCCGATAATCATTGCTCTTCTTTTATTAGTCTTTCTTTTCCCCTCCATCAATGGCGCCCACCGATGGATTAATCTATCCGGATTTACCATCCAGCCTTCTGAAGTAGCCAAACCGATCACATTGATTACGATTGCAGCCTTTCTTTCTGCACCCGATCGAGATCGCGAATCTAATCAAACCTTCTTATGGACAGTCGGATTGGTCGCACTTCCGCTCATCTTGATTGCTCTTGAACCGGACCTTAGCACCGCACTCGTTATGATGCCTTCCGTAATTGTGATGCTGCTTTATGCCGGTATTAAGCGAAAATGGCTCGTGCGTACAATTATTGGATTTACTCTGTTTTCCATCCTCCTATGCGGATGGATTAAATATGAAACTCCCCTCATAACCGATAAAAACACGCCTATGGCAGCACAAAAATGGCACCTTCCAGCGGTTCCACTTCTTGAGCCATATCAGAAAGAACGCATTCGGGTCTTTTTATCCGATAATGTAGATACCGCCGATGCTGGATGGAACAAACTTCAAGCACAAGTAGCGGTCGGATCGGGCGGCTTACGCGGTAAAGGCTATCTGCAAGGCACACAAAATATGCTCGGCTTTCTTCCACGAACTGTTGCCCCCACCGATTTTATTTTTTGTGTAATCGCAGAAGAAATGGGCTTCATAGGAAGTATCTCCATTCTACTGCTCTATATGCTTTTATTATGGCGCTGCTTGCGAACTGCATGGCGAGCACCAGATGAATTCGGACGAATGGTAGCTATAGGAATTAATACTCTTTTATTTTGCCATATATTTATCAACATTGCGATGACCATAGGTCTGCTACCCATCACAGGATTGCCGTTACCTCTTATGAGCTACGGTGGCTCGTTTATGATTAGCACATTGGTCGCGCTAGGTATTATTCAAAGTATTTACCAGCGCCGCAGAATCAGATGAGAGGAACCATTATGTTAAAAAAATTGAAAAATCTAAATTCAACCGATCGTCATAAAAAAGAGATCATCATCAATATTGAACAACTCGAAACCCGAGTTGCAATTCTTGAGAATGGCAACCTAGATAATTTCCATATCGAGAGAAAAGAAGATCATCGAATTGTTGGGAGTGTCTTCAAAGGCAAAATTCAAAACTTAGAAGATGGTTTACAAGCCGCCTTCGTAGACATCGGGCTCAAGAGAAATGCATTTATTCATTATTGGGATATGATTCCAGAAGATGCGGCTCGACTCGAACGCGAAGAAGGAGTTCGTGCAAAAAGCTCAAGCCGCAAACGCAAACGCTACAAACCAGGCGAGATTGCCAAAATATTTCCGATTGGCTCCGAAATTATTGTCCAAGTAACTAAAGATGCGATCGGCACCAAAGGACCCCGTGTGACCGCAAACATCAGTATACCTGGACGCTTCCTCGTGATGATGCCCGGCACAAAAATGAAAGGTATCTCACGCAAAATTGATGATTCAAAAGAGCGCAATCGCCTGAAAAAAATTCTACAACGACTGCCTGTACCAAATGGAATTGGGTTAATCGTTCGCACCGCCGGATCCGGCACACGCCGCACCAGCTTCACGCGCGATGCTCGAACACTCTTTGAGGTATGGAAAGATATCCAAAATAAAATGGACAACAAGAAAGCCCCCTGCTGTCTTTATAGTGAGCCTGGCTTAGCCGAGCGAGTCGTTCGTGATTACCTCACCGAAGATATTGATCGTATCTTCATTGATAACCAAGAGCTCTTTGAGGTCACCCGCGATGTTATTCAAAAATATTCACGACGCTCTCGAAACTGGATCCAGCTCTATGGAGGAGACGAACCGATCTTTGATTATTTTGATATCGAGAAACAGATCGAATCGGCCTATCGACGCAAAGTATGGCTTAAATCAGGTGCCTATCTCATCTTTGATGAAACCGAAGCCCTAGTTGCGATCGATGTAAATACCGGTCGACACAAAGGTGCAAAAACGCAGGAAGAGTCGATTCTACAGGTAAATTTAGAAGCAGCAGAAGAAGCCGCCCGGCAGCTGCGCCTGCGAAACGTGGGCGGACTGGTTATTATTGATTTCATAGATATGAAATCGAAAAAAGATCAACAACACATTCATCGCGCCCTAAAAGAGAGTCTCAAAAAAGACCGAGCAAGAACTAATGTCTTGATGATATCCCAGCTTGGTTTGTTGGAGATGACTCGGCAACGAATGGAAGAGAGTATTTTCAATGCAGGATATGATGAATGCCCTCACTGTCGTGGGCGGGGGCGTGTAAAGTCAGCACTGACCATGAGTGTTGAAATCCAACGGCGAGTGAACGAGTGCATGCGTAAAGATACTGGCACACACTCCATGCGTGTTACCATTAATCCACAAGTATTGGACCGCCTGCGCAGTGAAGATGAGCAAGCGCTAATCGAACTTGAACAGCGATTCCAAGGTCATTTGACATTTGTTGCTGACCAATCCTATCATGTAGAAGAATTTAGCATTATTAATACCGATAATAATGCCATCCTATTTAGCACCTTAGATACGAAGGATTAACCAAATGTCGATTTCGACTCACCCCTACGGAACCACGCAATACGGTGAAAAAGTTGATCTCTTTCGATTAGAAAATCAGCGAGGAACCGTTGTTGAAATCATCAATTATGGGGCAACTATAAAATCAATCCTAACTCATGATCGAGAAGGAGCTCTCTACGACATCGTCTTAGGATTTGATACACTTTCGGGCTATGAGAGTTCTAAAAATCCCTATTTTGGTGCCACCTGTGGCCGGTATGCAAATCGTTTAAAAAATGGATCCTTTATCTTAGACGGGACGACCTATCAACTCGCTAAGAACGACGGCGAAAATGCGCTACATGGAGGCATGCGCGGATTTGATAAAAAAGTGTGGGAAGCACAGGTACATGCCGATAACTTGATCCTCAAGAACCGCAGTCCCGACGGCGATGAAGGCTATCCGGGAGCCCTGCTAGTCGAAGTGACCTTCCAGCTAACCGAAAAGAATGATCTGCGAATCGACTATCAAGCCGAAACCGATCAGCCCACTTTCATCAACCTCACTAACCATAGCTATTTTAATCTAGCAGGGGGCGGAACTATTCGTAATCATCACATCCAGATACATGCTGATCACTACACCGTTGTCGATGAAACCGCCATTCCCACAGGAGAGCTTCGGAACGTAGAAGGTACGGAGATGGATCTGCGTTGCTCCACCGCAATCGGAACGCACATTGATCAAGTACAGGGGCTTGGCTACGACCACAACTACTGCTTAAACAACACTGACGGATCTCTCGCAATCGCAGCTGAAGTAGCTGAACCGGTAAGCGGGAGAACACTTACCTGCTTAACCACTGAGCCCGGTATACAGTTCTACTCAGGAAATTTTCTCGACGGCTTCAAAGGAAAATCGGGTCATACCTACCACAAACAGAACGGCTTCTGTCTCGAAACCCAGCACTTTCCCGACAGTCCCAACCAACCAGCCTTTCCCTCTACGCGGCTAGACCCTAAAGAAACCTACACCCAAACCTGTATCTACCGATTTAGTCATGCTTAAAAGAATAAAACAAATTTTTATTATATTAACATTAGTTTGGACATTTAACGCTACAGCCAACCTCTTAGAACTCTCCTTATCCACCGCATCCAACACACAACATCGTGTATGGTCTGCCGAAAGCCTTCTCGATTCATGGAGTTATTTAAACTCCATAACAACCGCTAATAATAACGCTACTCATTCTCTCATTATATCCACCAACAGCCCACCAACAGCCTTCTATTATCTTCAACCCACTCCTCCTGCACCTACAATGGAGTGGTTCACATTCTTTCGTGGAGAACGGGCTAACAAAGAAGCGCATGGCCACTTTATACTCGCCTGTTCAGATGGTGGTTTTTTGCAGATCGGTGAAAGCGGTTCTCCAACAAGCAGCGGTCGCACGCTCATAATCAAAGTGGATGCCAATGGTGCGCTTGAATGGAAACAAGAAAGTGAACTATTCATACGCGGGCGATATAACCTCGGCAACTCAGCGCTTGAAGTGGCCGATGGATATATCATTCTAGGTAGCCAACAAACCAATACCAGCAGCTCATCGCAAGATAGTATGATCGCAAAACTTCATAAAGATACGGGAGCATTGATCTACTTGCAAACACACGATAATAGTGGAGCAGATGCGTATGAACATGCTGCCGCTCATCCTACCGGCTATATCGCCGTTGGATATCGGGATGCGGCCGATCCTCAAAATACTTTTTTTACAGAAGGAAAAGGCCAGCTTGTTTTCCTCGACGCACAAGGAACCCTGATCGAAACAATCGATCTCAGCGCTTACTTAGACCAAGCATATCGTATTTACCCAGTACAAGATGGCTACATCATTAGTGGACAGGCAGCTGAAAATACTCGGTTTGGACTCATCAAAATAAAAACGAATGGGACGCTTCTGTGGTATAGGCAATATGGCTGGGAGCACACGAATAACGGCGCAGATGATAACCACTGTTTTGCACTCGATGTTTCCAGCGATGGATCCATTTTTTTGGGAGGTCATACTCGTGTCAACTACCAGAGTAGTGGATCAGATCAAGTCAATAATTGGGATACACTTACATACAAAATAGACCCACAAGGCGAGCCACTTTGGAGTCGAAGACAAGGTAATCCTCGCGGATTTGATGCAAGATACATCCATGACGAAGCTTGGGGAATTCGTGCGACCCCCGATGGCGGATGTCTGGTCGTTGCCGGTTCTGGAGATGAATATGAAACTTACTCTGCAACCAATGAAAATGGTTCATCCGACAAATGGGTCGTCTACATTATTAAATATGCAGCTGATGGCGTTCTTGAGTGGGAAACCTGGTTTGGAGACCCCGGAGAAGAGCTTGGCTGGGACTGGGCCGGGGAAGATATTGTCATCACCTCAGATGGATGTGCGCTAATTGCGGTTGACAATGCATCGTTCGGCTTTTTAAAAACAACACCATTAGAAACCCCCTAAAATAGGAAATGGACATGATTGAACTAGAAGGAAAAAAAGCACCTGTATTCAACCTTGAAGGGAGCGACAAAAAACCGCATACACTGGCGGATTATAAAGGTAAAAATATAGTCATATACTTTTACCCAAAAGACAACACCCCCGGTTGCACTAAAGAATCTTGTGGCTTTCGCGATCTCAACCAAGCCTTCAACGATCACAACACCGTGGTATTAGGTGTCAGTAAAGATGGACTCGAATCTCATGATACGTTCATCCGCGATTTTAATCTGCCTTTTGTCCTTCTATCGGATCCAGATACCACCATGATGGCCTCCTATGGCGCATGGGGAGAAAAAGTTTTATACGGCAAAAAAAGCGTCGGGTGCATTCGTTCCACCGTTGTTATAGATACAGAGGGAACCATTGTAAAACACTGGAAACGAGTGCCTAAGGCAGAAGCGCATCCACAAAAAGTGTTTGAATTTATTCAGTCCCTTTAACCTGCTGGCGCGTAATAAACTCTTTTGCGAGAGACCGATATGCCGCGGTTCCAACACAGTGCGGATCGTGCTTATTGACCGGTAGTCCATAACTAGGTGCTTCACTTAAGCGAACATTTCGCGGAATCAAGGTTTCAAACACACGATCTCCAAAATGCTTAATTACCTCTTGAACTACCTGCTGTGAAAGATTGGTACTGGGATTATACATGGTCATTAAAATTCCACTGATATGTAAGCGTGCGTTTCCAGCATCCGCAATTTGCTGAACGATATCTACCATTACACCCAATCCCTCTAGCGCAAGATATTCACACTGCATCGGAATGATGACCTCATCCGCTGCATTCAGCGCATTCATAAACAAGATGCCGAGTGAAGGCGGACAATCTAATATTATCACATCATACCGGCCTGAAGAAACGATAGGATCCAAAGCTCTTTTCAATTTATGTAAATAGTCATCGTGGCGGGCTATCGCAATTTCCGCTCCTGCCAAATCCAATTCAGAGGGAATAATATCCAAGTTCTTCACTGCCGTAGATTGAATCTGATCAAATCCCAGACACTCCTCCAGTAAAGCCGGAAAAATACTCGCCCCCGGCGTCTTTTCCAAGCCTAATCCACTGGTCGCATTTGCTTGCGGATCTAAATCCACCAAAAGAATCCGTTTATTTTTCTCCGCCAAACAGGCCGAAAAATTTATCGCCGTGGTTGTTTTACCAACCCCACCCTTCTGATTTGCTAAAGCTACAACTGCCGTCTGCATTTTTCTACCCTATCTCATGATTCAATATGCTTAAACCATAAATTGCTGCCGTTTCCGTCCGCAAGATACGAGATCCAAAGCTGACCGCTTGAGCGCCAGCATCCACAGCTTCATCCACTTCGGCTTGCGTAAAGTCTCCTTCCGGTCCAATCAGCAACGAGACCGATTGCACCCCCTTCAACTCCACTTCCTGAAACGGTTGAGCCCCTTGATAGAGCGATGCTATCAACGCATATTCATATAATTTTAGCCGTGGTAAGACCTCCGTCAAAGGCTGTACAGGATGAAGGGTTGGTAACCAGCGTACTTCACACTGCTCGGCAGCATGTTGAATAATGTGATGCCAGCGCTGCACTTTTTTTTCACTGAGGCGAGATTCGGTATGTTGCGTAATAACCGGCCGAATAGCTGTTGCGCCCAATTCAACTGCTTTTTGCAATACCCATTCCCATCGATCGGGCTTTGGCAAAGCTTGAATTAATTCCACTTCTTTTGCTGGCTTGGGCTCCAGCCATCGCTCAAGTAACGTTAGGCATACCTCCCGCTTTGAAAACTGATCTACCACCGCGATCGCTACCTGTCCCTGACCATCAAAAACCGTAAGCTCCTGTCCCTCCGCCACACGCAAAACGCGAGCCAAATGGTGCGACTGATCCGGTAGAAGAACGATCCGAGATTCCGCCCATCGAGCCGATTCAACCAGACAGTTTATTCTCATTCATCGTTCTCAAGTTTTTGCTTACGCTCATAAAATCGACTCGCATCCTTTTGAAGTCTCACCGATTCTTGAAAATGATTTTCATGTAAAGACGTGCACGCCTTTTCCATCGCTTTCTTTTCTTTACCAGAAAGTTTAGCCGGCACCTCAATGTTCACCATTACATGCTGATCTCCTTTTCCATATCCATGGGCCTGATCTTTGATGCCTTGCCCTTTGAGACGGAACATTTTCCCATTTTGAGTGCCCGCAGGAATCTTTAATTTAACATCCCCATAAAGCGTTGGGACTTTTATTTCTCCACTCAACATAGCAATATAAAAAGGTACCGGAACTTCTAGAAGGATATCCAAATTATTACGCCGAAAGAACGCATGGTCTCGCACATTAAATACAATGAACAGATCCCCTGCTGGCCCCCCTCGCGCACCCGGCTCACCCTTTCCCGCCAATCGTTGACGCGAGCCCGATTCCACTCCGGCAGGAATCTTTAGTTTGATCTTCTCTCTTGTTCCACCATCGTTACTTTTGAGTGTTAACGTCCGAGTTGAGCCTAAGACAGCTTCTTCAAAATCTACTTCCAAATTATATCGCAAATGAGCACCTCGAACTGGCCCGTTGCGACGTCGTCCACCATTAAGCATGTCGGAAAAGATATCTCCTAGATCTCCCGAAAATGAAAACTGCTCGAATATATCATTAGCGTTACTAAATCCCCCGCCAAAGCCTCCGCCAAAGCCTCCACCTCCGTTAAAAGCTTGATGCCCAAATTGATCATATTGCACTTTTTTTTGCTGATCAGACAATATTTCGTATGCCTCTGCCGCTTCTTTAAATTTTTCTTCAGCAACAGAGTCTCCCTCATTTTGATCAGGGTGATATTTCATAGCTATCTTTCGATAAGCTTTTTTAATTTCTTCAGGTGATGCTGAACGTGATACACCCAATACTTCGTAATAATCCCGCTTTTCAGCCATCGTTACTCGCTCCCTTCCTTAGATGCACCAGATGAAACAACCACCTGAGCGGCTCGTAACAACTTCTCACCCATCAAATACCCTTTGCGCACTTCATTTATACAAACCCCCTCCGCAAATTCGGCAGATGGCATATGGGTTAACGCTTCATGATAATGCGGATCGAATGTCTCTCCCACTGCTGTAATCGGTTTTACATTAAATCGATCTAAAACTGACTTAAATTGATCTAAAACCAATGTAAACCCTTCCATCATTGCAGAGTCAGCTCCTTGCTTGTTCGCCGTCTCCAACCCGAGCTCAAAATGATCCAAAACAGGTAGTATCTCTAATAATATATCTTCATTGGCTCTCTGATATAACTCAACACGCTCTCTCTGAGTTCGATTCCGGAAATTTGCAAAATCAGCTTGTAATCGAACGAACTGGTCTCGAAGTGACTCCTCTTCTTCAACCGTTGCTTCAATTACTTCTGTATCTGGAAGTGCATCCGTTACCTCCTCGGCTGGCTTCACTTCTGGGTCGTTCTTTTTTTCGTCTTCACTCATTTAAAGCATCTCCATTTGCAAGGACAGAAAAATACGCAATCTACCGAAGGTGTCAACCGGTCATTACTGATCTTATTCATTACGTTTTTATCAAATCTCAGTAGTTCTGATTGCCACCGCACGAGTAGGCTCTACTTTTTATTTTGGGATCTTCTGGCCAATGAGTCAAAAAAGCGCACCTTTGTAGATAGAAAATTGCCTCTTACGCTCCATGTCTTGAACGTTTTCGCCGCATATTAAACAGTAACAAGCTCCACATAAACATCACGCCAAGAGCAATCCCCAGAACCGACCATCCGCCCCATAAAGCCAATAATGGAATAGCCAAACCAGTCCACAAACCACCGCCCATAAAAGGTTCATGTAATAACTGCTTCGATGCAAACGCACTTGCCGCTTTGGTCTTACAATCGGGATCAACGGTTCTTAAAAGCAATAACCCCGTCGCCGTTACGCCCATCGATTGTCCCAATTCTGCAATGGCTCGCTCGAACCAAGCATCGTTGAATACTCGCGGTGCGATCACGCGCAAGCAGAAGAAATTCCAGAGCATTCCCCCCACCACCAATAGCACCAAAGGCACCCAACCCGCCGCCACGATATCCACCTGAATCGTTACAATCGCTGCCACCACTAAAAAATCAAGCGCCGCATTCTGAATCTGCAACATAAACCCTCGGCAAACTAATTTTGATCGATCAAATGCATCACAAAATAACTGTACAATCACCCCGCCCAACATACAGAGCGGAAACAGAGGGAAGTTCGCCATCAACTCGGCCCACTGACCCGGCAAAACCGATGCGATTTTCAACAGGCTCTCTTTAAAAATCCATCCCAATAAAATAGCGAGCCCCACAAAAGCAAGCTGTAAAGAGAGCGTCCCCACAATATCGCTCGAGATGGTGAGTGTTCCTGCCGCCCGTCGCTCCGCCAAAGCAGCCGGTGCATGCGAAGCCACCACTCCTCGCCGAATCGCCCAGTTCACCAGTGCCATTCCCATAATAATTGCCCCTAAAATACCAAATGTTGCCGCCGCTAAAGCCAACTCTTTAATTTCAGGAAATCCCAACGAATCGAACACGGGCGCCATACCACCTGCGGTTCCATGCCCCCCTTCAAACCCGACCGGCATGATCCCCGCATACACATCCGGCAATCCAAACCACGGCCCCAACAAAATAAGCACGATTAAACACCCTACCGCATATTGACCCCAAGCCACCAATTGCCCATAGGCCAATTGCCGACTACAACTCTTCCAAACGGTTTTAATTTTCGGGAGCCGCTCACCCATAAATAACCCCGCAAAAACGACATTAATCAATAGGCCAGGTAGTGTATTCCACCCCGCTGTTAAGGCAGGATTCACAGAGATATCGCTATACCGTAACCCTTGCCAAACAAGCAATCCGATCAAACCACTCACCACACTTGCCGGTAAAAATAGACGCTGAACCCACTTCACCTTACGGCGCACCATAACGCCTACCATTAACAAGCCAGCTAAGATTCCAAATGAGATCATGTCACCTCTCCCTGCACAGAGAAGAATCTAGCCAAGATCAATATGACTGTCGAGCCGATCAACGATGCAGAACTCCATCCGCTGTCCGCTTGACGCTCTTCCCTTGTAACTGCTTAATAGAACTATGATAGCCATCGAGCCAAAGAAACTCCTCCTAACTGCGCAACAAGCGGTAAGCCAAGCCGCCGCGCATGCAAACGCAAACCTCCATCGTCGCGAAGAGTCGCTCTCGATCGACGCCCATGATATCAAGCTTGCTCTTGATGTAGAGTGCCAAGCCCTCATCGAAACCTGCATTCATGAATCGTTCCCTGAGCACGCCATTCTCGGAGAAGAAGGCTCCACTCCCAAACTCGATATGCCCTATGAATGGATTATCGATCCTATCGATGGAACCGTTAATTTTTCTCATGGATTTCCCCATTGGTGTAGTTCCGTTGCCGTCCAGTATAAGGGAAAAACGGTTGCAGGTGCCGTCTATGCTCCTGAAACCGATGAACTTTTTTCCGCCGCTATTGGCGAGCCTGCCCGCTGCAACGGGGTTGTAATTCAAGTAGCCCAACGCTCCCATCTTTCCGATGCCATGGTGCTCACCGGTATGAATAAGCAACGCATCTACAAGGATCAACCCGCCTTTTCCACCTTCACACCGCTTGCCAACCAAGCGCAGAAAATCCGCATTTCAGGCGCGGCTGCTCTCGATCTCTGCCTTGTTGCTTCGGGACGATGTGATGCCTTCCTAGAATACGGCCTCTATGTATGGGATTTTGCCGCCGCCGGTTTAATCGCTCAACAAGCTGGAGCCATTTTTACCGTCTACCCCGACCGAGCGGTTCCCCATCGAGCCGCTGTTCTCTGCGCCAATCAAGATTTGCATACCGAATTAGAACCGCTTTGGAGGGAGGGCATGCCTCATGCCTAAGGTTCCGTCTATCCATGAGTTATATGAAGCCGCCGTCCAATATGTGGAAACCGATCTCAACTTTGGTCGACGGGTTTATAAACGCCATAACAAAATGGAACCCAAAAAAATCCGCGAAGATTTTTGCGGAACCGCTCTCCTCGCTTCCTGCTGGGCTCAACAACATTCCACCCACACCGCTTGCGGCATTGACCTTCATCAACCCACCTTAGACTGGGGTAGACGACACCACCTCGCCTCACTCACAAGAGACGAGCAAGCACGAATAGATCTACGGTGCGAAGACGTGCTCACTACACAACCACCCAACGTCGATATCATCTTTGCTCTCAACTTTTCTTTCTGTGTTTTTAAACAACGCGAACAGTTACTCACCTACTTCAAGAATGTACGCTCCGGACTTAAAAAAAACGGACTCTTCATTCTCGATATCTATGGAGGAACCGAATCCATTATCGTCAAAAATAATGAAGTACGAGATATTCCTGGCTTCACAACCCAACATGGTATCGACATTCCTAATTTTGAATATATCTGGGATCAAGCCGCCTACAACCCAATCAATCATCACACCACCTGCCATATCCATTTCAACGTGCCAGGCATAAAAAGATATACCCGTGCCTTTACGTATCACTGGCGACTCTGGACGCTACCCGAACTTTGTGAAATCATGCAGGAAGCTGGATTCTCAAGAAGCGAAGTCTATCTACACGACTTTGATGAAAACGGCGAATCTGATGAATGCTTTCGCCTTCGCTCAACCTATGAAAACGCAGAAGGCTGGATTGCCTACCTCGTTGGTGTTACCTCTTAAAGGATTCCGTATGACTAAAATCGAACGCGCACAAACCGCTAAAACTATCCTCGACCGTCTCTATCCCACCGTGCCCATTCCCCTAGATCACACCGGCCCCTTTACCCTACTTGTTGCCGTTCTTCTCTCCGCACAATGCACCGATAAACGCGTAAACTTAGTGACCCCTGCGCTTTTTGAAATAGGACCTACTCCACAAAAAATGGCGCGCCTATCAGTCTCAGACATTCTCGAGTGCATTAAAACCTGTGGCCTTGCCAATAGCAAAGCAAAGAATGTGAAGCGCCTTGCAGAACTCTTACTCGAGCGACACGATGGTAAGGTACCTGCAAATTTTGAAGCCTTAGAAGCCCTTCCCGGTGTCGGGCATAAAACCGCCGGAGTCGTCATGAGCCACGCCTTCCATATCCCCGCCTTTCCCGTCGATACCCATATTCATCGCCTCGCCCAACGCTGGAAATTAACCTCTGGAAAAAACGTAGTTCAAACCGAAATCGATCTCAAAAAACTGTATCATCCCGACGACTGGAACAACCTGCACCTTCAAATCATTACCTATGGAAGAGAACACTGCCCCGCCCGCAGTTGCCACGGGCTTACATGCGAGATCTGCCGCACCTGTTTCCCCAATCGGCGACAACCCATACATATAAAAAAAGCTTAACACACTTTGCCTTTTCTCTAGAATGACTTTACCTTGCCCGAATGGAAAATATTTGGATTGCTTTAGGATTAACACTTTTTGCCGGCCTCGCAACAGGGATTGGCAGCGCTCTCGCATTCTTAGCTAAACGAACTGACTTTCGTTTTTTATCAATCGCTACCGGCTTTTCAGCTGGTGTCATGCTGTATGTCTCCTTTGTAGAGATTTTTGCTAAAGGAGCTGACTCTCTTGTCGACTACTATGGCGATCCACTCGGTCATTGGATTAACGCCGCCTCCTTCTTTGGAGGGCTTGCGCTGATAGGCATCATCGATGCACTCATACCACATGCCGAAAATCCGCATGAAATTCATACCGAGTTTGAAACCACTCCCCTCTCCGATCCCTCCGCCCCGCTACCCACTGCGGAAGATTTACAAATGAAAACAATTGCCACGACCGGAAACGCCGACATATCCAACCGGAAACTACTTCGGATGGGTCTCTTCACAGCCCTTGCCATTGCTATTCATAATTTTCCAGAAGGACTCGCAACCTTTCTTGCCGCTCTTGAAGATCCATCCCTAGGTGTAGCCATCGCCATCGCCATCGCCTTACATAATATTCCGGAAGGAATCAGCGTTTCTGTGCCAATTTTTTATGCTACCGGCAACCGAAAGAAAGCCTTCTTCTGGTCCTTTATGAGCGGGTTAGCTGAGCCCATTGGCGCCATTATCGCCTACACCGCACTCAGACATTTTGTCGGCGGCGAGAACGGAATTATCCCCTCCAATATTATGGGCGTTCTTTTTGGTGGCGTCGCCGGTGTGATGGTTTATATCAGCCTCGATGAACTCCTACCCACTAGCCGCGCCTACAGCAAAGGGCACGATAGCATGATCGGGCTTGTTGCAGGCATGGCCATCATGGCGCTGAGTTTACTTCTCATGCGGTGATCGACAGGTTCTTTGCTTTTACCCGATACATTTTATGGGTATTATTTAACTAAATAGCGAAAAGGAAAAAGTCATGTTTCCAGATGTACGATTACGTCGACTCCGCCATAGCAACGGTATTCGCCGCATGCTTAGCACCCCCCTACCCGGACCCGAGAAACTCATCTGGCCCACCTTTGTGATCCCCGGAGAAAGTAAACGAGAGCCAATTGAATCCATGCCCGGTCAAGCACGGCTTAGTGTTGATCAACTGCTCATCGATTTGGCTCCGCTTGTTGAAACAGGCATCGGTGGCGTTCTCCTCTTTGGATTAGCCGACACCGATGAAAAAGATTCTCACGGAAATGCTGCCTATGCACCCGATGGAACCGTTCAAAAAGCCATTCGATCCGTTAAAGTAGCCTTTCCTCAACTCGTTGTAATTGCCGACGTATGCGTTTGCGCCTACACCGATCATGGCCACTGTGGCCCCTTGAATTCCACGGGCGATGTGGATAATGATGCATCTATCGCCATTCTCCAAAAAATCGCCTGTTCCATGGCCGCCGCCGGCGCGGATATGGTTGCCCCCTCGGCAATGATGGATGGGCAAGTCATGGCCATCCGAGAGGCACTGGATGCAGCAAGCCATAAACACACCCTCATCATGTCCTACTCCACCAAATTTGCCTCCTCTCTCTACGGTCCCTTTCGCGATGCTGAGCATTCAACCCCAGGAGAAGGCGACCGCAACGGCTATCAAGCCGCTCCTGGAGATCTTCGAACCGCCCTGCGCGAATCTGAGTTTGATGAAGACGAAGGAGCAGACATCCTTATGCTCAAGCCCGCTCTCTTCTATCTCGATATCCTCATACAACTTCGTGCCAACACTGATCTGCCCCTTGCCGTTTATAATGTTAGCGGAGAATACGCCATGATCCATGCCACCGCCGAACGCGGCTGGGGCGATCTAAAAGAAATGGTGCGCGAATACATGCTGGCTCTCTCCCGATCCGGTGCGGACATGATTATTACATACTGGGCAAACCAATACGAATACCTACTTAAGGACTGACCATGTCATCATCAAACTGGTTTGAACGAGCAAAAGCAGTCATTCCCGGTGGCGTTAATAGCCCCGTGCGCGCCTTCAACAGCGTCGGAGGAACCCCCGTCTATTTTTCCTCTGGGAAAGGAGCCCTCGTACAAACTGAAGACGGCGCCGAATTAATCGACTTCTGCGGATCTTGGGGACCCCTCATTCTGGGTCACGCCCGCGAAGAAGTGATCGAAACTGTTAAGATTACCGCTGAAAAAGGAATGACTTTTGGAGCCAACACACGGCTAGAAGCCGAATTTGCTGAACTGCTGTGTCATCAGATTCCTGAGATGGATATGGTTCGACTCGTCAATTCAGGTACCGAAGCCGTTATGACCGCCATTCGACTCGCAAGAGGTTACACCCATCGGCGTAAAATCATAAAATTCGAAGGCTGCTATCATGGCCACACAGACTACATGCTCGTAGCCTCTGGTAGCGGGCTTCTCACCGGAGGAATCTCTTCCTCTGCCGGCGTCTCAGAAAGCGCTACAGCAGAAGTATTTGTCGCACCCTATAACGACCTAGAAGCAACACAAGCTATTCTCGCCGAACACGGAAACGAGATAGCCGCCATTATCGTCGAACCGATCGCAGGAAACATGGGGCTTATCGAACCAGCCGCAGGCTTTCTCGAGGGTCTTCGCAATGCAACCCATAACGCCGGCGCTCTCCTCATCTTTGATGAAGTGATCAACGGTTTCCGATTGGGCCCCACATCTTATGGTCATATGTGCGGTGTTCATCCCGACCTTACTACCCTTGGTAAAATCATTGGAGGCGGGCTTCCGATTGGCGCCATCGGCGGAAAAAAAGCGATCATGGAATATCTCGCTCCACTAGGCCCTGTCTATCAGGCCGGAACACTCAGCGGTAATCCTGTTGCCGTTGCCTCCGGTAAAAAAACTATAGAGCTTCTCCGAGACGAAGCCCCTTATCTTAAAATGGAAATTCTCGGCCGCCGAATGGCAGAAAGTCTCCAACATATCGCAACTGAAAAAGAGTTAGATCTTCACTGCGCTCAACGAGGCGGCATGTTCACTCCCTTCTTCCGCAAAGAAGCCGTAAATAATCTGAAAGATTCAAAAGCCTGCGATCAAGAAGCTCATGCACGCTACTTTCATCATATGCTGCGACACGGATTTTATACCCCGCCCAGCGGGTTCGAAGTCGCTTTTATCTCTGGCGTACACACCCTAGAACAGATTGATGCCTTCATCGAAGCATTCCATCAATTTGAAGGATAGAATACCCCCACTCATTACGATATATGTAATTCTTTAACCATTTTGATGTGTTTGCGGGGAAATTTCCAGCGCAGTGCCCAATATCGATATGAAAAAATGTGAAGGACCCCATAAACTTGGATAATGAAACAAGTTCGCTAGCGCTTGTTAGTTACTCAAAATTCAGCTAATTTTCTTCGCTTAATCGGGAATGATAGGCTTAGCATGAATTGGATTATTAAGAAAATAGTGGGCTCAAAAAATGAGCGCGACCTCAAAAAAATGCAACCGATGGTCGCTGCGATCAATGCGCTCGATGAAAAATTCCAATCGCTCAGCGATGAGGAGCTACAATCCAAAACCACCAATTTCCGTGAACGACTGGCTACAGGTGAAACCTTAAAAGACATCGAGCTGGAGGCGTTTGCCGTTGTTAAGAACGCGGCCCGCCGCCTCTGCGGCACCACCATTCAAGTCTGCGGGCATGATCTTGCTTGGGAAATGGTTCATTTTGACGTGCAGCTCATTGGCGGGATGGCCATACACAATGGCATGATTGCTGAGATGGCAACCGGTGAGGGAAAAACGCTTGTTGCCACCCTGCCAGTTTATCTTAATGCACTTACCGGACAAGGCGTCCACGTTGTAACTACATCTGATTATCACTCTCAGCGTGATTCTGAATGGATGGGACATCTCTATAAATGGCTCGGTCTCACCGTCGGCTGTCTCAAAAATATGATGCCCCCTCACGAACGCCGTGAAATGTACTTACGCGATATTACCTACGGAACTAACTCTGAATTTGGATTCGATTATCTACGAGATAACATGGCTTACACACCTGAAGATATGGTGCAACAGCAAGGGCATAACTTTGCTATCGTTGATGAGATCGATTCGATCTTGATCGACGAAGCGCGGACCCCACTCATCATTTCAGGCCCTGCCCCCTACTCTTCCACCCAATATAGCGAACTCCAGCCTGCAGCATCTCGTCTTGTTCGGCGACAACGAGACCTCTGCACCCAGCTACTCAAAGATGCCCAAACTCTGCTCGATCAAGACAAAGAAGAAGAGGCCTCTCTCAAGCTCTATCAAGTCTTTGAAGGTACCCCTAAAAACAAACAGTTGATGCAACTAATCGAAGATATAAACATCCGTAAACTACTCGAAAAAACGCAGATGAGAATGCTTTCCGATGCCTACAAAGAAACCTCCCGAGAGCTTCGGCAAGAACTCTTCTTTACTATCGATGAAAAAGGGCATGATGCTAGCCTAACCGAAAAGGGTTGTGCCGAGCTTAACCCCAATGATCCTGAAATGTACGTACTACCAGATATGGTTGCACTTATGTCTGAGCTCGATGGGCAAGAGGACCTCGACTCCGAAATTCTGATGGAAAAACGCCGAAGGATTCAAGACGATTACGCCATCCGTAACGAACGAATCCACGCCGTGGACCAATTGATTCGGGCCTTTACCATATACGAAAAAGATGTCGATTATGTCGTCCAAGATAATCAGGTGGTGATTGTCGATGAGCACACCGGCCGGCTCATGACAGGGCGACGCTGGAGCGACGGGCTTCACCAAGCCGTTGAAGCAAAAGAGGGCGTCAAAATTGAACGTGAAACGCAAACCCTTGCCACTGTAACCATTCAGAACTACTTCCGTATGTATGAAAAACTATCAGGCATGACGGGTACCGCTGAAACCGAAGCCGATGAATTCCACCAAATCTATGGCCTTGATGTGATGGTTATTCCCACCAATCGTCCCGTGCGACGCCTCGACCTCAATGATCAAGTATACAAAACCCAACGCGAAAAATTTAAAGCAGTGATCGATGAGATTAAAGCTGCTCATCGGCGCAAGCAACCCGTCCTCGTCGGAACCGTTGCTGTTGAAACCTCAGAAGTCTTAAGCCGCATGTTACGGAAAGAAAATATTGTTCACAATGTGCTTAATGCAAAGAACCATGCCCGTGAAGCTGAGATCGTCGCTAATGCCGGACAACCCGGAGCGGTTACCATTGCAACCAACATGGCCGGGCGGGGCACGGATATCAAACTCGGCAATAGCGTGATTCACCTCCCTGCAGACGACCTCGCATCAACTACCTTCTCGCTCGACTCCAAAGTCGAAGGAAAATCTCTGCGTAAAATCCTCGAAGAACGCCCATGCGGACTCTATGTAATCGCATCTGAACGCCATGAGTCACGCCGTATTGACCGCCAGCTACGAGGCCGCTCCGCTCGACAAGGGGATCCCGGTGTAACCCGCTTCTATGTCTCACTCGAAGATAATCTCATGCGCCTATTTGGTTCTGAAAAAATTTCTGGGATTATGGAAAAGCTAGGTATCGAAGAAGGCGAAGTCCTTGAACACCCCTGGCTTAACCGCTCGATTGAAACTGCGCAACGGCGAGTGGAGCAGCAAAACTTTATGATGCGCAAACGCACCCTTGAATATGACGATGTGATGAACGCACAACGTTCCGAGATTTATGGTTTCCGCTCCGATGTTTTGCAAGCCGAGGATCCCCGCGATCAGCTTATGTATGCTGTAGAACAAGCGGTTCAAGCGCATGCTGCTGAAACCGCCAACCCCACCCCAGAAACTCGAACCAACTTTCTCACATGGGTAAATACCACTTTCCCCCTAGGCTTCACGGACGATGATTGGTCAGACGAAGAAACGCCGGATAGCCTCAACCAAAAAGTGATGGAGCAGGTAAAACAAGCCTACACGGTCAAAGCAAGTCATGAATCGGCAGAGTCATTAAAACGGCTCGAACGTCATCTAATTCTCCAAGCCATTGATCAGCACTGGCAAGAATATCTCCGGAGCATGGATAGTCTACGAGAAAGTATTGGCCTTCGTGCCTATGGGCAGCGCGATCCCTTGGTTGAATATAAACGCGAAGCCTACAATCTCTTTATGGATCTTATGGAACGGATCTATGAAGAAATTGCCAATAGCCTCTTCCGCTCAGCCACATCCGTAGACGCTATGCAAGAATTCTTTAAATCGCTTTCGGGTATGCAAATGCCCGCACCGGCATCCGCTCTTGTGGCAAACGAGCAAGCACCTGGGCAAAACACAGCACCCGGGACGGGTCTGCCGCCCGGCATGGATCATCCCGGTTCATCACCTAACCCTCGCCGAGAAGCAAAAAAGGTCGGTCGGAATGACCCATGCCCTTGTGGAAGCGGTCGTAAATACAAAAAATGTTGTGGATCTGAATAGTCCAATCTGGATATGCAAATGATGTTAAAGTCCATTGAAGCAATCCTGCAAAACGAAGGGGTAATAAAATCCGAAACGCTCTATGTCGCCGTCTCAGGCGGCGCCGACTCAGTTGCCCTACTTCATCTTCTAAATCGGCTCGGATATGCCTGCCATGTGGTTCATCTCAATCACCTCTTACGAGGCGATCAATCCGAGAAAGATCAATGTTTTGTCGAAACACTTGCTCACAAACTTGATCTTCCCATCACTACCCAGCAAACCGATGTTTCCGCTCTAGCATCTGCACACTCAATTTCCATTGAAATGGCAGGAAGACAAGCCCGGCATGCATTTTTCTCATCTCTTCCCCCTGCTCCAATCGCCCTCGGACACCATGCTGACGATCAAGTGGAAACCTTCCTCCTACGCCTTATGCGCGGTGCAGGACGCAGCGGGCTGAGCGGAATGCACCCAGTTCAAAAAATCAATGGATTCACCCTCGTACGTCCGCTATTAAATCTGGAAAAAGAACAACTCGTGCAGTGGCTAGAACAGAATGCATTAACTTGGCGTGAAGATGCGAGCAATACGAATCCCGCATTTCAACGAAACCAAATTCGACATCACATCCTTCCGCTTCTCAAAAATGAGCTGAATCCCAATATAGCTGAAACCCTGCTGCGAACGATGAAAGTATTTCAAGACGAAGACGTCTGGCTCGACCAATCAGCCAGGCAATATAACGCGAAGAATATCGCTACCGCTCCTCCTCTTTTGCAACGCCGATGGATCCGGCACTGGCTACACGAACAACAGATCACAGAACTCTCCTTCGACGTCTGCGAACAAATCGTTGAAGCGATTAATCAACCGGACGGATCACGCTGGTGCGATATTAATCATCAATATAAAGTAGAGATCGCTTATGGAGTCCCTCGTTTACATGAACGCGAAACTTCCCTTACTCCTCCGACATGGACACTCGAAGAAACAACCGGAGTAGGATGGAAAAAAGACCACGGGAAAGGCCCAGGTATTCTTCCCGCAACCGCCTCTATTTCAACTGAAAAGCTAGCTCAACGAACCCTCCACGTTCGCTCCGTTCAACCGGGCGATCGTTTCCAACCCCTCGGAATGAAAGGACACCGCAGACTACAAGATATCTTGGTAGACCAAAAAATCCCCGCTACTCAACGCACATTTATTCCTGTCGTCTGTTGCGAAAATGAGATTATTTGGGTTCCGGGCTACAGCATTGCATCCGACTGGAAGATCTCCGCTCCTCAAGCAGCCGCTCTTCACCTTACTCTTTCCCAGCACGTAGAAACCTAATTAAACTTACTGCCTTTTCGTAAGGGCAATGATAATTTTACCGACCTTTTCATTGAGGAAATTATGACAACAAAGAAAAAACCTGATTCATCAAAAAAAGAAACACCCAATACATCTCGTAAAGGGCCGCCTCCAATGCCTGCTCGAGGCATGGCTATATCCTTCCTACTAATGGCGATCTTTCTCACCGCCATGTATCTTTTTTCGGACTCATCAAAAAACAATGGAGAGATAGATTACTCCGATTTTGTTAAGTTAGTGAAAAGCGGCCGCATTTCCAAAGTCGATGTGGCACATGATGGTGCAGGAAATCACCACATCCTAGGTGAATCTAAGGATATTAACGCGGCAGGCTCAACCCGCTTTCGAACTGAAATCATTCTCACTGATAAGCTGATGGAAATGCTAGAAGAGAACAACGTTCAAGTAACCGTTAAAAGACCACGCACCTTAATGGTCTCTATCTTAGCCAACCTTATTCCCTTCCTCCTTATTTTTGGCTTAATTTACTTTTTCTTCATCCGACAGATGAAAAATTCTGGCCGAGGAGCCATGAGTTTTGGAAAAAGTCGGGCAAAACTGCTCACCCGCGATAAGAATAAAATTACCTTCTCGCAAGTCGCAGGTGTTGACGAAGCCAAAGAAGAGTTGCTCGAAGTGGTTGAGTTCTTGAAAGATCCAAAACAATTTCAGAAGCTTGGTGGGAAAATGCCAAAAGGCGTGTTGCTCTGCGGTCCTCCCGGAACTGGAAAAACACTGCTTGCTAAAGCCGTAGCCGGTGAAGCCGACGTCCCCTTCTTTACGATTAGTGGTTCCGATTTCGTTGAAATGTTTGTGGGGATCGGAGCCTCGCGTGTTCGCGACATGTTTGAGCAAGGCAAAAAGAATGCTCCTTGTATTATCTTTATTGACGAAATCGATGCCGTCGGAAGAAGTCGTTTCAGCGGGATCGGTGGCGGTCACGACGAACGCGAACAAACATTAAATGCTCTTCTCGTTGAGATGGATGGTTTCGATACACAAGAAGGTATCATCATCATCGCCGCTACCAATCGGCCCGATGTACTCGACCAAGCCCTCCTGCGTCCAGGCCGTTTTGACCGGCAGGTAACAGTCGATCTTCCAAGCTTAAAAGGGCGTGAACATATTCTCAACATTCATGTTCGCAACGTCCGTCTGTCAGATCAGGTAGAGCTCGAAAAGACCGCCCGAGGAACCCCCGGTTTTTCTGGAGCCGATCTTGCTAACCTAGTGAATGAGGCCGCTCTAATTGCTTCTCGCCGTCAGGCTGATTTTGTTGAACAGCAAGACTTAGAGGAAGCGCGTGATAAAGTGATTTGGGGTCGCGAACGTCGGAGCCATGCACTGGACGATGATGAGAAAAAATTAACCGCTTACCATGAAGCTGGCCATGCAATTGCCATGCACTACATGGAGGAGTGCGAACCCATACATAAAGTGACCATCATTCCTCGTGGTCGTGCACTAGGTGCCACCATGCAATTGCCAAAAAAAGATCGTTATACACAATCGCAGAAAAAGCTCGAGGCTGACCTTGTGGCCTTCATGGGCGGACGAGCCGCAGAAGAGCTTATTTTTGGAGATATCACCACCGGTGCACACAACGATATTGAACGCTCAACGGCTATTGCCCGCGCTATGGTTTGTGAATATGGCATGAGTAAGAAAGTGGGCCCTCAAAATTTAAGTAGTAGTCAAGAACCGATCTTCATGGGCCAAGGTATGACCGGATCACAAGATCACAGTGAAACCACCGCTAACTTAATAGATGAAGAGGTACAACGAATTCTAATTGAATCCTATGATACCTGTATGAAGTTATTGGTTGAGCATAAGAAAGAACTTATCGATCTTTCCGAAATCTTAATCGAAAAAGAAGTTTTAGATGCGGAGGAAGTAACCCATATTCTGAAATATGGAACATTACCTGAACCCATCGAGCCCCCATCCGATGAAGCTTCAGTAGAAGAAACGTCAGTAGCGGAAACACCTCAAGAGGTTGAACAGAATGCGACTCCAATTGACCACGATGAAGAAGATTCTGCAGATGAAGACTTGAAGACTCCAGCGGAATGATCCTCTCTTGAGATTGCATTCCTGCGCTCAGTCTTTAGCATATCTTTATGACTAAACTATTAATAGGACTTGGCTTGTTGCTGGTATTGAATGGATGCCAAACGGTTTTTAGACCATGGCTTCTCTCGGAACTCTCTACTGGAATGAGTTCAGAACAAGTAAAAGATAGACTCGGGGAGCCCACATCTATCGTCACTCGCGAAGCCACTATGGTCCTTATTTATACCTATACCGAACCTATCAAATTACAATCCGAATTCCCTAACTGGGAGAACTCTCACTTATCGCGTTCTTCTCTTCAGCCCTTAATAATACCTAAGAAGCAATACCAGTACGAGTTGATCTTTGTGGACAATGCTCTAATCAATTATAAAGCGAAACGTTAATGCTCATTTTGCTGAATGAATCGCTCTAAATCACGATTACTGTTGCCCGGATTATTCCGCCGAATTTGTACACGAGGTGTAAAATCTGCTCGTGGCCGGGTAAAGGTTCCTGCTGAGTCCGGATAAGGTTTAGCAAAGACTGGACGGTTAAACAACTGGGTGGAGGGCATCCGATCGATCGATTGAACACGTGGATCTTTTTCATTTCGGTCATACTGGCTCTTGCGCTCTCTCATATAGGAGGATTTATAAACTGATTGCTCCAAAATAGAGCTATGATCGAGAGAAGCTCCCCATTGAGCTCGTGATATTTCTTGTACTCCTATATCGGAGCCTTTTGATGATCTTCTCCCATCTGAAAGTCCCTCTTCAGGAGCGCGGAAGCCAAATAGATCTCTCTGAGACTGCTGTATTCGAGAAGATTGATAGATGTATTCACGAGAAGCCTTGCGCTCAGACCTCTCATCAGAAACACCAATCATAGACCCATAATCCCCTTGTACAGTCATATTATCTTCAAGCTCTAAATCTCCCGAAGAGAGCGACCAATTCGACTGACTTTGTTGCGTATTCGGGCGAACCATGGGCGGACGAATCATTCGATTGGGGTCTTCTCGTTCAAATTGCAGATCCTCCACCTGCATAATCTCAGAAGCGATTACACTTTCATCCTCACTGAATGCACCCACCACTTCCATATTACTCTGTGTAATCGTAGTTTTAAGAGGTGCATATTTCCTCATAATCCGTTTTTTACGCTCTTCAAGCGTCTCCTCCGCGGCTTCGCCATAAATAGAAATCAACAGTAGATAAATAATAAATATAAAAACTTTATTCACTCAATCAATTTATAGCTAGGAGCAGAGTAGCGTCAATACTCGGTTTGTTTAATTCATTGAGTAACTTTGATTCCAAACAGGCTGTCCACCCAAAAGAGAGTAGACCGTATCTACGCCCTGCTTCCGAAACCATTCGGTTGCCATGCCGGACCGGATGCCAGCCGCACAAACCAAAATAGTAACCTCACCAGACCTGACCGTCTCGGGCTCATTGAGTAAGCGATCCATGGGAATATGCTCATGCGCACCCGCCAATGGAGCACATGCAACTTCCTCATCCGTTCGAATATCAATCATTCGAACCGACTCCATCGCTAGAACGGATGGAACATCTACTTCCCAAGATGGATCAATCATCGACTATACTCCTTGTAGATACAAAGTGGCGGAGAGAGAGGGATTCGAACCCTCGGTACGCGATGAAGCGCACACACGCTTTCCAAGCGTGCTCTTTAAACCACTCAGACACCTCTCCGACTGAGCGCGAAAAGCTACACATATGATCTTGCTGATTCAATCTTCTTTTTTAACCCAAATGACTCATCTCTTTTATTGCAATAATAGTTGCAATAAGAAAAACATCCGTTAACTTAACCTGCTCGATGAAAAAACAACGGACAACTCAACAGCGAAAAATAATCGAAGAAATATGCTTTTCGAGTACACATCCGCTATCGATACATGATGTAGAAGCCCGCGGAAAAAAACGTCTCTGCACACTAAATCGCGTAACGGTTTACCGCAATCTAAACCGCATGGTGGACGCCGGTGAACTCAGTCGCTTCACACACCCCGAAAAAGGTACGCTCTACGAACAAGCCAATCGCCCTCATCATCATCATTTCTTTTGCAAAACCTGTGAAGCCACATTTGAACTCCCCGGATGCGGGTTGTCTCTGAAGGAACAGACGCCTGCTGGATTTATTGTTGAAGGGCACGAAGTCTTTCTGAATG
Organism: Pontiellaceae bacterium; assembly: GCA_045565965.1. Lineage (GTDB taxonomy): Bacteria > Verrucomicrobiota > Kiritimatiellia > Kiritimatiellales > Pontiellaceae > Pontiella. Next base: position 24,563 of record JBJLEJ010000003.1, on the reverse strand, counting down.
GAATTTGTGCAGTCTGCGCATCGTAAAGTTATTATGAATCTAATTAAGAGCCATTACTTCGACCAATTTGCCATATTTTTATCAGTAACCTGTGCCATACACTGCTTATTCACACCCATTCTGATTATATTTCTGCCCATCGTAGGAACCACCTTTTTTGCCGATGCAGATTTCCACCTGTGGATGCTCTACCTCGTCATACCCACTACGGCCATTGCCATTTTTTTAGGTTGTAAGAAACATAAAGATAAGATCGTTATCACCTTAAGTGCACTTGGACTACTCATTGTAACGGCATCGACCATATACCAATACAGCCTACAAGCTGACTCTGGCGATTGCGTAATCTGCATGAGCGGTGGGCACTCTATATCTAACCCGCTCGTATGGGTAAACATTCTCGCAGGTGCTTTTCTAATTTCAGCTCATGTACGTAATTACAAATTATGTAGAGCGGATAACTGTAAACATTAACAAAAAGAAGGAAACTATGAGTTTTACAAAATATATAACTTTGATTCTGTGCGTAGCATCGATAGCAATCGCACACGATCACAGCAGTTTATTTGATAAGTGTGCGGTCACAGGTTGTGTCGCATCTGAACCGTCTGCGAATATAAAAGATCATGGAGATAACAATACAAAAAACATTGGCGTTTGGCTGCAACCAACATTTCGCGATTTCTCTGCCGATGAATCGGGGATGACAGGGTTTTTCCCAGGGCATGAAGGAGAGCGTCCTGAGAAACAAGGTCTTGGTGTAGATCATACAGAATTTTATTGGTCTGCTACTAAAGCTGATCAGCTACGAGGTAGTGCAGTAATTGCTATCGCAGAGCATGATGGCGAAACTGAAGTAAAGTTTGAGGAAGCGTACATTGAGACTCTTAATAGCTACCTTTTACCTGAGGGCATGAATGTTAAATTTGGTCGCGCATTTTGGACTTTAGGCAGTCTAAATGCTCAGCTTTGTCACTCAGATAACTTTGCCGACCGTCCACTTCCTTATCGTGCATTCCTCGATAAGGCATTCAATGACGACGGACTTGAAGTTTCATATAGGCTTCCCGTAGATTTTTACGCAGTTGTTGGTGCAGGTAATTTCCGCGGAAATGATTTCCCATTTGGCTTAGGTGAAGAAGCTGAAGCCGGTAATGAAGGAAAGTCTGGATATATACGTGTTGGAAGCACTCTTACCGAGGATTCTAGCTGGCGTGCAGGCGCATATATGCTTTCCGGTAATGTTGGCTCGCGGCAAACAGGTCATACACATGACGGTGAATCCGAAACTTTCACATTTAGTGGTGAAAGTGATTTATACGTCTATGATCTTCGATATTCATATAAAGGATTAGTTCTCTCAGGTGAATACTTCTCTCGCACAGAAACTGGCGATCTCAATATTGTTGTAGATGAAGGCAATGGCGCACCAGAAAACGACACTTTCGGACTCAATGATATTGAAACGAGCGGGTGGTATGTTTCTGCCGTTTATGAACTCAATTCAAAAATGCGTCTTGGTGTTCGTTACAGCAAACTTGGGTCTCCAGATTATTCAAGTTCCGCTAACAATGACCCTGCAGTAGTTGGTGCTGACGCCCTATTGTCTACAGCTCATGAAGGTGAGTTTAATGCTGGTGGATATGATCCCGTAGCTCTTGCCTATATGGTCGATTGGAATCATAGCGACAACAGCCTTATTCGGTTCCAAGTTAACAAGGAAGAATTGAGCAATGGTAATGAAGATGATCAATTCATCGTGCAGTATATTATGAATCTCTAGATTCGAAATTTAAAAACTTCTTCTAAAGTTTTGGGGACCGTATTCGTGCGGTCCCTTTTTTATTATCAACACGTAGAGTAAAAACTAATTAAAGCGACTAAGTAGTGCCTGCTGGACATGCTCAGGAACAAATTGACTAATATCCCCGCCCATCTTTGCTACTTCCCTTACGTTGCTAGAACTCACATAGCTGTAATCCTGCTTTGGCATCAAAAAAAGTGTCTCAATATCTGGTTTCAACTGCCTATTTGTTAATGCCATTTGAAACTCATATTCAAAATCAGAAAAGGCTCTCAGTCCTCGAACAATCACCTGTGTCTCTTGCTCAATAGCAAAATCAACCAGTAACCCCGAAAAGCTAACTGCCTCAACCCCACTTAAATGCGAGGTCGAGCGCTGCACTAAGTCGATACGCTCCTCCAAGGAGAATAAAGGGGTCTTCTCCTCACTTTTCGCTACCCCCACGACCACGCGTGGGAAAATATGCGCTGCTCGTTCAATCACATCTAAATGACCAAAAGTTAAAGGGTCGAAAGTTCCTGCACATACAGCTGACTGATTCATCTCTGCTCCTGATTTAAAATAAGTACCCGCGTTTTTCCATATTGTTTATCACGCTTTACTGACCAGCCTGATGGAAGGCTCCATTCTTGCCTACTCCTCATTTCATATACAACGAATCCGTCAGCTGATAAAGCAGAAGCGCTTTCGATTGCAGTTAGTGTCTCCTCAAAAGCCTCCGCACAATCATACGGGGGATCGGCGAGAATCAAATCAAACGAGATTTTCGCTTCTCGCACCCAACACACGGCATCTGCACAATACACCTGAGCTATTCCTAATTCGGCTGATCGAAGCTGTTCTACATTTTGCTCTATCTGCTTCACGACCTTCGAGTGCTTTTCAACAAAGGTTACACTGGCAGCACCCCGACTCCATGCCTCTAAACCTAACGCTCCTGACCCTGCATAAAGGTCCAATACACGCAATCCGTTGCAATGCCCTCCTAACGAAGAAAATAAAGCTTCCCGCACGGCCTCCATAGTTGGACGCACCTCTGAGTGAGGCACCTCAAACTGCCGATTTCTCAAATGTCCACTTGTGATTCTCATCGTAATCGCCCCTAGATCGATCGAATACTCTATCATGAACAGAAGTCATAGTATTTCAACCGTTTTCGACCTCTCGACAATAGCGTCTCAATGTGGTAGCACCTTACCTTCGATATGAAAACAGATCATCAACATAGAAAAATTTTATGTAACGCGAAACGCGTTGTTGTTAAAGCTGGCAGCAAAGTCTTAGTGCAGCGATCAGGGCGTCCTGATCGCGCCCGCATGAAAAAGCTCGTTGCCGAACTTACACACCTACACGATACGGGCGTTGATACCGCATTGGTTTCGTCGGGAGCCATAGGTGTTGGACTAGATGCCTTACAAAAACGCGCCCGTCCAAGTGATATAGCGGAACTTCAAATGGCTGCTTCGATTGGGCAGCACCGCCTCATGAGTATTTATGACGACCTCTTCTCCAAAAACAAATGCACGATTGGTCAGGTGCTACTAACCCATGATGTTTTACAAGATCAGGTACGTCATCTCAATGCACGCAATACCCTTCTGCATCTGATTGCAAATAATGTAATCCCCATTATTAACGAAAACGACACCATCTCCACAGAAGAGATCAAATTTGGGGATAATGATGTTGTTGCTGCCCTCGTTGCCATCCTGATTGATGCCGATGCCCTCATCCTACTCAGTACCACTGATGGCCTCCGAGAGCCTGTTGCAAACGGTCGTACACGAAGGGTCTCCTATATCGATGAAATAGATGATTCCATTCTAGCCATGATTGAAGACAAACAGGATGGTCTCTCCACCGGCGGTATGACTTCCAAGCTGCAATCTGCCGAACTAGCCGCACATAATGGCATTCCCGTTGTGATTGCCAATGGAAGAAAAGATGGAGTTCTTGCCCAAATCTTACGCGGTGAAGATGAAGGAACACTCCTTTTTCCCAAAGATAAACAGATTTCAAGATACAAACGCTGGATCGCCTTCTTTAATCAAGTCGAAGGAAAAATCACGATCGATAAGCAAACAGAAAAGGCGCTAAATAACGGCAATAGTCTCTTGCTCGTTGGCATCATAAAACAAGAAGGTAATTTTAAACTTGGTTCTATGGTAGAAATCATTAACCAAGATGGAACTACCATTGGGCGTGGGCTCGTAGAAGCTGACAGTCAAGAACTTGCCTCCCATAATAGCTCGAATGCACCCGCCAAGGAACAGCCTATCATCCATCACGATAACCTCGTCCTTTTATAATCGGAGAATATCTATGAATACCAAAGAACAGATGCAGCAAATTGGACAAGCCGCCAAACAAGCTAGCCGGCATCTTGCACGCCTCTCCTCACGAAAGAAGAATAGTATTCTTGGAGGGATGGCAGAGGCTCTCGAAGAACATCGAGCCGCTATCCAAGAAGCTAATGCAAAAGATTTAGCAGCAGGAAAAGAAGCTGGCTTGGCCGCTGCCATGCTTGATCGACTCGAATTGAACGATGCCCGTATAGATGACATGATCAAAGGACTGCATGATGTTACTGTCTTAAAGGATCCCGTCGGCGATGAGATTACTGCCTGGAATCGACCCAACGGTCTGCATATTCGAAAGGTGCGCGCACCTATTGGTGTTATTGGCATCATTTTTGAATCTCGCCCGAATGTTACATGTGATGCGGCAGCCCTATGCTTCAAAACTTCCAATGCCGTTATCCTTCGTGGTGGTAAAGAAGCTATTCACTCCAATCTTGCGATTGCAAAAGCCCTACAAGAAGGCGGTGAAAAAAAGGGATTACCCACTAACGCAATCCAGCTAGTTCCTACCACCGATCGTGAGGCCGTTCGCGAACTCTGTCGGATGACGGACTATTTAGATCTGATCATTCCTCGCGGTGGAGAAAGCTTAATTAATGCCGTTATTGAAATGGCACTTGTTCCAGTTATTAAACATTATAAAGGTATATGCCATACCTACATCGATGCCTCTGCAGATCTTAAAATGGCATGGGCCATTGCCGAAAATGCAAAATGCCAACGTCCAGGTGTATGTAATGCCATGGAAACGCTCTTGGTTCATAAAGACATTGCCACAGAGTACCTGCCCAAAATGGGAGCGATATTTAACGCACAAAACGTGACCCTCTTCGGCGATTCCGTCTGCTGCCAACAGATCCCATCTGCCCAGCCTGCCAGTGAAGAGGACTGGTATGAGGAATACCTAGATCTCACTCTGTCCATCCGCGTTGTTGATCATATTGAAGAAGCTATTGATCACATCAATCACTATGGATCGGGCCATTCCGATGCTATCGTTACTCAAGATGATCACAGTCAAAACCAGTTTCTAGCCGAAGTCGACTCCAGCTCCGTTTATGTGAATGCATCGACTCGCTTCACAGATGGAGCCGAATTTGGTATGGGTGCTGAAATCGGTATTAGTACCGATAAATTGCACGCACGCGGTCCGATGGGACTTGAAGAGTTAACCACATATAAATTTGTAATTGAGGGCACAGGTCAGATTCGCGAATAACCACGTGGAAAAAAAACCAATTTCCACTTGCGCCTAAACCACAATTGAATACTATTTCGCTTCTCCTACGGGGGTGTAGCTCAATTGGTTAGAGCGCCAGCCTGTCACGCTGGAGGTTGCGGGTTCGAGTCCCGTCATCCTCGCCACTTTTTTTCTTGTCAAAATCGAAAAATTGTACTGTATTTAAACTACGTTCATCTGTTGAGAAGGATTCACTTCTTTCAGACGGAAGTAACAGAATGGTCTGTGAAGGAACGCACCGTTAACAGAATGGAGAATAACATGGCTACTCTACAATATAGAGGTGCCCAGTTTGAATCTGGACGTACGGTGGAAAAAACATCTCACATCGTACAGTACAGAGGTACAAGCTACGACACCAGTAATGTTGAGAAGGCCCCTGAAGTCCATAACGGTTCATACCGTGGTGCTTCATGGGTTGCATAAAAAATAAAGGGGGAGTCCGCTCCCCCTTTTTGCATTCTTAATAGCCCCACCGCTTAAAGCGCTTTCATTCCATCCATGGCCGATCTTAATTGTTCGCCAATAATCTCTACATCATGGTAACGAATCGCAGCATTTATCTGAACTAAAGTCGCATTATCAATACTACCATCATCGATGGCTAACCCCGCCCCTATCACATCGGTATTAACCTGTCTCATAAACGATTCCAATAATGGAACACATGCATGCGCAAATAGATAACATCCATATTCTGCGGTATCTGAAATAATACGATTCATCTCATACAGTTTTTTGCGTGCAATCGTATTGGCAATCAACGGTGTTTCATGTAACGACTCATAGTAAGCAGACTCAGGCTTGATTCCTACCTCAACCATACATTCATATGCAAGCTCAACACCTGCTTTGACCATGGCAATCATCAAGATCCCTTTATCAAAATACTCTTGTTCAGAGATGTTAACATCCCCGTTCGGTGTTTTCTCAAAAGCAGTCTCACCGGTCGCCTCCCGCCAGCCTAATAGGTTCGCATCATCATGACCCCAGTCATCCATCATCGTTTGTGAAAAATGGCCTGTAATAATGTCATTCATGTGCTTTTCAAAGAGCGGCCGCATGATCCCCCGCAACTCTTCTGCCAACTCAAATGTTTTTAATTTCGCAGGATTTGAAAGACGATCCATCATATTGGTAATTCCACCTTGCTTTAAGGCTTCAGTGATGACTTCCCACCCATATTGAATAAATTTAGATGCATATCCTGCATCTATACCTTCGCCAACCATCTTATCAAAGCAAAGTAGCGATCCCGCCTGAAGCATTCCACAAAGAATTGTCTGTTCGCCCATTAAATCTGATTTTACTTCTGCGACAAAAGATGATTCTAGAACCCCGGCACGGTGTCCGCCCTGCGCAACACAAAGCGCTTTTGCGATTTCAAGGCCATTTCCTTTCGGATCATTCTCACGGTGGCATGCAATCAATGTGGGAACACCAAATCCACGCTTATACTCTTCGCGCACTTCGGAACCGGGTGATTTAGGTGCCACCATAATAACCGTTAAATCAGAACGAATCTGCATACCCTCTTCAACAATATTAAAGCCATGCGCATATGAAAAAATAGCCCCTTCTTTCATATGTGGGATAACAGTTTCAACTACTTTGGTATGCTGCTTATCAGGGGTTAAATTCATAACAATATCCGCAGAAGGAAGCATCTCTTCATAGGACCCAACACGAAATCCATTTTCGCTCGCATTTAAGAATGATTGTCTTTTTTGTGCAATTGCTTCATCGCGTAACGTGTAGGATACATCCAGACCACTATCGCGCATGTTAAGCCCTTGGTTTAATCCTTGTGCACCGCAACCTACAATAACAATTTTAAGTCCCTGCGCCGCTGCTACACCCCCTGCAAACTCAGACGCATCCATAAAACGACAAGTTCCCAACTCTTCTAACTGCAAGCGTAGTGGTAACGAATTAAAATAATTTTCAGCCATAAACTCTCATCCTTATATACTCAATTTTCGAGTATGTTCTACATTCTGTTGGTACACTTTAAAAATAAAAAATACTCCAACGCCACAAAGCCTCGGAGTATTTCCTATGATCTATTTTAATGCAATCTATTATCCGATCGCATCTGCACCTGTTTCACCCGTCCGAATGCGGATGCATTCACCCATATCGAGAATAAAAATTTTACCATCTCCGATTTTACCTGATCGTGCCGCACCTGTGATCGCATCAATCGTGTCTTGCAAATGGTCTTCATTTACCGCGATCTCGATACGTAGTTTACTGAGGAGGTTAACCTCTTTTGCCGCACCGCGATAATTTTCGTGATAGCCCTTTTGTTGCCCACAACCTAACACATCAGTCATCACGGACATTTTATAGATTTCACGCTCAAACAGAGCTGCCTTTACCGCTTTCAAGGCTACCGGTTGTATATATGCTATTATTAATTTCATGTTTAGTTACTCCCAAGTTAATTAAGTAGACTACTACAATCTTACTTTTTTGCTAATCTACAAATTTTAAATCTTTTTTTAAAAAAACAGCCCGACCGCACTCAGGCGGCCGAGCCATTAGGAGGAGAGAAAATCTTTTCCCTAAATTTAAGTTCCTCTAGTTTAAATTTAGGACACGCTTGTGTATGAAGACATAGCGTGTTCAGTCACATCTAGACCGACGGTTTCTTCTTCAGCAGAAACGCGGATTCCAATAGTTGTCTTGATGATCGAGAACAAGATCAGAGCAAATGCAAATGAAACCACTCCATATGAAAGAACTCCGATAATCTGTGCTTTGAAAGTCACATCTGGACTTAATGCCACTGCTAATGTTCCGATGATACCGCACACCAAGTGAACTGTTATTGCGCCCACTGGATCGTCAATCTTCGCTTTATCGATCCCAATTACCGCAAAGACAGCAACTGCACCTGTTACCAAACCAACAATGATCGCTTGCGCCGGTGTTAGCATATCAGCACCTGCTGTGATACCAACTAATCCAGCCAAACACCCATTCAATGCCATTGTTAAATCAGGTTTTTTCTGAACAATTGTTGAGATAACGATAGATCCAACAATCCCAGATGCCGCGGCCAAACAAGTTGTTACGAGAACAAAAGATGTATAATCTGCGTCAGCCGAAAGAGCAGAACCGCCATTAAATCCAAACCAACCTAACCAGAGCAAGAAAACACCAATTGTTACCAAAGGCATACTGTGACCAGGAATCGCATTTACTTTTCCATCCGTGTATTTGCCAATACGAGGGCCGAGCAATAAAGCACCTGCCAACGCACCCCATCCACCTACAGAGTGAACCAAAGTTGAACCTGCGAAGTCATAGAATCCAATTCCATCTAACCATCCGCCGCCCCACTTCCATGAGCCAAGCCAAGGATATAAGAATCCAACGTAGACCACGGTAAAGATGAAAAACGAACCTAGTTTGATACGACCTGCAACTGCACCTGAAACAATTGTTGCCGCTGTAGCAGCGAACATTCCTTGGAACAGAAAATCAGTCCACAAGCTGTAGCAACCATCCGCGTAACCAATTCCCGCATCAGTTGCGAACATTTCATTCAATGGTAAAGCAGCAGCACAATAACCAAATATGCCGTTAAAATCGCCCGGATACATAAGACCAAAACCTACAAATGCATAGGTGAGAAGACCGATTGCAATAATTCCTGTGTTCTTGAACAAGATATTAACGGTATTCTTTGATCTTGTGAGTCCTGTTTCTAGCATTGCAAAACCCAAATGCATGATGAAAACCAAGAAAGTGGCAACCATCATCCAGATGTTGTTTAGCCAATAGAGTTCCTGAGATGGGCCCTCTCCAGCCATGCAATACATAGGAGTTAATGCTAATAACGCTAATAACGCTTTCGCATACTTATTTTTATTATTCATAAGAGCATCCTCTTTGTTTAGTTAATCCTTTAGTTTGAAAGGTTCATAATGCAAATGCTATGCCAGATCATAAAACCGCCCAGATAGCTTGTTTATCACTCAATCTAAGATAATACAAAATGCAGAAGGCTAGTTATAATAGTTCATTTTTGTTATTAACATATTATATAGTACATATATGTATATTTATATAAACAAAAAGATCTAGGCGTAAGAAAAAGACGAATAGTACCCCGAATAATTAGCAATCTAATAAAAAAGCTTCAATCTCACTAATTCTTCCCATTGTGAGTAATCGGATGGCTAACTGCTCTGCTTCGACTAGATCAATCGATGCGATTGTCCGCTCAATCGATGGCGCACTTCTAATATCAATGCTGAATGTGCGCAACCCAATTCCTAATAAAAAAGGAATCATATGCGCCTCAGTCGCAAGGTCTCCACAGATTGAAACCGGCTTCCCAGCTCGCTGCGCCGCGACCACAATACGGTGGATCGCCCGTAAAATAGCTGGATGATGCGACTTATATAACGCAGATACTTGCTCATTTGTGCGATCAACGGCTAACATATACTGTACAAGGTCGTTTGAACCAATTGACAAGAAGTCCGCCTCATCCGCGAGCTCTTCAGCCACTTCCACCGCTGAAGGAAGCTCCATCATAACCCCTAATTGCGTTTCACGATTAACCGCCAATCCTTGCGATTCTAATTCATCCATGCATTCCCAGACAATCTCTCGAGCTGCTAGAAAATCATCTACCGAAGCAATCAGGGGGAACATAATACGCGCATCCACCTTAACACCCGCCCTCAAAAAAGCTCGTAACTGCTGACTAAAAATCTCTCGATTCTGTAGCGAAAACCGAATCGCTCTCATTCCCAAAAAAGGATTTGCTTCTGTTACATTGGAATAGTAGGAAAGCATCTTATCGCCGCCAATATCCAAGGTTCGTAGAGTAACCGGACGTCCTCTCATATTTTCAACCAAACGAGAATAAATATGCGTCTGCTCTTCTTCGGAAGGAAAATCACTCCTCACAATAAAAGGAAATTCCGAGCGATATAACCCTACTCCATTTGCCTTGAAATGCCGCGCAGGCTCCAAATCAGAGAGCAAATTAATATTCGCCATAATCTCGACCACTTCACCACATGCCGTTCGTCGCACTTCTTGCACATCCGATGCATCATTTAAAGCCCGCCACGTTTGCTCTAATTCCTGATACTTCGCAATGATCTCATCGCTGGGTTCCACATAAATAATGCCTTGAGCGGCGTCCATTAAAATCGGAACTCCATCCGGAATCACATCAAACGCATCTCGGCTAATCGCAACCATTGGAATACCAAGCGAACGACAGATAATCGCATTGTGCGAAGTCACGCCGCTACAAATAATCAATCCCTCCACTTGCTCCGCTGAGAATTTTAATATATCGGAAGGTAATAACTCACGAACCGCAATAATCTGTCCTCCATAATCCGAGTTAAATTCTTCTTCCGAAGATAAATTACGCCCTAATCGATTTCCTAGATCCTTAACATCCAGAACTTTTTCACGAATCATCGGAACCGAACTTGAAGAAAAAATTTCTACATATTCGTCTACAACAACATGAATTGCATGCAACGCGGCCTCACCTTCCGAGATCAATTCACGGATACGACCCGTAAATTGGTCATCCTCTAAAATAAGAAGATGTGCGCTAAAAATCAAAACGGCCACATCCGCAAGTTTTTCGCTAGTCATCACCTGTAAGGCCTGAATCTGTTCCATCGTCCGCTGTAGCGCCTCGTCAAAAGCCGCTAGATCAGCTCCTAAAGAGGCTGGCTGCATCTGTAATGCATGCTCTTCCGCGCCTAAATCCAATACACACGAAATCCCCTTCGCCACCCCTTTACTGGCCGACCGACCCCGCAGAATATCTTGCTTCAACTCGGCCGTCTTGGATTCCAACACGGTACCACCCTGTCGCGCCTCCTTGAGCAACTTCACGCTCTCGAACATCGTCGCTAACTGCATAGCAATTGCACGTAGGGCTGAAACATCATTCTCTTTAAAATAATCCCGCTCACTTGCTTGAACCACTAAAACGCCAATTCGCCGCTGTCCACGCAAAATCGGAACCGCAAGAAAGGCCTCATACTGCTCCTCCTTAATGCCCGGGAAAAACTTATAAGCAGATTCCATCGAAGCCTGACCAACACAAATGGGGCGTAATTCACGCAACGACTGTCCCGTGATGCCCTCGTCTAATGAGAGTTTAACCACTCCTATTGCACGCGTATCAAGTCCTTGAGTCGCACGTAATGATAAGGTTTGCTCGATCTCGTCATAGATGTAAATTGAGCACACATCTGCTGCCATATGCTCTGCAATCGAAAAAGCCACCTCCTGAAGCAACTCTCCCCGGTCCTTACCTTCACCCGCAAAAGCAATCCGTTCCGCAATATCGCAAATCAGCTCGATGTTATCTTTCATAAAATCCTCACTTCCCCTAAGCTATGCCCCAATTCAGCGAAAGTCAAAAATTAGCGATAAAGCAATTTCAACACTCGACCTAAACCCGCGAAGACACTACGATTTTAGATCAGATGAGGGACTGTCCATTGGGAACAACAGATACACCAACAAATCAACTTCTAACAGGCTATCGCCATATGATCGCCTCACGCTATACCGACCAGATGCAAGCGGATGCAGCACAGCGGGGTGAAGTATTTTTCTACATTCCCTCTTCCGGGCATGAAGCCAGTGCATTAATTGCCCCCCATTTAACCCCATCCGATTGGCTTCACTTGCACTATCGCGACCGAGCTTTAGCATATGCACGCGGTGTAACCTATCAAACCATCTTTGATGGGCTTTTCAGCCGAGCTGGCTCCAACTCAGCGGGTCGGCGCATGCCCGCTTTCCCTTCCAGTCGGAAACTGAATATTATGAGTACGCCTACTCTGGTCGGAAGTAATGTGGTTCAAGCCGTAGGGGTCGCCCACACCTTTAAAGATGAAGAGGCCTCAAATTCGATTGTTCTTGCATCGGTCGGCGATGGAGCCACGCAACAAGGTGATTTTTATGAAGCTGTTAGCGAAGCCGCTCGAGCCCATTTACCAGTTCTGTTTTTGATCGAAGACAATCGTTATGCCCTATCCACACCCACCAAAGGAAATACATTCTACTCTCTTCCTGATGGCACAGAAGCAACCACCTTTTGTGGGGTTCCAATTGATCGCGTGAACGGCTCCAACCCCATCGAAACCGATCAATGTGCCCAAAAAATCATCCAAACCATCCGCGACACACAATCTCCCCGAATTCTTATTTTTGAAGTAGAGCGTCTTGCCAGCCACACGAACGCTGACGATCAATCAGTCTACCGCAGTGAAGCTGACCTTAAACAAGCCATGGAAAATAAAGACCCATGCGCAACCCTGCGGGACTACCTCCTTAAACAAGGACACAGCGAAGCAAGTTTAATCAAACTAGAAGAAGAAATCCAAAATGATCTTACAACCGCATTCAAAGCCTCTCGTAGAAACCCCGCTCCAAAACCTGCTTTTACCGCCAAACGCGCCCTCCCCGCACAACGTTCTGAATACCTCGGGGCAGAAATATCACGCGATCTCAGCATGCTAGAAGCCATGCGCGAAACATTACGCCATCAATTAAAAACAACTTCCAGCACCCTTCTCTTTGGGCAAGATATTGAAGATCCCAAAGGAGATGTCTTTGGTCTAACTCGGGGACTGAGTAAAGAGTTTCCCAGACAAGTAAAAAACAGCCCCCTTGCAGAAAACACAATTCTTGGCGTTGCTACAGGCTGGGCCTTAACGGGTCGCCGACCAATTGCTTTTATGCAATTTGCTGATTTCTTACCCGTGGCCTACAACCATCTATTATCTGAAATTGGCGCCATGTATTGGCGAACCAACGGAGACTGGGAAGCCCCGATTACTCTTATGGCGATTGCGGGCGCGTATCGACCTGGCCTCGGACCTTATCATGCTCAAACACTCGAATCGATCTGCGCACATATCCCAGGGCTTGATGTGTTTATGCCCTCCAACGCAGCCGATGCATCTGGTCTCCTAAATGCCATTGAAACCTCTGGACGCCCCTCGCTCTTTCTCTTTCCAAAAAGCCTCATCAACGACCGTTCACGAACTACCTCAGCCGATATCAGCAATCACTATGTTCCTATTGGCAAAGCGCGCGTTCAACGTGTAGGCCAAGAGCTGACCCTACTCAGCTGGGGTAGCACCATGCCCCTATGCGAAGCCGCCGGCGAAGCCTTTGCCGAAGCAGGAATCAATGTTGAGGTGATCGATCTAAGAACGCTCTTTCCATGGGACGAAGAGACGGTGCTTAACTCCGTTAAGAAAACCAGCAAACTGGTAATCGTTCATGAAGATAACCGCACATGCGGAATGGGTGCTGAAGTAGCTGCCTCCATCACGGAAGTACTCAATGATCCGATTGAGATTCAACGCGTCACGCGCCCCGACACCTATATCCCCTATGATTTTAGTGCCCAACTTGAGGTCATGCCTTCCTTCCGAAAAGTAGTCGAAACCTGTGCACAACTCCTCGACGTCGACCTGCACTGGGAGGACGCGGATGAACAACAAGATGGCATTCTGCTGATTAAAGCGATAGGCTCTAGCCCTTCAGACGAAACCATCACCGTTACTACATTCTATGCCACCGCTGGACAAACCGTATTAGAAGGAGAACTGCTTGCCTCCGTAGAAGCAGACAAAGCCTCCATGGATATTTCAGCACCCGTAGCAGGCACCGTGGCAGAACTGTTTGCCGAAGAAGGCGACCAGCTAGCAGTTGGACAACCGCTTCTCACACTCACCATTTCAGATAAAATAGAGAATAAACCTATCACAGAAGAAAACGTAGGCAGACCCATTTTAAGTAGACGACGTCCCTCAGACACCACAACCACCTCTGTCACCACAACACGGACAACCAAGCCAATATATCTCTCCAATATTACAACCGTTTTGGGTGCGCAACACCTCACCAATGATCAAATTCTACAGGGACATGAAGGCTGGGATTCAGAAGCCATTCGAAAACGAACAGGTATAGAGAATCGTTACTGGATCGGTGAAGATGAGAATGTTCTTTCTCTCGCTGTAAAAGCTACGCAACAACTCCTTGCAAAAGAACAACTCGATATCTCAGAAATTGGTGCCCTCATATGCTCAACTGGTACACCTCTCTCAATGACACCCTCTTTAGCCTGCCGTGTTCTTAACGAACTCAGCCCTGAGAAAGGCGAAGTGCTTATGCAAGCGCATGATGTTAATGCCGCATGCTCCGGCTACCTCTATGCTTTACAATCTGCCTTCGATTTTATCAGCAATGCACCTACCAAAAAGGTTATAGTCATCACTGCTGAAACGCTTTCTCCGATGGTCAATCGAGATGATCCAAAAACGTATCCTCTCTTTGGGGATGCAGCGACCGCATCCCTCATCTGCTGTGAAGAACGCCCCGGCTCAATTGGCGTCAAACTAAACCGACCTGTACTTTCCGCGACTGGCGTAGAACCAAATGTTTTATACGTGCCCAACTTAGGAAGTGATGAATTTATTGAGATGGAGGGGCTTACCGTCTTTAAATTAGCCGTCCGCAAAATGATTGATATGCTCGATCAAGCATGTACCCACCGCGGTATGACATCTGATGAGCTCGATTATATTGTTCCTCATCAAGCCAATGAACGAATCATCGAGGCCATCCGAAAAACCATTCATTGTCCATCTGAAAAAATGTTTAACCACATTGCTAAATATGGCAATACATCCTCAAACACGATTCCCATCGCACTTCACGAGCTCATGCCCAATCTACCCAGTGGGAACCGAGTTGGATTAACTGCTTTTGGAGGTGGGTTTACCTTCGGAGCAGCCGTTATTGAAAAACAATAACATGTATTAATGAATAGATTTTTTTACTTCTCCATTTCTAATATTTTCTAAATAAAAAATAGATGGCGTTGAAGGGAAATCGAAACCCAAAGTCTGTCACTGAAGACTGAAAGCATATCAATGCCAATAGATGCCTCAATAATGATGTAAGTAGAAAGTATTAAAAGAAGCTGTTATCAATAGGATGACGCCTCTTTTTTAGCTCTATTCTACGTTCCTGTTCTCCGCTAAGTGACAGAAGCTAATAGACGCAGAATTAATACAGTAGCGCAATCCAGTGGGTGGAGGCCCATCACGAAAGACATGCCCTAAATGAGCATCACAACGCGTACAAATCACCTCGGTTCGAATCATGCCATGTGAAAAATCTCGCCGTTCTGTAATCACTCCTTCGGCAACAGGCTCAAAATAGCTTGGCCAGCCACAACCAGAATCAAATTTAGCATCCGAACGAAACAGTTCCGATCCACAGCATACACATGCATAAAGACCTTTCTCCTTATGATTCCAATATTCCCCTGAAAACGCCCGTTCAGTTCCTGCCTTTCGAGTTACATAAAACTGTTCTTCCGTTAAAACTTCCTGCCACTCTGCATCTGTCTTAACTACTTTATTCATGGAATCTTTATCCTCCGACTGTTCAACAGCTGCACAACTATCCAAGCTGATTACAACTGAAAAAATACATATGACTCTCAATATATTTATCATCAAATCTTTATACATTACATCTCTCTTATCATTCAATTATTTAGGAGTCCGCCTCGATTTTACATTGATCCTTACTCAATCTAACCGCTAGATTTAAATCATGGAAAAGCCCGACGACTGGATCAATATTGAAAAAGATGATGTTCACTGTAAACGAGAACGTAAAAAGGCACGAGCCTTGCGAAAATCACCTTGGTGGAAAAAGCAGCTTGCTATTGGAACCTGCTACTATTGCAACAAAACCTTTCCAGATAATGAACTGACAATGGACCACATACTTCCCGTGGTCCGAGGAGGGAAAAGCAACCGATCCAACTGTGTTCCCACATGCAAAAAATGCAATAATGAGAAGAAATATCTCACCCCTGCCGAACTTATTTTGAAGCAACTTGAAGAAGACTAGAAAAGATCCATCTGATCGGATGCTACTTTAAATTGCGGAAACTTAAATGCCTCTTTCCCAATCAGAGATGAGAGGTGCTCAATGGACGCCTCCTCTCCACGCAACTCGATCTTTTCAACAATCTTTGCAAACAAAAGACCGCAATACATACTATCTTCTTCTGCCCTATGAAATGTACCACTCGGAAAATTAAAATGACGAACCAACGTCCATAACTTATAATTTGCCATGCCTGGAAATACCTTTCGTGCTAAGGTTAATGTATCTAACACTGGGCCTTTGGGGGCATGCCCTTTCAATCGCTTGACGTCTGACAATAAAAATTTGTAATCAAAGGAAGCATTATGAGCCACTAATGGAATATCCCCACAAAAATCGGCAAACTCGCTTAATATACTCTCAATCGGAGGTGCATCTTTTACCATCTCATCCGTAATTCCATTTACACGAGATGCATCTGCCGGTATCGGTATACCCGGATTAATTAATTTTCCAAACCCCTCTAGTGGTTCGGATCCACTAAATCGAACGGCTCCAATCTCTACAATTTTATTTTCGTTCGGTTGTGTTCCCGTCGTCTCTAAATCAAAGGCAACAAATTCCATCTTTTCTCCTTGTCGCACCTGTCTTCTGCATACAAAAAAACCCGCTCTTTTGAACGGGTTTATATCAAACATTGAACTGTTTAGCGAGCCGCATTGGTGCGCTCAATTTCACGCTCTTCTCGCGTCATCCCTCGGTCATCCACCTGAGTTGCTTTCACAGTAATCACCAAATTCTTTTTCTGATTACGAGACCCCTCTGAGCGGAAGAAACGACCGATATATGGAATATCACCAAGAAAAGGCACTTGATCGCGGAACGTCTCTGTGCGCTCATCCACCAAACCACCCATGACAACCGTGCTGCCATCCGATATAGTCACCTGCGTCTGAATGCTTCTTTTTTCAAAGTAAGGCATCCGAGCTATCAATTCCTCTGAATTACCAAATAATTGGGAAACATTATTTCCACCCGACTCATACGCATTGATTCCCACTAAATAATTATCATACCCGAGGAACTTCGTAATTTCAGGTTGCAGATCTAGGTCTATCGTGTTGCTCTCTACATCCACTACAGGCGTAACTTTAAGGACCACACCTAAATCATACTCTTCCCAGTCCTGGGGTTTCACAACTGGTGCTGTACGCTGCCCTGTTTCAACATCATAATCCTGCGGATACCGATGAACTTCAACCACCCGAATAACAGCTTCATTACCACTCTTTGTCGTTACCTTTGGCGCAGATAGAACATCAGCGCTTCCTTCTTGCTCCATCGCGCTAATCGCTAAATCGAGCGGCAAATCATTATCATAATTTTGCAAAACCAATGTGGCCGGAGACCCGCCCATCAACGAGGCAAGCCCACCCAGTCCATTTCGACCTGTTGAATCAAAAGCAGAGGTATTATCACGCTGCCCTGTGCCAAATAAACTCTGGCCATCAACTCCGTTAACTTGGCCAATCGTCTTCGCACCTGATAAACGGTCATTGTAAACAATACCATCATTAGCCGGACCCAATACACCCCCATTTACGGGATAGGTATTGCCCCGCGTATAATAAGTTCCACCCTGTTTAAGAGAGAAATCAGCCAATTCACCATTATCATATAATGTCCAATCAAAACCTAACTCCTCAAGAGCACCTTCGTTATACTCAACAAATTTAGCTTCGATTTCTACTTGCTGAGAACGCCGCTTAATCGCCTCCTCCTTCAAATCATAAAGAATATCTTCTACCTGACCCAAGTTTTTCGGCGTATTTTTCACAAATAACTTATGAAAGTTTGGCTGATAAACTGCAGAAGACCCTTGTGGCCAATCCACAATTGAAAAGAAACCTACCACATCAATCGGACCACCGACACTAGTTGTAGAAGTATCCCCAAATAGATCATCAATTCCTCCCCCCGAATCACCTGACATATTTTCCAACTCTTGCCCTACTTCAGGAATGACATCGTAAGAAACCAATTGTAAATCACTAGGAGCCACATAGCCGACCGGCATGATTGCAACCGCATTTGCCTGAACTTCAAATTTAAGAGCAGCCATTTC
This sequence comes from Pontiellaceae bacterium, assembly GCA_045565965.1. Lineage (GTDB taxonomy): Bacteria > Verrucomicrobiota > Kiritimatiellia > Kiritimatiellales > Pontiellaceae > Pontiella. Next base: position 6,105 of record JBJLEJ010000003.1, on the reverse strand, counting down.
AGTGATATATTGGAGTGCTTCAAGTAAACTTAAATCCCGAATAGAAATCGTAATACTACCACTCATTGTTTCATCCATCCCCAATGTGAGGATATTAATGCCTTGAGAATCTTGACGCCGGCATGTTTCAGTTAAGAACAAAACCACATCGCGAATGTCTGCATCGCGAAAGTCCAAACTCGGAATTTGAATCGCTTGTACACGCTCCATCATTTTATCAACCGCTAATTCAGATTTTGATTTTTTCGACTGAGAAACTTCATCTGAAGGTAATCCAAAGACCCGTATTTGTTTATTCCAAGAGCGTTCCACCTCTGCTAGTGCACGCGCCCGATCCGCAGACTGCTTGGTCTGGCTTAGCGCTGCCAATTTTGAAGCAATCCGTTGAAGATAGGTCATAGCCGAACGGTTGTAGGGATCCTCCTGTAAAACAGCTTCAAATACAGTCTCAGCTTTTTCCAAATCACCACTTCGATAAAAATCAATACCACGCTCAATTAACGTTGGTTCAAAATTGGTTGGGGCAATTTCCACAGCAGGAACTTCCACTTCTACAGGGGCTTCGACTTCTACAATATCACTCGAAGTTTCATTTTTAGCATTTTCCAACAACGCAAATACACTGCTTTCATATCCCTGCGCCATAGACGCATGAGCGCACAAAAATAATCCAATAAATACAATCCCATATTTCTTCATCTCAGCACTCCTAGTTCTTTTCTTGGTCCTGTTTAAATTGATTAAGTAGAATCATTCTGAATCTATAAACAATAGCTAGACATATTATGGCATCCGTCTTTTGAAGCAAGTCAATTTGTGCGCTCATCTTAAGACAATTTGGAAAGCAATTTTTTAACAGCCTCATCAGGATAAGTCTCTCTTAATAGATGCTCTCCAACCAATAATGCATGGGCACCCATCTCTCTCAACATCAACGCATCTTCTGCTGTTTTTATTCCACTTTCACTCACTAATGTTGTTTCCGCAGGGGCCATGGACGCGAGTTCAGCTGTAATTCCCAACGATGTCTCGAATGTCTTAAGATTTCGATTATTAATACCGATACAATCCGCACCTATATCAATAGCCCGCTCCATCTCTGCCTTATCGTGAACTTCTATTAAAGGAGTCATTCCGCGCTCCGTAATTTCTTCGGAAAATTTATATAACTCTTCATCCCGCAAAACAGAAGCGATCAATAACACCCCTGAAGCACCCATACTATGGGCATGCGTAATCTGCCATATATCAATTATGAATTCTTTATATAGCATCGGCAATGAAACTGCGGCACGCACTGATCTGAAATCCTCCGCACCTCCTCCAAAGTAGGGCTTGTCCATCAAACAAGATATCGCCGTTGCCCCACCCGCAGCATATGAAGAGGCAATGGCCGCAGGATTGAACGGATCACGAATGACTCCTGCTGAAGGTGATTTTCTCTTTACTTCCGCAATCAGCCCAAGCGGCTGCGCCCGCAACGCCGCCACAAAATCAGGCGATGCCTCACGTGGGAGCACAAGAGTGCTCTCAGGAACCGCTTTTTTCAATGCCGCAATTTCCAACCGCTTATCCGCAACGATCTGCTCCAATATATTCATACTCGACTCTTTTTTAAATACGTCTGAATGAATACGGTGAGATCCCCATCTAGCACGCCACTTACATTCCCCACCTGCTCATCCGTTCGATGATCTTTCACCATCGTATAGGGTTGCATCACATATGATCTAATCTGAGAACCCCATGCGATTTCCCCTTTTGCACTATATAACTGATCGACTGCTTGCCGCTTCTTATCTTGCTCAATTTCATAAAGCCGAGCCTTCAACATCTTCAACGCTGCTGCTCGATTTTTATGTTGCGATCGTTCTGCCTGACACTGCACCACCGTTCCTGTTGGTAAATGCACTATTCGAACAGCAGAATCGGTTGTATTAACATGTTGACCTCCAGCGCCTTGCGCTCGGAACGTATCGATACGCAGGTCTGATTCCACCACCTCAATCTCAATATCATCATCTAGCTCTGGGCTCACGTCCGCCGCAGAGAATGAAGTATGACGACGAGATTGCGAATCGAACGGGCTAATTCGTACTAACCGATGCACCCCTCGTTCAGACTTTAACAACCCATATGCATACGGACCCTGAATCAGCAGCGACACACTTTTGATACCCGCCTCTTCTCCTGCCTGAAAATCCATAATCTGGATTTTAAAACCTTGGCGCTCCGCATACCGCGTATACATCCGATACAACATATCCGCCCAATCACAACTTTCAGTTCCTCCAGCGCCAGCATGCAGTGTTAAGTAGGCATTATTTTGATCAAACTCATCACCCAAGAGAGACTTTAATTCCAGCTCATTAAACCCAGAAATAACTCGATCTACTTCTGCTTGAAGCTCTTTATCCGCCCCCTCTTCTCCTGCTGCGACCAATTCAGCTAAAATTTCTGCATCCTCTAAAGCCGCCACAATCGAATCAAACGGATCTAACACCTGCTTTACCGCTCGTGTAGCTGAAATATTTTCCTGAGCCGCCGCCTGATCATCCCAGAATTGTGGAGCTGCCGCCGCTTCTTCTAAGCACCTCAGCTCATCGCGACGACGATCAATTTCAAGATACGCCTCCATTTCGCGCAACTTCTCGCCATATTTGACCAATTCCCTTGTTACCTCTTCATGCATATCAATCTATCCGACTCTTATACTACCGAATTCGCCCGCTAGCTCCAATGAACAATTGTAAACGCTTATCTTTCCGTCTTGTGCACCCGCCATCCTAAAAGCAAGAAGACCGCACCACCAGCGACCATCATCGCGTTCGCAAAACGATCTCCTAATTTGGTATATTGGGTTGCTTCTTTCTCCACCGGAGCGGGATAAATCGTTCCCACTAAAAACCCGCTTTTTTGAGGATTCAACCTACGATTCACCCGCCCAAAAGAATCAATGATCGCAGTCACCCCTGTATTACAACTCCGCACCATCGGCACCCGATTCTCCACACACCGAAAAACTGCATGCGCTAAATGTTGTTCTGATTGCGAGGAAGGATCGAACCACGCATCATTGGTCTGATTAATCAACCATCGCGCGCCCCCTTGAACCGCTTTGCGTGCCAGCGCGCCTATCGTATCCTCAAAACAGATCAGAACACTAAACGGAGCCTTCCCTGGTAACGCAAATAAGGTAGAGGTCTCGCCTGCCGTAAAATCAACATCTAACGGGGAGAGTGAACGCAACAAATTCGGAAAAGGTACATACTCCCCAAAAGGAACTAAATGCTGTTTGTGATAGGTGCCTACCACCTCTTCACCTCCATCAAAGAGCAGCGCGCTATTATGCAATTCTCTCTTCTGCGCTCCCTCACTAAAATCCATCGTGCCCACCAGCAAAGGAACTCCATTACTCGTCAATCGATTCACCAATGCTCGACTCGAAAAACTTAATCGTACGTAATCAGGCAAAGCCGTCTCAGGCCACACTAAAAGCTCCACCTCATTCATCCGTAATGCCGCCGAACTCAATGTTTCCAATCGTTCACGGGTTTCGCGAACCAACTGAGCATCGCGGCGCGCCGTTTGCGGAATATTCGGCTGAATCAACCCCACCTGCACAGGATTACCTACTTCAGATGATCCAAACAATACTTGCATACCAAAAGCAATGCTCAACGCCAGCGGAATCAAACCCAACATCAATTCGAAGTGCGGCCGATATTTTCTCAACTGTCGACGTTGTATATACTGGTGAATTGTTAAGAAAACCCCCATGTTCATCCATACAATCACTGCCGAGATAACTGCGATTCCTCCCCACTCAGCCACCTGAATCGTAGCCGGATTTGCATATTGTGATACACCTAGAGCGTTCCAGCCAAAGCCTGTAAAAAGTGTCCCGCGCACATATTCAAGTCCCGTCCATAACACTGTCATAAAGATCATGATACGCATATTTTTTAAAAAGGACCCGTCGCACCAAATGCGCCCACACCATGCGGCTGCCACACCAAACGGAATAAAATAAAGTGAACAATAACTTACAATAAAAAGAAGAGCCCCTCCAGTTCCCAATCTAAACAACCACTCATCTACCGTGTTCGTCATCTGCCAGAACCACGACAATGAAATTCCATAAAAAACAACTCCACTCAACCAAGACAATGCCGCCGCTTGACGTGCTGATAACGATTGAACCGCTAATAACAATGGAACTAATGCTGTGAAAATAAGAGTCGACTGGCTCCATCCAGGAAAACTCGCTGCCAACATCAACCCCGATAAAACTGCGCCTCCGCATCGTAAAGCCCCTATTTTATTCCATTTAGAAGTCATAGCATCATTACATCCGGCCGAACGGTCCAATCCCTCGAATCACGCTCACTATTTAAAACATCCTCAATATACGCCACCACAGTACCAATCCCCTCACGCTGAGAAATATCAAATAATTTCTGCATCCCTTCTGATTTAATACCCCGAATTCCTAAAACACCTCGCCCGCGATCTGCATCCCATAAGACAACCAACTGTTTTAATAAAAGTTTAATCGAACGATAAACCATTATTTCATGTAATTCCTCTTCCAATACCATTAATCGACTTAAATCCAAAATCCACATATTCTGATTTTGCAACCCCGACCAACGACCCGGCATAATCACACCACGAGAAAAATACGGAAATAAAGAAGCAAAAGAATCTATCTGCTCAAATCCACCCAACCAACAGCGAACATAAGGCCCGTATATTTGATCACGCAATAAGAGCTCCTCAGCCTCTTTATCGCGCCCAATACCGCTTAATCCTTTGGCGGCAAGTAACAATAAATCAGCTCGCTTCAAAACTACAAAACCCAGTTCTGCACAAAAGAGCGCCACCCCCGCCGCTATATGATCCGCTTGCTGACCACGAATGCCTGGAACCGAATGCAAAATATCTAACAACGGCTCCCGCCAAGCCATCTCTTCCACATTAGATTCTATACTCATTCTCGACCGATCAGCCGCTCCACTTCATTCATAAACTGACCTGCATCCCGGAAACGCCGATAGACCGAAGCATATCGAATATATGCAACCTCATCCAATTTAACCAACGCCTCCATTACCTTTCGCCCTAATACAATTGAAGGGATTTCCCGCTCAAATTCTGATTCAGTCTGACTCGTGATAGCATCTGTTATTCGCTCAAGTTGTTCCACACTGATGTGCCGCTTCCGACACGCAATCGCCAAACTCTTCATCAGCTTATCACGACTAAACTCTTCTCTACGACCATCCCGCTTCGTAACTTGAAGATGAGCCCGCTGGACCTCTTCATATGTAGTAAAACGATGCCCGCACAAGTTACATGCACGACGACGACGAATTGCATTCCCATTGCGTACCTCGCGGCTATCGATAACACGATTATCTCGCCCCTCACATTTTATACATCTCATACGTCATCTCCCATAAACTCTTCTACAGACGATAAAAAGTTATTGCACTTTCCACCAACAAAAAAACGGCGGAACTCACCCGCCGTTTTTTTGCTTATCTAAGAAGCTTAATTAATTCTTCTATTTTTTTCGGGTTGCTTTCTTAGTTCCCTTTTTCTTAGCCGGCGCTTTCTTCTTCGCTGGGGCTTTCTTCGCTACCACCTTTTTCTTAGCCGGGGCTTTCTTCTTCGCCGGGGCTTTCTTCGCTACCGCCTTCTTCTTAGCCGGCGCTTTCTTCTTCGCTGGGGCTTTCTTCGCTACCGCCTTCTTCTTAGCCGGCGCTTTCTTCTTCGCTGGGGCTTTCTTCGCTACCGCCTTCTTCTTAGCCGGTGCTTTCTTCTTCGCTGGGGCTTTCTTCGCTACCGCCTTCTTCTTCGCAGGAGCTTTCTTCTTCGCCGGGGCTTTCTTCGCTACCGCCTTCTTCTAAGCCGGTGCTTTCTTCTTAGCCGGTGCTTTTTTGACAGCTTTCTTCTTCGCAGGAGCTTTCTTCTTCGCTGGGGCTTTCTTCGCTACCGCCTTCTTCTTAGCCGGTGCTTTCTTCTTAGCCGGTGCTTTTTTGACAGCTTTCTTCTTCGCAGGAGCTTTCTTCTTCGCCGGGGCTTTCTTCGCTACCGCCT
>JBJLEJ010000002.1:0-57011 GCA_045565965.1 Pontiellaceae bacterium | reverse complement strand
TCATTAATATTGGACTTTCGTCTTTGGTGCGACGGTGGGTTGAGCAAATACATTTAACAAAGATATGGATATGGGTTACTCTGTTAGGCATCGTAGCTTTTTTCGGTATTCAATGGTTTATTCCGTTTTTCGGTCTTTTATTTATGTTGCTCCTAAATGTGGCTTTTCTACTCGTTTCGTTTTTACTTTCTCATTACCTCAACCGAGAGACGTTTTCTGAAATGCGAGCTACGGTATTAAGTTTTAAAGGATTAGCTCTCAATTTAAGTTATGGAGGCATTGGATTGCTTTATGCTTTTTTTTTAAATGGATTGCAGCAAAAGGAGACAATGTTACTCTCATCAGATGAACTATTCAGACGGAGCAGTAATTGGTTTTTACCTTTCTATGCGATAGGCATGATTCTTCTTTTGATCACTACGTATAGTTCATTAAAAGGTAAAGAAGAGTGAAAGGTCTTTATATTCATATTCCATTATGTATTTCACGATGCAGATATTGTGATTTTTATAAAGTAACGCCAAAGCAGTGGAGTGGAGCGGATCGATTTCTTGCTGCCTTAGATCGAGAATTAGCATCGCTACCTGGTTCATTTAAGCCCGATACACTATTTATTGGAGGCGGTACTCCCTCTGCACTATCAATGAGCGAATTAGAGCAATTCTTCAGTCTCATAAATGAACGTGTTTCTTTGGATCAAGTCATCGAATCAACTATCGAAGTGAATCCTAACAGTTTAGATAGGGAAAAATTATCGGTTTTTAAACAGAGTGGCATTATGCGTATTTCAATTGGGGTACAAACTTTTCAATCAAAAGCACTCCGTTTGTTAGGGCGTACCCATAATAAAGACCAATCTATTCAAGCGTTTGAATTAGCAAGATCGGCTGGGTTTGATCAGATTAATATAGATTTGATTCAGGCAGTTCCCGGTTTGTCTGATACGCAGCGTATGGATGACGTGAATCAAATAGTAGAGCTTCAACCTGATCATATCTCATATTACAATCTTATTTACGAGCCTGGAACGCCACTGACACGAGATATGGAAGAAGGAAAGCTTTGTTTATTAAGTGATGATGAAGAAGCTGCTTTATACGAAAAGATTTCCGTCCGATTGCAAGGAGCTGGATATGAACATTATGAGATCTCAAATTTTAGCAAAAAAAACCAAAAGTGTTTACACAATATTAATTATTGGACGGGCGGCGATTATATAGGTTGCGGTCCATCGGCTCATTCTCATTGGAGAGGAGATCGGTATAGCAATATAGCAGACCTTAACGTGTATTGTGAGCGACTTGAGGCAGAAGAAAATATTGTGGAAATGCGAGAACATTTGGATCAACTGGCAAAAGCAAAGGAAACTCTCGTGATGTGGTTGCGCCTTAGTAAAGGAGTTCCTAAAGATGCTTTTGCTGCTAAGTCTGGTTTAACGATTGATGAATTATATACGGATGAAATCGATGAGTTGATAGGTCATGGATTGCTCGAATGGCATCAAGACATTTTACGAATACCAACAGAAAAAAGATTTATTAGCAATGCAGTGTACTCGGCGTTGGTTTAACATAGATAAGATAATCGACACAATCCGCTTGCAATAAACGGCTTATTCGATAGTTTCTTGTCCCTTTTAACAGAATAACTAAACAATTTATAGAACGAGGTAGAATTATGGGTCGTCAATGTGCAGTAACAGGCAAGAAGACAACAGTTGGTCGTCGAATTGTCCGCAAGGGTCTTTCAAAGAAAAAAGGCGGAATTGGGTTGCATGTAACAAGCGCGACAAAGCGTACGTTCAAGCCAAACCTACAACGCGTTAAGGTGCGTGACGAAAACGGGACGGTAAAGCGGATATGGGTTTCAGTAAAAGCGCTTCGTTCTGGTCAGATTAGAAAAGCATAAACTGTACCAATTCTAAAAAAAACCGCTTGATGAAACATGAGCGGTTTTTTTTATCCATGTTGATTTAGGATATGGTTACCAGCTTGCTTTAGTCATGCCGGGGATTTGTCCTTGAGATGCCATTTCTCGCAAGGTGATACGTGATAAGTTGAATTTTCTATATACCGCATGAGGACGACCTGTTACTGAACAACGATTCATAATGCGATTCGGATTGGCATCTAATGGAAGTGAGCGAAGTTTACGAATAGCAATCATGCGATCTTCTGGTGACGATTCCGCACTACTAATAATCTTTTTCAACGCAATACGCTTTTCATAGTAGCGATTAGCTAATGCAATGCGCTTCTGATTCTTTACAATTTTACTTTTCTTTGCCATGTGAACTTTTTTCCTTCGTTAAAAGACGCAGATAAAACCTCATTACCTTACCCATTGGCAATCAAAATATATCTATTTTTATGGTTGGTTATTTTAATGCTTATATTCGAATAGCTTATTTTTATTACTTTTTTCATTTTAATAATGGAGATATAATTTCGGAGTCAAAAGGATATATGAATAGAGACCAGTTATCTGCAAAACAAAACAATGAAGCCATTGAATTGGCTTTATTTGAAAAATTAGAAAAGAGACTTCCTAACGATACAGAGATTCTACAAGTTTTGGCTGAGTTATATACCAAGAATAAACTATATAAATCGGGCCTTGCAGTAGATCTTCGATTAACTAAATTAGAACCTTATAATGGAATGGTATGGTACAATTTAGGATGTTCTTTCGCCTTGAATCAACAATTTGATGAAGCATTCGAAGCACTCTATAAAGCCATTGAATATGGATATAATGATTACGAATGGTTGAAGAATGATGGTGACCTTGATGTTTTACGAGATGATAAACGATATGAGTCATTATTGATGTTTATTTTAACTCAAACTCATTCATCTTGTGAAGATGAAGAAAGTTAATTTTTTATCTACCGCGTGATTGGTTTTTTGGCGCTATACGCTACATTCTTACCTATGCATAAAGAACTATTCATTTCGACAGAGGTTGAAAAAGCAAAAATTTCATCTGATGTGATTTATATTTCATCGGTTTCGATCTCGGGAAATAAAACAAGTATTGCTCCAGGTTGCATCTTGGGTGAAGAAGGTCCAGTCATACTTGAGAACTGCCAGTTGGGGCGAAATGTTCGACTTAAAGGAGGCTATTTTAAAGATGCCGTATTTCTCGATTATGCTTCTATGGGTGCAGGAGCACATGTTCGCAAAGGAACATTACTAGAGGAGTATGCCAATGGGGCACATACAGTAGGGCTAAAACAGACAATTCTTTTTCCATATGTTACCACTGGTAGTCTTATCAATTTTTGTGATGGGTTTATTTCAGGAGGTACCAGTTGCCATAACCATTCTGAGATCGGTTCATCGTATGTTCATTTCAATTATACACCTAACCAAGATAAAGCGACCGCTTCTCTATTTGGGGATGTGGCACGAGGTGTTTTTCTTCAAGAACATCCTATTTTCTTGGGAGGGCAGGGTGGTGCGGTTGGGCCGATTAAAGTAGCTTTTGGCAGTGTGATTGGCGCAGGCACGATTTTGAGAAAAGATATAGTTAAAGAAAACCAGTTAATCGTAGAGCCTTCTTTGAAATCAATAGAGCGCCCTTGTCAGCTTCCAAGATACTCAGGTTTGCAAAGGATTCTTACTAATAATATTTCTTACATTGGAAATCTTTATGCATTGCAAGCGTGGTATCAGCAGGTGCGTTGCAAAACCGTTCGAGATCTCTTTGATGAATCTGTATATGCCGGCGCAGTGGAATTAATCCAAGAATCTATCCAAGAGCGAGTCAGGCGTTTAGAAGAGCTTTATGAACGAGTAAGGAGCACGCATCATACAAATCAACTCGGTTTAGATGATAGTGAACTTCAATATCAACAAAGATTTATTAAGTATTGGAAGGGACTTTGCGAGCGTTTAGTAGAGCCTTATCTTGATGCACCCAGTGGTCTTACAGACGCATTTAGTACGAGTGAAAATTATATCGAAACGATTCAAACTTTAACGGATGAAATACGTGCGGCTGGTACACTCTGGTTAAGTGCAATTGTAAGCGAAATAGAAGATAAATTGGATTCTCTGCATGAGTAAGTACTTTGGTACGGATGGAATTAGAGGTAAAGCCAATGAGGGAATACTTCGAGGGGATCGGCTGGTCTGGTTGGCGCATTCCATTGTTGATTGGTTGATAAGTCGCAATATTTCCCAGCCTTTAATATACATAGGACGTGATACACGTATTAGCGGTACCATGATGGAGTATACATTAGCTGGAGCCTTTGCAGCGGCGGGGGCAAATGTACAATTATTGGGGATTGTTCCCACGCCGGCTGTTTCTCATGCCGTTGTCGTAAACAAGGCAGATTTGGGCATCATGATTTCGGCTTCACATAATCCGTTCAGTGACAATGGACTAAAATTATTTCGCTCGGATGGTCATAAATTATCAACTGATGAACAAGATGCTATAGAGTTAATGGTTGAAGATTCTTCACGTTCAATCGACTGGAAAAGGGATGATCAGATCGGAATTGTTAAGTCAGCGGATAGGGGATTGAATGATTATGTTGATTTTTGTAAAAGAACTCTCCCCGAAGAGTGTAAACTTAGTGAGATGCATTTGGTTTTGGATGTATCGAACGGATCAATGTATTCGTGTGCTCCCAAGTTGTTCCGTGATGCGGGAGCAAGGGTTACAGTTATTCATGATCGACCAAATGGGATAAATATTAATAAGAACTGCGGGTCGCAGGATACGCAAGATCTTGCCGCGATGGTTCAAGAGAAGCAGGCGAATCTAGGTATAGCTTTTGATGGGGATGGAGATCGATGTATTGCTGTGGATGAAAATGGCAAGGAACTTCGAGGGGATCAGCTTTTAGCGATTTGTGCAATCGACTTAGCCCGTCGAAATGAATTAACGAATCATAGTTTGGTGGTTACGGTTATGAGCAATTTTGGGCTCCAATCAGCCATGCAAGATCATGACATCAAAGTAGAAGTAAGTGAGGTCGGTGATCGTAATGTTATGGCAAAGATGCAGTCTTGTTCGGCGGCGCTTGGAGGCGAGGACTCAGGGCATGTAATCTTTCGTGATCTTCACACTACTGGAGATGGGCTAATTACAGCTTTGCAATTAATTCGAGCATTGAATGCGAGTTGTAAGCCGTTATCTGAATTAGCAACTTGCATACGTCTATACCCTCAGACGATGGTGAATGTGAGTGTATCCAAAAAACCACCCTTGGAGACTATTCAACCCATTCAGGAAAAAATAACGTGGGCGACTACGAAGCTGGGTAAAGATGGTCGAGTTCTCATTAGATATTCAGGAACGGAATCATTTTGCCGGGTTATGGTGGAGGGTAAGGATGAAGATCAAATTAATGAAATCGCCTCAGCGCTTGCAGTTTGTATAAAGAGTCAACTCATATGAATGCACCTTTACTTCGCGCATCTTTACTAGAACGTAGATACAAAACAGTGCACACCCAAATAGATCTCTTTAAGCAACTTTGTTTTGAAATGTGGGACAAAGATACGGTTTCTATTATGGGATCGAGTGGATCTGGAAAGAGTACACTTCTACATACTCTGGGAGGACTTGAGTCACCTGATGAAGGGGAAGTGTTTTTTCGTGGGAACTCGATTTATAAAATGGGGCATCGATTGCGATGTGAGTATCGACATCAGCATGTAGGCTTTATTTTTCAATCCTATCATTTATTGAGTGAACTCACGATACAAGAAAATGTAGCGCTACCTGCGCAAATACGTAAAGGGCGACGAAGTGCGATGCAACTGGCTGAAGAATTATTGGAAGCTATTGGATTGTCAGATCGTCTAACACACCGTCCTCAAGAGCTTTCAGGGGGAGAACAACAGCGGGCTGCTATTGCACGTGCTCTTATTAATAAGCCCTCCTTAATATTGGCCGATGAACCTACGGGTAATTTAGATGAAGAAACGGGTGAGAAAGTTCTGCATTATTTATTTCAACTCATGAAGTCGAGAGGGCATAGTCTAGTGATTGTGACACATACGCAGCGTGTTGCTGAGCTCTGTGCAAAAAACTACATACTTGAAGCGGGAATATTGAAAGAGGTAGATGGTTAAATGAAAGTATATGTGAGTGGTAAGTGGGTAGATGAAGAAGATGCAAAGATTTCTGTATTTGATCATGGTCTTCTCTATGGAGATGGTGTTTTTGAGGGAATTCGAGTTTATAATAACCGCGTTTTTTTGCTAAGTGAACACATAGATCGTTTATATGATTCTGCAAAAGCGATCGCTTTAACCATTCCAATGGATAAAGAAGAAATGACCGAAGTAGTAGCGAAGACATGTCGAGCAAATGAACTCGTAGATGGTTATATTCGTCTTGTAGTGACTCGTGGAAAGGGATCGCTTGGATTAAATCCCTATCTATGTGATTCTCCAGAAATTATTATTATTGCAGCCAAAATTCAACTCTATCCCCGTGATCTCTATGAAAATGGTTTAAAAATTGTAACTGTTGGAACTGTGCGAAATCATCCAGAAGCAATTAATCCACGAATTAAGAGTTTAAATTATCTGAATAATGTATTGGCTAAAATTGAAGCAATTAATGCCGGTTGTATGGAATGTTTGATGCTCAATCATAGGGGAGAAGTTGCAGAAGCTTCTGGAGATAATATTTTTGCAATTCGAAATGGTACAATTATGACACCGCCGAGTCATTCTGGAGCTCTAGAGGGTTTAACGCGCAATAAAGTGATCGAACTGGCGCGGGAATCGGGCTACGAGGTAATAGAATCACCTATGGCTCGATATGATCTATATGTAGCTGATGAAGTTTTTCTTACTGGAACCGCTGCCGAAATCATATCCGTTGTTGAAATTGATAAACGATCCATTGGAGATGGGAAACCTGGCAATATTACGGATTGTTTAGCGACTCTTTATTCAGATTATGCTAGGTCCAATGGATACGCATTATAATCATGCAGATGAAAACAATATTGAGTCAATAAGACACAATTGCGTCATTATGCATAGTTTAGTTAGTGATGATAATTCCATCGATAAAAAAGTTTTATAGAAATTACTCATATTTTTAACCAAAAATATTTGGTATGGTTAATGCACTTTATACGAACGAACAACCGTGTAGGGTATGATATGAAATGTGAGTTTTGTAATGAAAACAATGCAACCATTCATTTAACGCAAGTAGTTGATGGGAGCATGAAAAAGTTGAATCTTTGTCAAGCATGTGCTGAAAAAAACGGGATCGACTTAAACTCACCCATATCGATTACGGATGTTCTGATGGGTATTGATAAAAAATGGACACGAAGTGAAACCTCTGATTCATTGGGTGGTGAATATGATCTGGTCTGTAATCGCTGCCAGATGACTCGTGCGGAATTTAAGAAGCAAGCGCGTTTGGGATGTCCAGATTGCTATAACTCTTTTTTGGCGGAACTAAATACGATTACTCAGGCGATGCACCATAGTAGGCAACATGTCGGGAAGATTCCGACGAGAGAAGGCGATGAAGTGAAATTATCGGCTAAAATTTCATGCATTCAGCGTGAGATTGAATTAGCTATTAAGAAAGAAGAATATGAAAAAGCTGCATCGCTGCGAGATGAAGTTCGTAAATTAAAATCATCGATGGAGAATAATAATGATTAAATCAATTACTCTAGATGATTTAGTTCAACGCCATGGTAGCTGGCTTGAGACGGGTGTTGATCAAGGTCCGGTAATAAGTAGTCGGGTCCGGTTGGCTCGCAATTTAGATGCGTATTATTTCCCTAGCTGGGCTCCGGAAAATCAAAAACATGCAATTTGGAATCAGTCTCACTCGTTATTTTCAACTATCGATAGAGACTATTTGTGCTGGGAAATGGGTGGTACACCAGGAATGGATAAAGACCTTTTATTTGAGCGCCACCTAATTAGCCAAGAATTAGCGACTAAGGATAAAGATAGTGGGGTTTTTGTTTCAACCGATGAAATGATGTCGATCATGATAAATGAAGAAGATCACATTCGTATTCAAGCACTTAAACCAGGTTTGAATGTTAAAGAAGCGTGGGAATCTGCAAGTGCAATAGATGATGAATTAGAACAAACTCTTACTTATGCCTATAATGCTCGCTTAGGCTATTTAACATCCTGTCCTTCCAATGTTGGAACGGGTTTGCGTGCTTCCGTGATGTTGCATCTTCCTGGTCTTGTTTTATTGGAAGAGATGGACTCAGTTATAAACGGTATATCAAAAATTGGATTAGCAGTTCGAGGAATGTGGGGAGAAGGTACGGAAGCAGTTGGTAATATTTTTCAGATTTCAAATCAAATAACATTGGGTAAAGTGGAAGAGCAAATTGTCAATCATTTAGAACAAATTGTTCTTGAATTGGTTGATCATGAATTAAATGCAAGACAGCGACTTATGAACGAAAAACAAATTATTATAAAAGATCATATCTCTCGTTCTTTCGGCCTACTTTCTCATGCAAAACTAATGGCGAGCGGGGAAGCTCTTAATTTGCTTTCAACATTGCGATTGGGATTAGATTTAAGTTTGATCAATGGAATAAATCGTCAAGAAATGGATCAACTGTTTATTTCAACGCAACCTGCTCATCTGCAAAAAATTGAAGGTAACGAGCTTAATCCGAATGAGCGTGATATCGTGCGCGCTGAAATGTTGAGAAATTTTATGAAACATGCAAATCTGAATATGGAATAGGAGTGATATGGATAATTTTACACCACGCGCACAACAGGTTTTGCAATTAGCACGTAAAGAAGCGGATCGGTTTAATCATGGATATGTTGGAACAGAACATGTCTTACTTGGGTTGATCGCACTTGGTCATGGTGTAGCCGTGAATGCATTGCAGTCCGTCGGTATTGATCTAGCTTCGGTTAGAGTTGAAGTGGAAAAAGCGGTAGGCACTGGGCCCGAAACCAAAACCATCGGTAGTATCCCCTTTACACCGCGAGCAAAGAAGGTTCTTGCGCTTTCAGCTAGTGAAGCAAGAAGCCTTGGACATAGTTATGTTGGTACGGAACATATCTTGCTTGGATTACTGCGAGAAGGGGAGGGGATTGCAGCTCGTGTACTTGAAAATCTTGGAGTCGATTTAGACGAGATTCGATATGAAATCATGAAAACACTTGATCCTGAATATGATACTGAAGGTGATGATGATTTTGATTCTGAAACAGAAGAAAATATGGCAAGTGGTGAAGGGCCAACAGCTCAACCAACAAAAAGTAAATCGAAAACACCGGCGCTTAACTCTTTTGGACGTGATTTAACTAAAGTTGCATCTTCTGGGAAACTAGATCCCGTTATTGGTCGTGAATCCGAGATTGAGCGAGTTATTCAAATTTTATGCCGCCGTACTAAAAACAATCCAGTTCTTTTGGGAGAAGCTGGGGTAGGTAAAACCGCGATTGCAGAGGGACTTGCTCAGTGTATTATTGCAGGAGATGTACCTGACTTATTGATCAATAAGAAGGTGATTACCTTAGACCTCGCCTTGATGGTAGCTGGAACCAAATATCGTGGACAATTTGAAGAACGTATCAAAGCAGTCATGGATGAAATTCGAAAAGAAAAAAATATTATTCTCTTCTTAGATGAGTTACATACCATTGTTGGTGCTGGATCAGCTGAAGGAACCATGGACGCAGCCAATATTATTAAACCGGCGCTTTCACGAGGGGAGCTCCAATGTATTGGTGCTACCACGCTTAAAGAGTACCGCAAGCACATAGAAAAAGATTCAGCTCTTGAAAGGCGTTTTCAAACCGTGACCGTGAATGAACCCACGATTGAGGTGGCGGTTAAAATTATGAAAGGTTTAAGGCATAAATATGAGGAGCATCACCATGCGATTTTTACAGACAAAGCGCTACAATCTTCGGTCGAGTGTTCAGTTCGTTATTTGCCTGATCGTTTTTTGCCAGATAAAGCCATTGACCTGATTGACGAAGCTGGGTCACGTGCGCGCATCGGCAGCATGAATCGTCCACCAGAATTGAAGCTTCTTGAAGAGTCTGCTGTAGAATATGAGCAGCGCAAAAATGAAGCGATCCAAGAACAAAAATTTGAAGATGCGGCTAATTTCAGAGATCAAGAGCGTCAAGCACGTGAAGAATTAGAGGAATTGCTTCAGAGTTGGCGTAAGCAGGTAGACGAAAATCGTACCGTTGTCGATGAGGATGATATCATGGAGGTGGTATCTAAATGGACTGGTATACCTATTATGAAAATGGGTGAAAAAGAGATGGAGCGGTTGCTTCGTATCGAAGAGGTTGTGGGTGAACAGGTTGTCGGCCAGAAGGAAGCTGTTTCAGCTCTCTCAAGAGCGCTTCGCCGTTCACGTGCGGATTTGAAAGATCCAAAACGGCCCATCGGATCCTTTATTTTTCTTGGTCCTACAGGCGTTGGGAAAACGCTCCTGGCTAAGACACTCGCCAATTATATGTTTGATGACGCAGAGTCTTTTATTCAAATTGATATGTCGGAATATATGGAAAAATTCAATGCTTCACGCTTGGTAGGTTCACCTCCCGGTTATGTCGGTCACGAAGAGGGTGGTCAGTTGACGGAACGGGTTCGTAGAAGACCTTATTCTGTAGTTCTTTTTGATGAAGTTGAAAAAGCGCATCCTGACGTCATGAATATGTTGCTTCAGATTATGGAAGAAGGGCGATTGACCGACAGTCTTGGCAGAAGTGTCGATTTTCGCAATACTATTATTATTATGACATCAAACTTAGGAGCTCATGAAGTTAAAAAAGCGGGCTCTCTTGGATTTGCGCCAGTAAACGAAGAAGCTGATTTTTCAAAGTTTAAAGAGTTGATGATATCCATTGCAAAGAGAACTTTTAAGCCTGAGTTATTGAATCGACTGGATGAGATGATTGTATTTCGTGAATTGGGTCGTGAGCACTTGGAAACAATCATTAATCTTGAACTTTCGAATATTCAAAATCGTATACTGGGACGAAATATTGAACTGAAAATCAATAAATCTGCGCGTGAATTTTTGCTGAATAAAGGATTCGATAAAGCCTATGGAGCACGTCAATTACGCCGAACTGTTGAACGATATCTTGAAGATCCATTAGCTGAAGAGATTCTTCGTGGTGCGATTGAGAATGATTCAATTATATCGGTTCGAGGAAGTAAAAATAAATTAACATTTCATCCATCGAGTATCAAAAAAACGCAAAAATCAACGGAAGCTGAATAAATAACGATCTGATAAAAATCCGTTGTAAATACTCCGTTTTATCTATTATGAAAGAGTTTAATAAATGACTATTAGAGCGTTTGACCAACGCTTGAGTGAATGGGCAACAAGAGGGTTTTCTTCTTGTTTCCATATCGAGTGCTCTCAGTTGGGAGTTGTTCCTGCAACCAATGATTCATTTGGAGATTTTCAGTGCAATGCTGCTATGACATTGGCTAAAGAGTTAAAGCGGTCGCCTCGTGAGATTGCGGAAACTTTCATTGATCACGTAGCGTTGCCCGATTTTGTCGAAAAGGTAGAAATTGCAGGACCGGGTTTTATTAATCTTTTTCTAAAGAATGAGGCGATAGCTGAGCATATACAATATCTGGAGAAAGATCAATATTTGGGTATTGAACAGTCAGGTTCAGGTAAAACAGTTATTATTGATTATTCTAGTCCCAACGTAGCGAAGCCAATGCATATTGGGCATATTCGTTCAACGGTAATAGGAAATGCGATTGATAGACTCTACCGACAGCTCGGATTTAATGTTATTTCTGATAATCATCTGGGGGATTGGGGAACTCAGTTTGGTTTAATGCTTGTTGGTTATGATGCTTTTGTTGATGAAGATGCACTAGAAAAAGCCCCGGTTGATGAGCTAGAACGTATTTATGTCGCGAGTTATAATCGCTCAAAGGAAGATCCTGCATGGCGAGAAAAAGCAAAAGCTGCTCTCGTTAAGCTCCAACAGGGAGATGTCTCATACCGTGTGTTATGGGAGCGCTTCATTGAATTATCCATCAAGGAATTTAATACGCTATATGAGCGGTTAGATGTTCGATTTGATTTATATCGAGGTGAAAGTTTCTATAATGAGACTTTGCCTGGAATCATCCAACAGCTTGAAGAGAAAAATTTAGCCATACCAAGCGATGGTGCACTAATCGTGAATTTAGAAGATGAAGGTATGCCCGTTTGTATTGTGAAGAAAAGTGATGGTGGTTATAACTATGCTACAACTGATCTTGCAACGGTTCAATCACGGCAAAAAGAGTTTAATCCAGATCGAATTATTTATGTTACGGATGAACGTCAACAGCTACATTTCCGTCAATTCTTCTGTATAGCCGATAAACTGAAAATGAATGCTAATCTCGTGCATGTATGGTTTGGCCTCATGAGACTTCCAGAAGCTACATTTTCAACTCGCGAGGGCAATGTTATTAAATTGAACGCGTTACTCGACGAAGCAGAGCGAAGAGCTCTAGAGATTGTAAAAAAGAACAATCCAACACGAACTGAAGAACACCAAAAAGATTTAGCGAAAGCGATTGGTATTGGTGCAGTAAAATATATGGATCTAAGTCAAAATCCACAAAGTCTAGTAACCTTTACATGGGAAAAAGCACTGAATATGGAAGGTAATTCTGCGCCATATCTACAATATGCATATGCAAGAATTTCATCCGTAATTGATAAATATTTTGATCAGGTAGGAAATACATTACTTGATGCGTCATCTATTATATTAGTAGAACCGATTGAAAGAAAATTAGCCTTAAAATTAACACGATTTGAATCAGCAGTTACATCTGCTGCTATACATTACAAACCGAATATTCTCGCTGATTATATATACGAATTGTGTCAGCTCTACAGCAGTTTCTACCAGAATGTACCTTTTCTCACATCGGAACCGGGAACACGTGAATCTCGTATTAAAATTTGTAGGTTAACTGCAATTATTTTAAAAAGGGGGCTTCAATTATTAGGAATAGAAACACGTGAAAGAATCTAAAGTATCTTTGGGAGAAAGTGATATAGAACATAGTAGATCAGATAATTGGGTTAAAATTATAACGTCGCATAATATATGTTATGTTAAATATATATTCTACAAATCCTCAATATTTAGCGATAACTCATTAAACTCCTAGCTATGACCTACAATATTTATTTACTCATTCCTCTACTTATATTGGCTTTTTTGTTTTCAACAGCCTATATGGCACTTCAATTGAGTGGAGATGCTGGCATTAATCGATTAGTAGAACGAAAACCCAAGTATCATTCGCTATTATTACAATGGCAGAATAAATGGGATAGATTGATTGATGTTTATCGGATTTCCTTAACTGTATCATCCTATTTTCTCTTTATTTTAATTTATCATCTATCAACTGAATTCGATCCAATTCAAAAATTAGTCTTTTATATTTTGGTACTGGCCGCATATACGTTCTTGATTTGGATGCTAGCCAGAGCGATTGCCGAAAATTATGCAGATCGTATATCGCTGATTGTAGCTCCATTAGCTGCCTTTCTCTCGTGGTTTTTATTTCCTTTTACAGCGCCTTTGAACTGGTTAAAAAATCAGATTCATCTGGAATTTACGAAACGCTCGGATATTGATGACCGCCCCACTACTGAAGACGAAGTGATCAATTTAATAGATGAAAATAATAACCAAGAGCTTGATGCAGAAGAGCAAGAAATTATCAGAAGTGTATTTGAATTTGGTGATACAGTTGTGCGTGAAGTTATGACGCCTCGCGTTGATATAGTTGGTCTTTCTTCTGCGGCTTCAGTGGAAGAGTGTATTCAATTGGCAGGAGAAAAACCCCATTCTCGATTTCCGGTTTATTATGAAAGTATAGATGATGTTGTAGGGATGGTTCATATTCGTGATTTACTCCGTTCTTCTTTAGACCAACATGCTCTTGAGATAACTAGACTCGTTAAAAAGGTAGCTTGTGTGCCTGAAACGATGCCTTTAAATAATGTATTACAATTAATGAAAAAGAAACGTTCACAGTTAGTGATGGTTGTAGATGAATATGGTGGAACTTCTGGATTAGTGACGATGGAAGATGTGATTGAGGAGCTCGTTGGTGAGATTGAAGATGAGTATGATTTAGACGAAAAAGATCTTATTAGACGTTCTGATGGTACCATTTTAGTTCAAGCAAAAATGCCCATTTATGAATTGAACGAAACGTTATCTGCCGCCTTTCTTGAGAGCGATGAATACGATTCGATTGGAGGTCTTATTTGCAGTGAGTTGGGTTGTATTCCGGTAATTGGTGATTCCCTTGAATTAAGTGGCTATGAGATAAAGATTCAAAATGCATCGCAACGGAAAATTAAAATTATTCAACTGACTCCCGTTCATAAAGTAGATGAATTATGATTTAAAAAAATTCCGACGGTCAGTATCCGCTTCGCTGATACCTTGGTTTGAGGTTCATCAAAGGAATATGCCTTGGAGACGCAACCGAACGCCCTATCGTGTTTGGATTTCGGAACTCATGTTACAACAAACGCGCGTATCTCAAGCTACGCCCTATTATTTACGTTTTATGCGGCAGTTTCCTTCTTTGAAAAGATTAGCAGAAGCAAATTTAGAAGATGTTTTAAAAGCGTGGGAAGGACTTGGATATTATTCTCGCGCGCGGAATCTTCATAAAGCAGCGAATATCATTCGGAATCAATATGGAGGACGCTTTCCTCAAGATCCTGAAAAAATAGCATCACTTCCCGGTGTTGGCCCCTATACAACAGCTGCCATCGGTTCTCTTGCATTTAATCTTAATTTAGCGGTTGTGGACGGTAATGTTATACGTGTTTTATCGCGGTTATTTGCGATTAAATTAGATATAGCACTTCATTCATCCAAACAAGAGTTCCAGACTCTTGCTGATGCGCTCCTAATTAAGGGACGCGCGGGTATTTTTAATGAAGCTATGATGGAACTAGGAGCAATGGTTTGTCTGCCTCAACGTCCGGATTGTATATCCTGCCCCATGAAGCACGTTTGCAAAGCGAATTATGAAGAATCTCAAGATCAATATCCGGTAAAACAAAAAAAGAAGAAAGTCCCTCATTTAGTGGTTGGGGCAGCGGTGCTTAAAAATGAAGATGGAACCGTATTGGTTGCGCAACGCCGAGAAGATCAGATGTTGGGGGGGTTATGGGAATTTCCGGGTGGAAAGCAAGAAGGTGATGAATCCATTTTCGAGTGTGTAATTCGTGAGCTGAAAGAAGAGTTAGGTATTGATGTAGAGCTCAATGATAAGATCATGTGTGTGCATCATGCATATAGTCATTTTACAATGGAAATGCATATATTCTGGGCCCGAATTCAATCGGGAAAGCCCAGAGCGATTGAATGCAAGAACTTCAAATGGATTGCGCTGGCAGACATTCGTAGTCTCCCTTTTTCAAAAGCTGACTTAAAAGTGATTGATGAGATCACAGAAGCAGATTAAATTTGGCATTAATCAGAGGTCACAAATATGAGAGAAGTAATACATACCCCATCAGCACCTAATCCAATTGGGCCTTACAGCCAGGCCATTAAAACAGATTCATTTATCTTTTTATCGGGTCAGATTCCAGTGAACCCGAGAAATGGATTACTTGTAGAAGCTGATATAACGCTTCAAACGAAGCAGGTTTTTTCAAATATAGCTGCTGTTCTTGAAGCCGCAGGGTCTTCTTTCTTAAAAGTGGTCAAAACAACGATTTTTTTAACCGATATGCATGATTTTCCGGTGGTAAATGAACTCTATGCCTCATATTTTGATAGTGAGATGGCTCCGGCTCGCTCGACAGTTCAGGTTTCATCGCTTCCATTGGGTTCACTTGTTGAAATTGAAATGGTAGCAGAAATTTAGGATGGAACGAAAACAACTTATTAAATCAGCTCTTTTTTTACTTTTGCTCATCGGGTTAATGTTCGGTGGATCATGGAGAGCAACTCGGATTGACAATCCCCTCTTTCGGGGCGAAACCATGGGTACTACTTATAGTATTCGATTGATCGGAACTCTGCGTAAAAAGGAGACTGTTAGATTAGCAGAGAAAATGGATCAGCTTCTTCTGGAATTAAATCAGTCGATGTCTACATGGATTGAAGACAGCCAGATCTGTAAATTTAATCATACTTTAACCACAAAACCGATCATTGTTTCAGAATCATTCTACATAGTAACTAGAAAGGCTCTGCAGCTTGCCAAAAAGAGTAACGGTGCATTTGATCCAACACTTCAGCCGCTATTAAATGCATGGGGTTTTGGAAGTGAGAGTTCTACTGAAAAACTGGTATCTTCTCAGGAAATTAATCGAATTCATGATGAGACAGGTTGGAGAAAAATTAAAGCTCTGTCGGGTAATCGGCTAAGAAAAGAAGTAGATAATTTATCACTTGCCTTAGGAGCTATCGCAAAAGGATATGGAGTTGATTGTTTGGCTGAGCTATTGATCAATGAAGGATACACGAATTGGTTTATAGAGGTAGGTGGTGAAGTTAGGGTTTTGGGAAGAAATTCGGACGGAGTCCCTTGGAAAATTGGCATACAAAGTCCGGATGCTCATTTTTTGGATATGTCTTTGCATGGCATTGTTCAAATAACAGCTGGCTCGGTGGCTACATCAGGAAGTTATCGAAACTATCTGGAGAAAGATGGAAAGCGCTATGCACATATATTAGACCCTCGAACAGGACAGGCAATTTTTAGTAATTTATTGAGTGTGAGTGTGTTGAGTGAGAATTGTATGGATGCAGACGGTTGGGCAACAGCACTATATGTTCTTGGGGTGGATGAAGGGCTTTTGGTTGTAGAGAGCAATCCAGTTCTTGAAGCTCTCTTTATCACAGTTACGGACGATGGAGACCTTAAAGCTAGTTATAGTTCAGGATTTCTAGAAAAAACGGATTATCAACCCATTAAAAACCCAAGGCAAGAATGATGAGATATTTACTTCTATTATGTGGCACCGCCCTCCTACTTTCTTTAACCGCTTGTGATTCTCGCGGTCTGACTGCAGAAGAGCGTGAAGAACGAATTGATGGTGTTGTTGAGGCACGTGAACTTATGGAAACGGGTAGATATCAAGAGGCAGAGCTTGCGTATAAACAAGCATTGGATGAGAATCCTCTGATCGCTCGTCCTCATCTTGATTTAGCAACGATCTATCAGCAGCATATTATTAATCATATCCATTCCATTTATCATTATGATCGTTATTTAGAGCTTCGACCTGAAACTCAAAAAAGAGCCTTTATTCAAGAGCAGCGCTTAAAAGTTGCACGAATGCTTGCCCAAGCTTTTTTAAATAATACACAGGAATTTAAAAGACTCATGGATGAGAATGCTCATCTAAAAGCAGAAGTAGCTCGTCTTAAAAAGGCATTTTCTTCTTCTGCTCTTGTATTAGATGGTGATCGAAAAGAGATGGAGCCGAATCAAAAAAATGAAAATAAATATACCATCTATCATGTACGATCGGGCGATACATTATCCCGAATTGCAAAACGGTTCTATAATGATCCATCGCGGTGGGAGCAGATTTATCAAGCAAATCAGGATTCTCTGCAATCCCCTTCCGGTATTCGGGTAGGCCAGACGTTGGTTATTCCAAAATGAAATTAAACGATATGTAAAACGTCTAGAGATAGCAGAGCGATCAAAATAACTACATTTAAATAAGCGAAGGATTCTTATGAATACATTATATCTTAACTTTCTAACCATTGTTTTTTTATCTATGGCTTTTGCTTCAACTGCTTCAGATCAACCAAATGTAATTTTGGTTATGACTGATGATCAAGGTTATGGTGATCTTGGATGTAATGGAAATGTAGCCATTAAAACACCATATCTCGACCGGCTTAGCAGACAAGGCATTCAGCTCGATAACTTTCATGTAGACCCGACTTGTGCTCCGACGCGAGCAGCTCTTATGACTGGTCGATACTCGGCACGATGTGGGGTTTGGCATACGGTTCAAGGTAGAAATATGCTGCGAACTCGTGAAATCACAATGGCAGATGTGTTTATGCAAAATAACTATCGTACAGGAATATTTGGAAAATGGCACTTGGGCGATAATTATCCATACCGACCTGAAGATCGAGGATTTCAATATAGTGTATATCATAAAGCAGGTGGTGTTGGTCAGGCTCCAGATTATTGGGGAAATGATTACTTTGATGACCACTATACGAAAAATGGTACAATTCAATATCTTGAAGGGTTTTGTACGGACGTTTGGTTCGAAGAGAGTATGAAATTTATAAAAGAGAGTGTTCAGAACGATACGCCATTTTTTGCCTATATTACGCCAAATGCCCCTCACTCTCCTTTTTACTGTCCTGAAGAGTATACGAGTCTCTACGAAGATAATCCTAATGTATCTCGATCAGAGTTTTATGGAATGGTTAGCAATATTGATGAAAATATGGGCCGGTTGATGTCTCTCTTGGATGAACTGAGTATTGCTGATAATACCATTTTGATCTTCACAACAGACAATGGAACAGCAGGCGGAATATACGAGGGTAGAGGATTTAGAGCGGGAATGCGTGGTAGTAAAAATTCTGCGTATGAAGGTGGGCATCGTGTGCCCTGTTTTATCCGTTGGCCAGATGGAAAATTCGAACAAGGTAAGAAAATATCTCAACTAACAGCACATCTTGATCTTTTACCAACTCTTATTGCTCTATGTGATTTAAATGCACCGGATATTTCTTTTGATGGGGAAAATATTATAAATCTTTTATATTCATCGGATGAAAAATGGGCAAATCGCACTTTAATTATTGAATCACAACGCGTTAAACATCCTGAAAAGTGGCGTAAATGCGCAGTCATGACGGATCGTTGGCGATTAATAGATGGCAAAGAACTCTATGATCTTAAGGTTGATCCTGCCCAAGAAGAAGATGTCGCTACAAATTATCCAGACATTGTAAAAAAACTTCGAAACGAATACTTAGATTTCTGGAAAGATGTATCAAAAGAACATGGAATTACCAGTCATATCGTGATTGGAAATGATCAAGCTCCTTATGTCTCACTCTCCTCACATGATTGGTTAGTTGATGCACTTCCGCCTTGGAATCAAATACATATCGTAAAAGGAGAAAAAACAAACGTCTCATATTGGGCTCTTGAGGTAGATCAAACCGGAGACTATGAGATCTCACTTCGTCGATGGCCGGTAGAAGCTGATAAAGCAATTAATGATGGAAGTTATGGAAAGGCATTTTCATATCATAGTGCCAAATTACGAATTGGTGATATTGAACAGGCAGTAGTTATTCCTCCGGGAGCTAAAGAAGTCACCTTCAAAGTAACTCTCCCAAAAGGTTTACTGAAGCTCTCTCCTGTGTTCATTTCAGATGAGATAGAGTCAACACCTTATTACGCGTATATAACACATCAACCACAAGCAGGCTGGCAAACTCCGAAAGGAATGAATATACCCATATATGATTCGTCTAAAGGTCGAGTTCCCCCACAAAACCAAAAATAACACGTTTTAAATTAAACTCAGATTTGTCTATCTAGTCTTATTAAATACCTCTTTTGAAGAAAAAAAGCACTGCTGCGAATGTAGGCTTGCATACCTTTGGACGGAGAGTAACATTCGATTGTTATTATTTTGAAAAAGATTAAATCGGAACGGAAAAATGTCACATTTTAAAGAAAATATAACCGCCAAATTATTAGCAGAACGCTCTCTATTTCACCTTAAATATAGCCGAGGAAAAGATCTAAAAAGTGCTACGGTACTTGATAAAATGCTATGTTTTTCTCATGCCATACGTGACATGGCGGTTGATGGTTTTATGGCAACACAGAGCACGTATTTAGCCAACGATTCTAGACGGGTTAACTATCTTTCAATGGAATTTTTAATTGGCAAAATGTTGGAAAATAATGTCTATGCTCTTGGCGTTGAATCTCTTGCCGATGAGGCATTAAAATCTCTTGATACTACCTTTAAAGAGATCCTTGAACTTGATGTGGAGGCTGGATTGGGCAATGGAGGTCTCGGTCGGCTTGCGTCTTGTTATCTGGACTCACTTGCTACGAAAGAGTTACCTGCCTTTGGATATGGTATTCGATACGAACATGGTATTTTTAAACAAGAATTTGAGGATGGATGGCAACGAGAACGTCCAGATGAATGGTTATCAAATGGATATCCATGGGAATTAATTCGGCCGGAATATACTATGCCTGTATGCGTCTATGGCCATTTGCGTAAAAACTATCAGCCTGGACGTGGAGATGAAGATGTATGGGATGGATTTCAGGTTTTTGAGGCTGTGCCATATGATGTTCCAATTATTGGCTATCACGTGAATACAGTTAATATGTTGAGGCTTTGGAAGTCACAACCTTCGGAAGGATTTCGATTAGATGTATTTAATCAAGGTGATTACGTGCGAGCGGTTGAAGAGAAAAATTGGGCTGAAAACGTCTCTAAAGTACTCTATCCTTCAGATTTCACATATGCTGGGAAAGAACTACGGTTAATTCAGGAGTATTTTTTAGCATCTTGTTCCGTACGCGATATCATGCGTCGATATAAAAAAAATCATAGTACATTTGATGACTTAGCTACAAAAAATGTAATCCAATTAAATGACACCCACCCTACGCTTGCCATTGTTGAGCTCATGCGTCTTTTGCATGACGAAGAACATATTCCTTGGAATCGTGCATGGGAAATTACGACTCAAACCTTCTGTTACACTAATCACACGCTCTTAGCGGAAGCTTTGGAAAAATGGAGTGTAGATCTTCTAACAAGGGTCTTACCACGCCATATGCAAATCATATTCGAAATTAATCATCGCTTTCTGCAACAGGTCGAAATTCAATTGCCTGGGCAAAGTGAAAAAATGAGAGATCTCTCTATTATTGAAGAAGGAGATGATCAAATGGTTCGCATGGCTAATTTGTGTGTGGTTGGATCAAATCGTGTCAACGGAGTCTCTGCACTTCATTCAGAGTTACTTCGTACGCAAACAATGCCTGCCTTTGATGAGATTTATCCCAGTAAATTTTGTAATGTAACTAATGGAATTACGCACCGAAGATGGCTTATTAAATCAAACCCTGAACTCTCCGATTTAATCTCTAGTCACATAGGAAATGACTGGAAGTATGACCTAAATACTCTAAAAGATTTTGAAAAATTAAGTTACGATAAATCCGTTCAAAATGCTTTCTTAGCTATAAAAAAGGCGAAGAAAGAAGAGCTGGCGGCCTATATTCAAGAGACAACTGGTTATTCCGTTCATCCAGACTCTATTTTCGATGTCCAAATTAAACGGTTACATATGTATAAACGCCAATTGTTAAAGGCGATGCATATTATTTACCTCTATCAGAAAATTAAAACGGACCCCTCGATTGAGATGCAGGCGCGAACCTTTATCTTTGCTGCCAAAGCGGCACCTGCGTATTTGATTGCGAAATCAGTAATTAAGCTAATTAATACGATGGCAGAACATATAAATAATGATGCTGACGTGGCGGGACGTTTAAAAATTATCTTCTTGCCGGATTACAATGTTTCTTTGGCTGAGAAAATTATACCCGCAGCAGATGTGTCTGAACAAATCTCAACCGCGGGTCTTGAAGCATCTGGAACGGGCAACATGAAGCTTTCCCTGAATGGAGCGCTTACGGTTGGTACATGGGATGGAGCCAATATTGAGATTGCTCAGCATGTGGGTGAAGAAAATATTTTCATTTTTGGTAAGCGTACCGAAGAGCTACAAAAAATGCGAGAAGAGGGATATGATCCGAGAAAAGTTGCCGAATCATCAGAAGATCTGATGCGGGTGCTAGAAGCCATTCGTGATAATGATTTCAATAAAAATAGTCCAGATCTATTCAAAGAACTCTATTATGAATTAACCGATCATGGTGATTTCTATTTCTATTTGGCTGATTTTGATGAGTATATTCAGTGCAATGATGCTGTTGATGCGCTCTATAAAAAACCTAATCAGTGGGCTGAGAAAGCCTTATTGAACGTAGCTCGCATGTCGTGGTTCAGCTCGGATCGATCAATTCAAGATTACAGTGATCAGATTTGGCATCTTGAAAAAACACCTATCGATTTTCGATCAGGCCGTAAAATAAGCTGATTGAAGTTACTGTTGCAGGTGTTCTGCTAGTAACGTGGTTCGATTCCTTGAGAGTGTCTGGGAAACGGCTAGCTGTAAGGCTTTTTTTGTACCAACTAGTATCGCTAATTTCGTTGCACGTGTTATTGCGGTGTAAATTAGGGTGCGTTGTAGCATAATGTAATGCTGTGTGTGTAGTGGAATGATAACTGCTGGATATTCACTTCCCTGACTCTTATGAATCGTGATGGCATAGGCGTGGAGCAGAGAGTCTAGTTCTCGAACATCAAATTGAATAGAACGATCATCAAAACGAATCGTTACCTCAGAGGCTTCGAGATCGATACGTTCGATATAGCCCAAATCTCCATTATAGATCTCTTTGTCATAATCATTTTCGGTCTGCATTACGCGATCCCCATGACGAAAGATGGTACCAAAACGTTCAATCTGATCACCGGTTGGATTTAATGCTTGTTGCAGAGTTACATTTAGATTCTGGGTGCCTAAAGCTCCTTTTTGCATAGGCGTTAAGATTTGAATATCTTTCATTGGTTTCATTCCAAATCGTTTTGGAATTGAATCACGAACCAGTTTCATAATCATTGCAACAGCTGTTTCTGGCTCTTCAGTTTCAATGAAATAACAGTCTGAAGGATCACCATTTTTTGGGAATTTTGGCAAATTTCCCTGATTAATGGCGTGAGCATTGGTGATAATTTTACTTGTTGCCGCTTGCCTAAATACATCTCTCAACTGCGAAACTGTAAACTGATTTGATGAGATGATATCTTGTAGAATTCGTCCAGGTCCTACCGAAGGAAGCTGGTCAGCATCGCCTACAAATAAAATAGCAGCATGGAGAGGTACTGCGTTAACGAGTTGATTCGCTAATAAAAGATCAACCATACTGCACTCATCAATAATTAATATATCGCACTCCAATGGATTATCAGCACGATGAACAAAACCACCTGATCCCGGATTATACTGCAAAAGCCGATGAATGGTCTTTGCCTCCATACCGGTACTTTCACTCATTCTTTTTGCCGCACGCCCTGTAGGAGCACAGCAAAGCACTCTCATTTTTTTTGCGCGCAGAACCATTAATATGGATTGAACCAGAGTTGTTTTCCCAACTCCCGGGCCTCCGGTTATTACAGCAACTTTAGAACAGATAGACTGACGTAATGCCTCTTGCTGTGAAGCGGCTAGTTCAAATCCACTTCGCTCAGCTACCCAATCAATCGCACGATCTAAATCAATTTTTGGACAAGGATGTTCTCCCCTATTAATCTGCTTAAGGCGATCCGCCAATGCGCATTCAGCTTGATAGAGGGCGGGTAAATAAATTAGGAGTCCCTTTGAGGCGTTTTCGACTGAAATAAGTTGTCCGGCTTGAATAGAAGCATCTAGGGACGATATCAAGAGTGATATATCAACTTCTAATAATTCGGCGGTTTTTGAAAGAAGATCATTTCTGGGGTAAGCACAATGACCCTGTTGCATGATCTCGTTTAAGGTATATTCCAAGCCAGCGCGAGCACGTAGCGGAGCATCTTTTGTAATGCCAAGTTTCATTGCAATACCGTCTGCCATTAAAAACCCAATGCCTCGAATATCTCTGGCTAAGCAGTATGGATCGCGTTGTAAAACTTCGATGGCTTGTTCGCCATATTTTTTATGAATTCGAAATGCTTTTGATGTGCTAATACCATGACTAAAGAGAAACGACATGATTTGCCGAATACTTTTTTGTTCATCCCATGCTTGTTTAATACGTTCTTTTCGAAGTTTACCAATACCCTCAACTTGAAGAAGTTTAGCCGAATTATTTTCGATCACATCGAATACATCGCGGCCAAATGTTTTCACTAATCGAGAGGCATATTCTTTACCGATGCCCTTTACTAAATCGGAAGCTAAATATTTTTCTATCCCCTCGAGTGTATCAGGTCGCGTAGTTCGAATGTTTTCAGCCTTAAACTGACGGCCATGTTTTGAATCATTAAACCATTCTCCATCTGCAGTAAGCCATTCTCCCTCATTTACATTTGGCGATGTGCCTGTAACAGTTGCGAGCTCTATCTGTGAACGTATTTTTACACGTAATACGCAGAAACCATTCTCTTCGTTAAAAAATACAACCCGTTCAATTTGTCCATCAAGTTTATCCATTTAATCGAATCACTCTTTTGGAAATTCACCTAACAAGCGAATTTCACGCTGTAGGCTAAGATTAAAGGTTTCTTTAACGGCTTGTTTCATTTTTTCTGATAAACGATAGATATCCGTAGCGGTTGCGCCCGCTTCAGCAATAATAATATTGGCATGTTTTGAATATAGAGAGGCTTTTCCTTCCGAGAATAATTTAGCTCCTGCTTCTTCCAGAAACCAACCAGCGGCTTGTCTACGCCCAGCAGCTGATGTGGGCTCAATATTTCGAAATATACTACCTGCACAAGGCTCTATTTTCCAATTAGGATGTTTTTTATTTCGTAGTTGAAGAATTTCATTTCGACGTTCATTTACTTTAACTCTATCCACTTTAGTGACTTTTAATTCAGCTTGTAAGAGAACTTCTCGGCTCTCTTTGAGTGCGGATGTGCGATAGGCAAAATTTAAGTCTTCATTACTAACCCATCGTCTAAAACCGCTATAGGAGAGAAGTTCAGCTCGTTGCAACACGTCTCCAATTTGTTCTCCGAATGCGCCTGCATTACCCACAATCGCACCGCCCACAGTTCCGGGTATGCCACTTAAATAGCTTAGATCTCCAAGACCAATTTCGTTGGCGCTAATCACAAGTTCATCTAACAAAATTTCGCCCCCTACCGTAATAATGTCATTCGTCTGTTTAATGAAAGAGGCTTCTTCATTGTAAAATCGTACTACTATCTGCTCAACGCCCTTGTCCGAAACCAACAGATTGGTTCCCTGCCCGATGACCAAAAAAGAGAGTTGTCTTTGATTTAAGTAACAAATCGTCTCAACAAGATCATTCAATGCGCGACACTGAATCAAAGCCGGTGTACGCCCCCCTACCTGAAAACTCGTATAATTAGAAAGAGGTGCATCTGGAATCACAT
Organism: Pontiellaceae bacterium; assembly: GCA_045565965.1. Classification (GTDB taxonomy): domain Bacteria; phylum Verrucomicrobiota; class Kiritimatiellia; order Kiritimatiellales; family Pontiellaceae; genus Pontiella. The sequence continues at coordinate 31,759 of JBJLEJ010000002.1, read as the reverse complement.
CAAAGCGATCGACTAATTCGTTAATGATCTGGGAATTGTATTTTGTTTCTTTCATGAAAAGACTGGTAAATGTAATCTAGGTTCACCAAATTTCCAAGCATGGCTATGCATGAGATTACGTCCCAATCAAATTCAGTTGTTAAACGCCTTCGCAAACTCGCAACGCAGCGAAAAACGCGAGAGGCCGAAAATGCATTTATAATTGAAGGTTGGCGCTCCCTGAAGGGACTCCTTCGTCATACTTCCAATAACTATGACATTGAGTTTATAGCCTGTTCCGATGCTTTTGTTCCTCCTGAGCCCTATCCCGAAAATATAAAGCGAATCCAAATTGTTGCTTCTGTTTTTGAGAGTCTTTCTGATGTAGAGCAAAGCCCCGGCATCTTAACTGTCGTTAAAAGAAAACAAATAACTCCAAATTGGTCGTCCTACTCCCGTATGCTATTACTGGATTGTATTCGGGATCCAGGTAATCTTGGAACGCTGATTCGTTCTGCTGTTGGTGCTGGATTTGATGCTATCCTTCTCTATGGCTCGTGCGTTGATGAGACTAATTTAAAAACCTTACGTGCCAGTATGGGGACATTTCCCTCTATACCTATTCATTCCCTTTCATCGGATGCTTTACCCGCGCTGTTAAATAGTCATTCCATTCAACTCGTAGGACTGGTTTGTAATGGCGGAGAACCTCTTGAACAAATCACCGTTCATACGCCCTACATGCTCGCTATTGGATCAGAGGCTAACGGGCTCGATCCAGAATTACTCGATCAATGTCATCAACATGCAACGATTTCACTTCAACCTGAATGTGAGTCTTTGAATGCAGCAATCGCAGGCAGTATCGCAATGTTTGCGCTACGCTAAAAAATGGTGGGCGATGACGGACTCGAACCGCCGACCCTCTCGGTGTAAACGAGATGCTCTAGCCAACTGAGCTAATCGCCCCCAAAAAAGAGCCGACATCGTAGCGGTTACCGTCACTGAGTCAAGACCCTTAGCGAAAAAAGAAGCTTCATCGTTTTTGCTGTATAAATCGGATCGCTTCTACGGTTCGTTTATTCTGTTTTAATGTACCAACTGTAATCCGTATATGATCCGGTAAACCGTATCCATCGAGGGGTCTTACGATGACTTTCTCTCTTTGTAAATCTTCGAACCATCGTCGCCCTTCTCCTACTTTTACCATAATAAAGTTGGCAGCTGAGGGAACGGTTTCGAAGCCCAATTTTTCTATTTCATCGGTTAAAAACTGGCAGCCCTGCTGTGTAAGCTGAGATGTTTTCTCAAGATATTCCGTATCATCGATTGCAGCTATCGCAGCTACTTGTGCCATAGCATTCACATTGAAGGGTTGTCGAACTCGATTTAGACGTTCTATCCACGTTTGATGAGCTACTCCGTATCCAATGCGTAAGCCAGCTAAACCATAGCCTTTAGAAAACGTTCTAAGAATGATTACATTTTCTGCGCCGTCGCGAATCAGAGAGAGAGTATCACCTCTTAAATGCGAAGGCATTATTTCAATATAAGCTTCATCGATTATCACCATGACATGTTCAGGAACTGCACGCACGAATTGAATTAGAGCCTCTGGCTCAACCGCTGTTCCCGTTGGATTATTTGGATTAACCAGAGCAATTAATTTGGTATCAGGTGTAATTGCGCGAAGCATAGCATCTAAGTCATGAGTGTAGTTTTGCATTGGAACTTGAATGAGTTCTCCTTGATAGAGCTTCGTTGCGAGCGCATAAACCGCAAATGCTTGTTCTGCCATAACAAGGGCTTTACCAGGTTCTAGGAAGAGATGAGCGAGAAATACGATTAACTCATTACTCCCATTTCCAAATAGAATTTGATTATGATCCACATTTAAATGTTTCGCTAAGTGATGCCGCAGATAAAAGCTTCCCCCATCCGGATATCGATGCATTTCTAATGCATTTTTATGAATCGCTTCGATCGCTTTGGGAGAGGGCCCCCATTCATTTTCATTTGATGCAACTTTCATGATAGATTCAAGATCATCAAAGCCAAGTTCTCGAGCAACCTCTTCGATGGGTTTGCCGGGCTCATAAACCTTTAAATAATCAATCCATGATTTCATGCGTCTGTATCAATATGGGGTGCTAAATCACGACAGCGATCAATGATTGGCGGTAAGACTTCGATGAGCCGGTTTATGTCGTTTTCTGTTGTTTGTTTACCTAAGCTAAACCGTATGGAGCCATTAAGATACCTTGATTCCACTCCCATGGCTTTCAAGACATGAGAAGCTTCTAACGATCCCGATTCGCATGCAGAACCTGTAGAAACAGAAATTTGCTTATCATCAAGCATAAATAAGATTGCCTCCCCATCGAGCCTATCAAAACTTATATTGCTTGTATTAGGCAAGCGTTTTGCATCTGCAGCTTGTAAAACAGCGCCTTTACACGAAATTAGTATGTTATGTTCTAATTGATCTCGGAGACGATTTATTCGAGTTGCATCTACTTCCATTGATGACGCTGCCAACTCACATGCTTTACCAAATCCGATGATTGCGGGAACATTTTCAGTGCCTGCACGTCGAGCGCGTTCCTGATGCCCACCGACCAAGTACGGAGCCACACGCGTGCCTCGTCGAACATAGAGTGCTCCAATTCCTTTAGGTCCATAAATCTTATGCCCAGATATAGATAGTAATTGAATGGGTAGGTCTTTAATCCGAAAGGGAAGCTTTCCTGTCATCTGAACGGCATCGGTATGAAAAAGGGCTCCTTTTTCTGCCGCTCGTTCGGCAAGTGTAGGAATGGGATTAATAACCCCGGTTTCATTATTGGCCCACATGAGCGAAATAAGCGGATTGTTCACTTTGTTCAAAGCGTCATCAAATGAATTTAAGTCGGGCGATCCATTCTTATCGACTTCCAACCAACACACCGAACCTCCTCTATTTTCGAGCTGTTGTGCAGGGACTATTATCGCCGCATGTTCTGCTGGACTCGTGATTAAAGTAGTGGACTTAGCGGAGAAAGATAAAGCACTCTGAACTACCGTATTATTCGATTCTGTTGCGCCACTTGTGAAGATAATCTCATTGGGTTCTTCGGCACCTATTAAAGTAGCTACTTGCTCGCGTGCGCGATCTACAGCCCTACGAACTTGATTGCCAAAGCCATGTGCGCTTGATGGATTTGCCCATGCTTCGTGCAAAAAAGGCATCATTGCCTCGATCACCTCTGGGTCGGTTGGTGTCGTTGAATTATAATCAAGATAAACAGAACTCTCCATGATGGATTAATCGCCTCGTTAGCTTAATTCAAGCATCGCTTCAATCGAACGCCGTGCTCGTTTTGATATATCTTCAGGCACTGTTATATGATGTTGCATATCTTGTAATGCCCATAGAACCTTTTCTGCATTAATTTTTTTCATATTCGGACAAAGGGCGCGGTCACTTACGGAATAAAACTTTTTCTCAGGGTTCTCATTTCGAAGTCGGTAAAGCAACCCCATCTCGGTTGCAACAATAAACTCCATCTCGTCCGAATTTTTTGCATGCGTAATCATCTGTCCTGTTGAGAGTAGATAATCGGATACATCCCGTATATTTTGAGGGCATTCAGGATGTGACATCACTTTCGCATTTGGATGATCTTGTTTTTCTCGAATAATATCGCGATCTCGAATTCTAGAATGCGTGGGACAATATCCATCCCAAATAATCATCTCGCGACCCAGTTGTTCTTGAACGTAATGACCTAGATGAGTATCCGGGACAAATAGAATTTCTTTATCTTCTGGCACCGATTGAACTATTTTCATTGCATTAGAAGAGGTACAACACAGATCGGTTTCAGCTTTGATAGCTGCCGAGCTGTTAACATAAGCAATCACTACACAGCCCGGATGTTCTTTCTTTCGCGCTCGAAGTTGATCAGCCGTAATCATGTCGGCCATAGGGCATCCGGCAAATTGATCAGGAAGCAGAATGGTTTTTTCAGGGCTAAGAATAGCCGCTGTTTCAGCCATAAAGTGAACCCCACAAAATACAATTACCTCTTCATCCAACTCGGCTGCCTGACGACTCAACTCGAGTGAATCACCCGTAAAGTCGGCTAATGCTTGAACTTCATCAGGTTGATAATTGTGCGCGATAATAACGGCACCCCGCTCTTTTTTTAGCACATTAATTTCTTCTATTAGGCTCATTATTCCTCCGTCTAAATTCGCGCAAACCTGCGAAATATTTGAACACATTAAAACAAAAAACCGCAAAAACTAAATCAATATAAGGTAGAGACGCCCCGAACAACCCTTACCCGCTCCGTCTTTTAAACATTACGGTTAGAATAGTAGAATTCATTAGTAACATAGAATAGAAAGGCGAAGTGACTCCAGAAATATAAGATTAGCTGAAAAAGAGTTCAGTATTATTTCTCAGTTGGCATCCATACGGCTACAGGGATTCAATATCTAAAAAAAACAATTTACATCTGCGGGTTTCTATTGATGTAAATCAAGAATTGCTTCTATAATTCGCCCACTTTAGGAGAAGTAATGGTAGAGAAAAAGGAAACTCCCATGATGGCGCAATACCGGTCGATCCGCCGGTCCTTGCCCGAAGAGATCATTCTTTTTTTTCGGTTGGGTGATTTCTATGAAATGTTTTTTGATGATGCCGTGCGGGCATCAAATATCCTCGATATTACATTAACAAAACGGAATGAAATTCCCATGTGCGGAGTTCCCTATCATGCAGCCGCTTCTTATCTTGAACAACTGATTAAAGCTGATGCAAAAGTAGCGATTTGCGAGCAAGTAGAAGATGCCAGTCAAGCGAAGGGAGTGGTACGTCGTGAGGTAACACGTATTGTAACGCCCGGAACAATTATCGATGAGATGAAACTCGATGATAAAAATAATAATTATATATCAGCGCTTTTTCAATCACTCGACGATTCGCTTGGATTGGCAATGCTTGATTTATCAACGGGTTCTTGCTGGATTGAAGAGCCCAAAGAGCTTTCGATGATTACGACTATTATGGAACGTTATCAACCGAGTGAATGCCTCGTATCGGAGGAACAAGTTTCTCTTTTTGAATCCGTTATTCAGCAGTCGATTACAACCTGTGAACATTGGCAATTCGAGTATGGAAATGCAGAAGATCGTATTCTGCGTCATTTTAATACGCTCTCGTTAGACGGTCTGGGACTTGCACACTCTAGTGTCTCTTTGTCTGCACTGGGAGCCTTAATGAGTTATGTTCAGTTGACGTTGCATCGAAAGCTATCTCATTTACAAGCGATTCAGTTTAGACAATCAGAGGACGCTCTTTTTTTAGATGAAACCACGGTAAGTAACCTAGAACTAGTAACCCCGCTCTACACGCAGCGATCTGGGCAAAAAAATACGCTTTTGCAAATTATCGACACCACCTGCACTCCGATGGGAGCCCGATTAATTCGAGAATGGTTATTACGCCCTCTTAATCAATTAAGGGAAATTAACCAACGACAGGAAGCAATCGAATGTTTAATACAACAGCAAATGTTACTTTCTGAAATTCGAACTTTTTTAAAAGAAATACGTGACATGGAACGAGTCATGACACGAATCGGTTCAGCCAGTTCGAATAATCCACGCGAACTACAGACTTTGTCGAAAGCACTTCAACAAATACCTCATTTAAAGAAACTCCTGGTCGATCAAGGGACACAGCTTGAGGTGGCTGCTGAATATCTTGAAGCTATCCCCTCTCTTACCGATCACATTGATAAAGCCATTAAAGATGAAGTACCTCTGCATCTTCGTGATGGAGGTGTTATCCAGGATGGATATAATACAAAGCTAGATGATCTACGTGAAGCTGCATCCAATGGACGTTCATGGTTGGCGAACTTTCAAGCTGAAGAAGCTCAAAAAACTGGAATCAAAACATTGAAAGTCCGGTTTAATAAAGTTTTTGGATATTATATCGAAATTAGTAAATCTCAGTTAGACCGAGTACCTGAACACTATCAACGAAAACAGACCTTAACAAATGCAGAGCGGTATAGTGTGCCTGAATTAACCGAATATGCTGATCGTATTTTAGGAGCTGAAGAGAGAGCGATTGCACTCGAACAAGAACTGTTTCAGATTCTAAAAAAAGAGACCTTACAATATCTTCAAATAGTGCAGCGTAATGCTCAACAAATTGCATATATCGATGTTATCGCATCGCTTGCCGAACGTGCATTAACTCTCGATTATGTTCGCCCTATTATGTCGGAAGGTACTGATATTAAAGTTGAAGAAGGTCGACATCCTGTTGTTGAACAACTTATGGAATATGAACGTTTTGTGCCCAATGATTCGATTTTAAATCAGAATGATCATCAGCTAATTTTGATAACAGGTCCCAATATGGCGGGCAAATCAACCTACATTCGACAAGTGGCCCTTATGACCATTCTTGCGCACATGGGTTCCTTCGTTCCTGCTCGTAGAGCTGAGATAGGGCTCGTAGATCGTGTATTCACCCGAGTGGGAGCTAGTGATGATCTCGCCCGCGGTCGTTCCACTTTTATGGTGGAAATGCAGGAGACTGCTAACATTCTTAATCAAGCTACAAATCGTAGTTTAATTATTTTGGATGAAATAGGACGAGGAACGAGTACCTACGATGGAATTAGCATAGCATGGTCGGTAGCTGAGTTCTTAACAAAAGACGCTTCATTCATGCCGCGCACACTTTTTGCTACGCATTATCATGAATTAACGGACTTATCCGACACTCTCTCACAAGTTAAGAACTACAGTGTGGCAGTCAAAGAACAAGGTAAGAAAATTACGTTTTTAAGAAAAATTATTCCACAGGCTGCCGATAAGAGTTATGGCATTCAGGTCGCTCGACTAGCAGGTTTGCCCAGTGTAGTCGTGGAACGCGCCGAATCAATTCTTGCTTCTTTAGAAAAGACGGGTCAGCCTGAAACAACAGCTCTTCGCGCTGTACGGAAACGGCTGTCTAAAATAGCTCAAGATCAAAACCAACTTGATTTGCTCTAGGGTTTTCACTAGATTGACCAGTTAAATATAAGACCGAATTAATGCTCTCAGTACTGAGATGGAGATTTGCAATATGATACGTCGAATTAATCAATTTACCTTACTTCTTGGCTTAACCTTTATTCTTATTTGTTCGATAAGAACAATTAGTACTCCAGAATTTTGGTCACACTTAGCTCAAGCTGAACAAGGTACACATCTCTCTTGGATCCAGTCTGAGGCAACTCCACATATACCCCATCTCTATGATTCACTTTTAAATACATTTTGGAAAATAGGAGGAGCATCGTTAGTCACGCTTCTCAATAGCTTAGCCTTACTAATCTCGTTTGGCTTGCTCATTCGTGTGGCAGCTCCTTGGGGTAATTTTCTCTCTCAAAGTTTTGCACTGCTCATTTCTGGACATCTGATCTTTCATTCTATCGAAGTGGGTCCAGTTTCTGTAATGGTCTTATTTATCGCTCTTTTTAGCTATATTCTGACTTATGTAAAAAAACAAAAACTCCTCTATGCTTCGCTACTCGTTCTACAAATCTTATGGGCTCAGATACATGCCAGCTTTCTCTTCGGTCCTGTTTTGGTTGCAGCTGCCGCAATCGCCCAGTCCAAATCAAAACCATCTAGAATAAAACAAGGATCTATTAATTTAGTCTATTTGATCCCACTGCTATTGATTGTATCATTGTTTCATCCTGCAGGTGCTAATATCTACTCACATATTTCAGATATAATCACCGCGCCAAATCCAATTTATTGGTTTTCTATTATGAGTGATTTTTTCGAGGTCGAGTCTGTTAAACCAATACTTCTTTTCGTGATAATCTTGAGTGCAGCAGGCCTAGTTACATTAAAGAAAAATTTACCGCTATATCATACTATTCTAGCAGTATTGGGTATCGCATTGCTTTGGACTTCCCCAAAAATGAGCTTGCAGTTTGTCGCTTTAGGATATCCTTTTCTTGTTTTAAGTATTCAATCTGTAGGCGTCTATGCTGTAAAATTATTACCATCTGACTCTAAATCAAACAAGAGAGTACTCATTGCTCAAGCAGTCTCACTTGCCGTATTTATTATTTCTGTAATTCCAGTAGTGACGAATAAAGCATATATCAAAAATGGCAGCGCCTCTATCTTTGGTTTGGGAATCATAACAGATCTATATCCTGTGAACCTATCTGAAGTCATAACACATCCTGATTTTCCTGAACGTATCATTAATCAGCCTGCTGATGGTGGATATCTGTCATATACGTATAATAAGCGATGCTTTATCGATTATCGGTCAGGAATTTATGATGAAAATATTCGAACAGATTTGAATAAACTATTGCAGGGTGATTCGGCTGCCTTTGATCAATTTTATGAAATGTATCGTCCAGAAGCATTTATACTGAATTGCCTATATCCCGCTTCAACTCAAGGTATCGCGACTTTAGTGCAACGAGACTGGAGACTCGTTTACTTCGATGGTTCTACCGCTGTTTTAATTATCAATCGTCCTGATTATGAGTCCATTTTCTCCTTATCTCACATACAACAAAGCGGATTAAAAAAACTAGAGGATCATCGGAGAGCTTTTGTAGAAGCACCCTATCAAAACGGCAATCCAGTAACGCTTATTGGTGCTGCAAAAATATACCTAGCTTTGAACCGAGCAACAGAAGCAGAATCCCTCTTTCGTCTCTTATTGCAAGAGGAATATATGATGCCAGGTGCTCTTATCGGGCTTGGTAATGCTCAATTAATACAAGGTAATTTTGATGAAGCTTTTCTAACACTCCAACAAGCGGTTGAGACCTACCCTACTAGATTAGCCTGTTGGCTCAGTTATGAAATGGCTTGCCGACTCACGAATAATGACGAGCAACAAGCCCGAGCAAATGAAAATATAGAGATCCTTACTGCGAATTACAACGAGGTAGCTGCTGACAAAGATAACTAGTTTGTCTGTTTATTTTTATCAACATGAACTTTTAATAGATCCTTTATTATCAAACTTTTTTGTGTAAATGCATGCTCCTTAAATAGAAGTCCATATGAAAAAAAAGCAACACCGTTACATCGATAATCCGCTATAGATTTAAATTGAGATTGAATCTTATCTGCTGAATGCGTTGCCGATATTCCAATGAGCCAATGGTTCTTTTTTTGATTCTTGGATAACAATCGAGAAAATCGTTTTGCGTGCAGATTGAATGTATCTTGTCCGTAATTCATCTGGACGGCCCAGTCAAGAGCCCCACGATTCAACCAATCAGAGGCTACTTGTCCGGCATGCCATCGTCCGTCAATTGGGTTGCCAAGTACACTGGCACTTAATATGGCTTTTGTGTCTCTACTTTTCATGCTGTGAGATAGTTCTGTAACTAAGTTTTCAATAATTGTTGTTTTCACTTTAACACGTGCTTCTTTTGACCTATCTGAGCCCACTTTTTTTATCATCTGGGCTTCTGTATATGGATCGTATGAAAAGTCAGCGTACCGATTTAAATCTTTAGTCGGAATGTGTGGATAAATTTCATCAGCAACTGATGCATAATCGTAAGGATAACGAATATAATCCAGATGAATACCGGCAACAGAGTATTGCATTATTTCGTTAATTAATCCTGATAAATGACGAATTACATCTGGATGCGCTGGATTCAAAAAAGTATACCAACCGGAGGTAGGCTGCATCGTATTTCCATTTACATCTATCATAAACCAGTCTGGATGATCAGCCCAAGGTTGATGACGACCTGATGGTGGATTAGAGCGGCCCTTCCAGCCAGGAAGAACATTGATATACGCATGTAAATTTATGTTGTGATAAGCAGCTTGCTCAACTGCTAGTTGCAATGGATTCCAACCAGGATCTTCTCCGAGTTTCTCGATATCGCCTCCATGTAAATCATGGGCCCATGGTTCAAGATTACTTGGATAAAAAACGGTACCATTGCCTCTAACCTGAAAAAAAACATCTGTAAATCCAGCTTCCGATGCATTTTTGATAATCTGTTTAACATCCTCCGGAGTTGTATAATCAAACCGCGGAACCCAAAGAGCAGCCCGTTCGATCATATACGGTATGCGTGTGTGATATAGAAGACAACTAAGAGCAATTCCTATGCCTAGCAATAGGAAAAATAAGATCCGATATCTATTTTTCGAAGATCCATTCATAATCAGTTTCCAATGTTTGGAAATTTACACATCTACCAAACCTTGCTCTATGGTGCGATGAAATTGTCGGAGATGAACGTATGAAATATAAACGTCTATTATTAAAAATCAGTGGAGAAGCTCTCCAGAATCGCGCAGAGGGTCTGAACCATGACCCGATAATTCTCAAATCGGTTGCAGAACAATTTAAAATTCTCTTAAACGCGGGAGCAGAAATCGCGGTCGTGGTCGGAGGAGGAAATATTTTCCGTGGCTTGGGAAGGAGTGAACTCAGGCACCGATCGAACAACTGGTGATTTATATGGGAATGCTCGCCACTGTAATTAATGCAATGGCAATACAAAGCGCGTTAGAAAACGAAGGCGTTCAAACTCGGGTAATGACTGCGATCTCAATGCCATCGATTGCAGAGCCGTTTATTCGTCGGAGGGCCATTCGTCATCTCGAAAAAGGACGAGTGGTTATTTTTTGGGGCTGGTACGGGAAACCCCTATTTCACGACCGATAGTGCCGCTGCACTTAGAGCGTCAGAAATTGGTGCAGATGTTCTCATGAAAGCAACTAAAGTAGATGGAATCTATTCGGCTGATCCAGTTAAAGATTCGAATGCGGTACGATACGAAACAATTACATATGCCGACGCACTTGCGCAGCAGCTAAGGGTAATGGATGCGGCTGCTTTCTCACTCTGTATGGAGAGTGAAATACCAATTATTGTTTTCGATTTTTTCAAAACAAACAGCATGGTAGATATTTTTAATGGCGATACATCCGGAACATTAGTGACCCAATGATCATTAGGAGAGAGACATGAGTAATCAAATACAACGCGATGCAGAAGATAAAATGAATAAATCGGTACAATTTTTACAACAAGAATTGAGCGGTTTACGAACAGGTAAAGCCAATCCAGCTCTTGTTGAAAATGTAACGGTTGATTATTATGGAAGTCCAACCCGTTTAAGAGATATTGCTAATATTTCAACACCGGAACCTCGCCAAATAGTAATTAATCCTTTTGATCATTCTGCCCTTGGTTCCATAGAAAAGGCTATTGTGGGCGCCAATATCGGCATCACACCTATGAATGATGGACGTCTTATTCGAGTGCCCATTCCTGAATTATCGGAAGAGCGTCGAAAAGAAATGGCCAAGCTAGCAGGTCGAACGACCGAGGATCAACGTGTGGCAGTTCGAAATATTCGTAGAGATGCGAATGAGCAGATAAAAGCACAAGAGAAACAGGGTGAATTAACAGAAGATGATCGAGCTGATGCATTGGATCAAATTCAAAAAACCACAAATATAATTATTTCAAAAATGGATGAGCTGCTTGCTGCAAAAGAGAAAGAAATCTTGGAGGTTTAGCTCAGGCTAGAAAGATTATCATGAAAGTTCTTATTGGAGTTTTGCGGGCGGCATTGCTGCATACAAAGCAGCCGAAGTAGTCAGTAAATTAGTTCAAGCTAGTTGTGAGGTGAATGTTTGTATGGACACCTCAAGCAGAACGATTTATATCAGCTCTCACGTTTTAGCGCTCTAACCGGTCGACCGACTCAAACGCAAGAACAACTATCTCAAGATTCCCTCAACCAAACATATTCTCACCTTTATCCCGCAACAGAAGTCGATCTCTTTGCACTTATACCGGCAACCGCTAATTCAATTGGATCGATTGCAAATGGTTTGGGAACAGAACCTGTTTCTAATGTGGCTCTCTCATTAAAAGCGGATTGTAAACGTATTTATTGCCCCGCTATGAATACAAACATGTGGAAACAAGCATCCGTTCAACGAAATTGTGAACAGCTGAATGAAGATGGTTGGACAGCGATAGGTCCTCAATCCGGACGCTTAGCCTGCGGCTCCATTGGTATCGGCCGTTTAGCAGATACTGAGATGATTGTTGAAAAAATTCTTCAATACGAAGTCTGATTTATGAGCCGGCGATTACTAATTCTATCCGGCCCAACTCATGAATATCTTGATCCCGTTCGATTTATAGGTAACGCATCTAGCGGTAAAATGGGTGCCGCATTAGCAAATGCAGCGCGAATAGAAAAATGGGATATTGATTTTATTACAGGACCAGTTCATCCCTCAGAACTTCCAGACCTCGATGATCAAAACCGTATTCATAATGTTGTAAGCGCTTCAGAAATGCTTCGCGAAGCTGAAAAATTGTTCATCTATGCTGATGCAGTTCTTTTTGCTGCTGCTGTTGCTGATTATAGCCCCGTTCAGCCATCCGTTCAAAAACACGATCATGAACAAAACCCAATTAATTTATCATTAACACCAACGATTGATATTGCGGCGTATTTAAGCAAGCAGAAAAAGAAAAACCAAATAACGGTTGGATTTGCTCTTCAAACGCACGACGCAGAGCAGAAAGCGATAGAGAAACGGATACAAAAAAACTTAAATGCGATTGTGCTTAACTCACCTGAAGCGATTGGAAAAGAGGTCGCGTCTTATAAGTGGATTGATGAAAATGGATGCGTTAATTGGAAGCAGTTGGATAAGACAACATGTGCTTCACGAATCATTTCAAGACTGTCAATTATGAGATAACTCTAGGTGGTTTTTTCTCGATTTTGAAAAGGTATGGATATATTATTTCTTCAGCATTTTAAGGAAAAAATTGTAAACCCTTCGTGGTTCGCAAATCAGGCGCACTCCTCTTTCCCAATGCATTAAATAAAGGGAACTAAACTTTTGGCTCAGTGCCCAATCACCCTTGAATAAGGGAGGGTTCTGGAAACGGGTTTAATAGGTTCCCACGATTATCACTTCGGTGATAGAGGGCAGCCTGAAAGTCGGCTATCGAGGGGTTTCTTTTTTTATAAAGAACCATGGATTTGTTTAGCCCATCTAAAAAAAACAAAAATACAATATCATTAGAATATAGATGTGCTCAAGATGGTGAAGGTGTTTTTTTAAAAAATTAGATCTGTAAAGACCAATTTACTATCATGTATCCACCGAAAAAGGTTATAAAAACAAAGATCAAGATACGGTTAACTTAGTTAGAAAAACAAATGAGGTTCATCTTAATGACGTTAAAATCTGAACTTCGAGCTAAAATTAAATCTTTGCAGGCGACTTACTCTCCATCAGAAATCGAAAACCAAAGTAAGATCATCTGTACTCATCTATCACGCTGGTTCGAATCGATGGATATTCAGCATGTGGGCATCTATTTAGCTATGCCGGATGAAATTAATTTAAGCACGTTTATAGATCGCTTACTGGCGCAGAGGCGAAAAGTATATGCCCCTAAATATATTACAGCAGATATGGGCTACTCTTTCTGTGAAATTAAATCTGACTCTATTACGCAAGTCGGAAAATTTAATTTACCTGAACCAATCGGAGCTCCAACAGATCTGAATCAGATACAAGCCATTTTAGCTCCCGGATTGGCCTTTGATTCAACAGGAGTTCGTTTAGGCCGTGGTGGTGGTTTTTATGATCGTATTTTTTCAGGATTTAGTGGAATTCGGATTGGCATATGTAATCAATCTCGGATTAGACCGAAATTACCTCATGATGACTGGGATCAGTTAGTACATTGGGTTTGTAATGAAAAAGATGGAATGAAAGAGTGCAGAGGAATTTAAACAAGCTGTTTACCAATTAATATAAGGAGAATAATGTGAATATTAAATATCTGGCTATAATGAGTATCTGTGTATTATCTAGCATACAAATAAGTCTTGGACATTGTCAGATTCCTTGCGGAATTTACGATGATCTAATGCGGATTCACCAAATGGAAGAACATGTGGTAACGATTGAAAAGAGTATCAATAAATTGGCTGATAACCTAAATGATAACCAAACGGTTCGTTGGGTGCTGAACAAAGAAGTTCATGCCGATGAATTGAGTGAGATCGTAACGTATTATTTTATGGCACAGCGCATCAAGCCAGGGATGCCTGAATATGCAATCAAACTTTCATTATTGCATGAGCTTCTAGTTACTTCCATGAAAGTGAAACAAGAAGCTGATCTTACACATGTAGCTAAACTCAATGAATTGATACATGCCTTTGAACATGCTTATCTTGGAAAAGATCACAAAGATTAATCTCCATTATAATATAACTCCCTTAGCAATCTCATCTTGAGATAAACCAATGTACGAATGCGTTGATTGCTTACAATTATTTATCGAGCGTATCAAGAAGCTCTTGATAAACATCTAAGTATCCCTCAGCCATATTGCGATCTGAAAAATCAGCTCGCATAGCGCGCTTCATTAAAGGCTTCCAGCGGCGAGGTTGATTGTATATTTCAATCCCATATTGAATAGTAGAAATAAAAGCATCGGCAGTGAAAGGCTTAAATAAAAACCCGGTACTTCCTCTCTTGGGATAGGGTTGTATTGTATCAACCAAGCCGCCAACTGAATGTGCTAATGGAATTGTTCCATACCGCATACTGTAAATTTGACTTTGCCCGCAGGGTTCAAAAATAGAGGGCATAAGAAAAAGATCCGACCCTGCAAACAACTGATGGGCTTGCTCACTGGAATAAGTAATTGATATAGCTATTTTTTCAGGCCAACGTTCTGTCCATTTTTTTAATTTCTGCTCGTAGCATTTATCTCCATTCCCAAGAAAAATCCACTGTGCGTTCAACTCCATAATAGAATCAATTGTTTCATCGATTAAATCGAACCCCTTCTGGTGAGTTAACCGAGAAATCATACAAAATAGAGGGGTTTTGGACTCAATTGGTAAGCCGAACTGCTCTTGTAGCTTCCTTTTACATCTAATTTTACCTGTAAAGTCATCAAGATCAAAAAAAGATTCAATATACGGATCAGAGGTTGAATTCCATCTTGAATAATCGACTCCGTTTAAAATGCCATGTAACGAATTTTTACGTTCACGAAGAACACCTTCCAACTGATTTCCAAAATCAGGATGTAAAATTTCCTCGGCATATGTTGGGCTTACAGTGGTAATTGCATCGGCAGTGATTACCCCTCCTTTTAGTGAATTAATTTCTCCAAAAAATTCGAGTAATTTCCAATGAAAACATACAGATGGCAGTTGAGTGAGTGAAAATTTTTCAGCGTGAGCCCAGCCTTGATGAGCTAAGTTATGAATTGTCATAACAGTTTTTTCTGGACCAAATCGAGGCGTTCCATCGATTCCATATTTAAGTAACAATGGAACTAACCCTGTATGCCAATCATTGCAATGAACGATTTGAGGATGTAGATCAAGAGTATCAATCACAGATACAATTGCTTTCTGGAAGAAAAGAAAACGTTCGAAATTATCACTATACTCTTGATGCGAGTCTCCATAAATCCCGTCACGATCAAAGTATTCCGGACAGTGAATATAGAACGTTGTTACACCCTCAAATTCCTGCTTAAAAAGGCGACCTTGATAAACAGTTTTTCCAATAGGAACCTGAAGAACAACATCCATTGGCAGGATCTTATATCGATTTCTATCAATCACACGGTACAGTGGCATAATTCGATACATTTCTATGCCCAGTTTTGCCAATGCTTTTGGTAAAGCTGCACAAACATCTCCTAGACCCCCTGTAGATGCAAATGGTACAATCTCGCTACTTGCAAATAAAATTCTCACACAATCATAATTACATATTATTATCATGAGCTTCGATACTCAAATTATTGATTTTATCAAACAACCCAATTATCTTCCAATGAAACAGCATGAGTTGGCAGTTGCACTTGGCTTGACAAGCAAGGGGCAGCGCACCGCATTACGTCACGCTCTAAAGGATTTGGAAGAACGGGGTCTGATCTCATGCCTTCGTAAAAACCGCTGGGGTCTTCCGGATAAAAGTAACCTAATTCATGGTGTTGTTAAAATGCTACCGAAAGGCGGAGCTGTTCTTATTCCTTTGAATTCAAATGAAGATGAATTATTTATTGGGACTAAGAACATGGGCTTAGCTTATCCAAATGATGTTGTGGAAGCCGAACGTTATCATGCGGAATGGTCAAGTAGAAGAGGATCGTCCGAGTCACCTGAAAGACGAAATGAAGGTCGAATAGTAGCGATTCTTGAGCGGCGAACACATCAAGTTGTTGGCACTCTTAAAAAAGCGCGCTACCACAGTTTTGTAATAGTTGATGATCCTGGTTTTCCCAATTCAGTACGGATTGCAGATTCAGGACAAATTGAAAAAGATCATAAAGTTCTAGTTGAGCTTGATCCTTGGCAGGATCCCTATCAATCAATTACAGGTACGATTAAAGAGGATCTTGGTGAGGCGTCAGCTCCAGGTGTAGATATTGACTCTCTTTTAAAAGCAGCTGGAATTGATGAAGCTTTTCCCGATCATGTGTTGAAAGAAGCAAAGGATATTCCTGCAGCTATTTCTGATGATTTAATGAACGGCCGTCGTGATTTACGTTCAGACGTCATTTTTACGATCGATCCAGAAACAGCGCGTGATTTTGATGACGCAATCTCCATTGATCCTCATCCACAAGGGGGATGGAGACTCGGAGTTCATATTGCAGATGTTTCTGCCTATGTAACAGAAGGAAGTGCTTTAGATCACGAAGCCTTTAAGCGTGGGAATAGTATCTATTTAGTCGATCGAGTGGTTATGATGCTACCAACCGAACTCACCACTCAAATTTGTAGTCTTAATCCGAATAGTGATCATTTGACGCACTCTGTTTATATTCATTTGAGTGTAGAAGGTGAGCGGCTTGGTTATGAAACCTTTCCAGCGGTCATACACTCACAATGCCGAATGACCTATCAGCAAGTTCAGCAACATATGACAGGCGAAAATGATCATGATATCCCCGAGATCATTCAAAAAAAACTATCTATTCTCTATCCTTTAATCCGTGAAGTTCGGCAACGCAGAATTAGACAGGGATCCTTAGAAATCAATACACCCGATGTAGAGATTAAGCTGAACGACAATGGCGAAGTAGCTTCAATGATTCCGCGATCAGAGGCAAAAGATGCATATCAATTGATTGAAGATTGCATGCTACTTGCTAACCGGGCGGTAGCAGAAAAACTGATGGGAGCCACGGGTCGCCCCGCTCTCTACCGTATTCATGAAGAACCAGATGAAGAACAGTGGAACCGAATGGCAATGGAGCTTAATGCACTCGGAATTCCGGTCTTGCCACGGTCGCGTAAGGAGCTTAATGAAGCCTTCGCATTAGCCGCAGATACGCCTACTGAATACACCGCTCTTCTCGCTATTCTTAAAAACTTTAAACGAGCAGAATATGCGGGGCGACAAGTGGGTCATTTCGGTCTGGCATTCGAAGATTACACCCATTTCACATCACCCATTCGTCGATATCCTGATCTAGTCGTGCATCGTCTTTTAAAATCACTTGAGAATAATGAGCCTCCCGCTCTATCTAAAATCAATATCGAAGAAATAGCTCGCCATTGCACAGAAACCGAAAAAAAGGCTGATGATTTAGAGAAAAAATCAACGGAAAGAAAAAGACTCGATTACTACAACACTCTTTTAAGAAAAGGAAAAAGTGCAACATTCAATGGATTTATTGTCGGAATAAAAAAAAGAGGAATGATTATCGAACTTCCTGATTCGCTTCAGCGAGGAATGGTATCTTTTAAAGCGATTCGAAGTGATTGGCTTGAAGCAGATGAAACTTTTACTAGTGTCGAAAATCGTGATGGAGTTATTCGATATAAATTAGGCGAACCATTAGAGGTGATGATTGCAAAAGTTGATATGGAACGCGCATTACTTGATTTTGCCATATCAGGAGAACCACAGCAAAAATCTAAACGTCATCGTAAGCGACGAGTTGAGCCGGATCTGCGCTCAGGACGCCCTAAAATACATTCAAAAAAGTATCGTCGTCGTAAAAAGAGATGATTGTTTAGCGGTTTAAGTTGAACCCAGCTAATACCTTGAATAGTATTGCTTTTTTTAAGCATAGAAATAGGAGTAAACATGAGCGCAGTAACACATATTGAACTTCCCGGTATTCATAAATTTAAAAGCGGCAAGGTAAGAGAGGTTTACGATCTGGGAGATCAATATCTCTTTATTGCTTCTGATCGAATTTCAGCTTTCGATGTGATTATGCCTGATGGCATTCCCAACAAGGGACAAGTACTAAACATGATCTCTAAGTTCTGGTTTGAGCGCACAGGAGATGTCGTAAAAAACCATATGATCTCTACCGATGTAGATGATTTTCCAGCTGAACTTCAGCCCCATCGTGAAATGCTTAAAGGGCGTTCGATGCTCGTACGTAAAGCAGAATTGTTACCAATCGAATGTATTGTCCGTGGTTACTTAATCGGTTCCGGATGGAAAGAATACCAAAAATCAGGAACGATTGGTGGTATGCCGCTACGCGCTGGCTATGAAATGGCAGGTAAGATTGATGAACCGATATTTACGCCTTCTACCAAAGCTGATGAAGGTCATGATGAAAACATTTCCATCGATCAAATGAATGAGATTGTGGGCAGTGAATTGGGTCAAAAACTTATCGACATCAGTTTGCATCTTTATAAGACCGCAGCCGATTTCGCTCTCACGAAAGGAATCATTATTGCTGATACAAAATTTGAGTTTGGCATGATTGGAGATGAGCTTATTTTAATCGATGAAGTGCTAACACCCGATAGCTCACGATTTTGGCCAGCAGCTGATTATTCACCAGGAAGTTCACCACTCTCATTTGATAAACAGTTTGTTCGTGATTATTTGGAAACATTAGATTGGAATAAAACGCCTCCAGGCCCCACCCTTCCAAACGAAATTATTGAAAAGAGCCGTGAAAAATATTTAGAAGCCTATGCGTTGTTAACAGGAGAAGCGCTCTCTTGTTGATGCGCTGATTTCTCATGCAAGCTCTAGTGGATGCGCTTATGGATCACTTAGCCCTTGAACGGGGGTTAAGTGAGAATAGCATCCAATCCTATCGTGCTGATTTAGATCAATTTCTTTTGTTTCTTCAGGAGCAGAAAATTGAACGATCCAGTTCGATTACAAACAGTTTAATCCTCGACCACCTTATGGCCTTACGCGAAGCAGGCCGGTCTACCCGAACCGTTTCACGGCACCTTGTGAGCATTAGGATTTTCTGCCGATTTATACACGATGAACGCTACATCGATTCAGATCCATCGGAGACAATAGAGTCTCCTCGTCTCTGGAGTCTTTTGCCCGATACATTATCTCCTAATGAAGTGCAACGGCTACTCGCAATAAAGAACAGTACAAAGAAGCATCAACAGCGAAATCGATCTCTATTAGAACTTCTTTATGCAACGGGTTTACGCGTATCAGAAATAGCAGGACTAAAAATGGGTGATTTGCAATTAGAAGAATCTACGCTTCGTGCGCATGGAAAAGGGAATAAAGAACGTATCGTACCGGTAGCTCAAGCAACTGTTGAAATTATCCAAAACTATCTTTTACACGATCGTCATCACTACTGTAAGAGTGAATTGGAAGCGCATGTGTTCTTATCTCAGCAAGGTCGACCATTAACGCGGCAACGAATATGGCAAATCATTAAAGAACAGGCTCATTCAGTTGGTATCACGAAAAAAATATCACCTCACACGCTTCGTCACTCTTTTGCCACACATCTACTTGAAAATGGAGCTTCACTTCGAGTGATTCAGGAGATGCTTGGACATGCTGATATAACAACTACTCAAATCTATACACATGTAGACCAAAAACGATTACAGAAAATTCATAAGCAATTTCATCCAAGAGCTTAAAAAAGAAGTTCCAACCTTCCTATTTTGGTTTATCTCGCATAAATTAGGAATGAATTGAACGATTATTGATAAATATACTCAGAATAACATAATGGCTCATTATTCATATAAAGCAAAAGATCGGAAAGGAATGCCCGTTGAAGGGGTCGTTGAGGCCAACGATCAGTCTGCAGCAGCTCGAGCTGTTGAAGCACTAGGATATCTTCCTATTTCCATGCAAGAAACAACTAAAACCATTCTACAATCAACAACTGAGAATACGCGTCGATTTAACTTTGAATTAGGGTTTCAGCGAAAACCACAGATGAAGCTCCAAGAATTATTACTCTTCTCTCGTGAGTTGTCAGATTTAGTGGCTTCTGGCATGACCATTGGTCGTGCCCTACATACTCTCTCAAGCCGTAAAGATTCAGGTAGTGTGCAGCAAATTATTACAACACTACGCGATGAAATCGTGCAGGGAACATCGCTTTCGGATGCACTTGAACTCTTTCCTGAAACATTCTCGACTCTGTATATTAATTTAGTTCGTGCAGGAGAAGCCAGTGGCCATTTGCCGGATGCTTTAGAAAATGTTTGTGTTCATTATGAACGTGTTCAAGAAGCACGTAGTAAAGTTACTGCAGCACTCATCTACCCCTCTATTGTTCTGATTATCGGAGGTCTAGCTGTTTTAGGTTTGATGATAGGCATTGTTCCAAAGTTTGCTGGTACGTTTGAAGATATGGGAGCCACCCTTCCCATGCCAACGCTTGCATTAATGAATACAAGTCAGTTTCTAGTCAAATACGGAGCTGTTCTCATTGCAGTTATAGTCGGAATTGCATGGATGCTAAAAAAATGGCTTGCTACAAAAAAAGGCAGAGCGTTATGGCATAGATACCAACTGAAGGTGCCTATTCTCGGTGCTGTTGTTCGAACCAACGCATTTGCCCATTTCGCTCGTACATTTGGCACGTTATTGCAAAACGGGGTCTCTGTTTTGCCTGCTTTGGGAATTGTTCAAAAAACCATCAATAATGTCATTATAGCAGCAGAAATTGGAGAGACGCGAACGCGAGTAAAGGATGGGACCAGTATTTCACAGCCTTTATCAAAAGGTAAAATTTTCCCATCATTATTGATAGATATGCTAGCGGTTGGTGAAGAAACTGGTGATATGCCTGGAGCTTTAACACACATCACCCGTCGATATGATACAGAACTCGATCGACTTGTGAAAACATGCACCACCGTGTTAGAACCTCTTTTAATTGTACTCGTAGCGTTAGTCGTTGGAGGCATTGCCGTTTGCTTGCTTCTACCCGTTCTTACGCTGACAGATTCACTACATGTTTAACCAAAGGAACAAGATGAAAAAAAGAAACTCTTATGCGCGTTCATCAAAAAGCGGTTTTACGCTGATCGAAATTATTCTCGTAGTAGTTATTATTGGTATTTTGGCTGGTATAGGTCTCCCAAAATTAGGTGGAAAATCAGATAAAGCCAAGATAGCTCAGGCACAAGGTAATATTAATATGCTTAGTACAGCTATCATTGAATTTGAAATCATCAATGGTGACTATCCAACCACGCTAGATGAGCTCCTAAATGAATCAAAGGGCGGCCCCTTTTTAGGCAAAAAAAATATTCCCTCAGATCCATGGGATAAGTCCTATATCTACGCAGCGCCGGGAGCCAATAATACACATATGTTCGATATTTCTTGCACATCTCCTAAAGGGGTCTCCATCAACAACTGGGAGTAACCATGGGATCCTCTCATTGGGATCGGTCAAAATCTACTTCTGGCTTCACTCTCATCGAAGTCATACTAGTATTGGTCGTAATAGTTATCATTTCAGGCATTGCCCTTCCGAATCTTTCCCGGTCATATGGAAATGCAAAACTTCGCAATGCAGCCAGTAATATTGAGCGCTTGGGGCGATATGCTCGAGGAATGGCAATTTTACGAGAACAAGACCTTACCATGGTAATCGACACCGAAAAACAACTGATCTACATAGGCGCAGAAAAAAAACTTACTTCTAACAAAAATGATGATGAATTAGATCAAGATATTCTGAAAAGGCTTGGCTATATTGATGAAATAAATGAAGAGTATGACAGGAAAATTGAAAGAGAAATATCACGTTCTTTGCCCGACGGATTAAATGTTGACTATATTGAAATTGAAGGGATAATTTTCGATCAAGTGAACATCTTTTACATGTTTGATTTCTATTCGAATGGTCAATGTGATGATTTCAAAATTATACTAAACGATCAAAAAGATCGTTCTATTCAAATATACAGCGACCCTGTTTCTGGAAAAGTTCGTTCTCAATTTATGAACTAAAAGCGATTTCATATCGCTTCATTTAAGATCTATTAAGTGCATTATTCAACGCATCTAAATCAAAAACTGGTGGCTTGCATTCAAAAGATTGGCAAATATAAATCGATGGCTTCCCATCGACGCATATCATGCTTTTCGTGTAGTTGGCAAGCTGCCCCCATTGTTCTCGATTCTGATCGGTCACGTGAATAATTAAATCAGAAGACTGACGATGGATCTGAAGCCATTTAAGCCACTCATCTACTTGTAATCCATGATTTCCGACAATTACAATTTCAGAAGCCCCTTGAAAGCCTCCTTGAAAGACTAAAAGAGCCTGCATAAAGTTGAGTGGTTGCTCCTTTATTGGCTGTTCAAATAGTTGGTATAAATTGACAGCTGCTTTCTCCCATTTAGGATCTCCGGTAAGTCGGGCTATTCGAAATAAATTATCTAGATGCATCGAGTTTCCAGATGGGATGGCTCCATCATAAATCTCTTTCGGTCGAACAATAAGAGGGTTTACCTGTTGCGAGGTCATAAAGTAGCCACCCTGTTTTTCATCTTTAAACAACCCCTCTACTTGTTCCGCTAATTCAACAACTTTTGCTAAATACACAAGATCCAAGGTAGAATCATATAATTCCAATAATCCATTTATATAAAATACATAATCTTCCAAAGTTCCCGATATAATTGCTTCTCCATCTCGCCAACGATGCCATAATTTTCCATTCTCATTGGTTAAATATGTGTCCACAAATTGAACGGCTTTTTCAGCAGCATGTACAAATGCTCTATGCTGCAAACTGCGACCTGCTTTAGCCAATGCAGCTATCATGAGTCCATTCCAATCCGTTAATACTTTTGTATCTTTAAACGGGTGCACACGCTTTTCTCTCTCCTTAAATAGAATCTTTCGAAGTGAAGAAAATTGATCTGCTTCGCTTTTATTAAAACGTTCTTTTAAATGAGGAATATTTCTACCGGTGTAGGTTCCTGATGATTCCTCTCGAAAATTACCCTTATCTTGAATGTTCCAGATTTGATTTATCCATTCTGCAGAACTGCCTAAAAGAGCGTCTAATTCCGTCTTTTCCCACACATAGAAGATACCCTCTTCTCCCTCACTATCCGCATCCTCTGCTGTATAAAAACCACCCTCGGGATGATTCATATCACGAATAACATAAGTGATAAGTTCATGAATTACGTTTTCATAGAATCTATCATTGGTGTACCTATATGCTTCAATATATGCCATGATAAGTAGTGCTTGATCATATAGCATCTTCTCAAAATGAGGGAGCAACCATTCTCTGTCTGTTGCATATCGGTGAAAACCATACCCGACTTGATCAAATAGTCCCCCTAAACGCATTTTTTCAAGGGTATACAATGCTGCGTTGATTCCATCCGTATTGCCGGAACGTAATAAAAACAATAAACGATGGGCTGTAGGGAATTTAGGCGCCTGTCCAAATCCTCCTTCCTCTTTATCAAATTGTGTAAGTAAGCTCACTTCCGCTTTTATGATAATGTTTTCATCGATTTGATTCGTATCAGCTTGAGCCGTGAGTTGATGAGAGACCAGATGATCAGTTATTTTTACTGAAGCCTCTTCTAATTTATGTCGCTCTAGTTTCCACATTTCATCTATACGAGGAATTAACTCTTTCATTCCAATTCTTCCATATCGTTGTTCTGGCGGAATATAGGTCGCTGCGTGGAATGGCTTTTGATTAGGTAATAAAAAAAGAGATAAAGGCCAACCACCACTACCATTCATCATCTGACACACCGTCATATATATAGAATCAATATCTGGTCGTTCTTCCCGATCGACCTTAATACAGACAAATACATCATTTAAAAGCTTTGCTATGGTAGGATCTTCAAAAGATTCATTTTCCATGACATGACACCAGTGACACGTTGAGTATCCAATAGATAGAAAAATAGGCTTATCTCCATCTAGAGCCTTTTGAAAGGCCGCTTCTCCCCATGGATGCCAATAGACTGGATTTGAAGCATGTTGAAGCAGATAGGGGCTCTTTTCATGTATTAATAGATTCGTTTTTTTCGTTGTCATTTTTTAAATCTACTCCCTTATTCGGATGCCATAAGAATTGATCAATTATGTACGAAACAAAAGAACGAACTTTGTTCACCCTCTGCTACCCCGAAAATGATATTCAAAAATCTATTGATAAGTGCTTGCTCAACCAATCCTATCTTCATATATTTCGCCCTCATTTGGCTGATAAACAGCCTGAAGCGAAGACCACCGTTCCTCCGGTGTGTCAAAGCGGATTGTTAAATAAGATTAACTATAGGAGAGGAAATTATGGCAGATTCATCTGTTAAATCATTGCATGTCCAAGAATTACTTGATGCGGGTTTGCACTTTGGTCACCAAACCAAGCGTTGGAACCCTAAAATGAAGCGTTATATTCATGGCTCGAAGAATGGCATCTACATTATTGATCTAAACAAAACTCTTTCGCAGTTAGAATTGGCGAAAACATTTTTAAAAGAAACCGTTTTACGCGGTGAAAAAGTGCTCTTTGTTGGAACAAAAAAACAAGCTCGTGAGTTGTTTGAAGAAGCTGCTTCAGAAGCTAATCAGCCCTACGTTATTCATCGATGGCTTGGTGGGATGCTAACGAACAATAAGACGATTCGTAGTTCAGTGGCTCGTATGCGCGATCTTCAGAAAATGGAAGAGAACGGCTCAATGTCAAAACTTCCCAAAAAAGAAGTATCCGTTCTTCGCCGCGAACTGAATAAATTAGAACGCAATCTGACCGGTATTTCTGATATGGAACGCAAGCCCGGAGCTCTATTTGTTGTCGATCTAAAGCGTGAACACTTGGCACTTGCTGAAGCAAAACGTCTGAATATCCCTGTGGTTGCACTTGTAGACACTAATGCCGATCCTGATCTCGTTGACTACCCTATTCCAGGCAATGATGATTCTCTGCGTTCTGTGGGTTTCATTTGTGACCAACTTGCTGAAACGATCAAAGAAGCAAATGCTGAATACGAAGCCAAAGCTAAAGCCGAACGCGAAGCCCGCGAAAAAGCAGCCGAGGAAGAGCGCGCACGTGCAAAAGCTGCTCGTGAAGAACGGGATAAAAAAGAAGCGGAAGATAAGAAGAAGCGCGAAGAAGTCTTGAAAAAGATCAAAAAGCAGAAGCAAAATGAAGAAGCGGCTAAAGAGGCCCCTAAGAAGAAAGAACCTAATGCTGAAGAAGAGATTGCCGAACCGGTAGCTGAATCCACTGAGGTTGTAACGGAAAAGGCTCCTGCTCCTGAAGCGGAACTCGAAGAAACACCAGCAACCGAAGAAGTCGCAACTGAAGTGCCCACGAAAGAAGTCGTTGAGGAAGCTGCTTCAGAAGAGACAGAAGAGAAGCGAGAAGCCTAAATTTGAGGAGAATATATCATGTCGATTACAACTGGAATGATTAAAGAATTACGCGATGCAACAAGTCTTGGAATTGCCGATTGTAAAAAAGCACTTGAGCAAACCGGAGGCGATTTTGATGCAGCAATAAAAATTCTGCGTGAAAAAGGAGCTGCTGTAGCAGCTAAACGCGCAAGTAAAGAAGCCAACGAAGGAAAAATTGATGCTATAGTGTCAGCAGATAGTCAACAAGCGGCTATGATTGAAGTCAATTGCGAAACTGATTTTGTGACACGTAACGATGATTTCCAAGCATTTGTTGGTGAACTCATTAACGAGTCTCTTCACCATGAAAGTGGGACAATGGCAGATGCTGTAGCCGATAAACTAGAAGAGAAAATTGCACAAGTAGGCGAAAAAATATCTCTTCGTCGTAATGAAAAATGGAGTGTTGGAAGTACAGGTGCTATTGCTTCATACATCCATATGGGTGGTAAAGTGGGTGTGCTTATCGAATTGTCTTGTGAAAAAACAGAGAGTGTTTCAAAGGCAGATTTTCAAGAGCTAGCGAAAGATCTCACCTTGCATGTCGCAGCTGCAGCTCCGGAATATCTATCAAGAGATGAAGTTCCATCTGATCAAGTTGAAAACGAAAAAGATATTTTTCGCAAGCAGCTCACTGGCAAGCCCGATAATATTATCGACAAAATTCTTGTTGGCAAAGTGAACAAATATTTTTCGCAAATCTGTTTCTTAGAACAAGGATTTGTGAAAGAAGAAAAACAATCTATCACTGATCTAATTGCTGAAAAAAGCAAGGCGATAGACGACACCATTCAAGTTAAGCGATATATCCGTTTTCAGCTTGGCGGTGAATAGAAAAAAATAGAAGGAATCCTCAAAAAAACATGACTTGCCAAGCGTAATCTTTTTTTTTAGGTTCCAACCATTTCAAGGCTGAGTAGCTCAGTTGGTCAGAGCAGCGGAATCATAATCCGCGTGTCGGGGGTTCAAGTCCCTCCTCAGCCACCACTCTTTTAACCCTATAAATAATGGCTATAATGCTAATGTTTATGGGGTTTTCGTTTATTTGCCCCACTCCCTTAAGGTCCCATAAAGTCCAATAAAAAAACTTAGATTTCCCTAATTGTGGGCAAAAAATGGGCAACAAATTGTTAAGGGGTACACGGGGGGATCTGGTTACTTTAAGCGTATATATATAACCCCTCAGATGTTCTTAACTTAATATCTCCCCTAGCCTTCCATCGGAGCCAACTTCTTCTGCGATATAGTATTTAGACCTACACCAATATTTGAAAAATTTGACCTATGTGGTAAAAGAGAACTTATGAAATTAAATATAATAAAAGCGCTAATATTATTTACTCTATCTCATAATTTATATGCATCATCCCTAAATTTAAATTGGACTATTAGCCTTGCCGATTATTTCAACACAAATAATTATGCCGCTCTTGATGATTTGGAGGCATATGTAATATCGGATGAATACATTGTTGTTAGTGCATCTTTAGAAGACACAAATAGTATAAATACTTATTATAATAATGATAATGTACTTGTTACGAATGGGATCGAGAACATAGGAACATATGGGCCAGTACTTGTAATAAACACAAACGGAACCATAGTATTTTCTGACGAAATTTTCTCTACTAACAGGTATACACAGTTTGAACAATATCCATTCACTCTACCCGAAAATAATTTTTTGATCATTTCTGAAACTTACGATTATCAATCATATGGAGATGTACCAATTACGAAAAGTTATGTGTACTCATATAGTGGTGATACACAAGGTGAGTTGTTCACAAAAGAAGTATTTAATTTTTCAATAATTAATGTTGATAGATCTAGTATAATTGACCACGAGGGTGTGCTTTATGGTATTGACCCAGTTAATTTAACATTTAGTCAGTATTCTTCTAATTTTTATCAAGAAAATGATAATACAGAACCAGCAGATACGAATAAATATTTTTTATCCGAGATAGTAGACTTGCGAGTCGGCAGCCAAACCTTCGGAGTATCTAACGGTAATGCTATGATTCGTATGTTTGTAGATGAGTCTTCTGATCTAACCAGCTCGTGGTCTAATACACAGCACGTCTTAGAGTTAGATATACCTGCTGATGCAGATACGAAGTTCTATAGATTTAGAATGGATTAATACTGGGGGTCATCTAGGGGTACCCATCGGAGCCAACTTCCTCTGCGATTTAGTATTTAGAGCTCTCTAAACTTTTGAAAAATTTGACCTCTGTGGTAAAAGAGAACCTAATAAGTTTATTTGAAGGGAATTTATGAAGGGGATTTTCTTTACTGTATTTATATTTTTAACCCATCAATTAGTAGCTGCTTCCATTAATTTTTCATCTGCATATGTAGATCGTGGTGAAACTTTAAATAATGGCTTAGTTATGCAGCCGAATATTGAAGAAAATGCACACGGTATTGATGTAGGTGTATGGGGAAATATAGATATTCAAAATAAGAATAAAGAACGGTTATCTGAGATTGAGTTGTATATAAATAAGGATATACTATTAAAATCAAATCTTAACGTTTCATTGGGCTATGCTGAAATTTTATTACCTAACGAAAGTGATGCGGAAGATCGCGAGAGTGAAGTAAGTTTAACCGCAACAAAACAGTTTTCAAATTATCATCTGTCAGCATCTGTATTTTCTGATATATACACGACTTCCGAGCCAAATTATTATGAAGGTGAAATTAACTCTAAATTTCAAATTGTAGGCTTAGATTTTGATTATGGAGCTAAACTTGGTTACTTTGTATCATCTAAATCTGGCTCCACTGGATTTGGATATTCAAGCTACTCATTATGCTATAATTGTAATTCCAGTACTACTTCAATTCATATCATCAATGAAATTGATAACAAGGTATGTAACGTTGAAACTGAATTTGTCATATCAATGAATTATGATTTTTAAAATTTAATTTCTTAATGCAATCCCCTAACTATCTGTATTTAGACCTACACCAAATTCCAAAAAATTCGGTTTGGTTTAGCTCAAACAACGGTTGATTTTTTTTTGACATATGTAATAAAAGGAAAGTTATGAAAAAAATCTTATTAGCTTTAGTTATCTTGTCTGGCTCAGCCGTTGCCAACGAATACAGTCCAAAATTAGAATCGTATATAAAAAAGTCATTGTCAGAGCATCATCTGATCAACACTGATAGAAAAAATAAGCTAAACAAGCTAGCCGAAGCGATTCAATCTACGAAAAACGAAAATAAGAATATTAATATCATATTCATTTGCACCCATAATTCGAGAAGAAGTCACTTATCTCAAATATGGGCTCAAACGGCAGCCAATTATTTTAATATCGAAGATATCTACACCTATTCAGGAGGAACGGAATCTACAGCGTTTAATCCTCGAGCGGTTACGGCCATTAGAAACGCAGGATTCAACGTAATTAAAACTTCCGATTCTTCAAATCCGATTTACCTTACTTATTTTTCGCAGCACTCTAATCCGATTATAAACTTTTCAAAAATTTTCGATCAATCTCCTAATCCAACGAAGGATTTTATCGCGGTTATGACGTGCGGAGATGCGGATGAAAAATGCCCGTTGGTTTTTGGTGCTGATTTTCGCATTGCAATTACCTACGAAGACCCAAAAAGGTATGATAACACTGTAAATGAAGCATCCGCATACGATCAACGCTGTAGACAAATAAGCCGAGAATTTCTTTATTTATTCTCCTTAATTCAATAAAGCGTCATACATCTATCTATATTCTCGTTGAAAGTGGAATAACGATCTTTGAAGCGCAATAGCTCATCCTTGACCTCCGTGTAGTTAACCAAACTTTCGGAGTATCTAATGGTAACGCTACCATCCGAATGTATGTTGATGAGTCTTCTGATCTAACCAGCACGTGGTCTAATACACAGCAAGTCTTAGAGTTAGATATACCTGCGGATGCAGATACGAAGTTCTATCGATTCAGAATTGATTAAATTAAAGGAATCATAATCCGCGTGTCGGGGGTTCAAGTCCCTCCTCAGCCACCACTTTTACTTATTCTGATAAAGCTTCTTAATTTATGAAGATTTGAGTCATTTAACCTTAGAAGAAAAAAATCAATGCCTATAACTGAATCTACTCTGTAAACTGGTTTTTTTTTCTTATTTTTCCAACATGCAAGCAATGAGAAGTACTTAAAATAAGTATATATGTTTTCTGTTAAATAATTTGTTCTTATTGGCATTCTAAGAGATGTTGGACTGTATTCTTTAATAGGAATCAAATTAAACAATCGTATCTGTAATTTGTTATTTTTTATAACAACAGAATATGGATGTAATAAATCACCATGAGTCAAAACCATGTCTACGATCGGTTTAAATAAAATATTATTACAAATAATATACGTATTAAGCATAAGTGAATAATAGAATTAGAAATCATAATCCGAGCATCAGGGGTTCAAGTCCCTCTTCAGTCACCACTCTTTAAACCTGCAAATAATTGCTATTATGCTAACGTTTATAAGATTTACGTTAATATGCCAGCTATCTAATGTCCCAAAAATACATAAAAAAACTTAGATATCTCTAATTGCGGGAAAGATTAGGTGTATAAAAGGAATCTACTTACTTAAAACGTGTATCTATAACCTCTCATATATTTTTGAAAAAACTGAATTCTATGATAGAAGATAGTTTATGAAAAACATCTTAATAACTCTTCTTTTATCTCATTTTCTTAATGTTAATGCAGAAAAGCAATTTAGCGGAAACCCTATTTTTACTAATTTTCGAACTGCTGATGCATCACCTCAAACATGGGAAGATGGAAAACTTTGGGTATATACGTCGGGTGATTATGATCATGCAACGAATTATAAGCACATGGATCATTACAAGTGTTATTCAACAGACGATATGGTCAATTGGACTTATCATGGGGTGATTTTAAGTGCTTCTGATTTAGATTGGGGTAATCCAAATGAAGGATTTATGTTTGCACCCGATGCAGCTTTTAAAGACGGCACCTATTATCTTTATTTTCCCCATCGTCCGGTAAATGGAGAAGGCTGGAGAGTGGGTGTTGCAGTGAGTGATAAGCCGGAAGGGCCATTCACAGATATTGGGAGTCCAATTGAGGGTCCTGATCATATTGATCCTACTTGTTTCATCGATGAGGATGGAGAAGCATATCTTTATTGGGGATTTGGCAGACCCGGAACACCTTATATAGCTAAATTAAAAGAAAATATGACAGAATTAGCAGAAGATCCGATCGCCGTTGATTATGGTTCGAATGATTTCTTTGAAGCTGCTTTTTTACACAAATATAATGGCACTTATTATTTTACATATAACCAGTATGGAACAAGCGATGCGTGTTATGCTATCGGGCATTCTCCATATGGACCGTTTGTTAACAAAGGAACCTTCGCTAAAGCACCATCGGGAGCTCAATCACATCCTGGAATTACTCAATATAAGGATAGATGGTATTATTTTTATCATCGAGGTGATTATACCCTAAACGGGATTGAGGGTTCTCTGTATAGACGAAGTATATGTGTTGATTATATGCATTATAATACCGATGGAACGATTCAAATGATTCATTACACAAATGAAGGAGTAAAACGAATAGAATAGATATTCTTAAAGATTTCCGTAATCACCCCGATATTCATAGTATTGATCTTTTTCAGCATCATTCATATAATCTTTAATATCTTCAATTACCGATCCTTGACCATTAAACGATCTCCAAATCTTTCCAAATTCATCGTTTAATGTCTTATAGGAGCCATCTGTATTTTTACCAGCTGGTGTTAACACAACGATATTAACAGATGGCCAATTCTTTTTATCAGGTCCATAAATATCACGAATAACATTAGCGAATTTTCGGGTCGATTTATCAGGATCTATTTCAGCTACCTTAGCACTATCCCATGATTCAGCATTCCTATCCACGACTTGCCATCCATCAATATAATTAGTAGTTAAAATAAAAATCGTATCTGGTTTCTGCTCTAGCAACGC
>JBJLEJ010000001.1:0-57652 GCA_045565965.1 Pontiellaceae bacterium | reverse complement strand
ACTCACACCCAACTCTTTGACCGCGTCTGGCAAGGCAGCAAAAATTTTCATATCCTTCGCCGCTACTACTCTATCTACTGCAAAGGATTCCCCGGTTGCGCCGAACTCCGTGCAAAACTCGTCCAAACCGAATCCATTTCCCACGTCGCTCAAATTATAAAAAAAATCAATCCGGCCATGGATATCTAATTCATTTTTCGTCGAGTAGTTACCATCTGTATTTACCTTCTATGCTTGAAGGCTCAAAAAAGTCTTTCACCGATTTCATTCCACTAGCCGTCTCGCACTCCATACGAATCCAAATGCCCTTGATATCTCCTTTAGTGCCTTGAGGGTCCCCACCCGGAACATAATAATCCGTTGTATTAAATTCATATTTGGCTAGCTCCACTTCCTTTGTAGAGAAGTTCCTTTTTTCTCTAGCTCCTAACGATTTTATTTTCAACTTACCGTTCTCAGTCTTCTCGTGATTGATGACACGACCTTTGTCCATGTCATTCACTTCCTGCTCATAAAATATGTTATATTCCACATCTAATCCGCTGATCTGTGTTGCTGATCGATTCTGAATCTCGATTTCATATAGGAAAGAGTCAATTCTTAAGAACTCAGCTCTTCCATCCATTTTTTGTTGCCCTACTTTTTTCTTATTTACCTCAACAGTTACATGCCTACCTTTAAAAATGGAGTGTATAATCCACTCATCGACATAAGCCTGATCCTCCTCCACAAAAACCGATGGCTTAATTTTAACCAGCTTCCCATCCGCCCGCTTCAACTCCACCTGCCCCAACCGCTCATCATACTGAACAATTTCCGCCTCCAGCGAACGCCCATCCGGCAAGGTGAATTCTCGAGCCATCAATACGTTGACTGCAAAAACACTTAAAAATAAAATAATTAATTTAAATTTGATATTTATATGTTAACGTGCACTGCTAAAATATCAATCCATAAATTTTAAATATTAAGGAAATCGATTGAACATCAACGGAATAAAGATAGTTTGAAGACATGCACCAACTAAACGGACTCTACCTCATTCTCACCAATCCCGTTGTCGGCTACGAAGCCGCCGCGCGCGCCGCGGTTAACTGCCACGTGTCCATGCTACAACTGCGCATGAAAGATGAAACCAACGACCAACAACTAGAAATTGCTCAAACTCTACGCACCATCACACAGGGCACCCAAACCCAACTCATCATCAACGACAACCTCCCCCTAGCACAACGGGTAGAAGCCGACGGGCTACACCTAGGGCAGGACGATCTCACACTCCAAGACGCCCGCCAACAGTATCGCGGCATCATCGGTATCTCCACCCATAACCTCGAGCAAGCCCAAGCCGCCCAAGCCGCAGGTGCCGACTACATCGGCATCGGCCCCATCTATGCCACCCAGAGTAAAAGTAACCCCGACCCAGTTGTTGGGATCGATGAAGGCAGTCGTATTGCGGCAGCTGTCAGCTGCCCGAGTGTTGCGATTGGTGGAATTCAAATAGAAAAACTGGCGACCCTCCGACAACACGCCTTCACTGCCTTCTGTGTTCTGAGTGCCTTAAACAAATCTTCCCAGTCACACAGAATAATTCAACAACTCCAACAGGCGTGGCAAGACGCTGAAGTTTGAACTTGTACGAACCCCCGAAGCCTTCTACGTTCTTTCCCTTCACAACGGGTGAGTGGTGAAATTGGTAGACACGCCAGATTTAGGTTCTGGTGCTTAATCGCGTGCGGGTTCGAGTCCCGCCTCGCCCACCAATTATTTAGTTCCATTTATGCAGTAAATACTGCTGCATCTTTTTCAAGTTCGTATCGGATTGAAAATCTTTTTTTGCCAAACAATCCTCTAAAGATTGAGCAATCGGACCCATCCAATCCAGGATATTTAACACCTTGAGCAACGCATACGAATCGTTCTTGATTAGCATCCGCAACGTCGATAACCCCTCTTTTTCACGTCCATTTTGTATCAACGTCCACGCCGCCATCGCTCGTACTTCATGCGACTCATCCATCAGTAACGGTATCGAAACCGAATCATCCTTTATCAAGAACAGTCCCACTGCCCCCCAATAACGCTCCCCCAGATACGGACTTCGACATAGCAGTTGCAGTGCAGCACGATGCTTATGATCCTGCTCCAAGGCCATATCTGCCGCATGCAAAAGACGCTCAAGCGGATAGTGTTCTGAGTGCTCCGCCCACTCATAGATTGTTACGTTTGCATCTGCTGCCATTCGGGTTCGTTCAGACTCAGGAATCAATCCCGTATCCACCACCTCAAGTTGCCATCTATGCAACGCCGAGCGAAGCTCAGTAGCAATCGCCGTATAGGCAGGATCATTGATTAAATTAAAGACGCTATCCGGATCCGCCTTCATATCATAGAGCTCTTCACTCACCGCTTTTGCCGAAAACGGTCGCGATTGAATCGGGGTCGCGTTTCCCATCTGAACATGAGCCTCCCAAGCTCGCATGGCCGGAATTTTCCACTGATACTCCAAATGCTGCACCCACGGCGCATAAGGCATATAATTTCGAACCAATAAAAACTGCTTGTTATGAACCGCACGCGCGCTATCAAATCGCTCATCCATACGCCCACGAAAGGCATAATGATAGCTCGCTTCTGCTTCCTGATCATCGCCTAAAAACGTACGTCCCTGATAATGCGATGGAACCTCTACACCTGCCAATGAGAGCCACGTCTTCGGCATATCAACAAAACTAACCAATCGATCCACAACGCCCCCAGGGGCTTCCAAAGGCCATAGAGATTGATACCGCGCCGGAATGCGCACAATCAATGGACAATGTAATCCGGTGTTATATAAATAGCGCTTACTGCGAGGTAACACCCCACCATGATCCGAGGTATAAATGACAATCGTACGATCCGCCATTCCGCTTGCTTCCAACGCCGCTAATGCATCGCCCACTTGCTGATCCATTCGCTTTATCGCATCGTGATATTTTGCATAATTTTTCCGAATATCCATCACATCTGGATGATAGGCTCGCAAACGAGTCTGCATCGGATCATGCTCAATATCCACCAATTCACCTTGGATGCGACTCTCATGGGACTCATAATAACTCAATACTTGAAAAAAAGGTTCTTGCTTTTGCAACTGCTCCCAATTGACTTTCGTTGGATTATCCCAACACGATCGATCCTCTCGCCCACCAATATTATAATCCGTCTTGTTATCATTCCCTACAAAATACCCTGATGAGCGAAGCAGGTCTGGATAATACGGAATTTTATCATGCGGAATTTCATTCCGACTCCGCATCGGTTGCGTGCCCATTGTGACCGCATACATACCCGTAATCCACGTGCAGCGCGAAGGCGCACAAACCGGTGCGTTAGCATATACTTCGCTATACCGAAACCCCTCCGCAGCCAATCGATCAATATGGGGCGTCTCGACCCATTCATTTCCATAACAACCCACCCAGTTTACGTTGTTATCCTCACTCGTAATCCATAAAATATTCGGCTGTTCTACCTTCGAAGCCAATGCCCCACTTACCCATACCAGCAACCCAATAAACAGACATATATATCTCATACAACTCACCCTAAAAAACCATTTCATACACCCTCCAAATAGAAACGATAAAATAGAACCAACTGCAACTTAATCTGATCTATTTCCTTTGAAAAATTTTCTACGTATCCATACAAATCCAACTACCACCCCAATAATCACAAGCATTGGAACCAGATCATTAGCCGGAGGCGGACAAATCGGAGGCAGATCAAACGCATCCATCAGCCTGCTCCTCGCTCCGTTTTTCGATTCCACAAATCAGGTCCCCAAAAATGAAATGATGAAAAGGAAGAAAGACATACCAATATAGCCTACCACCGAAGCCCTTTGTATAATAAGACGCATGAACACTCAACCGCTGCAACTCCTCTTCCGGCTCCACCCGAAACTCCAACCAAGCTCGACCCGGCAACTTCATCTCCGCTCGTAATAACAATCGACTTGGCTTCTTCACCTGTTCCACCCGCCAAAAATCAACCACATCATTCACCCGCAATTGCGTAGGGCTCCGACGACCTCTTCGCGTACCTACCCCCTGAAGCATCCGATCAATCATACCCCGTAAACGCCACAAAGGAGTACTATTAAACCATCCCTGCTCCCCCCCAATAAAGGAGATCGATTCAAATAACGCCTCCGCCGATTTTTCCGTAACCAATGAATACGTCGAAGTATACGTCGGTGCTTCCGATAACTCACTTAACTTGATCGCCAACTCATGATCCGGTGGATAACTATCCGTCCATCGGCTATGCACCGCATCTTGCTCCTCTCGCGACAAAGCCAATACCAACGCTTCCCGACAACTGATCCGCCGAAACGGAAGCACCTCCAAAATATCGCGCCCTTCACACACCACATCATGCTCTACACTTTCCATTAAACAACGCGTAATCGGGGCTGGTACCGGCGTCAACCAACTCGTCATCATCGCAAAAAAGCGAATCGATGATAGCGGAGAAGAAATGAAATATCGCCGTCGACCCAATACCTCCGAATGGGTTTTGAGCAGATCCTCATAACTCAAAATATCCGGCCCTCCAATATCAAAGATCTTTCCTGCGGTCTCCGGAACTTCTAGCACGCCCACTAAAATCTTAATCACATCTCGCAAACCAATCGGCTGACATCGCGTCTTCGCCCAACTCGGAACCGGCAACACCCATAAACGGCGAATTAAATGATTCATCATCTCATACGACGCACTGCCCGAACCCAAGATAATCGCTGCCCGCAAAAACGTGACTGGAACCGATCCAAGAGCCAATTCGTCCGCCACAGCCATCCGACTCGACAGATGCGGGCTCAGCCGATCCTGCTTATCACCCAATCCACCCAAATAAATAATCCGTTTCACCTGTTGCTGCTCCGCTGACTCACGCACGCATCGAGCAGCAGATCGATCCGTCTCTGCAAAAGATTTCGGGCCCACTAACATGGAATGGATAAGATAAAAAACCGTATGCACCCCTTCCATCGAAATCATCAACGAGTTTGGGTTTAATGCATCTGCCACCACCACTTCGCAATTCAGCCAACGATCACTTAGCGCCTCCACCTTCGATCGAACCATCACCCGAACCCGATACCCACGCGCAACCAACTCTGGAACTAAACGCCCTCCAATATATCCCGATGCACCCGCCACTAAAACCGTTTCTAAATCAAGCGTACGGCGTGTTGGGAGTTCATCACATAATTGACATACATCACCCCTTGGATTCATATCCATATTCTAAACCCTTCAACCTAACGACTCAAGCGCAGATCCTTTAGGCCGGAAAACGCGGCTCAACAAAAACCGGCGGATGCAAATAAAGAGGTTCAAAACGTTCGGTCTCCAAGCCCAACCGGGCCCGCAAACAAACTACCTTTGCTAAATCTGACGCCTGAGGAACCACAGACGTCCTATCCGTTCCCACATACGGATCTAGTACCGAAGCCAATCGATCATAATCCGGACTCAACACCACTGTATGGCTTTGAATCCACATCGGTAACTCTTGCGGATCAATCAATGTAAATGCTCGTGAAAGTTCAATCCCCTCAAACGTACCAATCCAGAGTTGTTTACGACGAGCATCCCCAACCACCACACTCTGGGAGGCACCTCGTGCATGCGCCAGAGCAGCTCCACTATTATGAGCCACCACCGGCGTCTTATCGGGTGCAGCCAACGCATTCACCACCGAAAACGCAATCCGCATCCCTGAGAACGCACCTGGGCCACGACCCACAACAAATTGATCCACCGAACTCCACTCAACCGCCAACGCCTTCAACGCATCAAATAACTGCTGCCGATTCTCCCGTTTCTCTTCCCACGAAAAGGATGCCCGCACGTCGCCTTGATCTACCAACGCCACACTTCCCATTGACGCACTCATTTCAACCGCTACGATTCGCATACTACCTCCCGCCAAATTTCAATCTGCCGAGACCTCTCATCGCACCCCTTCTCGATAGATACATGCAACATCGATTCCGGTAAAATCTCCTCCGCCCGCTCAGCCCACTCAATCGCCGTAATGCCATCCGACTCCAAATATTCCTCTAAACCAATACCCAGAGCCTCCACACTATTCGCCAACCGATACAGATCAATATGATTCAACTTCATCCGACCCTCATACTCACCGATCAAGGTATACGTCGGGCTCGTAATCGGATCCGTAATACCCATCGCCGCCGCCAAACCCTGAATAAAACAAGTTTTACCAGCACCCAAATCCCCATGCAACGCAATCACCGTTCCCGGCTCCAACGACTCCATTAAAGCCGCCGCCGCCTCCCACGTTTGCTCCGGTCCTTCAGTCTTAACCTGCGTTATGATCTGCTTCATAGACCGCAAAACCTACCGCCGAACCTGCTCAAATTAAAGCGTAAATTCCTGCACCTTTTTAACCGGCATCAAAGCAAACACCAAAAAAAAGAAAGCGACCAAAAGCGAAAGATCAGCCCCAACCAACAACCCGACACCTCTATTCATTCAACGAATTAAAAACCCTCAACACCAAGGGTTCACTCACCACTTCCATCCCATCCGCATACACCCAACCACCTGCAAACGACACACTCCACTCCCCCCCCCGAGACTCTTCAAATCGCAACAACAGCTCCAAATCATAGCGCCCTTCATCAAGCACCTCTGCACCCGAAATCAATCCAAACCGTTGAGACACACACAGGTCATAACCCTCGCGCACGAAATATTGGATGGTTGAGAAAGCAGCTTTACGAAATTCTTACCCATAATACAGAAATCCCCCTTCATCGAATCGCCACACAAGGAGATATACATGCTCTGAATGATTCGAAGAAAACAAAGCAGAAAAATGATCGGAGAAGAGGACAAGAAGGATCAATCATGAACCCTCAATCGATATAACTATGTCGAACCAGAGTCTTGAGCCTACGCTGTTACACGTCGGCTAATCCGGTCAACGTCAATCGCAGCGCGGCTCACAAAAGAGACACTCGATAAACAGTTTAATCGAGATAAATGAATTTGAGGCAGACCATGTAAAAAATCACACAAGTGGTGGTTTATGTAATGAAGAAAATTTCCTTCCATCATGTGGTGCATGCAATAATTATCGTTGGCACTATAGTCCTGAAGAACTTCAGTGGATTTTAAAAATTGGAATATGGGCAAAAACACAAGTTGCGAAGCAAACTGTTATTGGAAAAATCATTGCTGATAAATTTCTTAAGCATGAATCTAATCGAGAGAAACGAAGAAATAATCCAAGAACACCATATAATGGCTAACCAGAGGCTTGACCTTACCGTGAAAACGCCCGACGATTCGGTCAAATTTTATGTGCACGGCAGGTCAGCCTGAACGTTCGCAGGACTATTAAAAAAAGGAAACTAATGAAGCAGGCAACAACATTCATTCTTCTCATCGCTTGTACGTTCTCCATCTACGCAGAGGATAAAATCCCTTTCGAGATCAAGCGAATCCAAGATGCTAAGCAACGCAAAATTGATGAGATAGAGAAGCAATACCAAGTCGCTCTGCGAAAGCAAAAGGACGTTTACATTAAGCGGAAGGATTTTGAATCAGCAAAGCTGATCGACACTATGTTCATCAAGGTCGCCGATACTGAATCTCAAAAAAAAGAGATGAATGAGCAGGCCAAGGTAGATACAGATGACAAGACATCTCGATTAAGGAAAGATGAACGTATCTATCTTGGAGAATGGACTCACTTCTGGTGGGAAGTTCCTGAAGAATATAGGGGATGGAGAATTTCAATGAACGAGGGAGATAGCCGCCCCCAATTTTTAGAGTTTGAGGTCAAACGAGCCGGGGTTGTAACCATTATTACAGAACAAAAACTTTCACAAGAATTGCTCAATGACCAGTGGGTAAAGGTTGGTGAAGCACTGTGGGGGTGGACTGATGATAAATCAAATGAAACGGTTATTTTACAGAAAAAATTAGAACATGGAGAATATGCCATTCCTACCCCATTACAAGGGTTTGGAACTCGCCTACTGTGGAATTAACTCACGAAAGATAATACATGTGAACCAGCTCATCGACCCCTACTTGGACAACGCCCGATTTTGAAGGCAACGACTCTAATTAAAGACGCCGCCACCTCCCATATCTGCTCCGGCCCCTCACTCTTAACCTGCGTTATGATCTGCTTCATAGACCGCAAGACCTACCGCTGAACCTGCTCAAATTAAAGCGTAAATTCCTGCACCTTTTTAACCGGTATCAAAGCAAACACCAAAAAAAAGAAAGCGACTAAAAACAAAAGATCAGCCCCAACCAACAACCCGATACATCTATTCATTCAACGAATTAAAAACCCTCAACACCAATGGTTCACTCGCCACTTCCATTCCATCGGCATACACCCCAACCACCTGCAATCGACACACTCCATCTCCCACCCGAGACTCTTCAAATCGCAACAACAGCTCCGAATCATAACGCCGTTCATCAAGCACCTCTGCACCTGAGATCAACCGAACCCGTTTAGGAACATCCGCTCCATCCACCATCACCTGAACCCCATGAACCCCATGAACCCCTGCACCCAATGGTTTTATATCCGATGAAATCGATAAAGCCCTTCCAACTCGATTCACCACAAACGCCTTCGTATCTGATCCATAAAAACGAACCGAATGGTCCACCCACGCCACACACTGCAACGTATGGAACCCATCCGCCAAATCAACCGGATTCACCCGATACGAATTGACTTTCGAAGCCGCTTCAACCACCCGACCATCCAATAAAAACGTATACCGCCACGAAACATCCCTCAACGGAGTCGTCGCCGTTGCCCGAAACCGAAAAGGCTCCTCCGACAACCGATTCACACCCAACAAACGAACCCGCACCGGCGGCGCATACGGTCGCGCCAACGGATCTCCCAAAAAAAGCTGCTGCAACGGCGATGCCACCGACTGATAGAAACTCTCCAACACAGAACATCCCGCCGTGTAATGCTCAAAAAAGCGCGCCGAAAGAAACTTATTTGCATTCGCATACGGCTCTACCACCGATCCACAGGTCGCCGTAGCACCTGCATTTAACCATTCTGTACACTTCGTCTGCGGTCGCTGAAACTCGGCCCCCCAACTCGTCAAATGTTCTGCCACTGCACCGGGTGCAAATGAACCCATCTCCGTCGGCGAAACCTGCTCCGCACCGCAGAGAAGACCCATAATAGACGACGCCCCCACCGGAAACTCATTTGTTACAACCACCTCCACACGGCGCTCCACTAACCGCTCTTTTGTCGATGCAAACTGCCAATCACGACACGTCGATCTCACATTACTATTGGTCACAAAATAGAGCCCCGCCCGGCGCCCCTGATAATCTGCCTGCTGTCCTCGCTCCAACACCGCCAGTACTGAATCTAGAGAACTTCCCCCCGAACCAGTATACCCCAACATCATAGATGGTAAAGGCATGCGCCCACCCAGCCCCGAACGCAACCGCTCAACCGTATCATCCTCACCTACTCGTGAACCCAATCCCGATTTCAAGGCGCCCAACGAGCACGACGGAAAAAGCATCCGCAAACGTTCATTCGGCCCAGCAAAAATCGGAGAATGATATTTCCCTTCCTCAATCAACACCCCTTCAACACGGCGATTCTTCATAAATGTCTGCCCACATATCGAAACCTGCCGCCGATCCGATGCATCCGTCATAATTCGAATCGGAAAATCCGTTGAATACACCCACGCTAGAATTTGATCCTCAAGCCGACGAGAAACTATCTCCTTCTTAACCGGAATCCAAATCAACTCCTCAAACGTATCAAGATCGCATGTAGCCCGCCCTCCATATACCGATTCTGGGATCGCCAACCGAACGAGATTATCAGCAGGAATACCACGCCGCTCCATAAACGCATTCGCCACCTCCAACGAACCCGCCGAAGATTGATTCGCAATTACCAACACCTCATGTGGCATCTGCGCCATCGCAGAAAACACCCAGCTTAAAACAAAAACAAACCCCCAAAGCAATCGCATCACACACTCTCCAACTGCTCTATCATTCGCTCTAACCACACCACTTTCATGCGCTGTAACATCGGGCTCGGATGCGAATTTAAGACAGGATGAATCGATGATTCAACCCCCACTATCGGGACTCCATCCAATCGATCCACACACTGCTCAGCCAACTGAACCAATCTCACATCCTGCCCCCAACCAACTAAAATCGGCTCCATCCGTCGCCGCAATCCCAACGCGCACTCCCGCGACCGTTCCGCTGAAAAAAGACTATGCAGCCCCCCCTTCGAATTATCTTCTAACGCATTCAGACGCTCCAAAAACGACCCCGACTTAGGATCACGTAAATCTGATAAATTTAAGACCCGCACATGCGACCAACCGCATGCCACCGCCACTCGCATCACCTGATACTGCGTATTATCCGGCTGCGTTAAAACCAACACTTTTTCTTGTAGATTCACCTCAGGATACGATCGCACCTCCGACTCCCAACCCCTTGCTAACGGACGCGATGAACCTGGATTCATCATCACCACCACTGCATCCGCCCGTCGCCCCCCATAATCGATTCGGCTCCGACGCATCCACGCTCTCATCCACAATTTCCAATACGCTCCGACACGAATGGTCCTCAACACCCACCCGCCACGCATAAAAATGACCGTAACATGAAAACCGCTTCTTCAAGGCCGATGCATACAAAAACTCCACTAATAACTCCCGCCTTTTTGCTTCATTAAAAAACATAATAGCATTATCGTTTCAACATCTTAAAGAAAGATCACCAACCATGCATCTCCTTCTGGACAGTTTAACGGCGTTGGTCTTACTACTCTTTTTTTGGAGCGGATGGATCAATGGCACTCGTATCTCCCTGCTACGTATGCTCCAGGTGATCATTGCTCTTATTGTCGGATTTGTCGCCGGACGCTACTTCGGCAATTGGATTGGAGAATGGGCCAATCGACCACGGATCATAACCATTCCAACCATCGGTCTTTTTAGCGGCACCCTCGCCTATTTCATTTTCCACGTCATTATTTCCAATCTCATCGACCAACGTGAAACGCACCTTCAAACTATTCACCCCCTTCGACATTTTATCGATCGCATAGGTGGTTTCATACTATCCACCTTCTCCGCACTCATCATCATCAGCGCCCTTTTCTGGAGCGCCAACCTCCTCTTTGCACTCACAAAAGGAACTCCCCTACCCGGAGCCGAAAAAAGCATTGGCGCCCAACAAGCTGAATCCCTGATCTACCACACCGCATGTCGCACCGCGGCCACCCAGAACGAAGCACACCATGCCGTTGCCCTTGCCAACACCCTTAGCAAACCCGCTCAAACGATCGCCCTCTCAAAAACGATCTTAGAAGCTATATCCATACAACAACTGCTCAACGATCCCATGATCGGAGCCGACTTGCTTAGCGGAAATGCCGCTCGTATTCAGCAAAATTCAGCTCTAAAAAATCTCTTTTCCGATCGTAAAACCCTCAATCACATCCGAGAAATTGGGCTCTTAACTGGAAAAGAAACTCAAACCAGTATTTGTCAACAACTCACCCGTATCGGAGCCAACCCAACTATTCGAACCGCACTCAGCAACCTCCATACACGTGACCTACTCCATCCCGACCAGCTGCTTCAACTAATACGCGATCCTGACTTCGATCTCATCATTGGCGAATGCCTCAACAACTAAAAAAAGTGAACAAATTTATCTTCACACGGTCTATAACTGAAACCATCTAAAAAGGACTCCATATGAAAATAACCTGCGCACTCCTCCTTCTGACCCTCTTAGTTACCGGCTGCGCCACAGACGTAGAACGCCTTGATCCCACCGAAATTACCGATCTAACGGGAAAATGGAACGACACCGACTCGCGAGAAGTCTCAGAAGAAATGATCCAAGATATCTCAACGCAATCCTTCATTGGTATCTACGCTGCCAAATTCGGACACAAACCCACCGTCATCGTCGGGAACATCCGCAACCTAAGTTCCGAACACATCCAAACCGGTACTTTTATTAAAGATCTCGAACGTGAACTTACCAATAGTGGACGCGTCATCTTTGTTGCCAATCCCTATGAACGAGGCCAACTACGCGCTGAACGAAAAGAACAACAAGAGTGGGCCCGCCCCGAAACCCGCAAGCAAATGCATGCCGAAACAGGCGCTGATTTTATGCTCATCGGTAGCATCAAAACCATCTTCGACACGGAAAACCGAACCACCGTTAAATTCTACCAAGTCGATCTTGAATTAATCGAACTGCAAACCAACGAAAAGCAATGGATCGGCAGTAAAAAAATCAAGAAACAGGTCAAAAAACCATTTTTCCGATGGTAACTTCCAATCCGCATACGCGCGGCAGCCTCATCACCGTTCTTCTTCTCATTCTCACTGGGTGTAGTACCTTACGCACCCATCAACTCCACTATGGCGGCACTGATACCCTACTTCGCTTAAACGATCCCGTCGCTGCACTGCACCAAATTCAAGCCCATACTCCACCCAAAAAAGATCAACTACTACACCTCCTCAACGTCGGTATGCTTCAACACTGGAGCGGCGACTATCAAGCCAGTAATCAAACCCTCGAACGTGCAAACACCTATTTCGAAAAACAACAAATCCATCGTGTCTCCGAACTCCCTCTCCGGATCATCCTCAACGATAATACCGCCGAATATGCCGGAGATGATGCCGAAGAAATATATCTTCATATCTTTAAAGCGC
This sequence comes from Pontiellaceae bacterium, assembly GCA_045565965.1. Classification (GTDB taxonomy): domain Bacteria; phylum Verrucomicrobiota; class Kiritimatiellia; order Kiritimatiellales; family Pontiellaceae; genus Pontiella. The sequence goes on along the minus strand of JBJLEJ010000001.1, from coordinate 44,835 downwards.
TCAACTACATCGCCCTTAATCAGCTCGACTCAGCTTGGGTCGAGATTCGGCGGATCGATCACAAGCTGATCCAACTACAAACCAAATACACCCAAGCCCTACACCGATCTACCCTATACACCAGAAACCTTTACCCCCCCCGAAACCCAACCCTTTCATGAATCTGCACTCGGACGTTGGCTCGGCATGCTGCTTTACCGAAACGATGGCCTCTGGGACGATGTTCGGATCGACCACGACCGCCTCCATATGGCCTTCACCAAACAGAGCAATCTCTACCCCTTTGCCCCACCCAATCTTGAAAACTTTAATCAACCCCTCCCCTCCAAACACGTGCGCCTAAGCCTTATTGGATTTCATGGAAGAACTCCACTCAAAGAAGCCCATGCACTCTATTTACACACCGAAAAAAATCTTATACTCATGCTCAACACCCAAACCTATGAGCTAGGTCAAAGTGGCCTATCCGGCTGGAATGCTATTGCTTGGCCCGGAATCGACCCTGGACTCCATCTCAAAATAGAACTACCTCGAATCCAACCCCGTTTCAACGAAGTCGCCTATATCGAAGCTCAAATCAATCAAGAACCACCTCTGCGCCTTCAAAAAATTGAAAGTCTCGAAACTATTAGTCAGCAACTATTCAACTATCGCCAACCTCTACTGTATGTGCGCACGCTCACCCGCACCGCTGGCAAAGCATGGGCTTTCCAAGCCGGAACCAAATCCCTTACCGAAGATATGAACGAGGGATGGAGTACCCTCACTCGATTCGTCACAGGAGCCCTCCTAAGCCAAACCGAACATGCTGACCTCCGTACTGCACATTTTTTCCCAGCCACCACCTCCATTGGTGAAGTCATTCTTCCCGCTGGAATACATACCCTCCAATTTCACTACTACACGGCCAATGGACGTCTCCTTCGAAGCGACCCACCCCGCACCCTCCATCTGCAACCTCATCAACTCCATCTTGAACAAGCGGTTTATCTCAATTAAGATCGTCTTATCTCATCCAATCACATAGGTTTTCTCGCATGGAACCGGGACTCTACATTGTGGGCACGCCCATTGGGAATTTAGGCGATCTTTCTGCACGCGCCATCGAAACCCTTACCAACGTCGATCTCATCTGCGCTGAGGACACCCGCCATACTCGCCGACTCACCGATCGCTATCAAATTGAAACCCGCCTCATGAGCTATCACAAATTCAATGAAGCACAGCGCAGCGAACACATTATTCAACGTATTCAAGACGGTGAAGCCGTCGCCTTGGTCTCTGATTCTGGCATGCCCGGCATATCTGACCCCGGATCCCGCCTCATTCAAGCCTGCCGCCATGCGAATCTACCCATTACCTCCATCCCCGGTCCCACTGCTCTCGCCACCGCCATGGCCCTCAGCGGTATCGGCGAAAATGGATTTGTTTTTGCCGGCTTTCTGCCCCACAAAAGTGGAGGTCGTGAACGCGAACTCAAACGCTGGAGTGATATGCATATCCCTGTTATCTTCTACGAATCCCCCTACCGTCTCCTTAAATTAATGGGTGAAATCGAACAACACCTCAGCCCAGATCGCATCGTTTTTGTTGCCCGTGAACTCACAAAAATACACGAAGAACAACTCCAAGGAACCCCCGCCGAAATTCAAACCGCCTTTCAAAACCGAAACGTCAAAGGTGAACTCGTAATCGTACTTCACCCGCTTTCATCCGTGCCTTCCAAGAACAAACAAACACGTTGACCTCACACCCCCGAGTGCTACACTTCCGTATAGCGTCAAGGGAGAGAGAATTTGACGAATTCCGACCGACAAGATAATCTCACTGCAGCCGAAGTAGGCCACAAGGTCTACATCTGCCTCAATGGACGTGGCTCCTTCCGAATCAGCCCCGCCCTTAAAACGTTCATTAAGCAAAAAATCGAAAACCCCGCTCTCACACATATCTATCTGAATATGAGTGGGTGCGAAGGCATGGATAGCACCTTCATGGGTGTCCTCGCCGGAGTAGCCTGCCTGATCAAAGCACGACCCCAACTCACCTTCCAACTAACCCATCTCTCGAAAAAAAATCAAGACCTCCTCATCACATTGGGCGTCGACCGCGTACTCGACTATCACCTTGCCTCCGACCCCGAAAACCCCGAGCCTGACCCTGAACCCCAACTTGAACTCTCCATAAAGACCAACACAAAAATAACCGCCGAAACATCTCTCGAAGCCCACCAAAAACTGGCCGATATTGACGTAAAAAATCGCCTCGAATTTAAATCCGTTATCGAACTACTACAAGCCGACCTCGACCAACTCAATGGAGCCTAAATGAATCCACTTCCACTCCAGCTGGCTGGCCTCGGTATCCCCACTCTACTCCTGGCCCTCCTATTCATCATAGGCCTACTTGCCCAACGCAAACGATATCAAGCACTCGCTGCCGAACACCGCACTCTCGTTCAAGAGAAAGAAGCCGCTCTAGGATTTGTACAAAACGTTGGATCCGTTTTTGCCGACGCCGAAACGGTAGAGATGACCCACCTGCTCGAACGCGTTCTTCACTATGCCGTTCGAACCTGTAAAGCGGGATCTGGAGCCATCTATCTGCGCGACAATCAGAAAAAAACCCTTTCAGCACGAGCCCTTTCCGGCGTCATGCCACCTCTGTTTGAAGTTGAACCCAATACACTCCAAGTTGGACCCGATACCACCCAGCAACTTCATAGCCTGCTCACCGAAAGAAACCTCGCTCTCGGTGAAACCCTCATTGGAGAAGTCGCTCTCAAAGGAAACTCCGAACACATCTACGATGCCGAAATGGATGTCCGCGTTCCACAAACTTCCATCGAATTTCTACGCATCCGAACTCTCCTGCTCGTTCCTATGCGATTTGGAGACGATGTTATCGGCGTCATGATTCTGGCCAACCGCACCGGCAACAGCCGGTTTGCCAACTCCGATCTAAATCTAGCCCAAGCTCTTGCCACCCAAGCCTCTGTTCCGATTCATTATGCCGGTCTTCAAGAAGCTCTTGAACAAAAACGTCAACTCGACCGCGACATGCAAATTGCACGACAAATCCAAAACTCTCTTCTGCCCCAATCCCTTCCCTGGCTTCCCACCGTTGACGTGGCCGGCTTTAACCACCCCGCCCTCGATATCGGAGGTGATTATTATGATGTCATAGAAATCGATGAAAAACACATTGGCCTTGTTATCGCCGATGTAAGCGGTAAAGGGATTGGAGGCGCCCTAATGATGGCCGTCTGCCGGAGCGTACTTCAAGCCAATGCGCAAAATGAATATGACCCTGCCAGCATGCTAACCTCTCTAAACCAGACCCTCAGCGTTAACCTCGCAGATGATATGTTTATCAGCATGCTTTACATGGTCTTAAACACAGAAACCCACTTTCTCAGCTATGCCCGTGCTGGACACGAAGCTCCACTAATTCTCCATAAAGATATGACCGAAATAGATCGCCAAGAAACCGCTGGTATCGCCATTGGCTTGGTTGACACCCCCACCTTCTCTTCGATCACCGAAACACGAAATGTTCAGCTCAAATCAGGCGATTTAGTCGTAACTTATACCGATGGCATTACTGAAGCCATGAACGAACAAAACCAAGAATGGGGTCTATCACAACTTATCGAATCCATTCAAACACACCAAAAAGACACCGCTTCAGATTTGCTCGACCACATCGAAGCCGACGTCCTCAGTTTTGTCGGTAACACGCCCCAATACGACGATATGACGATGCTCGCTATTCAAATCCGATAACGATCTGTACAACCAAGATTTTTTCCATTTCTTGTTGATACCTCTTAAGGTCTCCCATAGGTTACGGCTCTTAATTGGTTGGTCACCGGAAAGTGCCGTGAAAATCGGCCGCTGACGCGCAACTGTAACTGCCTGCGGGTAGAAGCCAGAAAACGAGCCATCCTGTACATATAACCTCAAACCGCCTCGCGAAATGGGCAGGAGAAAAAATGAAATCGATTCACTGGATTGCTGTAGCGATCGTAGCAATAACCACGCATACCTATGCAATTGAAACCATGGATGAAGTCATCGTCCAGTCCACTCGTATCGAGACCCCCCTAAGCTTAATGAGCTCCTCCGTGGAGATTATTAATGAGGAACAACTCAAGCAAAGTGGAGTTCCCTTTGTCACAGAAGCACTCGAACAGCTATCTGGAATCCAAGTTACACGCGATGGAGGTGCAGGCCAATCCACTTCCATTTATCTTCGAGGTGCTAAACCCCAACACACGCTTGTTCTAATCGATGGCGTCCGCATGAATGGACAGCTTGATCTCAATGGCTATGATCTCGCAAATTTAGAAGTTAATAACATCGAAAAAATCGAGGTGCTCAAAGGCCCACAAGGTGCTCTATACGGATCCGATGCCATGGCTGGCGTGATTAACATCATAACCAAATCGGAACGAGGACCCGTAAAAGGTTCTATAACCACCGAAATTGGAAGCTATGAAACCCGCCGGACAGCGGCAACGGCAGGCGGCGGAACCGACGCCTTTTATTTCAGCTTAGCCGCATCCATATTCGATCAAAAAGGATTCTCCGCATCAAAAAACAATACCGATCGAGATGGTCTACTCAACAAAACATTCTCTGCTAACATCGGCGGTGAAATTAAAACAGGAACCGAATGGAAAGCCGTAGTTCGTCACCTTCAGGCAAACGCGGAATACGATCAATTCTCACCAACCGATGCGTATGAAAAAGAACAACTCAACAGTCGCGTTCATTTCAGTCAGCAAGCGCTCAACGACCAACTCACCTTCAATGCAAGCATTTCCTATTTATCGTTAGAACGTTTTCAGGCATCAACTCAATTCGACTCTGAAACACTCTCATCGGATGTAAATATACTTGCGCAGCACGCTCTCGCAAATGGGCTCTTCGGAATCGATACTAGTGAAGATACGTATAAGGTGACTGGCTTTGAACAGATTGAAGGCGACTTAAACAATGTAGGGATCTACTCAATTCTCAATATTCATCCCATCACACCCCTCAACCTAACTCTCTCAGGTCGGCGGGATAATCATAGTTCATTTGGAAATAAAACAACCTCTCAGGTAGCTGCTAACTACCAGCTACTTGACAATAGTACAATCTTGCGGGGAGCCTACGGTACCGCATTTAAAACCCCCAACTCCTATCACCTCTCCTATAACAGCCAGCTTCAGCCCGAAGAGAGTTGGGGATGGGAAGTAGGAATTGATCAACCTCTACTAGATACACTGATGCTTAACATCACCTACTTCAAAAAAGAGTATGCAAACTTTATTGACTGGCGAGACGTTAATCAAGACACCGATTACTCCAGCAGTGCCGGTCCCGGTGACACCTATTATCTAAATGATAAAGACGACACATACGCCAACTATGCCGATGCCAAAACCAAAGGCATGGAAGTGACGTTTAATATATATCCTACAGATTCGATTCAAATCGACCTCGGCTATACCCGACTCAACAACAGTAGCTCAGACTCCTCCTTCACGCATAAACGCCCAAAGCATAAAGTCAATGCATCTATGAACTTTCAAGCCAACGAAAAATGGAACTTCTCCACATATGCGGCTTATCTTAGTCGTCGCCAAGACACGACCCTACTCAAAGCATACACTATCGTGAATGTGAGTGCGCATTATACTGCTTCCGAAAAATTAGAATTCTTCGGAAGGGTTGAGAATGCAACCGATACAAATTATGAAGTCGTCTCCAATTACAACACCCCCGGATTATCTTTTTATGGAGGGATCCGTATCCAATTCTAATCAAAGATGAAATTGCTTAATCGTGTTCAATACGGGCGGTGATTTCTACCGCTCGCTTTTTCATTTTTACAATACGACTTGGAAATTGATTTGCTAAATTGATCTTCTCACCTGGATCATTTCGTAAATCATACAGCTCCGGCTCGCTCAAACCGCCAGCATACTTCAACTTCTCATGGCTCTCTGCCGTTCCTCCCACCGGAACATCAAAAATAAGCTTCCAATTATCGACCCGCAGCGCCACCGGTTTCCCTGTAACATTATAATAAAGATAAGCGAATGAATCCTCCCGTTGTTCACCTAGTAGCAACGACTGCAAAGGGCTGCCATCGACTTCATTTTTCGGAGTGACGCCCAATTCGTATGCAATGCTCGGCAATAGATCCAATGTGGAGGCAATCTCCTCACAGACGGATCCAGCTGGAATTCGACCCGGCCAGCGCATAATACATGGAACCCGCATTCCACCTTCAAAGACTGTTCCTTTGCCACTCCGCAAGGGTAGCGCATGACCGCCAGCATCTCCTTTCGAAAGCCAAGGCCCGTTATCTGACGTGAAAATCACCCATGTATCTTCGGCTAAACCCGCCGCTTCCAACGCAGCCAGCAGAAGACCAGTTGCTTCATCCAACTCCTCAATCACATCACCATAAAGCCCCGCCTTGCTTCGACCCATGAATGCCTCTGATACAAACAATGGAATGTGCGGCATCGGATGAGCTAGATAGAGCAAAAATGGCTCCTCTCCGCAGGACTCCACAAACCGGATCGCCTCATCGGTCAGTCGCCCGGTCAAGGTCGATTGATCGACTGGAAATTCAATTATCTCTTTATTCCGCATCAGCGGAACTAAATTTTTATTTGGTTTATTTGTCTCATCCCACGCAAACCGCGATAGATCACGCATTACCGCAAGCTGCTCTGCGCTTACGCCATCTCTAAGAAGCAAATCTGATGCCGCCGGAATCTCCGGTGCGATCCACATATCATTGCTGTAGGGAATACCATAAAAAAGATCAAATCCTTGAGCCGTCGGCAGAAAAGAGTCAACATGCCCTAGATGCCACTTGCCAATACAAGCCGTCCGGTAACCCCGCTTCTTCATTAACTCCGGAAGCGTCTGCTCTTCTGCCGGAAGCCCACGTGAACCGGTATGTGGAAATAGCACTCCGCTTGCCAACCCCATACGAATGGGATATCGTCCAGTGAGTAAGCCCGCCCGTGAAGGCGTACAGACCGAAGAGGCTGAATAAAAATCGGTAAACCGCATGCCCTCTTGAGCAAGCTGATCAATATGAGGAGTTCGGATATCAGGCGAGCCATAACAACCCAGGTCTTGATAGCCCTGATCATCTGTAAAAATGATTACCACATTTGGATTCTCTCTACTCCTTTTTGGTAAGCTAGAAGCCCAAGTCGTGCTTATGTATAGTAGTATAAAAACAAGCCATAAATATCTCATAATAAACCCCGAGAATCTTTTTCTAAGAATTCGGTAATCAGTTCTCTTACACCCACAGCACGCCCCGCGTCATGCCCAGCATCCTGAACCTTTACATGTGTTACATTTGAATCCACATACCGATACAACAAACAGGACGGATCAGCAGCATACGGCTCTCCTTGATCGGTAGCTATCTGTTCTCCTTGATAACCATTCACCTGCGCCCATAAAAAAGCACTCTGCTCAGCCGGTAAAAAACGGTACCCCACGACCCCTTTACCACCCTCATATGGGATAATAGGATCTGTTTCGCCCGAAATAGTTAAAAAACGCCGTCCAGATGGCGGTTGTATCTTTTTACTGTATTGATTTCCCCCATTGGAATCATACCAAAAAGAACCCGCACGGTACTGCTCTTCGACTAAAGGGGAAACCACGGATATGCCCGCTTGGAAATCCGAGATCGAAAGTTCAATCATCAACCGATTTAGCAAAGCACTTCCATTCGACATACCCATAATCGTGATTCGTTCAGCATCTACATTCGAAAACGTTTTAACATGATCTAAGATCGCTTTGATAAACAAAACATCGGGAGCCTTACTTCTCTGACGACTCACATTCCACTGTCGATCATATCCATCTGGTGCGATTATTATATGAGATAATTTAGGCGAAAAATGGCGCAACATACGTTCGCCTTGACCACCCGATCCATGAAGCTTAATTAAAACAGGAAAAGGCCCTTTTCCGGATGGAACCAACACATGATACGAACGCTCATATGCCTCCTCTTGAGACCAACTTTGCTCAACCGTATAGGAGCCACTCTTTAACGAATCATCCGCTTGGGAACTAAAGAGCAACCCCATCAACGAAACGATGAAGACAACATGTATATTTGTTTTTCTCATCGTTTTACTCAGCCCCCACTCGAACTAAATCCACCTGAACCGGCTCCTCTTTATTATCAAGCAGATCAAAATTAGCTCGATAACAAACCCCCTCATGCTCTACCTGCAATTGATAGGTGCCACGAAAGCCCTTTAAAGGAACTTCTCCAGATACTTTTAAGCGTCCACGAACATGCGTATGCCACTCCTCATTAATCAATCGATTCAACTCTTTTGCTACTGGTTTCACCCGGCCGTTCTCATCGAACAACCCACCTGGCAAGCCCCGCCAAACACCCACATCAGAGAGCGCCCACCAGACAATTGTATTTACGGCAGGATGACTAAAAGCCAACGTATAAAAATCACGAGCATATGCAGCCTGTCGCTCCATTAATGCTTTGGTGCTCTTTTGCTGATCCGGTATCTCACCCACCCGGCGTTGCTTGAGACGCTTCTCTTCCCACGCCTGCATCTCAATCCAATCCGCCACGCCCTCACAACTCAAAATCGTTACCTCTGTGAAATGAATTGGAATATTATACGCTCCATACGCTTCCATAAGATTCCACATATACGACTCACTCCAAATCGAATTCTTATCCTGCATATGTGATTGAAGACCAATCCCACGAATTGACACACCACGATCGATACACGTTCGAATCATCGCATGATACGAAGGATGATCGAGATTAAAATGATTTACCAAACCATCCGCTTCAGGGCGTATCTGCTGTATTAAAAATGCTAACTTTTCAGTCACATTTGCAGGTCCACCTTCCAGATCCATCCAACGCCGAATCCCAAGCTCCGTATCGTGTAATCCCGGAATGCCTTCCCATACTGGTGCTTCATTATAGATATCCCATTCATCGACCTCCGGATATAGAGTCAATAAACGCTCAGCATGTTCCATTATATCAAAACCAATTTCCGAAGCAGATCGCTCCTTATCTGCAATCCAATCCGGAATGACATTATGCCAAACCAATGGATGCCCTCGCACCCTCTTACCCTTTTCAATTGCCCAATCGAGTGGGTGTTTCGAATGCTCGCGTAATCTCCATTCCCCACGTTGCGTTTCATTTCCACGCCAATAAAATGCCACTGTAATATAGTTAAAGAGGCGATCCACCTGTTCTAAAATATCGTAATATGATGGCTCTTTATACAGCACATAACTGCCAGCCAAAGAGACTCCAAATTGAAATGCATGCTTTTGAAGTTCTAGTTCCACCAGCGAACCCGATGGCAACAAACTTCCATCCGGCAGATGAACCTCTAGATCCACAGCTGCCATTCGATGCTTTTCAATTCGATCCTGTGCCCCATCTAACGTCCACGGAATATGGCGCTCTGAAGCCCCAGCGGAAAGTTGAACAAACAACAAGGCCAGATGAACACCCAACAAGCTTAACCGAACATAACAGAATTTAATCATTTAGATAACACTAATCCGAGCGAGGAAAAGTTCAATCCTGAAAATAAATCAGATCTTCTATATTTATGAACAAACAACTCACATCTATGAGTTCGAAATCCACATCGACTGATACGGTGCTAACTCCAAATTCCCTGTGGAATCGCTAAATACACGATCACTCAACAAATCATGCCAACTTTCGGTTCCAATCAAATTAAGCTCCAAAAGAGGAATAGTTTGAACACGATCCGTAATATTATTTAGAACAAAAATACATTGATTCCGATTCTCACTCTCCCGCCAAAATGCAAAAATACCCGTTCCAAAATGCAAGGTTAACTGCGTTGCATTCGGATGAAATGCCTCCTGCTCACGCCGAATCTCCACTCGCCGATTTAACTCTTCAAATAACCGTTTAGACGGATGCCCCTCATCACTCAAGGTCTCCTTTAATGCCTGTTCCTTCCATACTCGACGATTTATTGAGCGCGGACGGCCAGTCTCTTCTACCCGTTCATAATCATTTTCAGAGCCAATAAAGCTGTGAATATAGATTCCGGGGATACCCTCTAAGGCCAGCAGAATCGTATGAGCCGAAATCATCCTATCCACCTGAAACGCATCCTCTCCTCCCTCAATCGTACCTTTAAAAGCATCAAATAAACTGATGTTAGCTTCGTAAGGGGATTCCGTGCCATCTGGTTTTTTCCGATGCGATATATGACCACCAAATTTCTTCAAAGTTGATAGCAAAGCCGTCTGCTCCTCTTCCGCTAAAAGTCCTTCAATCGGACGAACTCCAATACCATCATGAGATGCAATAAAGTTAAAATAACTTCGCCCATGCCGCGCAGGTGGCATCGACATCATCCAACTTTTTAAATATGTCGAATCACCACTTAATAGCGTGTAAATCAGTAGTGGAGGTAGCGAGAAATTATAAATCAGATGTGCTTCATTATCGTTACCAAAATAACTCAAATTTTCCCTATTAGGTACGTTTGTTTCAGTTATCAACACCGTATCCGGATTCATATGCTCAAGTAACAATCGAATCAATTTAACCAATTCATGCGTCTGCTCTAAATGAATGCAAGAGGTACCTGACTGCTTCCACAAAAAAGCCACCGCATCCAACCGGAAATAGCGAATTCCATGATCCACGTACAAACGCAAAATGCGGCACATTTCCAATAACACTTCAGGATTGGCATAATTCAAATCCACTTGATCCGCGCTAAATGTGCACCACACCTTCTTCTTAGCCCTTCCAAGCTGAAACGTTTGCAATAGATCGCTCGACCTCGGCCGCACCACCTCCGATGTATCGAACGAAGAATCTGGTTCAATAAAATAACCCTTCCCTGGAATGCGATCCTCTAGAAAATTTTCAAACCATTCCGATTTGGCTGAACAATGATTAAGCACTAAATCGGCCATTAATCCCACCGATTCACCTAACTCAGATATATCATCCCAACTCCCTAGCTCCGGATGTACCGCATTATAATCGATAACCGAAAATCCATCATCCGAGCTATATGGATAAAATGGCAATAGATGTACCACATTTACACTTCGACTTAAATGATTTCGGACAAACCGATTTAAGGTAACCAGCGGTGCTTCATCAGGTTTTTGAATCGAGTCTCCATAGGAAATCAAAACTACATCATTCTCACTCCACGGGCTCCGACCCCGAAGATCCATATATCGTTTTCCCTCAAGACCACTCGCCGATAAAATCTCCTCACTCAAAGTAGCTAAATCACACTGATCCCCGTATACCGCATGCAAATGACCTGTCAATTGCTGCTTTAGCATCGGAATGGTTGTCGAACTTTGCTTTCCCTTGCTATGTTCGGCCATATCATCTTCCACAGCTTCACGCATTTGCTCAAAAATATCTGGCACTGCCGAAACCACTCGCTTCCAACTTGGAATGAAAGGTACATCCGATGGATTTTTTAGGAAATCATGACCAGCCTCCATGATGTTCTGCGCAAACATCTCAATCGCCATTAATTCGCTATGGCGATCATACTTCAGTCCATTCATAACGGCATCACTTTCGTAGGCATCCACTAAATCCAGTGCCAATCGATAATAAGATGCTTTTATCGTGCGCACTCGCTCTTCTGCAAAAACCTCTCCAAATGTGGCCATTTTACGAAACATCGACTTCGCAATATCCGTGCTCATTTTCGAAAGACCCCGACTCGCATCCTCAAAGGACATAGTCTGATGCTTATGATCATAAAAATCGGAGATGTCTACCTGACATACTTTATTTGCGGATTGATTTCTATAAATCTCCGAAAGCATTCCCATCTCAAGTCCCCAGTCCGACGGAATGCGAATATCATGCAAAATATCCTGCTGAAATGCAAATTCACCAGATAAAGCATACTTAAAACTATCCATGTAGGATAGATAATCACTTGGTCCGCACACCTTTTCTAGTGCCCGCAAGAGAGGCGTGATTAACAATCGGCAAACCCGTCCATTCATTTTCCTATTCGCCACCCGTGAATAGAACCCTTTGCTATATTTAAAATCCAATCCTGGATGAACAACTGGATAGATGAGCCGCGTTAACATCTCCCGATTATAAGTCGTAATATCACAATCGTGCACAGCAATCACTTGTGCACGCTGCATCGCTAAAACGTAACCAAACATATACCATACGTTCCGCCCTTTACCGGCCTGACGCGGTGAAAGATTCTTCTCCTCTAATAACGCATCTATCTTACGTAATCGTGGTCCATCATTCCATAAAACCGAAGTTCGTTGAGGTAACTCAGAAAAAAAATCAAGTGCATGCGCATATTCTTGTTGGTTTGCGCGATCAATCCCAATCACAATCTGATCCAGATAATCCAACTCCCGCAAAATTTGCACAATATGTTCCAGAGCTTTCCCCTGTAACTCTGAGTAGAGACTTGGTAAGACCAACGTCACCGGACGCTGTTTCGCATATGCTCGCACCTCCTCTTCTTGCTGCTCAATCGACCGCGTTCTTAAGTTATGAAAGGTTGTAATAACCCCATTTTGATGAAAATCACTCACATTCAACCTCTTCTTTAATTTCACTTAACCAACTTAAAATCGCATCATTCCAGCCACATGCACTCGGAAAGGAAGCTCGCCGAATCCCAGCAAACCTTTTGTGATTAGCCTCATAATCCATTCGCGGAATCAAAATACCAACATCCGCCCTTTCCAACATCGACCAATCATTTGGACTATCTCCCAATGCAACCGTACCCCATTCAAATTCTGGCTCACGTTGCCGATACCGATCCAATACCTTTTGCATTGCTATCCCTTTATTCGTATTCGCTAACATTAAATGCCTAAACTGGCCTCCCCTAACCAATGCCACGCCGGCTTTATGCAACTGATCAATAAACTTTTCCAACCGCTTCTGCGTATCTTCCCAAATGATCGGTTCCGTTGCCTGACGCCTCATTGACCGCGTAGCTTCATCTTTCGATAAACCTGTAAACTGCATAACATCCGTAACCTGCCAATCCGAAAAACCCTCAAATTGATAGCCATGCGCTTTTTTTAATTCTCTAGCCAATATCACCAATTTATCGCGAATAGACGTATCATTATCCAATAAATCCGCTTGCTCTTGCGCAGTAATGATTACCGATCCATTCTCCGCGATACAGCAACAATCTAATTGCAGTTCATTTCGAATGAATTCCATCTCCATCACCGTCTTACTTGAATTCAAAATGATAGGAATCGAAGCCGCCTGCAGAGCCGCAACCGCCGGACGAGCCGCTGCCCAGCCATAATCTTCATCTAACAGCGTTCCATCTAAATCTGTAAAAACCAACCAACGCTTCATCGAATCACCATCTCCCTAACAACATGATTGTTTTCTAATTGAATCAAAATATCAGCTCGCTTTGGAAACACATCCCACATCCAGCGCGTAAGCCTTTCATAATGCGAAATAAATCGAATAACCTCTTCATCCGACATCACCCGCGATCCCTTCAAGCCAGACGCATGCAACTGATTCCGTAATTTATTTTCCTGCTTTATTCGGTTCTCAACAACAGCTTCAAAGGAAGGTGGTTGCAATACCACCCAGTGTGAAAACATATCGTAAAAAATTTTATATTCCGCCGCCAAACGTGTGTTGACATACCGACGCCATGTACCAGCTGCATCTTCGACTTTTTCTAGTATATTCACTGGTTCTATTAGCGCTTCTTCAGGTTCTGGCAAAGCCCCCACGCACCACCCCTCTAACAAAATAATATCTGGTGCTTTCTCCAAGCGTAGCCATTGCGAAGATGGTTCACGATCATCATTGGCTTTGTTAAATCGAGGGCTACATGCCTCTTTCCAATTACCTTCCATACAGCACTTTACAAAGCCGATCCCCAAGCCAATATCATGTGTACCCGGAACTCCACGCGTCTTAAATAAAGGGTGTACCTCTTCAGCCAATGCAATGCGGTCAGCTCGAGTTAGATACAAATCATCTAATGAAAGGATTACAACTGATAACTCATGCCATTCCTGAAAATATACTTGTAGAAATCGAGCCAACGTCGATTTTCCACTTCCCTGCGCACCGTTCATTCCGATGCAGAGGAGTTCGGACCCCTTCCAACTGAGTATCTGCTCCGCTAATGGAATGAAATAACGCTCAGCACGATCCCTGTATGCTGTTGTTAGTCCTTCATTAGCAATAAAAAAATCTAAAATTGAATCCTTTTTCATTAAAAATAACAAATATGTTTTAATATTTCATAAAAATCTAAAATTGTAACTATATGTCCAAAAAAAAAGCTCATGCTTGATTTTAATTCAATAAACACTATTTTAGCGATGCATATCTTATGCCATCTAGTCCACAAACCAACGTCCAACACCATCCTGATAACAACCGCTACTCAACCATCCAAGACGAACGAGTCGAGCGTTGGCTTTTTTTTCTTCCTAGCGGGCGTATCTGCTTAATTTGTGCATTCTTAGCCGACCGCCCCGTAACGCGCTTGCGCCAAAGCTCAAAAGACCTTGGTTTCAAATTCGCACGCATAATGCGGATAACCGTACCCTCCGATACCCCCAACTGCTTTTCAATTGCATGAAACGGAATTTCATCCGCCCAGGCCATTGCAATTATTTCTGAAACTTGCCTTTGGTTCATGATTATAAATCTCATCCTCATACAAATCCTTTCGAAAGAATCAAAAAAAAGCGGCTCCGCCTTGAAGCACTGCGAATAGATAGGTATCGTATTTACCCAAGTTGAAAACCCCATTTCGACGTGGAGAAACAAGTTTAATGTCGCAGAAAAAAAAGCAGGCCTACACCGAAGATAAAATCAAAACGCTCTCATCCCTTGAGCATATTCGCCTACGAACCGGTATGTATATCGGGCGAACCGGTTCAGGTGCGCACTATGATGACGGCATCTATATCCTTGTCAAAGAAGTCATCGACAACGGCATCGATGAATTTATCATGGGTCACGGGGAGCGCATCAACGTCAGCATCGAAGACGATATGGTGACCATCCGTGATTTTGGACGAGGTATTCCGCTGGGTAAAGTGATTGATTGTGTATCCAAGATCAATACCGGGGCAAAATATAACGACGACGTCTTTCAATTCAGCGTGGGTCTCAATGGCGTCGGTACAAAGGCGGTAAATGCGCTTTCGACCTATTTTCTAGTACGCTCACATCGCGAAGGTGAATTTGTGGAGGCTGAATTTGAGGCGGGTAATCTCGTCAGAGAAGAAAAAGGAAAAACAGACGAACCAAATGGTACGCTGGTCTCCTTCTCACCCGATCCATCTATATTTAAAAAATTTACTTTCAATCCCGACCATTTAGCTCGTCGCTTACGCTTTTATGCCTATTTAAATGCTAAACTCAAGATCTGGCTTAATGGGGAACTCTTTCATTGTAAAGGTGGCCTTCTCGACTTGATTGCTGATGAGAGTCAGTTTGAGAAAATCTATCCTCCCTTTCATTACAGCGACACAACACTGGAGTTTGCTTTCACCCACACCAATCGTTTCTCTGAAGAGTACTACTCCTTTGTGAATGGGCAATATACCTCAGATGGCGGCACCCATCTCTCTGCCTTTCGTGAAGGATTGCTGCGCGGTATAAATGATTTCGCCAATAAAAAATTCTCGGGCGATGATGTGCGTGAAGGCGTACTTGGCGCGATTGCTATTCGACTTAAGGAGCCTGTTTTTGAGAGTCAGACGAAAAATAAATTAGGTAATAGCGAAATTCGCTCCGACTTAGTTGCACGTATTGCTCAAGCGACAGCACAAGCCCTTCATCGAAATACTACAGAAGCGAAAAAGCTCATCGCTAAGATTGAGGAGACACAAAAGCTACGCAAAGAACTAAACACAGTTAAAAAATTGGCTCGAGAACGCTCTAAGGCGGTATCGATTCGGGTACCTCAACTCAAAGACTGCAAGTATCATTATGATCACGCAAAGCAAAAACATCTTGATACACAAATTTTTATTACTGAAGGACAATCTGCAGCCGGCTCACTGGTGAGTTGTCGTGATGCGAATAACCAAGCGATCTTTACGCTCAAAGGGAAACCGCTCAATGTATGCGATCTAAACCGCGATGCCCTTTATAAAAATGTTGAAATCTATAACTTGATGCAAGCACTGCAGATCGAGGAAAACGTGGAGGCCTTAAGGTATAACCAGGTGGTGCTGGCAACCGATGCCGATGTAGATGGACTTCATATCCGCAACCTTATGATCACCTTTTTTATGCGCTTTTTTGAACCGCTGGTTCGCGAAGGGCATTTGCATATTCTAGAGACCCCCCTCTTTCGAGTGCGCAACAAAAAAGAGACCCACTACTGCTACAATGAGGAAGAGCGTATGTCGGCGCTTGAAAAATGTGGAAAAGCCGCTGAGATTACACGCTTTAAAGGTCTTGGAGAAATCTCCCCGAGTGAATTTAAACATTTTATTACGCCAGAGGGTATTCGCCTAACTCCGGTAAGTATCGAAGGTGACCATTCTGCTGCCGAAGTAATTAACTTTTATATGGGTAAAAATACACCGGATCGCCGTGAATATATTATGAACCACCTCGTGGTGGATGCAGAAATGCTCTAGGGATAGCTATGACTGAATCGAACTCATCAAAAAACGAACTCTTTCACGAGACCATGCCCGAGAAGACACCTCCCGAGTCACCGTTTCACCCCCTGCATGCTGAGCATGGGCCACTCAAAAATCTGATCGATTTTAACTTTTTACAATATGCCTCATACGTCATCTGTGACCGTGCGATTCCGTCGGTTGAAGATGGGCTTAAGCCGGTGCAAAGACGAATTCTACACGCACTGAAAGAAAAAGATGATGGACGGTTTATCAAGGTCGCCAATGTGGTTGGACACACAATGCAGTATCATCCGCATGGGGACGCCTCTATTGCCGATGCGCTAGTCACGCTGACCAATAAACGTTACTTGATCGAAGGACAGGGGAATTTTGGTAATGTGTATACGGGTGATCGCGCTGCCGCATCGCGCTACATTGAATGTCGCTTAACGCCACTCGCCCGAGAAGAAATCTTTAACAAAGCTCTGACTAAATGGATTCCGAGTTATGATGGACGTAATCAAGAACCGGTGCATCTTCCCTGTAAATTACCTCTAATGCTTATGCTAGGTGCGGATGGCATTGCGGTAGGGCTTTCGACCGCAATCTTACCCCACAACTTTATAGAACTTCTCGAAGCACAGATCGAAATTCTCCACGAGAAAAAACGTACGCCTACGCAGCTTAACTTGCTACCCGACTTCCAGACCGGTGGGTTAATGGATATTTCAGATTACAATAAAGGGAATGGGAAAATTAAACTCCGTGGGCGCATTGAACCGCATAAAACTAACCGTCTTGTGATTACTGAATTACCTCATGGAGTGTCGACCGAGTCGCTGATCACCTCTATCGAAGAGGCGGTCAAAAAGAAAAAAGTGCCCGTCCGCGCTATCGATGATTTTACCGCCGAGAAAGTAGAAATAGAATTGACCCTCACGCAGGGTAGCGACCAGCAAAAAGCAATTGAAGCACTTTATGCTTTTACTAAGTGTGAGACCTCGATTACCAGCCGACTGATTTGCTTAAGAGAGAATCGACCCGTCGAGATGAATGTCGATGAAGTCCTCCGGGAGAATACACGGCAACTCTTAGGCATATTGGAGCAAGAGCTCGTACTGAAAAAAGGGAAGCTGCTCGATGAATTTCACAACAAAACCTTGGTTCAAATTTTTATTGAGAACCGGATCTATAAAGCTATTGAATCCTGCAAAACCTATGAAGCGGTAGAGCAAGCGGTACGCAAAGGACTGAAGCCGTTTGCAGACCAACTCAAACGACCGATCGTGGATGAAGATATAGAGATGTTGCTCGGTGTGCGCATTAAACGTATTTCCCTTTTTGATATAGAAAAGAACCGCGTAGATATAGAAGGGGTATTAGTCGAACTCGCTGAAGTTGAAAACCATCTAAAAAGCTTAAGAAGCTATGCGACACGCTATCTAAAAAACTTAATTAAAACCTATAAGGATATCTATCCGAGGCGCACCGAAGCAACCGGTTTTGCCGAGGTCGAAGTGCGTGAACTTACCGCTACGGAACTGCAGATTCGACAGGATGAAAATGGCTATATCGGCACCTCGGTCAAAGGAGAAGTGATTTTGGAGTGCTCTTCATTGGATAAATTGCTGATGGTCTATGGCAATGGACGCTACCATGTGATGTCGCCCCCAGATAAATTATTTATCGATCACGACTTGGTTCGTTGCGCGATTTATAATCGGGAAAGCGCCTTTACCGCCGTCTATACCGAGAAAAGCATCGCGTATATCAAACGTTTTGAACTCGGGGGAGCGATCATGAACCGAGATTATTTCATGGGTGCATCGGAGAAATCAAAACTCTTGCTACTTGCAGAAGGCACGCCAGAGTCACTCTATGTAAAATATAGGCCTGCCAAGAATCAGCGTATTCATCAGCAACGTTTTAACCCAGCTGATACACCTATGAAGGGGGCGAAAGCACGCGGCAATCGCCTCTCGAGTAAAGGTATAAAATATATAGATACACAACCCGGACGCTGGTGGGATAAATCGGATGATGGTTCTTATCCAGATGGGATTCTTCTATAAAGAATTAACAAAAAAGGAAGTGCCGCAAGCAACACTTCCTTAGATAATCTGAAGAATTTATACCATTTCTCAGCACTCCAGATCATCATTAATATGTAAGCTCTTGCTTCAATAAGCAACCTTTGATAACGAAATTGAACCCATACCACCCATTCATGCGATCAGTAAACGAAAACACACTCTATTTAAAGCTGAACCTTATATATATAAGCATCTTCTTCAAGTGAGATGAGTGCACGCTTAATTTGATCTCCGTCCCGCACCAAGATCTCATAATCACCCAAAAAGCCAGAAAGCGTAAGAGTTCCATTCCTTGATGTCTTCTTGCTAATATCTGTATGCCAATGATTTCGCATCAAATAGAGCCAGATTTTTCCATTTAGCTTAATCCGATTTTCATATAATAAGCTAAACGATTTTGGCATGCCTGTTCTATCATCCACAAACCCTTCAATATCAAAAAAAGTCCATGCTATAATTCCATTCACCAACGAATGACTAAACCAAATAGTCATCATATCCGCAGTCATTCGCGCTCGCTCTACCTCGCTAAACACATACTCTTTCGAATCACGAATTTCAAACTCGGTCGCCTTCATCGGTAAATTATATTTTCGAAACTGCTCCAAACGCTCATAAATCAACTCCGGATCCGCCGGTGAATGATACCGACTCTGAAACCCTAAATGAGTAAGAGGCGCTTCTTCCGCTAACATCCAGTCCACCATCTCTTGGTATCGCTCAATATTTTTTTCATTCCAAGGCTTCTCATCTTTCGAAATGATTTTGTAATCATTCAAATAGAGAGGTGCATCTGAGTTTTTAACATGCCTCTCAGCAATTTTAAACCAGTCCAATATGCAATCACGACCCAGAATATCTTGAACATCATGGTTCGTCCGAGGCTCATTCAGGACATCCCACTCATCCACATCCCATTGGCTCGCATAACTCTTAATCTGCTCCGCACAAAAGGCCCGCAATGCATTCGGATCTTCTTTTAACGCAAGCGCATCTGAATGCATATGCTTCCAACCCGGCCAAATCAAGGTATGTCCTCGAATAGTCATTCCCAACGACCGTAACTTTGGAATCACCGTCTCCATCATATGGGTCGGATCTTTATCTGCACTGAGCTTATATTTGAAAGCATTGGCAAAACCTACTTGAGTGGCAAACTGATTGACCAACTTAAACCGCTGCTCAAGATCAAACCCCCACTTATATGAATTCACACGCTTTGCGATATGATTTTCCAATGAATCAAGTTCACTAAAATACGGTTGTTTCAGTACCACACCAAAATCAAACGCATGTTTTAACTGACGAATTCGAATCATTTCCTCGGCATACGGAGTTCCATCAGTCCGCATTATTTGAAGATGTAAATTATGCTTTCGATGCGCCTGAATTCGCGTTTCCGCTTCTTTGCGCCAAGGCTCTCGACATGCCTCGATTTCAGCGACCACATCCTCAATACCTTCCAAATCAGTACCCTGAAAAGGCGCTAAAAAAGGATCCTGCTGAGGTAGTGTGTAGGCGACAGCCTCCACAACCTGAACCATCCGCTCCACTCCAAGAGACGGCAAACAAATCAATAAAAAAAACCAACCTGCTATCCGTCTATATGATATCAGCTCAAAGTTCATTATGTTCCTTGATTAGTAACGGAAAAAAATATACCCCACTCAGTGAAAAAAATGGTCGGAGTGACAAGATTTGAACTTGCGACCTCTACCACCCCAAGGTAGCGCTCTAGCCAGACTGAGCTACACCCCGACCCTACAATCATTCAAAGTGGCGCAGAAACTAGCACGCCCTACCGAGGGCGTCAACGCCCCCTTGCAAAAAGAGCAAGCCTTTTGCTTTTCAACCCTCCACACTAGGTTATGATGTTGCCTTTATGAAAAAAATTCCTGTAATCCAAGCCACTGATCAAGAAAAATACTCCTCGGCAGTTTCTCTCTCTGATATGGAAATCTTTATTTTCCCCGAACTTTTATACAGTCTGGTCTATGCTAACCTGATGTCGCCGCGTATCTGGGCATGGAAAGAGGATCCCTGGTTTAAAAAACTCGATACCATGAAGCCCTACAAAAAGATTCAACGCCTTAAACAATATATCATTGATCACTATGAATTTAACCTCGATCTCGATACATGGGGACTAACCACAAAAGAACAAGAACTGGCACGTTTTTCCCCCTACATTGATGAGGAAACCTTGAGTCATTCAAATGCTCTTTTTGGATATGAAGGGGACAAGCACTATTTTACGCTCGATATACGAAAGCACTTTGGTCTCGATAAATATTCCTCCAGCACCATCCCTTACTGGAAAACAGAAACCGTTGAAGCGATGGATGCTTTTAAGCATAAAGAGGACTATCGCGTGGGTGCAGGCGAGTGTGTAAGCCTCTCGACACTTTATGCAGCGGCTCTTTATATAATATGTGATATACCCCTGGAAGATGTCTTTCTAATCGCTACCCCACTCCATTCACAAAATTTTATCTTGTTGAATGATGGTGTACTCACCAACAACCGTCGATTGGTGACTAAGAAAATGTGGTTTAATGGAACAGACCTCACTGCCAAAGCTCAGCGTGCACTACGTAATGAAGATGTTACGATTGTAGCCAATAACCGGGGACATATACATACCTTTTATGAAGAAGCTACTATGCCGCAGGACGAGTTTGAGCGCTTTCGGCAAAAGTTAGATGCATTTACCACCTCAGAGATCACATTTGAAATCCTCGCTAATTTCCTACGAGATCGCTCTGACTATCAGACCTGCTTCCAAATTAAATATATGCGTCACGGAAAACCTCAATATCTTCCTGCCGAGCGCGCCTATGGCTATGAGCATGGAAGCCCCTATAAAGTATCTGATGAGACCACACGTGAAAAACTGCTTGAGCAGATCGATGAACTCGATTTCTACACCGAACCCATCGAGGGACGCATTCAGTTAACCAAACTGGCGGATTATCTAGAAAACAATCCTATATCGCACTTTGATCGCCCCAACCTGAAAGCCTTAGCGGAAAAAATAGATTGCTGCCCAGATATGCTAGTAAAAATGTCGGTTATTGAAGCCCTAATTGATTTTATACATCTCGAACCGCGACTTCCCAACACTGAGAATAAAACTGTATCGTCCACGATACCAATACCAATTATACCTGGTATGAACCGTACTGAAATATGCGAAATGCTGAGCCAACTTCGTGACCAAAATCCAGTAGCTGATTTGGCTTTTTATGCCTCTCGTGACCTAAGCAAGACAGACTGGCGTCCATTCATAACGGCAGCTCTAGAGCGCAATCCTGTAATCCTTGAAGCCACCCAAACGCTAACGATGGATCAACTGATCGAAACACTTAAAATGCTACCCAATGAGTCGATCTATGATGCGACCCGCGTTGCTCAACCAGATGAGGTCTGGAACTATCAGCGCGGTGACGGGCTGGAATGTGCGCTGACGCTTGCCACGTGCTTACGCGCACGAAACCCTTCAATCGCACTCAAGCTAACCGTAACACCCGATCTAGCTACCCTACTCGCTGGTGATACTCCTTATAACTTTGATTCTACAAAAGGCCTTCAACACGAAATAGACCTATGATACGCCTACTTACCATAATGCTAAGCCTACCTCTGCTCGCTCAGAGCGCAGAAATTTGGGCCTACCTGATGCAAGGCGAAGAATCTCTCTTTCCAGCTCAATCTGGCATTACCGACATCGCGCACTTTAGCGCATCCATACAAGCAGATGGAACTCTCAAGAACCGACTAGCTACTCTACCTCCACTCCCAAAAGCACCGACTCACGCTCGAAGACATCTCGTCATAACCGCTCCATGGAATCCAGACCTCTACCACCACTATTTACAACCTGAACTTCCCTTCCGCGATCGTATCATTCAAGAGATTGTAAAGCATAGCCAACCTTATGATGGTGTTCAAATTGACTTTGAAGGCATCGCTGACCGAGACGGAACCGCCTTCTTAAACTTTCTCATTCAACTTAAAAAAGCCCTGCCTGAGGATAAAATATTTAGTGTAGCGCTCATGGCCCGATGGGCGGAACATAAACAAAAGAATCCACGAGACGCATTCGACTATCCGTTGATTGGACGCATTGCAGATCGAGTGATCATCATGGCGTATGATGAGCACTATCGCACAGGCCCTCCCGGTCCAATTGCATCACTCGATTGGTGTAAACCGATTTTCTCTCACGCGCTAGCCACAATACCTAAAGAAAAAATCATTATGGGCATTCCCCTCTATGGACGCGCATGGCAGACCCAAACGCTGGCCAAGGCCTACAAAAACCGAGAACTTCAAGCCGAATTATCTAATCGCGCTATATCACCGCAAACAAACGCAGCCTATGGAGGACAATATAGCTTTCATGAAACCATTCGTATTGATGTATTCTATGAAACCATCGAATCCATTCGAGCTAAGCAGGCGTATTATATGAGTCAACCGATCGGTGGCACTGCGTACTGGCGCATAGGTCAAGAGCCTGCTGCCTTCCAGTTTTATCATAAATAAAAAGCAAGCCCCCAAAAGAGCTTGCCTTATATCTATTGTAAGAAATATCGATTAAGTAAAAACTAGCCGTTAATCTCTGCTTGAAGTTCTGCGTCAGAGGCAAGCACATCAGCCGCCATCTTCTTCTTGTATGAAGTCATCTTACGACGCAACGTAGCGTCTGCTGTACCAAGAATCTGTACCGCTAAAATCGCAGCGTTAATCGCGCCCGCCTTACCGATCGCTACCGTCGCTACTGGAACACCTTTGGGCATCTGCACTGTTGATAACAGTGAGTCGAGCCCATCAAGTGCCCAGCCCATTGCAGGGATACCGATTACAGGCAAAGTAGTATGCCCAGCTAAAACTCCGCAGAGATGTGCTGCCCCGCCTGCAGAACCGATAATAACTTTATATCCACTCTTTGCCGCATTTTCTGCAAAAGCGGTGGCTTCGTGCGGCGTACGGTGCGCCGACATAACTTTTACCGTACTCTCAACGCCAAACTCTTTTAATGTGTTGACGGTGTGTTCTAATGTAGGCCAGTCGGTTTTACTGCCCATTACGATTGCTACAGTTGGTTTTTTAGCTGCCATTTTTCATTCTCCTTAATTCTCTATGTCCAATATCATTTCTGTAAAATGCACCTTGATAACTGATCGTTTCCACGGCGATGTACGCTTTAGAAAGCGCATCTTCTAAATCCTCACCGAGCGAAGTAATCCCCAACACTCTTCCACCCGCTGTCACTACATGATCATCCTTAATAGCAGTACCCGCTTGAAAGACTACCGTGTCTATCACCTCACCTGCTTTTTCAATATTTCCAATTGGATGCCCTTTTTTGTACGCACCCGGATATCCACCTGCAACCATTACCACACACGCGCTCGGTTCCGGCTTCCAGCGAACCAAATCCTCGTGCAATGTTCCGTCTGCAACTGCCTGAAGGGCGGGAAGCATATCCCCATCCCAACGCGCTAAGACCGCCTGCGTCTCGGGATCACCAAACCGACAATTAAATTCTACAACTGAAGGCTGATCATGTTCGATCATTAATCCCGCATATAGCACACCTTTATAAGTAATTCCACGACGATTTAATTCAGCTAATGTTGGCTTGTAGATTTCTTTAATCACTTTCTCACGCACGGCTTTATTCACAATGGATGCAGGAGAATAGGCCCCCATCCCTCCGGTATTGGGTCCTTCATCCTTCTCGTAGATCCGCTTATGATCTTGTGATGAAGCCAACAGAACGATTTCTTCTCCATCAATGAGAGCTAGAATAGATGCCTCTTCACCCGTCAGAAAATCCTCTATAACCACACGTGCACCCGCTTCACCAAACACATTCTCCTCGAGCGCCTCACGAATTGCCGCCTCGGCTTGTTCTATGGTCTCAGCTACAGTAACGCCTTTCCCGGCCGCCAATCCATCGGCTTTAATCACAATGGGCGCCCCACGTTCTTGTACATACGCACACGCTTCTTCCACATCGGTAAAACTAGAAAACGCGGCGGTAGGCACACCGGCTGCATCCATGATCTCTTTCGCAAATTCTTTACTTCCCTCTAGTTCGGCTGCCGCTTTATTAGGACCAAAAACTGGTATATCAATCGCCTCTAAGGCATCGGTTAATCCAGCACATAGTGGCGCCTCTGGTCCAATTACCACCAAATCGGGCTGCTCCTGTTTACACCAATCCGTGAGCCCATCTATATCCGTAACGCTCAGTGCAAGATTGCTACCCACAAGTGCTGTCCCAGCATTTCCCGGGGCACAAAAGAGTTGAGGTTGGGCACTATCTTGCGCGAGTTTCCACGCAATGGCATGTTCACGTCCACCACTTCCAACCACTAAAATTTTCATTCGTTAAACTCCTAAAAGCGGTGAATATACGCATCTGCTGTTATGATGGAAACTACATTTTTACTTCAGGTAATATGATTCTTTTTTCTATCACCCAAGATACTTATCCGTTATGCCTTTGTTGCATGGAGACAACGTTATTCAACTACTCGCTACCCGAGCGACTCATTGCACAACACCCCGCTGAAGGGCGCGACACCTCTCGCATGCTGGTGCTACATCGCAAAAGTGGAACCATTGAGCATTGTTCTATCCGTGACATTGGTCAATTTCTTGCGCCAAAAGATAGATTAGTAATGAACAATACACGTGTTATACCCGCCCGCCTCTTTGGCCAAAAAGAGACTGGAGGAAAAATCGAACTCTTGCTCCTACGCGAAGAAAAGCCCTTCCATTGGAAAGTACTCATGAAGAGTTCACGTCGTCCTGCTCCAGGAAGTAAGCTAATCTTCTGTGAAGGCCAACTTCATGCAACCATGATAAATGATAGTGAGCAAGGCGAAGCACTGCTTCAGTTTGAAAGCGAAAAACCTTTTTTGGAGCTACTCGAAAGATATGGGCTCCCCCCACTCCCACCATACATCCACCGAGCTACACCCGATGAATATGCTGCGGACCGAGAACGCTACCAGACCGTATATGCCAGTCAACTTGGTGCGGCAGCAGCACCCACCGCAGGACTGCACTTTACTCCTGAATTAATCGATTCGCTAAAGGAACAAGGTATTGAAAGAAGCGAGCTTACCCTCCATGTTGGATTAGGCACCTTTCGCCCGGTCTCTGCCACGCAGATTACCGATCATCACATGCATGCCGAAGAATACGAAGTGAATGAAAAGACTGCTGCTGAGCTACGCGCTACACGAGCAGCAGGCGGAAGACTGGTCGCGATTGGCTCTACCTCTGTACGAACGCTTGAGAGCCTGCCAACGCTCACTGCCGCACGTGGCGAGACCGATATCTTTATTTATCCCCCCTATACCTTTATCCATGTCGACGTAATTCTCACTAACTTTCATCTACCACAGTCCACGTTGCTGATGATGATGTCCGCTTTTGCAGATCGAGAGCTGCTCTTGCAGGCGTATCATGAAGCAATTAATGAAGAATACCGCTTTTTTAGTTATGGCGATTGTATGCTAATTCTCTAAACCGAGACTTGCACACATCTTGTCTCTGCTTTATTTTCTTTCGCCTGTTATCTATGGAGAGAATTATGACAAAAAAAACAATGAAATTTAAAACGGAACTAGAGCAATTATTGCATTTAATTACGCACTCACTTTACTCACACCGAGAGGTCTTTCTACGAGAGCTGATCTCTAATGCATGTGATGCGATTGACAAAGTACGTTTTGAAGGACTTACCCAACCTGACCTCCTAGAAGAAAATAGCGATTGGAAGATCACCCTGCGTGCGGATGAAGAAGCCGGCACGCTGACCATTAGCGATAATGGAATTGGCATGACCCGCGATGATGTGATTGAAAACTTAGGCACGATTGCTCATTCAGGCACGAAGGCTTTCCTAGCGCGTGCTCAAGAGGCAGATCTTAAAGAAAACCCAGAACTAATCGGTCAATTTGGCGTAGGTTTTTATGCCTCTTTTATGGTAGCCGATGAGGTCGTAGTTGACACAAAATCTCATGGATCAGAAGGTGTTAGGTGGACTTCAAAAGGAACAGAGAAGTTTACATTAGATGACATAGATAAAACTGATCGTGGAACCACCATCACCCTTCACCTTAAAGAAGACGCCAAAGAGTTCTTAAACGAATGGACGATTCGATCTACTGTAAAAAAATTCTCCGATTTCTTAGAACACCCGGTCACGATTATCACGACCCAAAAAGATGAAGAGACCGAAGTCGAAGAGGAAAAGGAAGAGCAAATTAATTCTCAAAAAGCGATCTGGCTGCGCCCGAAAAGTGAGATCACGAACGAGGAATATAGCGAATTCTATAAACATCTCTCACATGACATGAACGATCCTGCTGAGACGATTCATTATAACGCGGAAGGGGCGATTGAATTTAAAGCCCTGCTTTTCATTCCTGAAAAACGCCCCTTTGATCTGATGATGAATCATGACCCCAAAGCGCATTTAAATCTCTATGTGCAGCGTGTATTTATCTCGAATGAATTTGATAATCTCCTACCTGGTTATCTTCGATTTGTAAAGGGAGTGGTCGATGCGTCCGATCTCCCACTTAATGTCTCGCGTGAAATTTTACAAGAAAACCCACAGCTTGATAAAATTCGTAATAATTTAGTGAATCGGATTCTGAAAACATTGGCTCAAATCAAAGAAAAAGATTTTGATAAATTCAGAGGACTGCACGAAGAATTTGGCACCATTCTCAAAGAGGGATTACAATCCGACTGGGCCAATAAAGAGAAGATCGCAGATCTCCTGCTTTTTGAAAGTAGCACTAAAGAACCCGGTGAAAAAACAACACTTGCCAACTATATTGAAAATATGGGCAATGAACAGGAAGAGATTCTCTACTTAGCTGGAGAGAACCGTGAGCAAATTGCGAACTCTCCGTATCTAGAAAGCTACAAAGCCGAGGGTCGGGAAGTATTACTCATGACCGATCCCATCGATGATTTTGTTATGCCTCAGTTGATGGAATTTAAGGGCAAGAAACTCAAAGCGATAAATAAAGGTGAAGAAGAACAAAGTGATTCACTTAAAGAGCAGGAGAAGAGCTACGAAGGCTTTATTGGATATGCGAAAGAGTTACTCGATGGAGTGAAGGAAGTTAAGTTGACATCGCGACTAAAAGACTCAGCCGCAGTGCTTGTGGGCGATGAACATACGATGAGTCCGCATATCGAAGAGATGATGCGCCGAATGGGACAACCGGTTCCTGAACATGAGAGCGTACTAGAACTGAATCCCGAACACCCGGTAGTTCAACAAGTTCAAGCTCTGCATGCGAATGATGCGAAAGATCCAAAAGCAGAAGCCCTCACAAAAATTCTGCATGATCAAGCGATCCTAGCATCTGGAGCCAAACTCAAAGACCCAGCCGCATTTGCTAAAAGATTGAATCAAATATTAGTAGCTGATTAGAAAATATGACGACTTTTTAGATACTGGCGGATAGTTTTATTTATCGGCAACTCAAAGGCGGGATTAATTTGTGATATCTAAATCCATGTCAAGAATCCCTACTTGCTTGCCAATTTGAGGCTCTATTGATAGCCGTAACCCATCGCACAATAGTGAAGATGAAGGATGCACAACAATGTACATGTCTTTATTAACGCCAAAAAAATCTGTGACATATAGTTTAAGTGGGTGCCATATCCCATTCTCTAAATAGCTTAGAGACCAACTCTTTGGAACGAAAACATCCATGTTGTCATCAGCCCAATATACTCCAAGACTCTCAACTCTTTGAGCTACTTTAAACTTCATTTCAACTAATTGATTTTGCTCACTATTACTTTCACTTATCCACTTCGATATAGAGGGATCTGCAGAATGTTGCGGCCGTTCCCCATTACTTATAGCCGCTTTATCTCCATCTTTTGAACAACTTGTAACAGAGACATCTCCAAATTTAGATTTATCATATTTAACCTCATGGAGGGATTTTATTGCCGTTTCTTTGTCACAAGGAAACCAAACATTCATGGTCGCATTTCCACGATTATTCCATGCAAAGTAGGGTATAAGATTCATATTTTCTTCGGCAACAGACTCATCTACTATTTTATTGGCTGCAACAGATAGACCAACCATTCCTTTCAATGGAAGCTCTTTAATTTTAAAATAATCTGTATCGGATTTATCTACTGATGGCATTAAAAAGAAGCGTTGCACTTCTCCACAGTTATCAATTTCTTCAGCACAGTAAACAAGAGGTCCACGCGTGATAGCTAATCGATTTCTATTATCAACAACTTGAGGATTGCACTTAGTATATCGAATTGGCATTGGCAAATTTAATTCGATTACATCTCCATCATTCCAGCGTCTACTAACTACTGCAAATCCTTTGTCTAGATCAGCATATAATTCTTCTCCATTCAGGCTTATATCCCATTTAGATTCGCTTTTATCATCATACGAATATAAATCCCCAGGTAAAAATTGATTATCCATCCACGTCGGTATTCGCAATCTAATGCAAAATTCTGCAGACTCATTAAGAGATACTGTTAATCTTATTTTTCCATCAAACGGGTACTCTGTCTCTTGGCTTAAGTGAATTTTTCTATTCGCTAAATTAATACTAACGCTATTACTAGAATAAAGTAAGCAATAGATATCATCATCACTTGTTGCATACATATAACCACCAACTTGCGGCATTATTCGAGCTATATTTGAAGGGCAACATGCACAATCAAACCAAGGTGCACGCCCTGCATTACCGTGATTAAATAGTTTGATTCCATCAGCTTCTAAGGGGTTCACATAGAAAAATCGATCCCCCGCTAAGTTTACTCCTGCAAGAGCATTATTTAAGAGTGCAATTTCGGCTACGTCAAAATATTTAGCATCTTTATGCCTCAAAAACATTCGGTAGTTAAATAATACATTCGCAATTGCTGCACAGGTTTCATTGTATGCATTTTTATTCGGTAAATCATAAGATTTACCAAATCCTTCAATACCATGAATCGCTCCAAGGCCTCCTGTTATATGCATTTTAGTATCAGTTAGATTTATCCAAATCCTATTTAATACTTCATCGTAAACATCATCCTGCATTAATGCTCCGACATCAGCCATTCCTGCATACATATAACCCGCTCGAACGGCATGACCTACAGCTTCTTCTTGCTTTATTACAGGCTTATGCTGTTGTGCATATTCAGGTGACATTACTCCCAAGCCATTACTTTCTAATTTAAAGCTCACACCGCGAATATCTAAGAATCGACGAGCCATCTCCAAATAAAGATTATTACCTGTGACATTGTATAATTTGGATAGACCTATTTCTATTTCTTGATGACCTGGGGCTTGATTTACAGGCACTCCGCCATTGTAATTTACATCTCCCTTAAAAAAAACATCATTAACATGTATTGCACTTTTTTCTGCTATATTTAACCAGTCCCGTTTTCCGGTTGCTAAATAATAAGCAACGGCAGCTTCGTATAGATGCCCTAAGTTATAAAGTTCATGACTATGAAGTACATACGAATAGGGTTGCTTTCCCATCTCTTCTTCAACTGCAACATTGCATGTATGAGCAACATATAAATATCCATCATCTTTTTGGGCTCTTCCGATTATCGAAATAATATCATCCATTCTCTCTTCTAACTCTTGATCTTTTTCAATCATTAGAAGGTAGGCAGCACCCTCCATAACCTTGTATAAATCAGATGATAGAAATCGATGAGGAAAAGGTAGCTCGGAGCTATTATCCCTAAGATAAGATCCGCATTTTTTTAGATTCTCAACGGCAACTTTTGTTTTCTCTAATGCAAAAGGAAGAGTTTTTATTTTCTGGGCTCTTAAGCGGGGAAGCCAAAAAGTATCCTCAAGTATCACATCTTTAAAACCGACAGATCGCAAAGTACTTTTAGATCTTGATCCATTATTAAGTATTGTTTCGTTATTAATCATTTATTCTCTATAAAATTCTCAGACATGTTGTTTCATTATAACTATTCTTATTACTGTTCCTAATATCAAACTCCGCCCAAAAGATTGCACATTACGACGGCTGAGCTCCGTCAATAATCAAGATCAACATCCACCCTATAAAAGGTTGAAATAGAATCATCTTGTGAAATTTCATTAAAGTCCGGACTGCTATAGAGTTCATTAGTTATGAGTGTAAAATTTTCCAAAAGATTCGTTGTCATATAAATAGAATATACTCGACTCGGTTGACTTAACCAATCTGGCGGAAATCCCGTAAGAGAAAAAACTTCGCCAGGAGCTAGTCCTGCTTTATATGAATTAATATTTACCTCATTTGAATATGCTCCTGAAATATTGCCAAAATATTTTTGTTCCCACCAGTCGGGCAAAGAGTCTCCATCAAAATCTGATATGTAATTAAGAGGCTCTTGATCAGTCATATATATTGAGTCAATGAATACAGATTGAGTGGATATATTATTTATCTCTATTCGAGCTGGGATTGAGCTATTGGAATACAAAGGAATACCGGCGATTATATTCGATCCATTAACATTCAAGTTCCATTGCATTAATTCGTAGTCACAAAACACATCATATCGAACCCATGTTTCGTATGGAATAGTATAATCAACGACAACTGGAATCTGATTACTATAAACCACTAAATTTTGGTTAGTGTTAATAAAAAAGACAGGACCTGCAAACTCATCAATATCCATTGAAATATTTGAGGTAACAGGCTCCCTCCATGACCAAAATGTTGTCCATAAAAGTGATGAGTCTGTACTCATGCTTTGGGAAATATTTGCTTCTCTAATTAACAACGCATTCCCAAATTCAGCCTGATTTGTTTGAATAAACGCAAGACTTCCAACCACCGCCCAATTCGAGTTGCTGTGTAAAACGCCATAAGGATAATTTTCAAATGACTCATCTATAAGAGAGTATGAATTTAAACCACTTAAAAGTATATAGATTATAAATAATCGTCGCTTTTTGACGTCCCTACTCCTTAGTTTTATTTCTTAATAAAATCTAATAGATCGGTCACTTGATCTTCGTATGATTCCTCAATCTTTTCAATATATGCGGATTCTTTTTCTTCAGAGATAATCTTCTCAGTCTCTGAAATGAGCAAATCCGAATGCGGAATCGTAATATCTCTATCTAATACGCGGGTTATCATTCCCTCGGTCCATACATCTAAAATTAATGCATTCTCGTATATAATAGCAATCTTTCCATCATCTACATCATCTGCATCATCTTCAGGAAGTGCATTCATTAATTGGGCATACCTTCTTGCAACATCAACAGTTCGACGTCTCTTCATACTTGCTAGTTGAACACGCCGAGCTGATAAGCTTCGCTCTTCATGACTATGAATCAATTTCGTTAGATTCCATTCGAAAGTAAGTGCCCACTCATTTCTAGGTCCATATCCAATTTGCTTATACTCATTAACATCTTCCGCGGTAATGTTTCCGCTTGCATCTTCACGTTGACTTGACTGATACGAGAGCTCTCCATACCTAGACAGTCCTTCAGGATAATAATGACCTCTAATCGTCATATCTGGATAAATTGCACTTCTACGTATGTCTCTTTCCATTTGAGCCGAATCTAAATAGACGCCAGTTGCACGTAATGCACCCTGAACAAGCTGTTGCATATTTGGGAGATTCTTCTTTGTCAACTTCATGTAATCAACTTTAACTTTATCACTGGCCAGTGATAAATACCCGATACACAAAACTGTTAATAAAATAAGATTCTTAATCATCATCAAAGTGGCCTTTCAAAATTAGTTAGATGCACCGCCAACTACTTCAATTCCATCATCCTGTCCATCTCGCACCTCAATGACGCTATCTGTATTGGGGTATGAAGATGTACCTCGATCAATTATTTTAATATTTATCTCTGAATTGCTCTTAAGAATATCTAGAGGAGCAGATGCCTCTTGCATTAGTTTATCCGCAAGTAAGCCACCACTCAATGTGTCAAGAATCGCGGCATTTTCAAGAATTATTAGTATTTTCGCCTCTTGGATTTGCTCGGATGCATCCTTCGGAAGGGCTGCAATTAATTGGCCGTAAGATCGAGCAATTTGATTTAATGCGAAGCCTTCTTGATCAACCTGATTAATTACATCCGCTAATGTATTTAATTCTTCGGAATCAAATCCAAACAATTTTTGCAAATCCCAGCGCATCGATAATGATAAACTTTCCCGATTCAAATATTCGTTTGGCATCGTGCCGTGCTGCAGGTTAGTACTACTATTATTAAACAAACCGTTTCTTGTTCCATAGGTACTACGGTCATAAAATCCATAACTAGACAATCCATCCGGTGCATGTCCATATCCGAAATTGACAGATTCCGGCAATAACGCTGAAGAATGAACACGTGCCACTCGATCCTTAAATGTCGCTAAGTTAAAATCTAGATTATTATAGGCAGCTGAGACGATAACTCTCGGACAAGGTAGATTTTCGCGAGTTAACTTTAAATAATCAATATAGCTTCCAGTATTGCCATCTTTGCCAACACTCACTGCACATATGGTAAAATAACTTAATATTACTGATGATATTAAATATCTAGCATTTTTCATTTTTATATCTTTCTAAATTCTTCCTAAAATTAGCACTACCAATCCGTACTCATCATATTTCTTCTGACCTCTTCTCTATTGCCAGCAAATCGTAATTTATCTTTTTCCAATTTGTCTTTGAAAAATTTTATTTTTTCAGCATCAGTAACAACATCGAGATGCTTTATATTATTCTCATATTGACTCACAGCCTGTGCTTCAAATTTATCTAATTGTTCAAAACGAGCTTCATATACTTCATCAAGATTTTCGGCTTCTATCTTATCAAGATATGCATCCAATACTTTTTCTAATTCAGCAACCTTCTCCGGTAATTGTTGCGCTAAATTTTGTTTTTCAGAATAATCATCTTTCAAATCGAAAAGTCTAACCTCTTGTGTCCTTATATGGCGCATCAATTTATAATCACCTAACCTAATTACACTAAGTGGTGGGGCAAAATAGCAAGGGTAATGAAAAACAAATCCTTTTTCACTTCGATCTATATTTCCATCATTTCCTTTTTCAAAAACGGACTTTAAACTACCTCCATCTAAATCTTTTGGTAGTGATGATTGATTACCTGCAAGATCATGCAATGTCGGCAATAAATCCCATTGCACTATTGGAACATCACATTGTACACCTTCTAAAACATCAGGACCTGCGACAACAAAAGGTACTCTTAATCCTCCCTCATATAAGTTTGCTTTGCATCCACGGAGTGATCCATTGGGATTCATTCCTCCACCGTTATCAGATGTAAATATTACATATGTTTCATCTGTTATGGAATTTTGCTCTAATGCCTCAAGGATAGCGCCTAAATTTGAATCCACTGCCTCCAGCATAGCAGCGTATTGTAATCTCCATGATGTTATCCGTTTACCATAATTCATATCACTTGGATCAAGATAATCATCATCCTTACAATATTTCCCTCTTGGAAGATTACGATATTTCTGAATTAATTCAGCACTTGCCGCATGAGGAACATGAACAGCATAGTGCGAGACCATCATAAAAAAAGGCCTCTTACCTGCGTATTCATTTATAAAATCGACAGAGGAACGAGTTAATGAATTAATTCTTTTTGGGTCATCATCAGAAAGTGGCTCACGCCCTCTAATATCTATATATTCACCATGAAAATTTCCATTGGGGCCAATATCATATTCATCAGTTATATCATACCCCAAAACCTTCATGAACTCATTCTCCATACCTTTACCGAAGTGGGCAGTAATATAATTGGTTTGTGAACCTTTAACGACATCCGCTAGAGATGTATGTTCACCCCATTTTAACTGCCGTTTTAGTGCAAGCACATCGTTTACAAATGTGTACTGAAGACGGCCAGGTGTTTTCCCGAGCTGAATACTTTTTCGCGAAGGCGTGCAAGTAGGCGCCGGTGCATATGCGTTCGAGAATTTCATACCACGTTTAGCTAAGATTTCTAAGGCTGGTGTTTGGTTAAAATCATCAAAAGATTCTTTATCATCATTCATCATTAGCACGGATGTATCTGCCCAGCCGAGATCATCAACATAGAAAATTATTATATTAGGCTCTGCTGGAACCTTGTTCTTCGAAAAAAACGCTTCGACTTCTACCGCAGACACTAAAAAAAAGAATATAAAACTTAACAGATATGACATTTAAATTTACTCCTCTAAAAGAATCATGTTGTCAGTTTATTTAATATTCATGCAATGCTGTTTTACGCCTTATATTTACCTAAACACGACAGTTTAAAATGAAATTAATTGTTATCCATCAAATTCCATGAATCTATACTAATAATCGGTAACTCAGGCTGATCATTATTGAATTTATATAGACTTACTGCAGTTTGGATACTGATAATATCCTGAAACCCATTTACACTAGTTCCCATTCCTTCGTAAAAGGGAATAAGAGTATCTCCATCGACAGAATATGAAACACTCAAAATCTCCGTTTCTCTATTATAAGCTATCTCCATCCCGAGATTTTGATAATCCTCATATTGTATACCGAGCTCCTCGTTTAATATAAATACACTCTCTCCATAGGCATTATGTCTCAGCTGCAATCTTCCATAACTATTAAGATTCAGAGATATAGACCCATCCGCACCTGAGATACTCCATGAAAAATCTGTCTTTGTATTTGGCACACGGAAAGGTCCTAATTGACAATTAAGCGAAGTGGTAAAAGATCCGTTTTGCGAAAATGATGTCGGTCGCCATATCTCTGTCCGTGAGTTATCAGCAGCATCTGAGAATTGATAAAATCCATTATCAATACCTAGATGGTTAAGTCCACTCTGTTGCCAATCAGAAGAAAGGTTAACGTCTGTAAATGTTTCTTCAAAAAACCCGTTGCCAGAAGAATTCTCCTCAGTCGATACACTAGCTGTGACATTAGTTAACTGAATCTCGATACTAACAGAAGACTTCTTGTTAAAATTATAATAAATGTTATCCAATTCATGATTTGTTGAGTATCCACTTGATGCACTTGAAAGAACCTTATTATTTAACCAAGGCTCAATTTTCAAGTTAGATAGACGATTCCCATTCACCTCTATCGATCTTTGTTCTAATCCATCTATTTCATCACGCTCTACTTTAACATGCGTCCAATACTTTCTTCCGTCTTCCATGATTGGCACGTACGTTTCCATATAATCCCACTCATCCGGCATATGCTCACCGACGGTAAATGAATCATCTACAACAGAATAGGATAATCCAAATATACCTTCTAAAATAAGCAGGATCTTACCCGCATTAAAATTTGAATACTGATCACCATGTAATTCTAAGGTCTCCTTCATCGCTTCCGGTGCTATTGGAATCCCCCACTTCATGTTATAGTTCTTTAAATGATGTAACGTCAGAGTATTTGCATAATTGTCTACATGTTGCTTATACATTCCACAAATCGCAAACCAGTGAGCATCGGGTGTAATCATAAAATTTTTGTTTTCCACAAGATCCCAATCAGCCTGTGCAGTCGTTGTAAAGTGTCCATTTAAATTGAATCCATAATCTGAATTCATCGCCCAATATTCTGTCATTTGGAGTGCCCAATCATGAGGAAAATCATCCATTGCTAAATAGGCAAAACCACTCCACCCTTTTCTCCTCCATTCCGGTTTATCTGGATTATCTTGTTCACCTGCACCAAAATAATTCGTTACACCGTTTTTTTGCCACATAGAATCTAACCAATTATCTAAATTAGATGCATTTACCACATCAGACCAATGGTCTACTTCGTCTTGTGGATAACCAAGGATGTTTGCCATGCGACTTAATCTATCAGCAGCAGCGTATTGATAGCCCCAAATCCCCGGAATTGAATTCCACATCAATTCGCGATAGAAAGAATAGGTTTCTTGCAAAAAAACTTCGTCTCCAGAATGTTCATAAATTTTCCAAGCGCCAACAACATGACCAGCAAGACTGCCAGGTAATCCAGAATACCATCCCTTACCCATATTATCTGCTGGTATTCGACCTGTAGAAAGATCGGCATATGGCAACAAGGATTTCCAAACTAATACATTACCATTTGCATATTTATCTTTATCAGCTGCCCACGAACCCACCTGGATTTGAAAATTGGCATCAAATCGATGCAATCCAAGAAAATTATGAACTGCAGTTTGAGTATGAGGATATTGCTCAAAACCTTCATCTAAATCGATCATGTACATCATCTGAAGTGCCCATAAATAATAGTAAACATCTACTATATCTTGATCTGAACACCGAAAATACGGGATCTCATCATTTAAAATATCATTCATATATTCTGTCTTCGAATTTTTTGCTGTTTCTGGATTATCTAAAACCGCATTAATATTTGATATTGCGCTACTATAGACGTCATCCATCGTCCAAACTAAAGACAGGCCATTTGAATTACAGGGCAATGTGAATGAGTAAATTTGTTGTCCATTATTATTTGTAGACGTAAAATTTTGGATAGGTTCTGAAGCTGATATCACTGTATTCAAATCATTATACATCAGGGGACCCGTTAGTGTCACATTAACTCCGTTTGTTCTGATAGGAATGGCTTCACCCTCTCCTCCTTCAATAATGTGAATGCTATTATTTGCTATATCAAACTGAGAGGTCGCGTTCGTAAAAGTTGTTTTATTATCCGCAAAACTCTGCCCTTCAAACGCAAGTGTAATGGGGTGATCAGATGATATCATAGTACAAGCAACATCATTGAGAGTTATAAGTTTTTCCTCCTGAATAGAAATACCCCCTACCTCGTATTTACAGATCATTCGGTCAGGGCGCCAAATCATTGAGACGGGAATGGGGTTGTCATATCGGATCCCATCAACGATGACAGACCCGTAGGCTATTTTTGTAAATTTATAAAATTCCCAGCCCGATAAATCATGGCCATAACCAGTTTCAGGATGAGAAACCATTGCTCGTCCTCTACATCTTAAATCGTTGAAAAAAGGATGAGTAAATCCAATTGTCTCATGCTCTGAGATATTCCAAACCGGATGAAAACCTCCTATATAATACGTTCTGTTGCCCGCTAAAAACCCATGCTTCTTACCCTGAATTTCCTGTTGCATTGCTTGACAATAATCAACTCTTGGTGGGGATAGTTCGGGTAAAGGTTGACCAACTATTGAAAATAAAACCCCTACAACTGGGCTTAAAAAAGTCATATTACTTACTCTCCTAAAATATAATTCGCATATTTGACCAATTAGAATATCACGAAAGGGTACTAGTGCACTAATTATAGAACCTATAAGTAAAATTATCGCACTTAAAATTAATTCTCAATGGCTTCATATGACAAGAATTTGACATTATACGACAAATCTATAAGTGGCGTAATTGGTCAAAATATTGTCGCACTTTATCATTATTAAAGTTATGCATATCACATATATATAAATACTAGTTTAATATCTAAGGAAGGCACTATTATGAACGTAAATTATATAAAACTTTTAAGTATGATTACCATCGTAACAATTTCAATGAATGTCACAGCGGGATTTGATGAAAATTTTGGTGATGACACACTCAATCCAAGTTGGGGTATTAGAGGTGACGGTCATCAAGGTGTTAGCAATGGGGCATATAATTTAACCGATGCGGCCGATAACAGTTCAACCGAGCTATTTCGCAATATTCAGGACATTCCTTCTGCATCCTTTCAAACATCTGTAGAAGTGCTATTCAATAAATTCGTCTCGCCTAACACGAAATCTGCCTTTACATGGACCTTAAATGGGCATAGTGGGAATGTTTCTATTATCTACAATAGCTTCGGAAAACTAGAACTTCGCCATAATGATTTCGATGGAGAAAATAAGCAATTGGCCTCTAATAATAATATTGGAGTTAAAGACGGATCGATCGTTTCATTTACTCTTAAATACGATCATGAGTCAGGACTACTCGAGGCTTTTTACACCGGCAATGATGGTGTAGACGTCTCTTTTTATAAAGGTTTAGGTGCCGCTGATCAGTCTTTCGATGATTTTTTCAGCTTACGTTCCACTGCTAAGCTTTATAAATTTTCCGATACACCTGCCGATCAGGCATCAATTTCGATTAATTCATGGAAAATGAACTAATCAAAGGAAGGTAATTAATTATTTTTCGGTTGGGACTACGATACCTCTCAGTATTACATTCTGGAAACAAATAAAGACTAATAGTGTTGGGATTGCAGCAATGATGAGGGATGCAAAAACAACCCCTTGGCCAGAGAATTGTTGAAGTTGGTATAGCCAAACCATTAATGTCCACATCTCTCGATCTTGACATAGAATAAATGCATACATGAAATTTGAGTATGCGGCATTGAAAGCGCCCAAAGCTATCACTGCTAAGATAGGCTTTGATAAATTCATTGTTATCAACCAAAACTTTGTCCACTCTGAGGCCCCATCAAGTTCTGCTGCTTCATACAGCTCACGAGGCAAGCTATCAAAAAACCCTTTTAACAAAAAGATGGCGTATCCATTTGCCATCCCTGGTAACAAAAGCGCGGCAAAGGTATTTAACAGGCCTAAATCCCGCAGTAATAGAAAATTAGGGATCATTGTAACGACTGCTGGGAATGCCATAGTTGCAATTAAAAATAATAAGATTTTATACTGATTAGGTAAATTGTAACGAGATAAGGCATAAGCAGCCAATGGATTTACGAGCAAAGCAAGGAAAATTGAAAATGCACAATAAATCAAAGTATTATAAAAACCTCTTCCATAAAGGACTATATAATCAAAAACTATTTGATAGTTACGGATTAAATAACGCTTGATGAGTTTAAATTTATTATCCTGTACATATTGCCAATCAAACTCTTGCTGCGGCATTTTAATCTTATCAAAAGAGCTATAATTTCTACCATGCGATATTGATGCCTTGTCTATCGTGCCATACTTTTTTTGTAAAAACTTTCGCCATCGAAACTCTGGTGAATCTAAAACAAGATAATTAACATCAAGATAATCCGGGTTCGCAATAAATAGCATATAATCTCTCAGAAAAGCTGATGATCGTAACTTGTCATCTGGAAAAGGTACATCCACAAAAGATTTGTATGAAGTCATATACACTTTATTCAAAGTTGAAATAGAACCCTCATAATGTTGCGTTAAAAAATTAGCCCAATGAGTATGCGCACCGTTAGTCACATTAATAAACTGCGGGTGTAATGCCGTTCTCACAAATTGCTCCCATGAATCTGATCCATCATAAGACTGAGAAAGCTGAGTTGACTGCTCAGTTTGAGTTATCAAATTTATATAATTTTGATAAGCACCATCACATGAAACATATAAGCGGTCTTCTAAAGATAATTGTTGTTTAAAATCATAAAAAGCATCCATTAGTGGTAGTTGGCTTAATTGATATTTTCTATCCGTTAATCTTTCAGGATGAAATTTTAAGAAAAACCAATTCTCGATCGAATCGCCAAATTTTTCTCGGAATATATCAAGGTCCTTTGCGCAAGAATTCATTATAAATAATCTAAATCTTCTCTCATTCTCTTGAATAATCTTACCATCCTGCGTTGGCCCAAGCGCCGTTAGATACCATCCTGTAGGTAGCTCGTCTGTCTGATTGAATTTTATCCAATCAATAATTAAAGAGTTCTCGTATGACGGAGGAGACGTAATGGAAGAAAAGTTTAATACCTCTGATTGATTTATCGTGAGGTACTCTTGCAGGTTTTCATTGTATTTCGATTCAATATGCTTTCTATACAATGCTTCTGTATCAATTAAAAATGACGGCATTAACCTAAATTCATTTTTATCGATATTACTGCTAAAGGAACCCGTAACCATTAAGACAAATGGGTACACCATGGTAAGCGCTCCAATAGTCAGAAAAAGATATAATATTGTATATAGAAGAATACTCTTACTAGAAGATCGTTCCACCTTAAGAATAATGGGCATCTCTAAGATTCCTCCACTGTTGTGAAGTCCATCTGAGAAATCCGGCGCATTTGAAACATGGTTAATCCAATTAATAAAAATCCGAGAATCCATGCAATTGCAACAGCAATTCCAAATCGCATATATACATACGCATTTGTAAAAATTTCTAAACCAATAACATTTGTTGCTCCATCGGGACCGCCACCCGTCATCACCAAGACATTATCAGCAGATTGAAAGGCTCCAATTAATACGAATATGAGCTGAATCAATATAAGAGGTTTAATAGTTGGTATCGTGACATTCAAAAGACGGGCTCTAAAGCCACCTCCATCAATCGCCGCAGCTTCGTATAAATCATTGGGAACAGTTTTTAAAGCAGCTAGATAAATTAAACATCCAGGACCCATCGTTGCCCAACCCAATGGTATTAGAATCGATATCATTGCCGTTTGCTGTGAAGATAACCAACCAAACGGTCCCACGCCAATTAAGCTAAATAATTGATTAAATATACCTGTTTCAGATGGATCAAAAAACATCTTCCACATCAGCATAACTACTAAACCGGAAACCACAGCGGGCAAATAATAGATAATTCTGAATAAAACTTTAAACGAAGGAATCTCACTCAAAACGATAGCTAAAATGATAGGTGCTAGAAAAACAAATAAAAGAGACCAGCTTACATATTCTAACGTGCTTAGAATCGACTTCCAAAAGGTAATATCAAATAGCACCATTGCAAAATTATCTAATCCAATAAAATTTGAATCCCCCATGATGTTATAATCCTGAAACGCAATGAGAGCGCCAGTTAGTAGAGGATAATAATTAAACACTAAAATTGCCGTAACAGCAGGTAATAACATTCCGTATGCTAACCACCTGTTTCGTCTCGTTTTTTCCTCTATACTTGATTTGGGGATTGTAAATAGTTTCCACACATATCTAAATAAGATGAAAAATGAAATTCCCATAATTGCAAGAACCCCGCCCGCTAATTTTCTTCGGAAATTCATTTTTTCCTCAGGAATAATATTTAACATTTTTTCATTGATACTTTTATTTGCTTTTTCATAAAGCATCATCAGACTTTCCAACCGAACTGATTTATCTTCTATTCGAGGAATCTGCCTACTATATGCGGTTTGCAATGGCTCGCTTGCTCGAAGGATATACGCTTGGCAGTTTTTTCCATATGGCGCAGGAACTATGTTATCAAAAGCATAATCAAGAGTTTCAGACCATTGAGTAGGTATATATTTTAAATACTCTTCATAACCATATAATTTTAATTTTTCAGGATTTAAATAATTCCCATATCCATTCTCAACATAGACACGTACCATTTCCTTTTCAGCTTCAGGACTTGCTATAAATCGGATGAATTTCCAAGCTGCTCTTATTTTATCTGGATCTGTTGTTGTTGCACACAATCCTAAGCCTCTAACATGCATTTCTGTAGTTGACTGACCAATAGGACTTTTGGGTATAGGCACAATACCAAGCTCTTGCGGATTCATACCTGAAAGAAGTGGTTCTGCATTAATCAAGAGGTCATTAATATAAGGCATCACCATCCCAACTCGACCTTTTTCCCATAGATACCAAGCATCTCGAACGCGAGCCGCTCCATAGACACTCTTGCCGGATATTGGGTCTTTCCATGGTCCATCAACTAATTGCAGATAGAAATCTGCCGCTAGTGCAGCTCGCTCAACGTTTTCGGTGTTTCCAAAGGAAGCAGACCATTGACCACTTAATGGATCCTGCTCAACCACATGAATACCCATTGAATAAAAGAAAGGTAATGCAATCCAGCTCGCTCCTTCAGAGGTATCTGCTAATATTCCGTATGATTCTAAAGAAGGTTTCTGCAATGTGCGGGCGACAATGAGCATCTCTTCCCATGTTTTTGGATAATCTGTATCAGGATTTAACCCCGCTTCTAGAAATAAGGTCTTGTTGTATGCCAAAACTCGCGCCCAATAACTATATGGGAGAAAGTAGACATGTTTATTACCGTCAGGTCCCATTCTATAAACCATGTCACGTACTTGAGGGCGAACTAGAGCCTCAAATTCTTCACGGTACATAATATCCGGATCAAATGTTCCTGAATTCTTTGCTTCCTCTATCGTCTCCTCGGGATGCACAAAGTCATCCAATGGAATTAAAAATTCTCTTTCAACATAACTCCCAGACTGTCGTCCATTAACATGCAGCACAGTAGGTGCAGTTCGGCCTGCTATACTCATTAATAATGGAGCTTCTCCAGCAGCACCTTCGAATTTAAGCCCCATAGGATAACTCTGAGGATAGATTTCTGGATTTTTGAATCGGAAAGCCTGATAAACTGCCATTCGCGCTTTACCTTCAATACTGAATGCAGAGTCTGATGAAGGAGCAAAATCAGTTGTCTGGAAAAAAACTTCTCCAAAAGTGCTTGCTGATAAAAAAAAAGCTAGAATTATGATTTTATACTGCATCTAATCAACTTTATGGAAAAACATATCGGAACTCACTTTCTTTTGTGTTCCACTATTATTTTTATATTTAAGCTCCAATCGACTACGCTTCCTGTATTGAAAATAATCAATTTCAATCGGATAAAATCCCTTATTAAGAGCTATATTTCCCTCTGACATCCAAGGATCCAAGTCACTTAATACATTTAATTCCGCAACTACCGTATCTCCAATTTTTAATCGAGATCCGTCATCACTTGTTAAAGAGAAGGTATACAATCCCTTTTCAGGAATTTTAATAAATCCACGATATTTCAGACCAAAGTCTGTCTCTCTGTCTGCGACCTCAATCGTTTTGAGGTCAGATGAAATTCCTTTTTTAACACTAACTTGGTTAGTTAAATTGGACAGTCTTTTAAATGATCCTTCAAATACCTCATATACTAATCCATTTTTCAGTCTCTCTTTATCAATCTCAATACTTGGGGCAATTGTCGCCTGATTAAAAGGAATTGAATATGTTTCTCGGGCTTCTCCATAACGATTCCATGCACGTAATTTCAATTCACAGCTTTCCCGAATAATTAAAGACCTAGGGGCTTCATCTGAAGCTAAGTCCGGCGTGCTACCATCCAACGTGTATCGTAATAAAGTCCCTTGCTCAATATTCTCAATTTTAACAGTAAGTGGTTCTATGAATATTCTTTGGTATGGTCTCACTGAAGCATATGTTTGAGATGGATTTGCTCGCTCTCCAAGTAGCAGAGATAAAGTTCCATCCTTGCCAGTAAAAGCCAGAGAATCATCAGTCGAATTCATACATTCACGCTCATTAATCCATGCATTAATTTGCGTTTCTTTAAAAGGTGAGTTATTTACGGTAACCGTTTTCTTCAAACCCTCTTCTATCATTTGTTGCTCTGATCTAACATTTACCCAAATAGTGAAATTTTTCATCACGACAGGAATAGATGCTTCCATCCAATCCCAAGATTCAGGCAAATGCTCATTAAAAATAAATTTGTTTTCCTGTAATGAGAAATCTACTCCGATGATCCGACGTAAGATCAAATCTACCATGGCCCCATCCCAATTATAATACAAAGATCCCCACGGTCTAAAATTTTCAGGTTCCCAGCACTCTGG
This sequence comes from Pontiellaceae bacterium, assembly GCA_045565965.1. Classification (GTDB taxonomy): domain Bacteria; phylum Verrucomicrobiota; class Kiritimatiellia; order Kiritimatiellales; family Pontiellaceae; genus Pontiella. The sequence goes on along the minus strand of JBJLEJ010000001.1, from coordinate 363 downwards.
TGCTACCGGAAAACCATAATCTTTTGTCATACCATTGAGGTGGCTTAAGGCCGCTAATACACCATCTCCACCCATGTCGTGCCTGAATAATCCTTCAATAGCTAACCATGTCGATATTGAAGAGACTGCAAACACACCATTTTCAGGCTCATCTGGAGGTCTAATTAAAAAGGAAACAGGTCCCAAGAAACCATCCTCTGCATTCATTGTCCAACGCTGAGTCATGCGTCTAGCCCAATCTTTTGGCATGTCATAATTTAATAACGAAGCAAGATTCCAGATATCTTTCCAAGGAGCTCCTTTACCTGCATAGAAATCATCCGCATATCCTTCCCATGCTCCACTCCAATTCTTATACAACCT